>JAEUQC010000004.1 GCA_016789905.1 Bryobacterales bacterium | reverse complement strand
GTGAAAGGTTTCGGACAGGCGAAAATGGTCAGCATTGGAAGTTATTTGCCTGTGGCGGGGATACGACTTGCATTGAGAAATCCTTCGGGGACGGCGGGATCGATAATCTTCACGCCGCCCTCAATACCTCGCTCCGGACGCAGTAAAGCGATCTGCCGCACGCTCAAATAGGGGGTGCAAGGAAGTGGTGCCGCCCAACAGAGATCACCGGTGGCGGGACTGACATATTCCACATCCGCAGACTTGAGTGTGCGGATGGCGATTGCAGGAAAATGTGGGGGAACGAGCAGTGCCGAGACGATTCCTTCGCTCCGGACGCGGGCCCGGAGTGTGATGGCGCATTCCCTTCCCATCGCGAGACCGGCGAACGCGGACAGGAGCAGTACTGTCATTTGGGGCCGCCGGTGCCGCAGAAAGCTGGACGGGGCTAGGATGAGGCCAAGCACTCCCAGCGTCAGCAGCAAGACCAGCGCGATGCCGGGCTGAGTGCTGGACATAGCGGGTAACAATGGCAGCAGCGCGAAGGTGACGGCTAGAAGTGCCAAGAGCCGCTGGGAAGAAAACAGGCCGGCCGAGACCAAGGGGAGAATGGTGTATCCGATTCCCAGCCGCGGCGCCGCGCCAAGGATGAACCAGTAAGCGGTTCCAAATAGACTTAGCAAGGCAGCGAGTACGAGCGGGTGAGCGAACGGACGGTCACGCAATAAGACGCCCTGTCTCCAGAAGGCAGCCACGCTGACGGCAAAGACACCGGCAATGGAGGCGACATGCGGCCAATAGTAGACGATCCACGGCGCAAGCCATCCCGGTGAGGATACACCTCCAGGCGGAGCATCGATCCAAAGCAATCGTCTATTCCATTCTCTCGAGACGCTGGAAAACAGATCACATGTCGTGGACGGGATCGTCCATGGTGTTGGGAGTATCAGCAACGACACCGGCGATGGAAAGAGCAGCGAACCGCTGGCGCGCCACGTCGCGTAACATAGCACGCCGGAAGGGATAGCCAGTGCCATCCCGAGGCTCGCAAAACCGCTCCATTGCCTCCGCCAAATCATGGGAGTAAAAGCAAGAACCGCGATGAATAAAAGCAGGAAAAGAGCCGTGGGCTTGATAGTGGCCGCTGCGGCGGCCACTATCATCACCTCATGCCGAAAGCCTGCTTCTTGCTCGCCAGCAGCCGCGTCCGCCAGCATCCAGTACGCCGCAACGATCAATGCGGTCACTCCGCAGTCTGGACTCGTAAAAGTCTCCCGCCCCAGCCACGTCAACCAACCGATCGATACAAGAACACAGACCATGCCACGATCTAACCAGGAGTCTTCCGCAGTCCAAATCGCCCGGAGGTGAATGGCTAGTTGCAGAAGGAGAAGTGTTGAGGCCAGCGCACCGGGAAGGGCCGGAGGCGAGGAACTGAGAATCCCGTGGTTAAAGATGGCCGCTAGAGAGAACCATGAACTGACGTAGGCTAACCGGATATGAAGCAGTCCGAGGCCATCGATGATGCCATGCTCGGCGTACCACCTGACCGCCGACATATGATAGAGCCCAGTGTCTGACGGGACGGCTAGACTGGATGCGGAAATGCTGCAAGACACGACGGCAGCACAGACGGCGAAGGCGGCCCAGGCCGCGCCTCTCCCCGACAGCCAATTGACGCGCGTTCCGCGGAGCCGATAGAGACTGATAGCGCCAGCGGCGCCGAGCGAAATCGCCGACCGCATTGGAGAAACGGGTCCGGTAGCGGCGATGGCAAGCGAGAGAACGAGAAGCGCCGCAAATCCTGTCCAGACCGCCCGAAGCAATTGAGGTGGTTCCCAGGATTCAATACCCTGCGGACGGCGAATGAGCGCGGCGCCCAGAAGCAACTGCAGTCCAAGGAGTATAAAAATGACGATGCACAGTGGGAGCATGCGGCACACGGAGAGATAGTGGCAACCGGTATGGCGATACTACATTACGGAAACAGCAGGGTTCCGAAATTCACTCGCTTTCCAAGCAGGGCAGAACCGGCGTAGGATAGGTGGCCGCGATCGACGTATAACAGACTGCCCTCATGCTGCGTTTCACAGACATCTTGCTGGCATAGGAAGTCGCTTGGCCACACAATCGGTGTATTCGTACGCAATCCGATCGCGCGCACTAAACGAATGGATGGCTCATGCATCTGTTCATATGTTCTTCGTGGGATGGCACAGTCGCCCGGCGCGCGGGTAAAAAGGCGACTCATTTGCCGCTCGAGACACAGCCCTATATTGACGTCTATTGATGGAGGCTGGGCCACCAAGACGACTCTCTTCCCGGCTGTCTTGAGCCGCTCGATTGTATCGGCAAACGAATGCAGTGCTACGTCCTGCGTCTGTGGTTCGACCGTTCCGTTCCGGTAGAAGCTATCCCTTGGTTGCGCATAACGGCTGAAGGAAGCCGAGAGCACGACGGCATCTATTGATGAATTCGTTGTTAAGACGCGCAGAACGGATTCGTTAAAAGCGACACATGCCGCCGCTCGGGCGGGATCGTGTTTGCCGCGCGGAGCGGGAACAAGACCCATCGCCGGGCCACATTCGCTTCTTGTCGCCTGAAGCAACTGGCTGCGCGAAACCGGCAGTGTGGAGCGTATACCTTCCACAAGGCTCATCGCGATGCTATCTCCCCAGACGGCGACCATGGGCGCCGGTCCCATGACGCAGGTTTGCTTGGCTACGAACAGGTCTTTGTAGTCACACTCCTTCGACAACCCCACGTTCGCGCGGCGTTGGTAGGCCGCGTCGTTTGGCGGGGGACGGTTGCCGGCCAGAAGCCAGTGAGGAACAAAGCAGGTAGCGGCGCCAAGTGCTGCGCAGGAAAAGACGACACGGGGTGAGGAAGCGGCGGAGCGCCGAAACGGTTCCTCTACGAAGCGGAATTGTAGGTATGCGAGGAGCAATGAGGCGATCACAACAGCGGCGGTGGCGGTGGCGGGAGGCGCGCCGGCAAAAATGTTGTAGGAAAATGCGAGCAGCGGCCAGTGAATCAGATAGAGAGAGTAAGACCAGTCGCCGAGCTTGGATAACACGAAGGCAACAGGGCCGCTCGTCAGGATGGGTTGCCGATAGAGAAGCAGAACGGCTGTGGCGATCGTGCAGAGAATTGCGTTCCCGCGAGGATGGGTGTGGTCGGGTGGAGAGACAAAGAGGAGGATAAGGATGATGAGCGCTACCACCCCTGCAATACGACTGCTTCGATCTGGCAGCGGCAGAAAAGGCGTCAATGCACACAGTGCGCCGAACAGGAGTTCCCAGCCTCGTGTGGGCGCAAAATAGAAGGCGGCTGATGGATGAATCGATGCGAGAACCATACAGAGCGCCAAACTGCAGCCGAATAAGGACAGCAGGACCACAATGCGGAGCCTTTTCTTGGTCCACAGAAGGACGAGAGGGAAAACGAAGTAGAACTGTTCCTCGATCGCCAGCGACCAAGTATGGAGGAGAGGCTTAATGTCGGCCTCACCGGCGAAATAGTCAATCTGCCGAAACAAAATAATATTGGCGGAAAAAGTAACCGAACCAAGTAGTTGCTTTACAAACGCATTGTATTCTCAGGGAGTGAGCAGGATGGCTGAAAGAATCGCCGTGAAACAGAAGGTGACGTATGCGGCAGGGAGCAGCCGCTTGACACGACGCACATAGAACGACTGGAGCGTGAATGTACCGCGATCGATATCGGAAGCGATCAACCGGGTGATGAGAAAGCCGGAGACAACAAAGAATAGATCCACGCCCAGGTACCCGCCCGCCCAGAAGTCCCCGGTTGCGTGGTAGAGCAATACAGCCAGGATCGCGATACCCCGAAGGGCTTGAATATCATGGCGTTTGTGGCCGTGACTCGCCTTCTGTCCATCGATAGGATCTAGCGCTGCAGAAATGGTTTGCTGAGGCTGAGACACTTCGTTCCGCGGTATCCTGACTTCCAAAATCAACGGCTCATCCGCAAGCGCGCCAAACGGGGCGGATGAGCCGTATTGGGAAGGAGTGCGTCCACCGGGCTACGCTCTGCTTTCTCTTTATCTATGCCTGCTCTGTCACCGGATGACAGGGGTGTGTCACGGCAACCGCGCGCCCGGACTCAAGGGCATACACCACACTACATCGCTCCACGGTCGCCGGTCGATGAGCGACGATTAACATAGTGAGCGTTCCCTTAAGCGGCTCGAGGGCTTCCACCAGATCGGCTTCGGTAGCTTGGTCGAGAGCGCTGGTTGCTTCGTCCAGAATCAGGATCTGCGGGCGATGGTACAAGGCGCGGGCCAAACCGATACGCTGGCGTTGACCGCCCGATAGCCGTACGCCTCGTTCTCCAACCACGGTCTGGAATCCCTCCGGAAAATCCCGCTCAATGATTGGGAGGATCTGCGCAATCGCACACACTTCTTTCAGGCGACGGTGATCAACTTCGTCTTCTCGGACACCCAGGGCGATATTGGCCGTGATGGTGTCATCGATTAAGAAGATGTCTTGCGGCACGTATCCGATTCCGGCGAGCCAGGAAGCGGAGTCTCCCTGGGACAGTTCTTTTCCGTCAACCAACAGGCGACCGGAAGTGGGGCGTTGAAGAGTGAGAATGAGATCCAGAAGCGTCGACTTCCCGCAACCGGTCCTACCAATGAAAGCGACCGAAGAGTTCTTCGGAATGGTGAGCGAAACGTCCTTCAAAATTGGTGCGTGAGCCCCGGAATACAGGAAACTCACCTTTTCCAACGTTAGTGTCCGCTCGAAAGGTAGCGGCCTTTGTGGACGAGCAGGGTCATCATGGCTGGCCGCCTGGTGCTCCACGGCGATGAACTCTTCGTAGACCTCATCGAGGTGGTGGCTCATGGTGGTTAGCTGTGCCACTTGGCCATAAAGTAGTTGAAGCGTGGGAATGAGGCGATACCCGGCAAGTGCCACTACGCCGAGAACGGGAATCACGGATGTGAAATCTTTTCCCTGGACAGCCAGAATCAAAATCGTCAGCACCAAACCGCCAAATGCCAGCGGTTCAACCAGATAGCGTGGCCCGTTGGCGTAAACCGGCACCCAGGATAACAGGTTGGCCTGCACCGCCGAATGTTTGGAGAACCGGCTGATGAAGTGCTCTTCGGCGCGATGCACCTTCACTGGCTTGATTCCGCTCAGCAATTGACCGGCCTCATGCCAGGAAGCGCGCTGCGCGTTGTTCATTCCGCTGGATGTGGCACGAAGCCGCCGGTTTAAGTACAGAAACAGGCCCACGTAGAAGAAGCCAAGACTAGTACCGGCGTAGAAGGCAACCTCGGGGTTCACGATGCAAACAAGCGACAAAAGGAGCGCGACGGTAAGCAGGCGGGCGCCGCTGTCCAGAAGCGGCAACAATACTCCGTTGACGTACTGGTAGACATCGCTCGTGACCTTCTTCAGCAGGACACTCGAGTTGTGGTGAAGAAAAAACGAGTACGGTTGTGAGGTGATCCTTCGAATCAGCCGCATCCGGAGCCAGTGACCGAACTGATGTCCGTAGCGAACCCTGGCCACTTCACTCCAGAGATTCAGAGCGTTGGATATGAAGAGCAATGCTATGGCGGTGATCCCGGATACAAGCAGTAACCGGTGATCGTCCATCGGCGGAAGTGCGGATAATATCCATTTACCGACTTGGGATTCCCGCATTCGATCTGGCTCAGCCGCTACCGTTAGAAAAGGAAAGATCGATGTGACCCCTATTACCTGCACGGTGCCTTGCGCAAGTACCCACAAAAAGACGATCACTAGCTTCTTGCGGCCATATGGCCGGGCGAGCGAATACGCCTTATTAAAGAGAGAAAGTATGGTGGATATATGGGGCACAGTGCGAATAGACGATTAGTAAAGAGAGTGTGAGCGGAGCGTGGCTATCCGATCTGGAGCCAAATCTGCGTGGCGCGAGGGATCATTGCATATCCGCTGTGTAGGAGGAGCCATAGCCGTACGCGGTATCCGCACCCGGCGACCAGTCGTTCAACACGGTCCCCAGCACGGGTACGCGGTCAATCAAGAAGCGTTGCGCCACGGATTGTGCGGTGTCTCTTTGCGTCACGCCGGATCGAATTACCAATATGACGCCGTCCGACAGTTTGCCCAACAGCCTGGAGTCAGGAAAATACAGGGCCGGGGCGGTATCGACAAGGATCAGATCAAACTCCTGCTTTAGGGCCGCGAGTAATGCGGCTAGCCGGGGGGAAAAAAGGATTTCGGCTGGTGATTCTCCAGCTTGCAGGGAGCCAGCAGGGAGCAGGTACATTCCCGGAACGCTGGTTTGCCGAATGTGCTGGCTTTCGACACCGTCGCCGGTTAGCTTATCTGCCGTAAGCAGTTCGGTAAGTCCGGGGTAAAGCGGCGTGTCGAATAGTTTGTGCAGCCTGGCGCGCCGGACATCGCCATCGACAATTAAGGTGCGCCGCCCAGTGGCGGCGGCAGCCGCCGCTAGATTTGTCGCGAATGTGGTTTTCCCCTCTCCAGGGCCGGGGCTCGTTACGATTACGAGTTGTGGGGGTGTTTCGCCACCCAATAGAGAGGTAAGCGTATAACGGAACGAGTCAGCCGAAAGGGATGATCGCTGGCTCCAGGCAACCAACTCTTTTGGTTCTTCCACGGGCGCCTCCAGCGCCGACTTTGCACTACCGAACGAGAAGCGTCGTGCTGGCCGTGGAATCGCAGCCGGCCCGAGCGTTGGAATCGCTCCCAACTCTGGCACCCGCAAAGCGTGAAACATGTGCCCGGGTACGGTGAACACCTTCGCCAGTTTCTTGGCCTTCAACTGCTCCAAAAGAAATACGACGCCAACGGCCGTGGCCAATCCCAGTACGGATCCCATTGGAATGTCCCGCGATGGCTTCGGACGTATGGGCACGCCATTCACACTTGCCTGTTCGATCACGCGGATATTATTCGTAGGAAGCGCCGCGACGACATTGGCCTGATTGGTTTGCTGGAGAAGGGTATTGTAGGTCTGTCGCGCCATCTCCACATCCCTCTTCATCAGCCCGTATTGAGCGGATTTACCTGCCTGGCCGGCAAGAATCTGCGACTGCGAGTGATAAGAGGCAGACGTCATCTTTTCCCGTCGCAACGCCGCTTCGTATTCGTTCTGAATGCGCTGGACGAGATTCGCTTTTTCCTTCTGTAGCGTCTGATCGATTTCGGTGATCTGCGCGTCAATACGTTGGACCTTATAGTGACTGGGCGTCAGGGTGGCCGTAAGCTGGGCGCGCTCTCTTCGCAACTCCGTCAGTTTACCGCGGAGTTCTTTCATCCGGCCGTCATCGAGCAACTCCGGCAGCGACTCAATGGAACTGGACTTTGCGAGTTCCCATCGGGATTGCTTCGCGATACGTTCCACTTGCATCGCGGAAAGATCGCCTTGCAACTGGCGTACCTTACTGTCCGCCAGCGCCTGTTGGTCGAGGATCGCGGCCAATCCCTCTTTTTGAACGAATTCCTGCAGCTTGGCTTCCGACTGCTCGATACGGCTTTTGGCCTCTTCCAACTGGCCTTCCAGCCATTGGGTGGTTCGTAGCGCATTCGCCGAGCGGCTCTGCGAGTTCAGGGAAACGAATTCAGACGCCAATGCGTTAGCAAAGGCCGTTGCGACTTCCGGAGAACTGGATTCACAACTGATTTGCAGTAATCGTGAAGCGCCTACGCCATTGGCCCGCGTTGACATGGCGGCCTCCCGGACGGCTTGTTTCATAATCTCGACTGGCTCCTGGGAAATCACACCAAGGCGGAGCCGCACTTTGCTGTAGATGTCTTGAGGGGTACTGGTGATAGGTGTCATTTCCAGATTGACACGTTCAGTAACCCGGGTGAGCATCGTTGAGCCGGTCAGAATCCTGATCTGTGTCTGAACATTGGCGGCGGTGTTGGAATAGCTGCCCGTTCCGGCCTGCTGGTCAAACTGGTTCATCCCCATGAAGCTTTCATTTATGCCCATGAGTTCGACGACACTGGATGCGCTGTAGGTTGGCGCGGTGAGAACAACACGTAGGAATCCGCCCACGGTTCCGAGGAAAAAGGCGAGCAGCAGCCACCACTTCGCCCGCCATAGCGCTTGCGGAAGCTGTATTCCGGGCCCTTCCGGCGTGGGAGAAGTATCGAGTTGGGGCGATGGAGCCCAGTCACGCCGTACTGGGCCTACAGCCCGGTATGTGTTTCGATCTGGTGTGCTGCCTGACAAACTAAACTGTCTTTCTCATTCCTGATGCGAATGCGGCGGTGTATGGTTACCGCAGGAGGACGTAAATGAAAGTGGTGGAAAGCGGCAGGGCGATCAAGGCCACCCGGCCGGCCGTCTTCTTCCAACTGGATGCTCGCGGAATATACAGCAGATCGTTCGGCAGCAGCGGGAAGTCATTATCCTTGCCAGCCAGAATACGCGTAATGTCGACGGGCACCTCGCTGCGGCGGGAACTATTCAGCACCGGCCGCAAGATGCGCGCTTTGGCTGGCATGGCGTCCTTCGAGAGGCCTCCCGCCAGACTGATGATCTGTACCACCGAGATCGATTCGCGTTCTCCGAGTTCAAACCCGCCAACCTTTCCGATTTCCCCATTGACGTAAACCATTTCAGCGCGCTCGACGCTTACCACATCAAATGGCTGCAGAACGATGTCTTCCGCCGGATTTACATTCTCGCGTAAGCTCCCCATGCTAATTTCGGCGCTAGTTGTCTTGCCGTCGGTGGATTCAATTGCGCCAGGCAGCGGCAATGGCCCCATTTCCTTCCGGCGCGTTATTTTGATACGGCGGCTTGCATTCGGCTGGAGACCACCAATAGTAGACAACACTTCAACTAATGTCCGTCGCCCTTGTAGCGGATAGATGCCAGGCGCCTTAAAGGCGCCCACGAAGAACACCGGCTCACTCCGAAACTGGACGATCGTGACGGTTGCTTGCGGGCGCTGCACAAAGGTGCGCATCCGTTCAACCAACAGTCCCTCTACACGTTCAACCGTTAAGCCGCTGACGGCGAGACGCCCCAACTGCGGGAGGTTGATGTTGCCATCCCCGTCGATTAGATAGGGCCGCTCGCTGAGTTCCTCCATTTCGAAGGCGCGAATCATGATCTGATCGCCAGGACCCAGAACATAATTTGGGCGTAAGCGGCCGGTGGAAACGTCTGCCGCGGGTGCCTGTGGTGCGGGTTCGGCTGGTTTGGCTGCC
>JAEUQC010000001.1 GCA_016789905.1 Bryobacterales bacterium | reverse complement strand
CGTATTGTTCTTCCCCTCTGGCAAGTTATCCGTCACCCCCAGCCGAGACCGCCACGCAATATCCCCCGTATTCACATTCACCGCCACCAGTTCCCCCCACGGCGGCTGCTGGCACGGCAACTGCTGCGGCCCCATCCCTCGTACACTAAACCGCCCCCCGCCCGGAAAGCCCTCATACGGCCCTCCAGGGTCCACGCGGTTCCCTTGCCCGGCCCCCGAAGCCGGCCCCGCCGCCCGGTCATGATCCCGCAAACCCGACACCTGCCCCAACTCATTCACATTCGCAAACAACAGCCCCATCTCCGGATGCACCGACACCCCGCCCCAGTTCACGCCCCCATGGTTCCCCGGAAACTGCACCCGCAGCCGGTTATACGCCGGCGGCAGATACGGCCCGCCCATCTGCATCCCTTCCATCAGCTTCCGGCACCGCGCTTCCAACTCCGGCGTCACCGTCGCCACCTCTTCTTTTGAAAACGTCATCCGCGAAAGCGGCGGCGGCTTCACCGGAAACGGCTGCGTCTTCGATGCCCGCTCCAACGGAACCTCGCTCGCCGCCACCGCCCGTTCCTCAACGCCATAAATCGGCTTCCCCGTCACCCGGTCCAACAAAAACAGCAGCCCGTTCTTGCTCACCGCCGCCACCGCCGGTATCACCTTCCCGCCCTGCTTCACGTCAAACAGCGCCGGCGCCGCCGTCAAGTCAACGTCCCAAATGTCATGATGCACCACCTGGAAATGCCACAAATACTTCCCCGTATTCGCATCCGCCGCCACCAGACTCGTCCCGTACAAATTGTCGCCCGGCCGGTCCCCGCCATATTGATCCACCGATGGCGCTCCAAACGGCATATAAACAATCCCGCGCTTGGCATCCACCGTCAAAAACGTCCACACATTCACTCCGGACCGGTTCTTCCAACTCTCGCCCGGCCACGTTTCATGAAACTTCTCCCCCGGCTGCGGCACCGAATGGAACGTCCACACCAGCTTCCCCGTCCGCATATCCCACGCCCGCACATCGCCCGCCGGCCCCAGCGGCGGATTCTCCTGCGTCGTCCCCCCGGTGATCACCAAATGCTTATAGACAATCGGCGGCGAAGTCATCGCATTCCGCCCCGGCAGCCCATGCATGATCGCCTCGGTGTTCAGGTTCACCACGCCGTTATCCCCGAACCCCGCATTCGGCTTCCCCGTCCGCGCGTCCAGCGAATACAGCTTCCCGTCCGACGACCCAAACACCACCTGCGCCGCCGTCTTCCCATCCCCCGGCCAGTACTCGAGCCCCCGTGTCGACGGCACCCCCGCCGGCAGCGCGTAGTTCCATATCTCCCCGCCCGTCACCGGGTCCAGCGCCGCCACCCGCCCATACGGCGTCGTAACGTACATCACGCCCTGTATCACCAACGGCGTCACCTCGCTCGGCCGGAAACCGCTCCCGAACTGCCCCCGTCCCCGCGTCTCCGGCTCGTCCCCGGCCGGCGCATTCGCCGCCGCCCGCCGCTGCCCCAACGGCGGCGCCGAAAAGCCCTTCGGTCGCATGTGATATACCCACGCCACTTTCAATTGGTTCACGTTTCCCGGAGTAATCTGCCGCAACGGCGAAAACCGCATCGCCCCCGCGTCGTGCCCATACGTCTGCCACTCCCGCGCCCCATCGGCCGGGTGCCCCGCCGCCGGCCACGGCGCGCTCGCCGGCGCCGCCGGGCCAATCGCTCCCGCTGTCACCGTCGCCGTCGCCCCCGCGCCGCTTTCTCCCCCTTCCGCCGCGCCGTAGTGCTTCACCAAATACAGCAAAACGGCATTCAGCTCCGCCTCCGAGCCCTGCGCCCCCAGGTTCACCATTTTCGTAATCGATTCCGTCCACCCGCCTCGCGATAGCCGCAACGACACCGCCTGGTCCAACGAATGGCACTTCCCGCATAGCCGCGTCGTCTCCGCCTTTCCCGGGCCTTCCGGCAACGCCGCGGCCACGGCCGGCAGCACCAATCCAATCAAAAACGCAACACAGCGAAGCAGCATAAAGTTTCGACTATTCTATCCGCTCCCGCCGCCCCGGCGAATGGCCTTACAGCCGGCGCGGGAAGCACGCGCTCGCGACTGCGGCCGCCGCCAGGTCCGCCCGCCGACCTGTTGCGCTACCGGCATCGGCTTTGCAGGTACCCATCGGCACAGCCGCGTGCATTTCCCTGCGAAGTGCCGCGCGGACCTCAAGTACAATTGCGTCACCGCACACGCCGCCACCTGCAGAAACAAAACAACATGATCGCTCCGGCCAGAGAGGACACCGCCAAGTATCTCCAGCCTCGCATCGGAACAGGGGAGTACAACCCCCATCAAAGCCTCACAAGCCATGCCATCCTTCGTCGCCGTGACAAACGAAACCGCCACGACACCGAAATGCTCCAGTGTGGGCCTTGCTCCGGTAGGTGTAACGCTTGCGGCACACACAACCGTACCGGCCGCATCAAGTGCCCGAAGCACAACGGGATGATTACCATTTCGTCTGGACGCTTGAAAATCACGGATGCAATCCCGTCCAAAAAACGAACCTGGATCTACGCTCTACCGGCCCAGGCTCAGGCACCGCATCGATATCGATGCGTTTTCGATGCCTTCATACTCAAAGCGCAGCGAATCGGCTTCGTCCGCCGCCCCTAAAGTGTAAAGGAGGGGGAACCAGTGGTCCGGTGTCGGGATGCTAAGTTTCCCGGCGGTTGTATCCATGGCCCTGTGAATCACCGAGTCGTAGTCCCTCTCCTCCAGCCGTTGCTTCAACCACTCGTCAAACGCAACGGCCCAGTCCAGCGGCCGGGCATCGTCGGCTAAATTGACCCGCCGCAGATTATGGACCACATTGCCGCTACCCACCAAGAGGACTCCCTCGTGGCGGAACTCCTTTAGCTTCCTGCCGAGAGCGTAATGAAACGCCGGCCCCTTGGTCATGTCGATGCTCAATTGAAGGACAGGCACATCCGCCGCCGGGTACATATGTTTCAGCACGCACCACGCCCCATGGTCGAGTCCCCATGCGCCTTCGTCCGCCTGAATAACCGGGTCCGAGGACTTCGCCATAACCCGCTCGGCCGTTTCCGGATCTCCCGGAGCAGGATATTGAACAGCAAACAATTCCTGAGGGAAACCATAAAAGTCATAGATGATTCGCGGGTTACGCATGTGAGTTACCCGCGTTGCCCCTTGTGTCATCCAATGCGCGGAGACACACAGAACGGCCTTGGGGCGCGGCAACTCCTCTCCGATTTTCCCCAACGCGCGGCTGAAAGGCGTCTCGCGGATGGCGTTCATCGGGTTTCCGTGCCCTATGAAAAGCACCGGCATACGCGGCCCGTCTGACGATCGGCTCATTGACGTCACTCCATCTCCTCGCTGCAAGGCGAATGCGGCCTCAACCAATCCTCAGGCTTCCCCGTCCAACCGCCCCGGCCACGGAGTCGCGAGGCATCACCGTTGCCGTCTTCAATGAAACCATGAGCCCCATTCTTCGCGTTACCGGCCCGGATCCACATGACGCCACTCTCTAGGTTCACCAACGCCATCTCCCCCGGTGCTTGCTTTCCCAGCGTTTGCTTCGACGTGTCGCGACGAAGGCTGCCGGCGACTACGGCAATCGGGTGTTGGCGCAAAATGAACCCCTCTTGGAATGGTACGGCAATCGCAAAGAATTGTGGCGCCGGCCTGCAAATCCCCTCCCGCACAACTTAGCCCGCGATGCTCGCCAGCCTCGGCAACGTGAAGGCACGATTTGCGTTGCGCGGCGCGTTGATCCCTTCCGAAACAGACGGCAAAACCGGGGCCACCGCTAACGCGCTTTCCCCAATTTGCCGCGATTTGGTCTCGCCACACCATCGCCGTGTCAAACCAGCCGGACTGGCATTGCGGGCAGCATGTTGTGCCCTCCTCTCCTCCTCGCCGATCCGGGTTTTACCGACAGCTTCTTGCGCTGGACACAAAGTGCTGACTATCTGCCACCGCGACCCAAATGACGTTGCCGGTTATCGGACCGCCGGCGAGCCGGTACGAATGGTCCCCGGAAGCCGTCATTCCCCGAACGCACCTCGGCTATGCACGCTCGCGCAGCCGGCTTCCCGGCCAACGCAACGCTGAGCAACGTACCTAACACCGCAAAAACCTCCCGGCATCCGCAAGCCCTCGCTCCGCGCTGCGAACGGCATGACAGTCAACGCTCCCTCTCCCTCCGGTCTTCTCGGCATCAAAGCGCTCAATGGTCTCAGGGAGCACCCTCGACCCTCTCTACGATGGCGCTCCTGTCCTTGTTGCTGCCCCACTCACTCACCAAACATGCGCCGCCACTATCGTCGGCGGGCTCGGCGTGTCCCCCACAATCCGCGTCTCCAGCAGCACCTGCAAATTCCGCTGCTCCCACCCCGCCGGCGCCGTCTGCGCGAACTGCTCCCAATTCCGCGCATTCGTCGCAAAGTCCGCCGCCACCCGTGTCCCCAGCCCCGATATGCCTCCCATCGCAATCACCCGACGGTCCGCCGCCACATCCACCAACCGCGTCACCAACGCATAATCCACCGGCATCGCCGACGTTGGATATAGCCCTTTCACCTGCCGCACCACTCCCGGCCGCTGCGCGTCTTTCACCAGATACTCCCCCTCTCCGGCCCGCTCAAAGCTGAACCGCAGGTGCCGCGTCAGTTCAATCGTCCACGGGTTCGAAAACATTCCGATCAACACAATCGGCTGGCTCTTCACCTGTTCAAACGACATCTCATCGGCCACCCGCACCCGAAACGCCTTCCGCTCCTCGGCCAGCATCCGGCTCACATCCACAATCGCCTGCACCGTCGGCCACGAAGTCTGCGCCTGCCGGCTCAACGCCAGTTGACTCAGCTTAATTGTCGCCTCCGCCGCCTGCGGCCGCCGCAGCGCCTCCACCACCGCCTGGTCCGTCGCCGTCACCCCAGGCGCCCCGCTCGCGCACACCACCATCTCTCCCGGCGCGTCCAGCAACGGTCCCCAAAACACCCGCACCGCTCTCGTCCGCGGACGCCACACCCATCCCGCCGCCCCAACTCCCGTCAATCCCAACGCCCACAGCACCGTCCGCCGTCCGCCCCGCGCCGCCGTCACCCCCGCCGCCCGTTCCTCCACATCCTCCGCCGGCGCCGCCGCCTCCTCCCAATGAAACACCGGCACATACGACCCCGTCGGCAACTCGATCCGTAATCCCCCCCCGCCCCGCTCCTGGTAGTACCGCGCCAGCCGCCGCCGCACCTCCGTCGCCTTCACACGCACAATCGAATCCCCGGCCGTCTCAAATCCCGGCGCCCGCCCAAACACCTCCGCACCGATCACCCGTTCCTTCAAAGAATCCTGCCGCCCGCTCAGCACAGCCTCCACCACATACTTCAAAAACAACTGACTCTTCTGGCTCGTCCGAAACTCAGGGCTCGCCAGTATCTCCCCCAACGCCGCACGCACGCCCGCCTCCCCAGCCGCCGTCATCGGATTGCTCTGAACCGGTGCGCCTCCCACCTCCTCCTCCCTTCTCCAGCACGGGAGTCTATCACCTCCCATAACCGTATGCAACCGTTACGGCCCCTGCTAAGTTGTTAAAAAGATTAGGCCTACTCATCCCCCCATTCACACCGTATTATCCTGGCGTTTCTCCGGTACTACAGCCATACTCGAAAAGTTATGGTAACGATGCTTCGCCTGCCCATGCTCCTCGCCGCCCTCTTCCTCCCCCTCTTTGCCCAGGGGAACCTCGGCGGCCTCACCGGCACCGTCGTCGATTCCTCCGGCGCCGCCGTCCCTGGCGCACGCGTCACCATCAAGAGCCAGTCCACCAACCAGGTTTTCACCACCGAGTCCACCGACGCTGGCTTCACCCTCCGCGGTCTCCCTCCCGCCGTCTACACCCTTGAGGTGGAAAAAGCCGGCTTCAAAAAGTCCGTCCGCCAATCCCTCTCCGTCCTCACCGCCACCCAAGCCGAAATCAGCATCATCCTTGAGGTCGGTAACACCGCCGACGCCGTCACCGTCTCCTCCAGTTCCATCGCCCTCCAAACCTCTTCCCCGGAAGTCTCCACTGTCCTCCAACGCCAAACCCTCCTCGACCTCCCCATCCAGGTCGGCTCCGGCGCCTCCACCACCGCCGCCTCCGGCCGCCGCCAGCCCGAGACCTTCATCTTCCTCACCCCCGGTGTCGTCGGCACCCAGTGGGGCAAAAGCATCAACGGAAGCCCCGAATTCGGCCAGGAAGTCCTCATCGATGGCATTTCCGCCCAACTCTCCTCCAACCCCGGCTTCCTTGCCCAAACCTCCCCGCCCTATGAAGCCATCGAAGAGTTCAAAGTCCAGAACACCCTCTTCCCCGCCGAATTCGGCCGCGGCTTCGGCGTAATCAATTACACCCTACGCTCCGGAACCAACTCCTTCCACGGCGGCCTCTTTGAATTCCTCCGCAACGATAAGCTCGACGCCCGCCCGTTCTTCAATCGCACCCGCCCCATCGTTCGCTTCAATGAGTACGGCGGCAACCTCGGCGGCCCCGTCATCATTCCCAAACTCTACAACGGCAAGGACCGTACTTTCTTCAACTTCAACTACGCCGGACTCCGCAACTCCCCGCCCCTCCCCGGCAACCTCGTCAGCATGCCCACCGCCGACTTCCTCCGCGGCGACTTCTCCCGCCACGTCGATTCCGCCGGCGCCCTCCTTCCCATCTTCGACCCCGCCACCACCCTCGCCGACGGTACCCGCACCCCCTTCCCCGGTAACGTCATC
>JAEUQC010000209.1 GCA_016789905.1 Bryobacterales bacterium | reverse complement strand
TCGTCGCCGGCTCCGGCATTCGCTTTTCCTCCGGCAGCCAGGTCTCCCTCCCCGGCCAACCCGACCCCATCGACCTCTTTGAAGTCACCGGCTGCTGAACCACGCGGTTCATTTGTAACCCCGCCACAAGCCACTCGCCGGGTAATCCCACATGCAACACCCCCCCCGCTGGGACACCGCTTCCAGCGTGTCCCAAGACGCGCGGCATCCCCACCCCCACAATGGATTACGCCCCTGTTCCACCCGCGCCCCCGCCACAAGCCGCGCGCCGGGTAATCCCACATGCAACACATAAACCCCGCCAAGTCGCGCAACACCTCCACACACTCCACCACGGCTGCAACGAGTTACGCCCCGCGCCCTCAGCCGCGGCTCCGCTTAACCACGCCCTCCTGACAACTTACTGACTTTTTATTGACCTCTCCATGATCGAATTGCCCCGCGGTTTCCGTAATTTGGTTTGCATAGATACTCCACCATGCATATCCCAGAATCCATCCAGGGCGCCCGGGAACTCGCCCCCGGCCACTCGTTCGACCTACCGCTTCCCCTTGTCCGCCCCGGCCGCCTGACGCTCATTGCCACCGTTCGCCGCCTCGCGCGCTTCCGCGTTGAACTCTACCCGCCCGGCGCCGCCCATCCCGTCTCGTTCCGTGACTCTGACGGCCTCGGCCTTCTGGCGATTCTCGAATACGACGCCACGCCGTCCTCTGGCCTCTGGACCGCCCGTGTCCTCAATTGCGATACCCGGCCGCAATACCTCGCTATCGTAGCTTCCTACCCTGGCCCCGGCGATCTCTCGCAGCGGAATCTTCCGTCCCATCTGCTGGAGTCAATCGCCGCCAAACTGCTCGCCGATACCAATGTGCGATTGCTCCATGGCGCCAATGCCTCTCGCGTCTGTTTCGCCCCGGAACTCAATCTCCGGGATTTTCACTTCACACTCCCCTCCATCGATCGGGATGTCTCCCCTCCGCTCCTTCCCGCCATCCGTGTGTCGGAATTTGTCCGCGCCATCAATAGCAACTCCGTCCGCTTCCGCCTTCTCCCCGGCTCGGTCGCCAACCCCGGCGGCACTCTCCGTCTGGAAATCGGCTTTTCCGGTGACGGCACGGAACTCATCGGCAGCTTCCCCATCCACCTCGCCCGCATGAAGTTGCTCATTGAGCTTGATCTCGGCATTGCCGGTCATCGCCTTGCATATAACAACGTCCGCGCCAGCTTCGATTTCGATATCGATATTCAGCCCCTGCCCGTGTGGATGTACAACCCTCTCTTCGATTACCGGGACCGCCTCCAGCACGCGGTTTCCACTGGCGCTGCCGAGGCCTTCCGCGACCCCGAAACCGCCGAGTCGTTCGCCGCCGGCATTGAGCGTGGTCTGGAATCCGTTCTCGGCCCGGGCGCTCGTGCCGTCACCGCCCAGATGGACTATGGACAATTCACGCTGGGTCTGTTCCGCCCGGCGCGTCCGGCCGTGGCGTAGGGTACCATGGGCTTCTACCGTAACCCATGCACCATCCGCTCCTTCTCCACTCCGTAAGCTATGCCGGCCTCTGGGGCCAAGCCTTTCTCTCCGTCGATGATTTCCTCGTCAAAGCCGCATCCCTCGGCTACGACGGCATCATGCTAATGGCCAAACGCCCCCATGTCTCGCCGCTCGATTACGACCCCTCCCAACGGGCCGCTCTCCGCGACCGTCTCCGCGCCGCCAACTTGCATCACAATGTACTCGCCGGTTATTGCGATCTAACCGCTGGCCTCGATCGCCGTGATATCCCGCACAAGGAAATCCAACTCGCCTATCTCACCGAACTTTGCCGGCTTGCCCACGATCTCGGCATTCCCGTCGTCCGCGTCTTTACCGGCTACGAATATCCCCACGCCAGTTTCCCCGAGCAATGGAACCTGGTCGTCGCCACTCTTGCCGAAGCCGCCCGGCGCGCCGGGGATTTCAACATTACCCTCGGCCTCCAGAACCACCACGATATCGGCGTCGGCTACGAGGCGATGCACGATATTCTCCACGCCATCCAGTCGCCCCATTTGAAGGCGCTCTACGACGCCTGGGCCCCCGCCCTCCAGGGCGTCGATATCGAAACCGCCGCCGGCCGCCTCGGTTCTCACACCATCCACACCACCATCGCCGACTATCAGCTTCGCCCCCGCTACAAGTACCAACCCCAACTCATCAACTACGAGCCCCAGACCCCTGCCGTCATCGCCGTTCCCATGGGCGAAGGCTTCATCGATTACCAACTCTTCCTCCGCGCTCTCCATCGCAGCGGCTTCCGCGGAACCATCGCTTACGAAATGTGCTCGCCCCTCATCGGTGGCGGTTCGCTCGAAAACCTTGACCGCTGCGCCCAGCGTTTCCTCACCTGGGCAGCCGAAGCGGGGTTGCGCTAACACCGCAACCCCGCCTTTGCCACTCCCTGCTTCGGCCGCTTACGACGACTTCCGGCGCAGTCTTCCCGCTGCCAGTCCCGCCGCACCCAGCCCCGCCATCATCCAAGTCGATGGCTCCGGCACATCCCCAGTCGGCGGAACCGCGTCATACGTGTACGTGATCCGCGCTCCGCATCCGGCCAGCGTCGTCTGCGTCGACGACAGGTTGCCGCCGCCACCCACCAGGTTCAATCCCGCCAGGCTCTGGCACGTTACATCAAACGTCCCAGGTCCGCTCAGCGAGCCCAGCGCCGCCACCATGTCGTAGCTGATCGTATCGGAGTCAACCACCGGACCAAATGTCCGCGTCTGTCCCGGCGCATAGCTCAGCAGCGGAATGATCGATTCCAGCGTTAACTCATCCACCAGATAGCTCGCCACCGCAACCAGGTTGCTCCCAAACATGAGGCTGATCGACTGTGTCGCCCGTGCCGTCTGCGCATTCACCGAATTGTTGGTCAGCGATACCGACTGCGTGCCCGACCCGAAAATCTCCAGCACCGCCCCAGTCAGCACGCCAGGCAGATTAAACAGGCTCAGCGACATCGTCTCATTGATGTCCGTCGTCGATTCGGCAATCGGCAATCCCGCCGTGTAGGTTATCGTCGCGGCTTCCGCCGGGCTCATCGCCAGGAAAACTCCCAGCACCGCCATCGCTAATTTGTTTTTATGAGTTCGTAACACCGTCAAAGACCCTCTTTATTCGCGAATATAAACAACGCCGAGATCTGCTGGAGCCGCGAACGTACCGCCATTCGCCGCCGTGAGGAAACGGAATAGTCTGTTGTTTAACTAAAGATAGCCCGCACTGCCGAGTGGGCTAAAGTAGCGCTCTACCTTAGTCCGCTCAGCAATATGGCTGACGGTGCCGCGCGGCGATAGTACTTTCGTACCTTATTGCGAACGCGGCCAGCGGACCGCTAAACAACCACCTGCCTAAAGCTGGTGGGCTTGGATGGCGATTGAATATCGCCGGGCGCAGTTGAAGCAGCAAACAAGTACTCCCGCCGTGGACCGGCGCGATGCCCCCGCGAACCCTCACTCTCCAACGTAGCCGCTAACTGCACGTCGGTTCTGCCTCGCCGAACTCCGGCTTCAGAAGCACTGTGGCTGAAAACAGCCCGCCCGGAAAGGCGGGGGGATTCGACCCGGCGCTTTAAACTAAAACTCGAATCGGGCCGAAAGTTGCAACTGGCGCGGGCGTATGCCGAACCCGGCGTACGACGTTGCCAGGCTCGATATCCCCTCCGCCGTGGGAACCACCAGACCCTGTACGTTGAAGACATTGAAAACGTCCACATTCAATCGCACTCGCGTCCGTTCCGTGAACGAGAAGTACTTGCCCATCGAAGAATCCATCGTCCAATTGAATGGCCCAAGCCGGTACTGGTTGCGCCATGGGTGCAAACCCGTATCGTGCGCCACTCGCACCACGCCGCCGGTCTGCAGCGGAAGATACACGAAATCGGTATCGTAGTCGGCGTTGTTCGGGTCGGTGGGCCTCCCGCCCTTCGGCCAGGGATTGATCGGTTTCTGTGCCGGTTGGTAATTTTCCGGAAGTCCGAACACCCCATTCCGAAGTCCGGCGGCGTTGCGGCTATTGATGTAGCGCTCGGAAATGTATCCGTTGAACCAAAGGTAGCCTTCTATGCAGCGCTCGTCCGCCGGATTTCGTGAAAGCTCCGGCGTGGCGCGGCAGTCCAGAATCTTGTGCTTGTTCCGGTACGTTTCGAACTTGCCCATTTCGCCCCAGTCGCCCGTCGGCATCGAGAACCAGGAACTGACAACGGTCCCCGTCCCCCGCATGTGCCATCCCCCGATCAGCGTTTGCAGCCACCCGCGCGCGTTACTCGCCAGCGGCTTCCCCTTTCCGAACGGCAGATCGTAGCTCCAGTTCCACCGGATGCGGTGCTTCGGCACGCCCGTGTCCCGGTCATAAAAGAGAAATCGGTTCAGTTCCCGGAAGTCGGTCGGAACCGTCCCAGGCAGGTACGCCGACACCGCTGACGATTGATCGTCCCGAAACGAGTTGCCCGCCAAACGCAGCGAATTGGTCAGCGTATAAAACGCCTGAATGCCCAGCCCGTTGCGGAATCGCCGTTCAAACTCCAGCGCCCACGTCGAAGAATTGATATACCCGGAACGCTGCAGAATCCGGATGTCGGTGTACGCATTCTGGTCAAACGGCCGTCGCAGAACGCTCGCGAACTCTCCTGTCGGCGTGGCGCGGCCGGTCGTCAGGTAGTAGATGTAGTCATTCGCCTGCGGGTTGATGTTGAAAAGCTGGTCGGCGTTCACCCCGTGTTTACCCTTGTAGGTGATGCGAATTACCGTCGATGGCGCCAGTTGCTTCTCCAGCGCAAGGTTCCATTCATGAATTCGCAACGACGGTTGTTTCCCGTCCATCGCCACTACACCCTGCCCGCGGCCCAGCGACGTTGGGTTGTTCAGGTCTATCAGTCCGTCGCTGTTGACGCCCGTCTGTACATCGGGAAGGGTCCGGATCTGGTAGTTCGGAATTCCATCGGGGCTCTGCGCCGCCGCGTTCGGATTGTACGTATACGTTGCGCGGAACGGAGCCAGGCTGGAAAACTGCGCCAGCAGCGTCCGCATCGGCACCGCCGAAAGGTACAGTCCATACCCGCCGCGGATCACAAACGGATGATTCCCCTCTGTGATGTTATAAGCGAACCCGGCGCGCGGGGCGATGTCGTATAGGTTCGACGGGAATAGCTGCTTCGGCTTGCCCAGTTCCTCGGCGCTCTTGAACGACATCCCCACGCGCTGGAAATTCTCTACAATACGCGGATTCGTAACTCCCAAATCGTAATAATACTGAAGCGATTCCGGCAGTTGAATCGATTTACTCTTCAGGTCAAACGCCGTCAGTAGATTGTTCTGTTCCGTGAACGCCGGGTTGATGTCCCACCGCACTCCCGGCGTCAGCGTCAGCCGCCGGTTCACCCGCCAGCTATCTTGCAGGTACAGCCCGTAATTCCGCTCGCGCACCCGCATCGTTCCTCGCTTCAGTCCCACCGTGTACGTCCCTGCGTACCCTAGGAACATCGATGCCATTTCATGCCCTGTCTGCGGCGTCGTCCCAGGGTTCACCGCCGTGCCCAGGGTTGACGATTCCAGTGCCGTCGATAACGGACTGTACGCCACCGATCCCGATATCGCCCCCTGGTCCGGCAGCAGATGCTGCTTCTCGTCATGCGCCCGGAACCCAAACGCGATGTTATGTTTCTTCCGGATCAGGCTATAGTTCTGCTCCAAGTTGGAGATCATGCTATAGAGCTGCCGCCGGTTGTCTCCTTCAATCAGGTTGTAGTTAGTAAGTCCGGTGCCCGTTATGTTAGGCCACCCGATCTCGCCCAGCGGATTCGGCAGCCCCAGTTCTTTTGACCAGTCTTTCTGCTCCGGCCCCGTCACCGTTAACGACAGTTGCCACGTGCGGTTCGCCAGCGTCTCCACGAAAAAGCCCGCCGAAAACGTGTGGATCCAACTCAGCGCCACCGATCGGCCGGTCACCGGATTGTACGTCACGTTGGCCTCTTTATTTAGCGTCGGCGGACCGTTGTTGCTCGCCGTGCCCATGTAGTGCGAACTGCGCGTGCCCCCGTTCAGCTTTACGAAGAAGTTGTCTTTGTCCGTGAATTTATGGTCAATCCGGATCACCGTCGGTGCGTCGCTCAGGTTCGGGTACGCCGTCGTCGGCACCACCATCCGCAGGTTCGTTACCGCCAGCGGATTGGTGATGTCGGTCGGCATCGGCGTGATTTCGAAAAGCCGCTTTGTTAGCGGATTCAGCCGGTTCATCGGAATTTGATTGTTCTCGAACCGGTCCCGCACCGTCACCAGCCGGCCGTTCGGAAACTCCTCGAAGCGCGTCGTTTCCGGGTCGTAGAGTTGCAACAGCCGGCCCTGCTGGTCGATCAGTCCGCTGAAATCGCCCCTGCGCATCGCCGCTGTCGGCACCCGGAAATCCCGCGTCACCCCCTGCACCCACTCGCTGCCCTCCCGTGTGAAAAAGAAGAAGCTCCGGTTCCGCCCGTTGTAGAGCGTTTTCTTTCCATTCGCGCCAAACGAAGGAATCACAATCGGGCCGCCCACCGACCCGCCGAACTCGTTCCGGATCAGCTTCGGCGTCTGGAACGGCCGGCCATCCAAAAACACATCCTGCCGCGCCCGCGCCACCCCGAATGCGTTGTTGCGATGCGTTTCAAACACCGCGAACTGCAACCGGTTCGATCCCGATTTGGTCGACACAATCACCGACGTCGGCCGTGTATACTTCGCCGACGATGTGCTCGTCTCCACCCGCACCTCGCCTATCGATTCCAGCCCCTGCAAATTCGCCGACCCCCCGAATTCGCGATTGTTTGCCGCCGCCCCGTCCTGCACATAATCCGTCGAATAGCTCATCAGTCCGGATACCCGAATGGAGCCGCCCGCCCCGTCGGAATCCTCCACCCCGGGAGTAACATTGGCCAGCAGCGTATTCAGATTGCGCCCATTAATCGGCAACTCTTTTATCCGCTGCGAATCCAATGTTGAGGCGTCCGTCGGGTCCGTCGTATTCACCAGCGGAACCGAATCGGTCACCTGGATCGTTTCCGTCACCTGCCCCGGAACAAGCACTGGCTCTATCGAGGCGATGCGCCCCGTCTCCAGCGCCAACTCACTCTCCCACGCCTTCATCCCTGTCATCTCAACGCGCACCTTATACGCGCCGATGTTCAGCGGCGGCGTGGCAAAGAACCCCTCGGCATTGGCCACCGTGCTCGTCGTCTGCCCCGTCCCCAGGTGCCGAATCGATATCTTCGCCCCCGGCAGCACCGCCCCGGTTGGGTCCTTTACTGTTCCTTGAATGGAGCCGCCGCCCGCGCTCGACTGCGCAAATACGGCCACGGTCAATAAAATCGCTAGTAGGATCCCGGGCATGATACTCTCGCGATTCTACCGCACCAGCGCCTCGTAAATACCGCCATTCTCGTCCGGCGCCAGCACCAGACCCCCGCCCCGCCGCGGGTCCGTGAGTCACTCGAAACCCACGTCACTCCCGTATATCCGCCCGCCCCGCTGGGAAGATTCCGGGCAGCATACTCTCCCGGCTCTACCGCACCAGCGCCTCGTAAATACCGCCATTCTCGTCCGACGCCAGCACCAGACCCCCGCCCCGCTTCGGGCCGGTGACGTTGTTAATCTGCCCGCCGCCGTCAATCAATACCCGAGGCGTGCCTCCCACATCTGGCGCCGCCGCCGCGGTTGATAGCAGTACAATCGCGCTCGCCGCCGGCTTCACCCCGCGCCGCGCCACCGTGTGCAGCAGGTGCAGCGTCCGTTCATCGGCGCTCAGCATCGCAATCGGCCGCGTCGGGCCCTCGGTCGCCGTCAATCGTGCGTACGGCATGTTTCGCCACTCCCCGCGCGGGCTCCGCACACGCAACACCAATTGCGGCCGGTCCAGCGTATCTACGGAGTTCTTCGTCGCCACATACAGCGTCCCGTCCCTTGCCACGGCGGTGCTGATGTGGTCGTCGGCTGTGTTGCCCCCGCGCTCAGCCGCCTCCGGTTCCTTCCACCCGTCTTCTGCGTGCCGCCGTAGGAAGACCGCATCCTCCGCCTGGTCGGACCAAATAACGCCTACCCCTCCCGCGAAAACAACGATCTGGCAAATATCGTCGTCCTTCGCCTCGCGCAACGTCACCCGAGTCGCCCGTCCCCACGCCCCTGACGAGCGAACCCACATATGCCTCCCGGAGTTGTACGCGATCCACAGCCTTCCGCCCGCCTCGGCGATCGTCGCCGTTTCGATACCTTTGTGCTCCTCAATAACCACTGGCTCCGCGCCAGGTTCGTACCGCCGCCGCGCCTCATCCCACCGCAGCCGCGCCACCGCCAGTCGCCCTGCCTCCACCAGCACCGCCGCCGCCCCGCCGCCGCTCGGCATCGCGTCTGCCTGCCCCGGCAGCCCGCGGAAATAGCCATCCAGATGACTCTCCCTCCGCCACCCTCCCGCCTCCCGCTTCCACAGTGCCGCACCCTCGCCCGCCGGCAGCAGCGCCCACCACGCCCCATGCGCCGCCCACAACTTCGATTGCGGCTTGTCCTTAGTCGCCGCCCCCACGCCCGTCCGCATCACCGGCCCGGCCGTCAACACAGTCCCCGCCAACAGCGCGCGCCGCGTCAGTCGCATACCGCTACGGCCGCCGCGCGTTCCGCCGAATGTAGTCGCCCACCACGTCCGTCTCTGGCCCAATGTAGTGGTACTGCTCGGCGTACTCCAACCCGTGCCGCCGGCCCGTCTCGCGGTCCCGCTCCAGTACGAACTGCCGGATATACTCGCGGCTCGCCGTGCGGTCGTCACTGCCTAGCAGCGGCAGCGTCAACCCCTCCCGCGCCAGCCGCGCCCGCAGCCGCGCCCCCGTCTCCCCCGCCGGCCCCTGCGCCTTGTTCTCCCAATTTGCGTCGATCTTCTTTTCCACCCACGGCCCAATATCCACCACCCGGTTCACCTGCTGCTGGAATCGCGCGAAGTAGTATTTCTCCTTCACGCTGTACGGCTTCAATCCCGCGTCGAAGTGCTCCGGATAGTCTTTCCCGCCTCCCGCCATCCACGCCGCCGCCTCCACACAGGCGCTCGTCACATAGTGGTCCGGGTTCTCTTCGTAGTGCCCTGTCGGGTCATAGGTAATCACAATATCCGCCTTCAGCAACCGGAACAAGAAGATAAATCGCTGTCGCAGTTCGCTGCGCGCAATGTTATCCATCATGTGATTGTTGTAATTCAGCTCGTAGGTCTTCTTTATCCCGAACACCTTGTCCAGCGCATCCTGGTCCCGCTGATTCGCCGTCACCGTCTGCGCATAATTCCCCGGTCCAGCCATGTCGTCGTTCGTCACCCGGATCATGTACGGCGTCGCCCCTTCGTCGATCAATTTCGCGTACAGCCCCGCCGCGAAAATCGGAATGTCGTCACTATGCGGTTGAATCGCCACCACAGTCTGCCCGGCCCGCGGCTTGCCCTCTCGTTTTCTTTCAATCACCAGCGGCCCGTGGGCGTGGAATGGCTGGCTCGCCTGCTGGGCTTGCAGGGCCGCGGCCGGAAGCAGCGATAGCAGCGCGCGTCGGTTCATGGTTGGATTGTATCCTGCCTCTACGGTACGAACGCCAGAATATGCCGGATCACTTCCGCCGCGTCCGATGTCACCGCCACGCGCTCTCCAAAACCCTTCTCCGCCGCCAGCTTCCGCAGCAGCGGCCACGCCGGCTTCGCCTTCCCGGCGTAATTGCCCTCCGCGTCCGGCGCCGGGTTCCAATACGCCTCGTCGAAAAGGATCATCGGACTCTGCAGCGAGTAAGTCTTGTAGTAATTCTGGCACCCGTCCTGGAATATCTCCTGCACCGTGCCTGCGTTGCCTTCCGCGAACACCACACCGTGCGACGCAATCGCCAGCAGCCCCTCTTCCCGGAAGCTGTTCTCAAAGTACTTCGCAATCGAACTCGCGAAAACGTTCGGCGGTTCGTGCCCGTAAAACCACGTCGGAACGCCCAGGCTCTCGCCGCCCGCCGGAAACTCCTCCCGCGTCTTCCATCCCGCGCTCAGCCACAGCGGCTCATCATACCGGTCGGCGTCCTGCACGGCTAACCCAGCCACCGCCGCTTCCAGCGCCTCATCCGGATGCGGCGCCAGAAACGCGCCCAAATTCGCCGCTTCCATCAGGCCCGGCCCTCCCCCGGTCGCCACCAGGTACCCCATTCGCGCCAGCGTGCGCGCCATCGCCGCGATCTCCCGGTATACCGGCGCGCTCCGCGCCTTGTCGTGCCCGCCCATAAATGCCACCACCCGCCTCCCCGCCAGGTACTCCTTCAACTCTTCGCTGATGAAATGATCGTGCAGCCGCCTTGCCACCAGTTCATCCGCCGAGGCATCCACATACCCCTGCGGCTTCCCGTTGCTATCCACGCGTATGTAACTGGCGAATATCTTCCAATCGGCGCATTTCTTGTAACTCGCCGGCTCTTCCGCCCGGAATGCGTTGAACAGCTCCTGGGGCGAATACAGCTTGTCGCGATAGGCATGATACGGCCTCCCCTGTAGCTCCGGAAACACGATGCCGAAATGAATGCTCGCCAGTTCCCGCATCCGAGGCCCCAGCTTGCAGTCGATGAACACGCACCCCTCGGCCGGCGTTTCCGCCTGCCGGAACTCCGCCAGCCGCCAGTCGTCCTCCCGCAGGTCCAGGCCCTTGAATACAATGTTCCTGCACCCGCGCGCGGTCTCTATCCACTCCGCGTAGCTCTTCGGCCCTATCTCTTGTTTCACCGCGCCGCCGCCGGTTGCTGTTGCGTCATGCAGTGCAGCGTCCCCAGCCCCAGCACCAGGTCCGTGCAGTCAATCCCGGCCACTTCACGGTCCGGAAACAGCCGCGATAGCGTCTGCAGCGCCGCCCGGTCGTTCGCGTCGTTAAACGTCGGCACTAACACTTGCTGATTTGCAATATAAAAATTCGCGTAACTTGCCGGCAGTAACTGCCCGTCGTAGCGCACCTCCCCAGGCATCGGCAGCGGTACGATCTCCAGTCCCCCCGCCTCTTTCAGCCGCTGTACGTTCGGGTCCTTCTTCGCATTCCGCGTCGCAATCACCACCGTGGTCCTGTTCGTGAACCGCGCCAGGTCGTCCACATGCCCATGCGTATCGTCCCCCTCGATTCCGTTCAACAGCCAAATCACCCGCTCCAGCCCCAAGTGCTCCCGCAGAACTTCCTCAATCTGCTCCCGGTTCAGGTGCGGATTCCGCGCCTGTATCGGGCTCAACAGGCACTCTTCCGTCGTCAACAGCAGTCCCGCTCCGTTCACGTCAATCGATCCGCCCTCCAGCACAAACCGCTTCCCGCCCGCTTTCGGCGTCACCCGCGCGCACTTTAGCTTCTTCGCCACATACGCCGGCACCTTGTCGTCCCGCTGCCAGTTCGGATACTTCGCCCACCCATTAAAGTGCCAATCCGTCGCGCACAGTCCCCCGGCGTCGTCCACCGTGAAAATCGGCGCCGTGTCCCGAACCCAGCTCCGGTCCGTCGGGCACAAATGGAAATCGAGATTCGCCTCCACCGCCCCTTCCCGCCTCGCCAGCCGCGTTGCCAGCTTGATCTCGCTCTCCGCCTGGCACAGCACATGCACCGCTTCGTGCCGCGACAGCCGCGCCATGATCTTCCCATAAACATAAGGAATCGGTGCGAATTTGCCGGGCCAGTCCGATTTTTCGTGTGGCCATCCGAGCCACGTCCCCTCATGCGCTTCCCACTCGGCCGGCATCCGCCAGCGTCGCGTCACTTGTCCATCCATCGCTTCGTTATGTCTCCGTAGTGGTCAATGCGCCGGTCCCGGAAGAACGGCCAGTTCCGCCGCACCGTGTCCATTTCGCGCGGGTCGCACTCATGTACCAGAATCTCCTCCCGGTCCGCCGATGCCTGCGCCAGCACCTGCCCCTGCGGATCAGCCAGGAATGTGTTCCCCCAGAACTCAATCCCCGTATCGTCCGGGCCTTGTTCGAACCCGATCCGGTTCACCGCCGCCACGTAAATCCCATTGGCGATCGCATGGCTCCGCTGTATCGTTCGCCACGCGTCCAGTTGACGCGGACCATACTCCGCCTTCTCTCCCGGGTGCCACCCGATCGCCGTCGGGTAGAACAAAATGCTCGCGCCCTGCATCGCCGTCAGCCGCGCCCCCTCCGGATACCACTGGTCCCAGCACACCAGCACGCCAATCCGCCCGTACCGCGTATCCCACGCCCGGAATCCCAAATCGCCCGGCGTGAAATAGAACTTCTCGTAGTAAAGCGGGTCGTCCGGAATATGCATCTTCCGGTAAATCCCCAGCATCTCCCCGTCTGCGTCCAGAATCGCCGCCGTGTTGTGATACAGCCCTTCGGCCCGCTTCTCAAAGAGCGACGCGACCACCACCACCTGGTGCTCCCTCGCCACCTTCGCCAGCACCGCCGTCGACTCGCCCGGTATCGGCTCGGCCAGGTCAAACAGGTCGGCGTCCTCTTTCCGGCAGAAATACTGCGACCGGAACAGCTCCTGTAAACACACAATCTGGGCGCCGGCCCGGGCCGCTTCGCGGACCTTACTCACGGCTTTTTCAAGGTTTTCAGCGGGGTCGGCCGTGCACGCGGTCTGCACCAGTCCGACGCGGAATGGCTTCCGCGTTGCAGGGGTCATAGTAAGATTCTCTCATGTCATTCCGGCGTCTTCTCTTCCTGCTCGTGTCCTTCGTGTACTCCCTGGCGGCAGCCGTCCCTTCGCCCGCCGACCACCTGGGCTACGCCCCCGGCACAGACTACAAACTTGCCGATTACAACGACATCATCACCTACTACCAGAAGCTCGAAAGGGCCACTCCCCGCCTCAAACTCCATCAATACGGCAAAACCTCCACCGGCAAGCCCATGTACGTTGCCTTGATCTCCAGCGAAGAAAACCTTCGCCAACTCGACAAGTTCAAGGAGATGAACCGCCGCATGGCCCTCGGCCTCGCCTCGAAAGACGAAGCCGCCCGCATCGCCAAGGAAGGCAAGGTTTTCGTCTGGATCGACGCCGGCATGCACTCCTCCGAAGCCGCCTGTCCCCAGGGTTCCCCGGAACTCGCCTACCGCATGGTCACCGGCGAAACCGACGAGTTCCAGCGCATCCGCGACAAAGTCATCCTCGTTCACATTCCTGTCACCAACCCCGACGGCCAGGACCTCATCGCCCACTGGTTCCGCAAGAACGTCGGCACCCCCTACCAGGAAGCCTCCCTCCCCGTGCTCTACCAGAAGTATTCCGGTCACGACAACAACCGCGACTGGTTCATGTTCAACCTCGAAGAGACCCGCCACACCGGCCGCCTTCTCTTCCAGGAGTGGTTCCCGCAGATCATGTACAACCAGCACCAGGCCCCCGCCTTTCCTGCCCGCATCTTCGTTCCGCCTTACTCTGAACCTCTCAATCCGCGCATCCAAACCCCCGTCATGGAAGGCATCAACCTCATCGGCTCCGCCATGCGCGAACGCTTCGCAATGGAGGGCAAAACCGGAGTCCTCAGCTACGTCGGCTTCGATGGCTGGTGGAATGGCGGTCTCCGCTCCACCCCCGCTTTCCACAACATGCACGGCATTCTCACCGAAACCGCCATGCAGCCCTATTCTATCCCCAAAGACTACAAACTGGCCGACTTGCCTGACCGTTTCTCCAACGGCATTCCCACCAAAGAACCCACCATCTTCTACTCTCCCTGGCTCGGCGGCCGCTGGGGCGCCCGCGACGCCATTGAGTACATGATCACCGCCGACATGGCCATCCTCAATCTCGCCTCCCGCATGCCCGAGCACTGGATCCACAAAGCTTGGGACCTCGCCTCCAAAAACATCGCCATGGCCGACACCGCCAAGCCCTTTGCCTACATCGTCCCTCCCGATCAATGGGACCGCTGGACCGCCACCGAAATGCTCCGCCGTCTCCAACTCGGCGGCATCGAAGTAAAGCGCGCCACCGCCGAAATCCGCATGGGCGACAAAACCTATCCCGCCGGTTCCTACGTCATGCTCGCCGGCCAGGCCTTTCGGTCTTACCTCGTCGATCTCATGGAACCCCAAGCCTACCCCGAACTTCGCAGCGGCACCACCGGCCCCACCAAACGCCCCTACGACGTCGCCGGCTGGACCCTTCCCATGCAAATGGGCGTCAAAGTGGAACGCGTCAACGACCGTTTCGACACCTCCGCCCTCACCGCCGTCGCCGAAGTGCCCTCCGCCGAATGGCGCCTCGATAGCAAGGACAACTCGTCCTACCTGAAACTCGCGCAGATGCTCAACGCCAATGAGAAGGCCGGCTGGACCGCTGACGGCCGCCTCGTAACATCAGGCTACGCCTGGGAACTTCGCAAGCCCCGCCTCGCCATCTATGAGCCCTACACCGCCAACATGGACCTCGGCTGGACCCAATGGCTGCTCGATACCTTTCACGTCCCCTACACCGTCGTTCACAACGAAGATCTGCAGAAGCCTGGCCTCCGTGATCGGTTTGACACCGTCCTGCTCGCCCAGCAGTCGGCCGAATCCATTCTCCACGGCCTCCGCGACAGCGGTGGCGGGGAAGAGGGCGACATGAACAATCCCAACCGCGGCCGCCCCCGTCCCCGGCCCGAACACGTCGGCGGCATCGGTCCCCAGGGCCTCGCCACCCTCGACGCCTTCGTCAAAGACGGTGGAACCCTTGTCGCCCTTTCCACCGCCGCCGAACTTCCCATGCAGTTCATGCCGCTCCCGGTGCGCTCCGTCTCCCGTGGCTCCGAAACAGGCTTCTACTCCCCGGGTTCGTTATTGCGTGCCACGGTTGACACCTCCCATCCTCTCGCCTTCGGCATGGCCAAGGACGCCATTGTCTTCTCCAACGGCGGTCCAGTCATGGAACTCGCCGGCGCCGGCGCCAGGTCCGTCGTCAACTTCGCCCGCCGGGACCTGCTTGCCAGCGGCTGGCTCAGCGGCGAACGCTCCGTCCTCGGAAAGAGCATCCTCGTCGACGCCGCACACGGCAAAGGCCGCGTGCTTCTCTACGGCTTCCGCGTCCAGCACCGCGGCCAGCCTTTCGGCACCTTCAAGCTCTTATTGAACGCCCTCTATCTCGCCTCCGCCAGAAAACTCTAATCCCCATACACCTGTCACACGGTAAAATATTCTAGTGTCTGACACCGATTTCGGCTATTTTGTCGGACGTCCGTTTTCATCGAGATGAGGGTACGGCCCACCGAGCCGAAAACGGTCGAGAATGTAATCGTTGTACTGTGGCGTCGGTTCGAAGTATCCGCCCTTGCGGATATGCTCCTTCACCACCGCTTCGTTCAGTTCCACGCCGAGTCCGGGCGCGTCCGGCACCGCGATGTAGCCTCGGTCGACGATCGGTTTGGCCGGGCCGGTCACCAGATCGCCCCACCACGGAATATCGACCGCATGGTTCTCCATTGCCAACATGTCCTTGATGGTCGCGGCCATATGGACGGAAGCCAGACAGCCAACCGGCGATCCGGCGAAGTGGATTGCCGTTTGAACGCCGTGGAGCGAGGCGTAGTCGCATATGCGCTTGGTCTCCCGAATCGCGCCGGACGTCAACGGGTCCGGGTGGATGATGTCGATGGCGCGGTTGTCGATCAACGGTTTGAAACCCTCTTCCAGGCCGAACAGGCTCTCACCCGTGGCGATCGGTGTCGTGGTCGATTCGCTCAGTTCGCGGTAGGCCCGCCAATTCTTCGGGGCGTCGCCGCCGGGGCCCAAATGGCCCACTTGGATCATGTCCTCCGCCCAGGCGAGGTCGTATGGCTCGAACGCCCGCGCGTAGCGAATGCTGTCGTTCAGGCTGAGCGGCCCGTAGTGGTCAGTGGCCAGCGGGGCGTCCGCCCCGATTGCGTCGCGAATGGCCTGGATGTACTCGCACAAGTATTGGAGTCCCTTGGTGGTCGCGGTGTTGTAACTGTTAACAGCGCCGGGACGGTCCGCCACCAGACTGGTGCCCAAATCCATTTTGAAGAACGTAAATCCCTGCTGTTTGCGCTTGCGAAGCCGTTCGGCGAAGATCTTGGGATCTTTGCTTTGATCTGTGTCGCAATAGACACGGATCTTGTCGCGATACTTAGAGCCAACCAGGCGCCACGCCGGAACGTTGTAGACTTTGCCGGCAATGTCGTGGAGCGCCATGTCAATGGCGCTGTATCCGCCCCCCATCCGCTGGTGATTGGAGAAGTTGCGAATACTGTCCAGGATCGGTTCAATCTGCAGCGGGTTGCGGCCCAGCAGGTGTGGTTTCAGTACTAGTGCCGTCCCCTCGCGCCCGGCGTCGCGAACCTCGCCAAGCCCGTACACGCCTTGATTTGTGTCAATCCGGATAATCGGGTAATCGTAATTGGAGGCCACCAGAACGCTGCGGATATCGGTGATCTTTAGCTGGCTGGGAGCGGAGTTCTTGTTCAGGGCTTGCGAGTTGGCGGCGGCCTCGGACATGCGAAAGAGGCCGGGAATCGCGGCGGCGGAAAGCAGATGCCGGCGGCTGAGTGTAGGCATGATTGTGCGCGAACCTCCTGGTTTATTGGAATCGAAGACGGACGAACGGGAATGATGATCGGACCGCTAGAACTTGATCGTGCGGTTGGCCTGGCTGAGCCCCGGAATAGAACCCAACGGTGGTGTTCAGGCGAAGAAACCACGCGTCGCCCTGGCGCGTGGGATACAGGCCTTCGTTGCCATCAGTGCCCCCGCCGGCCACCATCTTCCCGGAGCCGGAAAGTATGTAGTAGATCTCTTCTTCGGTCTCATGATGGTGGGGGATATTCGTGCCCCCAGGGGCGAAATCCATCAGGAACAGACTCGTCATCTGGCTGGCGGCCGCCAGTTTATCCCGCGTGCTCTCGGTGGTTCCAATCAGTAGTTTGAATTGCGTGGTGGGGCCATGGCTGGGTAACTGCTGAAAGGCAACATCGGCGCTGTTCGCTGTCATGAGTTTCCTCGCGGGCGGAACCTGGGCGTTGCGGGGAATGCGAAAGCCCATCACGAGGAGTTTCATGGGCTCGGTGCTCGTTACCCCATGACGGGAACCGGGGGGAAGATAGAGAAAGTCTTGGGGTTTAACTGGCTGCCTGACCTCGTCGCAGATCACCGTGCCGCTCCCGGAGAGGATGTAATAAAGCTGCTCTTCCGCCGGGTAAGTGACGAGCGAGGAGGCGCGGTTTGCCTCAAGCGTGAGTTCGCCGTAACGTGCGACGCTTTTCAGGTGGCGGGCCTGCGCGTCGCCCGCCCCAAACAGGGGACGATAGTGTACCCCAACGGTGTTATCGGAAAGGTCGTCCGGATGCGGGGCAACGTTGGCGGCGTTGCGCATCAGGAAAGTCGGGTCGGCGGCGAAGGCCGCCAGAGCCAGCGAAAAGTAGGAGATGCGTAGCACGGGAGAATGGCCTCCTTACCGCCGCGTCAAACGTCTGTCGCACGGTAATAAATTATAGTGTCTGACACCGAATTTCTTGGAACCGTCGTTTTGAAGGTGTCGTCTTCCCAAACGCCATCGAGCCGGACGTGACCGGGTTCCAAAAACACCGCCGTCGGCTTCGACGCAAGCCGTAATGCGATCTTGATTGGGCCAACGGCAGGAATCGCGTCTATGACCGCATAATCAGCCGCCACCTGCATGCCCGTGCTATTCAACAGATGCAAAATGGTCTGGTTCCCCTTACGCCGGAGCACTGGCTCAACCGTGCTGGGGGCCTCCATTGTCAGGATCGGCGTGTGAATCGCCGTGACCGCCTTCCGGAGAAACTCACGCGCCGGGGCGGCATGCGTGGACGCATATGCCGTTCCGGCCGGGCCGTAAATTGCAGCTATCTTTCCCTTGCCAAGCCGGTTCCACGTCGCTGCGGGAGTGCCGTCGCGGTTCGTGTCGTAAGCAGGATACCGCATCTCGATAGCGGTGGCCGTCGTCAACTGTACGTCCTGCCAATTACCAGTCATGTTTGCGAATAAGTCAACACCTGGAATATAGGCCTCTTGCTTCCTGGCCTCGCCGGGCTGTGTTACCCCAAGCTCCGGGGCGAAAAGGGCAGCGTTTTCGGCCCCGGCGATCAGTAAGTTTCCGCCGTTGTGAACGTAATTCGTTAACTGCTGTTTCAGCTTCAGGCCGGCGTCAGGCCAGTCCGGCAGCACAATAAGATCGTACTGGCTGGCCACTTCGTCGAGCTTCCATTCGGGGATGACGTCAACCGGAAGGTGTGCGGCCGTCAGTGCGTCGACGAAGCCTCTGGCGGGCGCGGTGTGGGCTCCCCAGCCGCCGAACATCTTGTTAGCTGTCCGGTACAGGCTATGCGCCGAGAATACGACCCCAATCGACGGAACAGTTTCGGTTTGATGGGAAAACGCCTGCCGCTCCCGGCAGAATCTCGCGACGCGGGCCATGACTTCTATTAACCGATCGTCAAAGAAGCCTGCCCGCGTCGGTTGGTAGTAGATCTGAAATCCACCGCCTTGCGCAAGCACCACAGCGGCTTCCTGCTGAAGCTGTACGGCGGTCTTGTGGCTCAGCGTGATAGTGGCGGCGGGGTTGTGCTGAAAGCCCCACGCCATCAGATCCCAGGGTTTGCCGGTGGCGGAGAGATACCGGGATTCCAGGCGCGCCGTAGAGATGCTGGCATTGCCCAGATAGTCGCCGGAGACAAAGTCGACAGGGATATCAGGTCGCTCCGGCATGTAAGTCGTGTACATCCAGTTACTGGCTATCTGTACGCTCGGGCGGTGCCGGTGTAACTCGTGCAGATAGTGGCGAATGTAGCGGCGAAACGCTTCGCGATGGAAGTCGAGAAACTCCTGCCAGCCCCGGTCGTTTTGGTTCTTCGGAAGCGTGGCGATGCCGGTCGCCTTCCGGAATGCGGCGCTGGCGGCTTCGGAGTAGTCCGGACGCACCGCCCAGCATTCGCCGTCAATCCAGGCCCCATCAAGCGAATATTCGGTGATGGCCTCTTTGAGTTGCGGGATCATCCGTTGATCGGCGTAGGGTCCAAACAGGCTAGTGGCGTTGGGGTCGGGCGTCCCATCGGGGCGAACCGCGGCCCACTCGGGGTGTTGTTGAATGGCCACCGAATCCCAGACGCCCGAGAAGTGAATATAGAGAGCAACATTCCGCGCTTGGGTCGCCCGCCGCCAGATGGCGAGCGAGTCGTTCACGATATTGGCCGCGGGAGTGGAGACCTTGGAGGGGTAGGCCATATAGCCGGCATGGCCCTTGCAATCGTATTGAACGTAGTCGGGTTTAACGCGGTCCAAAAGGCGTCCGGCATGGGCCGGGGTGAGGTCGCGGCCAAGCGCAACGTCTTTGTTGTTGGCGTGGAGATCAAAATGGAGGCCGAAAAACGAGTCTTTCCGCCGGAGGGCCTTGCTGCTCTGCGCGGTGGCGGCGAGTGTGAGTGTGAGGGGGAGGGGGAGCGCAAGGAAGAGGCGGCGAGAAAGGGGCATGTTGCCTGCAATATACGCGATCCGTACTTGGGTGGAAAGGGGGGCATGGTTGTATGCAAACGTATTCCCGGCAAGGCCAATCAAGCCGTCTGACAATCGCCTACCCGTCGATTGGCGGCCTTTCTTGCCATCAAACATCCGTCACACGGTAAAAAATTCTAGTGTCTGACACCGATTTCGGGGGCGGTACAATGGAGGGCGATGAATCCGAAGCAAGGCAGTGGTTTCAGCCGGCGCCAGATGCTGGCGATGGGCGGTACGGCCGCCCTCGGGGGTGCCGTCCCGCAAGCGGCCGGACGTCGGCCCCGCATCGCCTGCGTCGTCACCTATTGGGCTGCTCCGGGTTCGCACGCCGACTGGATCATCACCAAACTCCTCGACGGCTATTGGTGGAAAGGCGCCCACACCCCCTCGCGCGTCGACGTGGTCTCCGCCTACATCCACCAGTTCAACGAAAGCGGCCTGGGACAGAAGGTTTGTAAGTCGAAGAACATCCCGGTCTACAAGTCAGTAAGAGAAGCGCTCACACTCGGCGGCAAGGAACTCGCCGTCGACGGCGTCGTGCTTGTCGGCGAACACGGCATCTATCATGACAATCTAATGGGCCAGCGGTATTACCCGCGCTGGTGGCTCTACCAGCAAATTGTCCGCGTTTTCGAACAAAGTAAGCGTTCAGTGCCTGTCTTTAATGACAAGCATCTCTCGACAAGCTGGAACGAATCCAAATGGATGTTCGATAAGTCGCGCGAACTGGACTTCCCGCTCTACGGCGGGTCATCGATCCCTTTTTATTACCGCAAGCCCGAAATCGAGCTCGATATCGACACGCCCATCCGGTCATCGGTGGTCGTCGGCGGCGCCAGCGACGAGGGCGGCCTGTTCCACTGCGTTGACGTGTTGCAGGCTTTTGTCGAACGCCGCAAGGGCGGCGAATCCGGCGTCGCCGCGGTGCAGTGCATTCGCGGCCCCGAAGTCTGGAAGTGGACCGCGCAAAATGCATGGGCCGGCCAACTGCTGGAAACCATTCGGAACGGCTTTGAACTGAAGCCCGGTCACTTTGAACAGAGCGCCCGTGGCGCGGCCGTTTGCATTGTTGACTACTGCGACGGCACGAAGGGCGCTATCTATTCCGGGCAAGGCGTTGGGTGGACCTATGCCGGCGAAATCGCCGGACAAAACAAACCCGCCATGGTGTCCATGCTAGGCTGGCCTGGGCCGTACTCGCAGTATCATGCGGCCAATGCGTTTGAGCATTGGCTAGTGGAAATGATGCTAACCCGTAAAGAACCGTACAATGCGGAACGGCTCCTGTTATCCTCCGGCATCGTGTCGTATAACCAGGAGTCTAACTGGGAGAACGGCCGGTACTTCGCCATTGGCCGCCGCGTCGAAACGCCGTTTATGAAGATCGCCTACCGCACCACGCGGGGACCGCAGTTTAACACCGGACCGCGCCCGCCTGTTATCCCTTATATTCGCGGATTCGAGAAGTAACCTCCCCAACCAGCCATGCACCCGCCGAACGCCAGATTTCTGCTCGAGTTCCTATTGCCTCAGTTCAAGTCCGAACACGCGGTGACAGCGAAGATTTTCCGCGCTGTACCGCCCGAGGGTCGCGACTATCGGGCAAGCCCGAAGGCCATGAGCGCCTTTGAACTCGTACGCCACATCGCCATCTGCGACTTGTGGTTCCTGGATGCCATTGTCAACGGCGTCTTTGACGAAGGGACCGCGCCCCCAGCCGAATTGACGGCGTGCCAGGCGTTGGCCGATTGGTACGAAGAGAATGTCGCCGCCCGGTTCGTCCAAATGGAACAACTCACGGACGCGGACCTGGCTAGAAAGATCGACTACATTGGCCTGCGAAACGATCCGGCCGTGGCGTACCTGAATATCGCCATCCGCCATATGGTGCATCATCGCGGCCAACTTTCGGCCTATCTCCGGGGAATGGGTGCTCGCGTACCGGCCATCTATGTGGAGAGCGGGGACGAACCGTACCCGGACGAGCGCGGCGGCGGCGCTCCCCCGCCGGCATTCTGAGCCATCCTTGCTGCATCCGCTGCCAGAGTGCTGGTAGCTTGTATAGAGGAGAAATGCAATGAAACTGGCGAATGCGGCGCTGCTGCTGGCGCTGGGGACCGCGGCGGCGTGGACCCAGGTGAACGTGGGCGAACAAAAACCGGAAACGGTCTTCCCCTTCAAGATGACAACGGTGTCCAGCTTCTCGCTGCCCTGGCGCATCGCCTTCCTTCCCGATGGCCGCATGCTCGTCACGGAAAAGATCGGGCCCATCTGGCTGGTCTCGGCGCAGGGCGAAAAGATCGCGCCCCTCGGCGGCACGCCGCCCGTCTACTGGCAGGGCCAGAATGGCATGTTGGGCATCTTTCTCTCCCCGAAGTTCGCCACTGATGAAAGCGTCTACCTCACATACATCGAGCCCGGTGAGTACGGCGGCAGCCAGGTGCTGGCCCGCGCGAAGTTGAACGCCGGCCGCGTGCCGCGCTTGCAGGACTTGCAGGTCCTCTGGCGCCAGATGCCCCGTGGAAAAGGCGGCCAGGCCAGCGGCCAGATCGCGTTCGCTCCCGATGGCGAGTCGCTCTATATGGCCGTCGGAGACCGGCAACGTATGACGCCGGCACAGGATCCCGACCAGCCGGTGGGTAAGATCCTCCATCTCACTCTCGACGGCAAGCCCGCGCCCGGCAACCCGAACTATGGAAAGACCGGCGCCGCCACCATCTCCTTGATCGACCCTCCTCGCGATACAGAGATGGCCAAGTCCGCCGCGACCGTAAGCACCTACACCTTCCCTGGTCCCAACCTGACGCCGTCAGAGACCTGGGCCAGCGGCTTCCGCGCGCCCTATGGATTGGCGTTCTCGCCCACGGGCGAACTGTGGGAAGTGGAACATGGTCCCCGCGGCGGCGACGAATTGAACCTGGTCCAAAAGGGGAAGAACTACGGCTGGCCCGTGGTTTCCTACGGGAAGAACTACAACGAGGTGGCCATCCCAAGTCATGACACCCGTCCGGAGTTCACCAAGCCGGTGCTCTATTGGGTGCCCGTCATCGCGCCTGGGAACCTGATGTTCTACCGCGGCAAAAAGACGTTCCCGCAATGGGACGGCAGCGGCTTCATCAGCGGGTTGGGCAGCCACACGCTCAATCGGATTGTCTTCGATGGCAAGGGCGGGGCGAAGACCGCCGAACGCTGGGATGTGGGCAAACGCATTCGCGACGTGGAACAGGCTCCGGATGGCTCGCTGTGGATGATTGAAGACGCCAATCCCGGCGCGCTCATCCACGTTACGCCGAAGTAGTCGCCGCGTGCTCCGCGAAACGAACCCGGGATAATCATCCCGGGTTTCTGGTTTCCTCGGCGCCGCCGGAAATCTGCATCGGGATGATGCCCGCCTGCTCCTCCCCGGCGAGTTCCAGCACCTCGCGAAACGACTCCTCTATCGTCCGCACGGCGTTGCTCAACTGGTGCAGCCATGCGCCCCAGAACTGCGGAATCGTGGGGACCTGCCGTGTCTCGCGAATCTCGCGGAATACGTCCTTCTTGTGGGATGCCATGTCGAAACCGCGCAGCATCGCCGCGCCGATTTCGGTCAGGTTTATCCGCTCGTTTAAATCGAACCTGGCAATGTCGCGGCGAATATTGCGTTCGCCGCCGCTCTTCGTTGTCACCGTCACGCACTCCTGCAGGGTGAGCGAACCGGTGACTATATTGGCATCCGCCGTCAAATCCAGCAGCGTCGTGGCCATCGCGGGGTTGCGCACCGCCACCGGCGGCGCCGCTTCATGCAGCCGAATGCGCGCCGGTCCCGAGATGCCCACCCAGACGCCGGTACCAAGCTCGGTCATCGAGAAGAACTTGGAAACGATGAGCTCCATCTCACGGTCCTCCAGCTTTTCGATCTCACTCTCCTTGAACCGCTTCGCCTCGTCGGCGCGTTTGGCGAACTCGTCGCGGAACTGCGTCCGCTCGTACAACTGGTTCAGAATGGCCTCGGTCCAGTTCGGCTGCGGGTAGTTCCAGGCCACCGGGACGATCTCCGCGCCCAGGCGAGTAAGCGCGACGATGACGGCGTGGATCAGCTTCTTGTTGGTGCTTTCAATATAGGCGCGGCCCTGTTGGAAGTCGAGCAGCACCGGGACCTGCGTGCGCGAGATGGCGGTGGCATCGAGCGTCTTGTCGTCGACCGTGCGTTTGTCGGTCGGCTGCAGGAACTTGTACGGACGTTCCAGCAGGACGTAGGAACGCCCCTCTTTGATGGACGGCAAATCGCTCGCGTTCTTCCACTCGTTGTATACCGCCCACAGCCCGAACCAGGGGAGTTCAGGGTGAATCTGGAACGTTTCGGCGCCTCGGCCAAAGCCCGGGCATTCCAGGATTTCCGCTGCGAGGACGGCGGTCGCGCCTTCCTCCTGATCGGCGATGGCGTGGCGGGCCAGTTCGGTCTGCTGGTCGAGATTGAGCTCCTGCTCTTCGTCCAGTCGCGGCGTGTTGTAGGGGTTGATGCCAGTCGCGTCGCTGCCATAGAGGCGGGCAACGGCGCCGGCCGCCAGTTGGGAGGCCACCGCCATGCGCAGCGGGTCGGCCAGGTTGATCGAGAAGGCCTCAAGTGACTCCTTCCCAAGACCCACGATCGCCCAATTGCCACGTCCAAACATTCTTCACTCCTGCTTTCTGACTGAAAGTCTTGATCCGGCGCCGGATCCCCTGCCCGTCGGCGCGGCTCCCATGCGGAACAGAACCTCTATGATAGCGTCCCCGCGCGTTGGCGCGACTATGCCAGAATGTCCTTTACGACGCGGCCATGCACGTCGGAAAGGCGGTAGTCCCGGCCGCTGAAACGGTACGTCAGCCGCTCGTGGTCGACCCCCAGCAGATGGAGCACCGTGGCCCATAAATCGTAGACCGTCATCTTGTTTTCCACGGCGTAATAGCCGAATTCGTCGGTCGCGCCGTAGGTGAAGCCGCGCTTGACGCCGCCGCCGGCCAGCCAGATGCTGAAGCCGAACGGGTTATGGTCCCGGCCGTTGCTGCCCTGCGCGAACGGCGTTCGGCCAAACTCGCCGGCCCACACGATGAGCGTTTGGTCGAATAATCCGCGGGACTTCAGGTCCTGAATCAAACCCGCGATGGGCTGGTCCACCTGGAGCGCCATTTCGGTATGGCCTTCCTTCAGCACGGTGTGCTGGTCCCAGGGATTGCCGCTCTGGCCTGGATCGGCCGGGCGCATCAGGCACGTCAGTTCGATGAAGCGGACGCCGCGTTCCACCAGTCTTCGCGCCAACAGACACTGCTTGCCGTAGGCGGCTGTAGCCGGGTTGGCCGAGTTCATACCGTACAGTTGCTTCGTCGCTGCCGTCTCGCCTTTCAATTCCATCAACTCCGGCACCGCCGTCTGCATCCGGTACGCGGTTTCGTAGTTGCGAATGGCGGTCTCCACTTGCGGGTCCGCGCCGGCGCGGGCGGCGTACTGCTTGTCCACGGCGCCAACGAACGCCAATCGGCGCAACTGCTCGCGGTCGGACTCCTTCGGCTTGATGTTGCTCAGAGCCTCTGGCGCCTCCGGGTAGAGCAGGGAAGCCTGATGCTCGGCAGGAAGGAACCCGCTGCCATACATGCCTATGCCCCCCAACGGCACGCCGCCGCTGGCGAGTACGACAAACCCCGGCAGGTTCTGGTTCTCGCTCCCGAGACCGTAGTTAATCCACGCGCCGGCATTGGGAAAACCCAGGAATGGCTGGCCGGTGTGGATGATGTAGTTCCCCTGGGCATGCTCATTGGCGGTGCTCGTCATGGAGCGGATCAGGCACAGATCGTCAGCGCAGCCGCCAATGTGGGGGAATAGCTCACTCACCGCCATACCAGCCTGCCCATAGTTCTTGAAGTTCCAGGGGCTGGGCATGATGCCCTTCACATCGTTGAACATGGTGGGCTTCACCGGCATCGGCATGGGCTTACCGGCGTCGCGGGTCAGGCGCGGCTTCGGGTCGAAGCTGTCGACGTGAGAGACGCCGCCGGACATGAAGCAGAAGATGACGCTCTTGATCTTGGGCGCGAAGTGCGGCTTCCTGCCATTGGACTCCGCCGCCAGGCCGGCAAACGCCGTCAGGCCGAATCCGGTGGAGGCGCCCGCGAGCATTGCGCGGCGGCTGAGGGGTCTGCCGGGCATGGCTTTGTTACTCAAGGTACAGGAACTCCTTGCAGTTGAAGATGGCGTGCGCCAGATCCTGCCAGGCCCGCCGGTTTCCGAGGAGTTCTTCTCCGGCGGTTCCCGAAGGGGCGAGGTAGTGGATGGCGGCGGCGACCTCATCGGCCGTAGGCCACCGTCCTAGCGCGCGGAGGAACATCCGTTCGATGCGGTCTGGAACGGAGACGCCGCCATCGGCGATGACGCGGCCGGCCCACTTGGATGCCTGGTCGATGACGAAGGGATCGTTGAGCATGGTGAGCGATTGAGCGGGCACGTTTGTCGCGTCGCGCTGGCCGCGTGTGCTGGCCGGTTTGGGCGAATCGAAGACTTCCAGAAAGGGGTTCTGCGCGTTGCGCTTGATACGTTGATAGACGCTGCGGCGGCCGGCGCCGTCGAGCGGGCCAACCTTTCCGCCGCCTTCCGTCTTGCCGGTGTAGTAGACGTCGATACCGGGGCCGTAGAGCTTGCCGTCGAGTTCTCCGCTCACGGCGAGAATCGAGTCGCGGATGGCTTCCGCGGTAAGCCGCCGGCGGCGGGCGTGCTGCAACAGCGAATTGCCGGAATCGAGTTTCGCGGCTTCCCCGGAGGGGGCGGAACTGAGCTGATAGGCGTTGGAGGTGACCATGAGCCGGATCATGGATTTGATGGACCAGCCTTCCGCGACGAACCGCGTGGCCAGGTAGTCGAGCAGTTCCGGATGTGTTGGCGTCTCTCCATTGCGGCCAAAGTTATCCACCGTGCCGACGAGACCGCGGCCAAAGAGATGATGCCAAAGGCGGTTCACCATGACGCGGGCGGTGAGCGGATTGGCGGGGCTGGCAATGGCGTGCGCCAGTTCCAGGCGGCCACTTTGGGGGCTGTCGCAGGGCTGGGCGCCGAGGGCTTCCAAGTAGCGGCGAGGAACGGCGGGACCGGGCCGCATGTGGTTACCGCGGAGGAAGACCGGCTGGTCGAACGCCGTGCCGGTGAGGAGCGCTGGAGCGCGGCGGGGGACGGGAATCTCTGCTTCCAGCCCGCGGTACTGTTCGACCAGCGCGGCGACGGCGGCCGGGACCTGCTTTGTGGAGTTGGGCAGAAGGGCGTTGCGGACGAAGAAGTCGAGGAACGCCGCCTGCGTTTCGGTGAGTGAGCCGGCCATCCAGGCCTCCACGGCGCGCCGGAGGACGGTCTGGTACTTCGCCGCGAGTTCTTCGGCCGAGACCGGGGCGGGCCCTTCGAGCAGCAGTTCGGCGGGGACGACCTCCTCCTTTGGCGGCTCGCTGCCGTCGTGGAATACGACTTCGGAGATGCCGAAATGCGAACGGCCATCGGCAGGGGCGCCGCCGGCCGGGCGGGACCGGTCGTTGTGCGGCGTCAGTTCGATGTAGGCATAGGAGCCATGGCGGTACTTCGTATCAAAACGAACCCAGCGCATGGAGTCGTCGTTGAGATTAGCGGCGGGAAAGATGCCGCCGCTGCCGAGCGCATAGTTTTCGACCACGAGGCGGGCGGAGGCGACGTTGCCGCCGAGGACGCGGATGCTGATGGAGTCCGACTCGATCTTGAAGCGCGGCGAGTGGAGCGTGGCGCTATGTTTGCGGGAGAGCAAGTGGGAGTAGACGCCGGCCGGGTAGACACCGTTGACAAGGCGGTCGGTCTCCGTGAGCACGTAGAACTCACCGGGACTCGCGGGTGTGTGCGAGAGATTGGCGCCGTCGCGGAACCAGGCGTTGAGGTCACTGGTTTGCCGCAGGTCCCACACGCGGCGGAAAGACTTGGCGTTGAACTGGCGGTAGGCGTCGATGTCCTTGCGCAGGGCGGCCGCGGCGCGCTCCCAGCGTTCGGAGAACGCTTCGACTGCAACCGGGTCCTTCAACTGTCGCCAAAGGGCAAGCGGGCCATAGCCGGATTTCAGTTCGGCGGAGAGGTTCGGCGTGGACTGAAGCCATAGGCGACCCAGTTCGGAGCGGAGTTGATGGCGCAGCGGGGTCAGTTCGGCAGTGTGGAGGCGAAGACGGTCCGGAGAGTCGATGGCGCGCTGGCCGTGGCGTGAACTGGCCAGGATGCCATAGAGGGCGTAGAAGTCCTTTTGGGAGATGGGGTCGAACTTGTGGTCGTGGCAGCGGGCGCAGGAGACGGTGAGCCCTTGGAACGCCTTGGAAATGACGTCGATCTGATTGTCGACAACCTTGAACTGATCTTCGAGGGCGTCCACGGGGACGTAGCCGTATTCGACCATGCGGAAGTGGGCTGTGCCGATGGCGGACTCGTTGATGTGCTCGTTCTGGTTGATGCGCGGGGTGGGGAGGAGGTCGCCGGCGAGGTGTTCGCGGATGAGCTGGTCGTAGGGGACGTCCTGGTTGAAGGCGCGGATGAGGTAGTCGCGATAGCGCCAGGCGTAGGGGAGGTCGAAGTCGCCTTGGCTGCCGTGGGATTCAGAGTAGCGCACGAGGTCCATCCAGTGGCGGGCCCAGTGCTCACCGAAGCGGGGCGATTGGAGCAGGCGCTCGACGGCTTTGCCGTAGGCTGTGGGGGAGGTGTCGCTCAGAAAGGCGGCGAGTTCCTCGGGTTTGGTCGGGAGGCCGGTAAGGTCGAACGTGAGGCGGCGGAGGAGCGCGGCGCGGGAGGCCACGGGGGCTGGGGATAGGTTTGCCCTTTCGAGCGCGGAGAGGATGAAGGCATCGACGGGTGTGCGCGGCCAGTCGGTTTGGCGAACGGAGGGAGGGAGTGGATTGGCAACCGGTTTGAGCGCCCAGAGCGAGGAGGCGGTCGCACGAACGGGGGCGGCTTCTGCTGGCCAGGGCGCGCCGCTGGCTATCCAGGTATGGAAGGCTTCGATTTCGGGTGCGGTCAACTTCCCGCCGAGGGGCATTTTGGGCCCTTCGTGCCGGAGGGCTTTCATCAGCAGACTGGCTGCGGGCTGGCCGGGCGTGATTGCAGGCCCGTTTTCGCCGCCCTTCAGCATGGCCGAGCGGGAGTCCAGGCGGAGGCCTGCATGTTCTTTGGATGGCCCATGGCAGCCGTGGCAGTTTCTGGCGAGCACGGGACGAACGTTCTTTTCGAAGAACTCGGTGCCCGGCGTTTGCGCCATTGCGCTCAGTGCCAGGAACAGTGGCAGTAAGTGGCGGGCCGTCGACATTGCGGTTAGCGTATCATTTTCATTTGAAGCCGGGAGGAAAACGAGGCTGTGACCCCATATCATCGAGTGGCGGATGTGAATGACTGGTGGGAGATGGCGAAGGCACGGACGGCGTATCGCCGTTCCAACCAGGCGCCGCTCAAGGACTACGGTTATCTGCGTGTACTAGCCGACTTGACCCGGCTGGGATGCAAGCGGGTGCTGGAGATCGGTCCGGGGCTAAATGTGGTGCCGGAGCGGAACCTGTTTGAGCTGCTGGAGGGGGCGGAGATCTGGGGCGTCGACGACGACCAGGGGCTGCACTATTTTCCGGGCGGCGACGAATGGGGGCGGAAGTACGCGCTGTTACAGGAGCGGTTTCCGGCGGCGCGTTTCGAGCGTGGACTCATCGGCCAGGAGCCTTTGCTGTCGCAACTGCCGGTGGGGTACTTCGACGCGATTGTGTCCGTTTCGGTGCTCGAGGAGATTCCGCACCACTACGACACGGTGATTCCGCACTGCTTTTCGCTGCTGCGGCCGGGCGGGTGGATGTTGGGGACGGCGGATTTCTGCGCCTTGCCGACGGAGGCCTATCCGTGGCCGAACAATCTGCAGATGTGCGTCGATTGCATGATTGCAGCGGGATTCGACGTACCCGCCACGCTGCCGCCGACGGACCGGTTTCACGAGATGTTGTTCGAAAATCCGGTGACCGTAATGGCCGCCTATCAGAACTCCGATGGGGACGCGCGGAGGTTCTGGGGGCATTTTGGAACGTTGTACACGGCGGCGCGGAAACCGGAGTGAGCCAAGAGAAAAGAGCCGGCGGCTGGATTGCTACCATCTAGTGGTGAGTTACCAGATGCGACCAATCGCTTTGTTCCCTTTGCTGGCGGCGAGCCTATTCGGCCAATCGCTTGCCGATTTTGAGAAACGCGTGACGGAATTCACGCTGGCCAACGGGCTGCACTTCATTGTGATGGAGCGGCATGAGGCGCCGGTGGTGTCGTTCCATCTGCATGTGGATTCCGGGGCGGCGAACGATCCGGCGAACGCGTCTTCGACGGCGCATATGTTTGAGCACATGATCGGCAAGGGCACGACTTCACTGGGCAGCAAGAACTGGCCGGAAGAAGAAAAAGCGCTGGCGGCGGTGGAAACGGCTTACGACAAGCTGGAAGAAGAACGCGTGAAGGGGCGGCGCGCCGATAAGGCGCAACTGGAGCGGCTGGAGGCGGCGCTGCGGGTGGCGATTGAAAAGGCCAATAGCTTTGTGGACCCGAACGCGTTTACGCGGGAGATAGAGCGCAATGGCGGGGTGGGATTCAACGCATCGACGGCGCTCGACTACACGAACTACTTCTATAGCCTGCCTTCGAACCGGACGGAGTTGTGGTTCGCGCTGCAATCGGAGTGGACGGCGAAGCCGGTGTTCCGCGAGTTCTATAAGGAACGGGACGTGGTGCGGGAAGAGCGGCGGATGCGGGTGGAATCGAGCGCGCAGGGCAAGCTGATTGAGGCGCTGTTGACGACGTCGTTTACGGCGCATCCGTACCGGAACTTTATTGGCTGGGCGAGCGACATTGAGAACCTGCGGGCAAAGGGCGGGGCGGAGTTCCACAAGACGTACTACGTGCCGGGGAACATGTGCATCGGGATCGTGGGAGATGTGAACCCGGCGGAGATCCGGAAGCTGGCGGAGAAGTACTTTGGGCCGATGCCGGCGGCGCCGCTGCCGCCGCGGATGGTGACCAAGGAGCCGGCGCAGTTGGGTGTGAAGCGGGTGACGGTGGACGATCCGTCGCAGCCATTTGTGATGATCGCCTATCACCGGCCGGAGGGTACCCATGCCGACGACGCGGCGCTGGACGTATTGAACGGCGTGCTGTCGAGCGGGCGGACGGGGATTTTATACAAAGAGATGGTGCGGGACAAGAAGCTGGCGCTGGGGACGCAGACGATAGCGCAGTTTCCCGGGGGGAAGTATCCGAACCTATTCCTCTACTATGGCGTGCCGAACCAGGGGAAGACGGCGGAGGATCTGGAGAAGGCGTGGGACGAGATTATCGGAAAGATCCAGAAAGACGGCGTCGATGAGGCGACGGTGAAACGGGTGAAGGTGAAGACGCGGGCGGGGCTGTTGCGGGCGTTGGACAGTAACTCCGGATTGGCTGGGGCGATGGCGTCGACGTGGATGATTTATGGGGACTGGCGAAAGATGTTCACGGATCTGGAAGAGCTGGAGAAAGTAACTCCGGCGGATGTGCAACGGGTGGCGAAGACGTATTTCACGGCGAATAACAAGACGGTTGGCGTGACGGTGCAGCCGAAGAAGGAAGAGGGCAAGTAAGATGCGAGCGATAGGACTCCTTTTCATCGGCGGGCTGGTTGCGCTCGGTCAGGCGGCGGCGCCAAAGGCCGGGCCGGCGAAGATGCAGGTGGGGGCGTGGAAGACGCTGAAGTACGGCAAGCTGGGGGATGTCAAGATTCCCGAGATTGAGACGTTCACGCTGAAGAACGGGATAAAGGTCTACCTGCTGGAGAACCACACGCTGCCGTTCATTAATGGCACGATGCTGGTGCGGACGGGAACGCTGCTGGACCCGGCGGCGAAGGTTGGGCTGGCCGAGATCACGGCGACGGTGCTGCGCAGCGGGGGATCGAAGTCGAAGACGGGCGACCAGATCGACGAGCAGATGGAGAATATCGCGGCGGGCGTAGAATCAAGCATCGGGGACGAGGTGGCGACGTTTGGGTTCAACTGCCTGAAGGAGAACGTGGACGAGGTGCTGGGCGTCTATTTTGACCTATTGAGCCAGCCTGAGTTCCGGCAGGACAAGATTGACCTGTTGAAGACGCAGTACCGGAGTTCGATTCAGCGGCGGTATGACGATGCCGATGACGTGAACGGGAGTGAGTTTACGGCGATCGTGTACGGCCGGGAGACGCCGTTTGGGCGGGAAGTGGAGTATGAGCATCTGGACGCGATCACGCGGGCGGACTTAGTGGACTTCTATCAGAGGTACTATCATCCGGCGAATATGGTGATGGCGGTTTCCGGGGATTTTGACAAGGCGGCGATGAAAGCGCGGCTGGAGCAGGTGCTGGGGGGCTGGACGCCGCAGGCTGGGATGGCGCCGGCGTTTCCCAAGGTGACGCATCAGGCCAAGCCGGGTATCTATTCCGGCGATAAACCGGAGGTGACGCAGACGTTCCTATCGATTGGCCATTTGGGCGGGCTATTGAGCGACAAGGACTATCCGGCGCTGGAAGTGCTGTCGGACATATTGGGTTCCGGCTTCGATAGCCGGCTGTTTAAGAAAGTCAGAACCGAACTGGGCTATGCGTATAGTGTGGGCGGGGGCTGGGGGGCGGACTATCTGCATCCGGGGATGTTCCGGATCACGGCGTCGACGAAGACGGAATCGACGGTAGCGACCATACAGACGATTCTGCAGGAAGTGGATAAGATCCGCGCGACGGGAGTGACGGACGAGGAAGTGGCGACGGCGAAGGAGAAGGTGATCAACAGTTTTGTGTTCAACTTTGACCGGCCGCAGAAGACGTTGTCGCGGCTGTTCCGGTACGACTATTACGGGTATCCGAAGGACTTTTTGGCGCAGTATCAGAAGGCGATCGCGGCGGTGACGAAGGCCGACGTTTTGCGGGTGGCGAAGCAATACATTGATCCGTCGAAGTTCGT
>JAEUQC010000007.1 GCA_016789905.1 Bryobacterales bacterium | reverse complement strand
CGTTCAACAGTGGCTCTCGGCCACAAACGCCACGTGCCGCCACTTCTTCGACCCGCCACGAAAGCGCCGCAGTCAGACCGCCGCCGTCTTGCGTCATGCCCTTCCACCGAATCAGGTTCGTTAAGTTAGCGCCTATGGGAGCGAGGAGGCTCCCCCTTTTTTTTCCGCCACCGTGATGTTTCGCCATGCCGGGCCACTACTAAGGAAACCCATGGCTATGAAACTTGTATTGCTCACGGTGCTGACGCTGCTGACTGTCCTATCTTCGTGCGGGCCGAAGGAGGAAGGCCCCTATTCCAAAATCGCGAACGCGGCGGCGAACGCCGTGCTGCGGGACGCCAAGCGCGGACTGCCTGTTGCCTATGAATACAATGCCGGGCAGGCAGATGGGCGGTTTCAGTTTGTGGCGCGGACGCGCGGCGTGACGCTGTACCTGAACCCGGCGGAAGCCGTGCTGGACGTACGGGACTGGGGCGAGAGCAGTGGCACGGTGCTGCGGGCGGAACTGGAGGGCGCCGATACGCACGCGGCGCCGGTGCTGGCGGGGAGACCGGATTCGCAGGCCAATTTCTTTATTGGCGCGGACGCCGCCCAGTGGTTAACGGGAGTACCGGTGTACGCGCATGTGCGGTTTGCGAACGTCTATCCGGGGATAGACGTGGACTACCACGGCGAAAAAGGGGAGTTGGAGCACGATTTCATTGTGGCGCCCCATGCGGACGCATCCCGGATACGGATGGCGTTTCATGGGGCGGAGGGCATTTCGGTGGTCGCTGGCGGGGATCTTAAGATTTTGGCGGGCGGGCGGAGCATAACGTGGCGGAAGCCGGTTCTTTACCAGGAGACGGCGGCGGGGCGGCGGGTGGTTGCGGGGGAGTACCGGCTGCTTGCCGACGGGCGCGCGGGGTTTCGTGTAGGAGAGTACGACCGTTCGCTGCCGCTGGTGATCGACCCCGTTGTGCAGTACCTGACGTATGCCGGGCGGGCGAATCTGGACGTATTGACGCGGGCGGCGGCCGATGCGAATGGGAACGTCTACGTGACGGGGTATACGGCCGACCCGAGCTTTCCGATTTCGCCCGGCGCTTACCAGGCGAACGCGGCCGGCGCGACGACGGGAAATGTGATTGTGGCGAAGCTCAACGCCGATGGCGGGGGCGTGCAGTACATTACGCAACTGGGCGGGGCGGCGCTTGATTACGGAGTGGGTATTACGGTTGACACGGGGGGCAATGTTTACCTGGCCGGCGGCACGGAGAGCGACAACTTTCCCACTACTCCGAACGCGCTGAAGACCACCTACACCTCCACGGGGGCCGAACGGAGCCACTGCTTTGTGACGAAGCTGAACGCTTCCGGCAGCGCGCTCGTATATTCGACCTACCTTGGGGGGCGCGGCGCCGACCGCTGCTACGCGGTGGCGACCGATCCGGCCGGGAATGCATACGTGACGGGGCTGACCAATTCGCCGAACTTTCCGGTGAGCGAGGGGGCGCCACAAACGACGTTTCGCGGCGGCGCGGAGACGCTGACGCTGGCCGGCACGTTGCTGACGCTGCCTTCTTCCGATACCTTTGCCGCGAAGCTGAACGCCACCGGCACGGGGCTGCTGTATGCCACCTACCTGGGCGGCACGGCGAACGATATTGGCGTGGCGATTGCGGTTGACGCGCAGGGCAGCGCGTATGTTGGCGGGATAACGAATTCGTTCAATTTTCCGGTGACGCCGGGGGCGGCGCAGACTGTGTTTGGCGGGAATCAGGGGCGAACGGATTTTCAGTTTGGGGATGGGTTTGTGTATAAGCTGAACCCGGCCGGCACCGCAGTTGTGTACAGCACGTACCTGGGCGGGCGGCAGACGGAGTTCCTGTTTGGGCTTGCGCTGGACGGGCAGGGGAGCGCGTATGTGACGGGGACGACGACGTCCACCGATTTTCCAGTGACGGCCAGGGCGTTGCAGACGGCCTACAAGGGGGCGGGGGGAGAGCCGGGCGTGGCGGCGGGCGACGCGTTTGTGACAAAGCTGGCGGCGGACGGGCGTTCCTGGGTGTATTCGACTTTCCTGGGCGGGGCGAGGGATGACCGTGGGATGGCGATCGCGGTGGAAGCGTCGGGCGCGGTGTGGGTGGCTGGGAATACGCTCTCCACCGATTTTCCAGTGACCAACGACGCGTTCCAGCGGACGCTGGCGGGCCAGCCGGCAAACGACCAGGTGATCATCGGAGATGCGTTCGTGACGCAGATCGATGCGGCGGGGGCGGCCATTGTAACTTCGAGTTACCTGGGCGGGCGGGGAGGAGACGCGGCGACCAGTGTGGCGCTGACGGGGGATGGCGGGGTGATCGTGGCGGGGCTGACGGCGTCCGACAACTTGCCGGCCACGGCGGGGGCGTATCAACGGCAGTACTTCGGCAACGGACGGGCGGGCGTGCCGATTGGCGACGGGTTCATCGCACGGCTGGGGCAGACGCAGAGCCGGGTATCGGTGGCGGGGATTGCGAGCGCGGCCAGTTATGAAGGCGGGAGTGTGGCGCCGGGCGAGATTGTGGTGTTGGCGGGGGCGGGGATTGGCCCGGCGGCGTTGACCACGGCCGTGTTGACGCCGCAGGGGGAACTGGCGCGAACGCTGGGGAATACGCGTATTCTGTTCGACGATGTGGCGGCGCCGCTAGTGTACGTTTCGGCGGGGCAGAGCAGCGCGGTGGTGCCTTACAGCGTGGCGGGGAAGCAGACGGTTCGCCTGGTGGTGGAGCAGGGGGCGGAGCGTTCAGCGGCGATCCAGGTTCCGGTGGTGGCGTCGAAACCGGCGCTGTTTTCAGCGGATTCGTCGGGGCGCGGACAGGGAGCGATATTGAACCAGGACGCGACGGTGAATTCCGCGGCGAACCCGGCGGCTAAGGGCAGCGTGGTGATCCTGTATTTGACGGGAGAGGGCCAGACCGATCCGCCCGGCGCCGACGGGCGGCTGGCGAACGCGGTGTACCCGAAACCGGTGCTGCCGGTGCGGGTGGAGATAGGCGGCATACAGACGGAAGTCTTCTATGCCGGCGCGGCGCCTGGGCAGGTGGCAGGGCTGATGCAGATCAATGCTAAGATACCGGACAATAGCAGTAGCGGTCCGGCGACGGTGCAAGTTACCGTGGGGGCCGCGCAAAGCCAGCGCGCACTCACGGTAGCCATTCGATGATTCGCCAGTTAGCCTTACTTACACTTACCGCGGGCCTGATTCCGGCCGCCGAGAAGTACACGGTTTATGAGACCGAACATTTTGAACTGATAACCGATGGCTCCCGCGGGCGGGCACAGGACGTGTTGGCGCAGTTTGAACGGGTGCGATCGTTCTTCGTGAAAACGATGGCGATGAAGGACCCGGTGCTGAAGCCGCGGATCGTTCTGTTTCAGAACGAAAAGGACTATCGCGACCACGCGCTGAACGCCGTTTCGGCGGCGCACTACATCGGCCTGCCGTTGCGTGACTACATAGCAATGGGCCCGGCGGAGAGCGAGCGTAACCGGCGGGTGGCGGTTCATGAGTACGTCCACTTATTGGTTCACTACACCGACGTACCGCTGCCGGTGTGGCTGAATGAGGGCGTGGCGGAGCTTTTTTCGACGATTGCGGCGGTGAAGAAAGGGGTGCAGGTGGGATCACCGATACCGGAGCATATCTTTCTGGTACGTAACGACTGGGTAGCCCTGAGCGATCTTGTAGGCGCCGATCAAGATTCGAAATACTACACGCGGAGGGAGCATGCCGGACCGTTCTATGCGATGAGCTGGGCGCTGACGCATATGCTGATGCTGGACACGCGTTACCGGCCGAACTACGGGCGGCTGGCGCCGGCGCTGGCGGCGGGAACGCCGCCGGAGCAGGCATTTCAACAGACGTTCGGGAAACCGCTGGCGGAGATCGATAAAGACCTGCAAGCCTACGTGCGGGGCAACTCCGTGAACGTGGTGAACTATGAGATTGCGTTCGACAAAGTGGACGAGAAGACGGCGCCGCGAGCGGTGACCGATTATGAGTGGGGTGTGGCCACGGCGGATCTGTTGACCGGACTGAGGAAGTTTGACCAGGCGGCGGCGCGGCTGGAGGCGTTGACGAACATGCAGCCGCAGCGGGCGGAGGCGTGGGAGTCATTGACCTTTGTCCGGTGGACGGGCAAGCAGGAGGGTGCGACGGCGGCGTTCGCAAAGGCGCGGGCGCTAGGTTCGACACATCCGAACCTGGCGCTGTGGGCGCCGGCATACTTACAAGACCGGGCGGCGGCGAAGGACGTGCTGGCGATAACGGTGACGAAATATCCGGCGTTCAGCGACGCTCGGCTGCGGCTGGCAGAGATGCAACTTTACAACCAGGAGTTTCAGGCCGCGCTGGATACGCTGAAGGGGCTGCCGAAGATTACGCCGAAACAGGTGCGGTACTACTTCCCAACCTACATTCAGGCCGCGTGGTATCTGGACAGAATGGACCTGGCACGGCCGGCAGCGTCACAATTTGTTGGGCTGGCGAAGACCGAGGAAGAGAAGGGGAACGCAAAACGGTGGTTCGATTTCGCGATGAAAGATTTTCCGAAGCAGTTGGAGGCACCGGTGTTCGTGGCGGAACAGTCGACGTTCGTGCCGCCGCGGGAGCCCGGGGAGTTCGGCGCGGATGAAGACCCGAAGTGGATGCGTGTGGGGCGAAAGCCGCTAAGTTATGCGACAGGAGCGATGGTGAATCTGGAGTGCAAGGATCCGGCGGTGGTGCACTTCAGGACCGGTGATGGGGTGATGAAAGTTGTTATCGATTCGCCGGGGGCTTTCCAGATGGTGGGGGCCTCCAATGGGCAAGGCGAGCTAACGTGCGGGCCGCAGGAACGGGCGGCGAAGCTGGGCTATTATCCGAAAGAGGGGCTGGCCGACGGCGCGACGGCGGTGGCGCGGTCGATCGAGTTTTTGAAATGACGGGCGCGCTATTGTGGCTGGCGGCCGGGGCGGCGCTGAGCGCGCAAATTCAGTTTACTAGGATCGAATCGCCGCACTTTGAGCTGTACACCGATGGGGCGAAGGGCCGGGCGATAGACGTGCTGGAGCATTTCGAAAAGGTCCGGTCGTTTTTCGCGCAGACGATTACGGCGCATTCGACGCTGGCCAAGCCGCGCGTGGTGGTGCTGAATAGTAAGCGGGCGTTCGCGACGTTTGTGGACCGGAAGTCCACGGCGGCGTATTTTATTGCGCTGCCGCACCGGGATTTGATTGTGATTGGCCCGGCGAGCGGGATGGAGGACAACACGACGATCACGCATGAGTACGTGCATCTTCTGGTTTCCCAGGCGGAGATGGCGCTGCCGCTGTGGCTGAACGAGGGGATTGCCGAGGTGTATTCGACACTGCAGCCGGTGGGCAACAAGATGCGCGTGGGCACGCCGATTCCGAGCCATTTGCGGCGGCTGCGGATGGACTGGCTGGACATGCGGCAGGTGTTGAAGGCGGAAAGCTACGGGAGCGAGGAGCACATTGGCCCGTTCTATTCCATGAGTTGGGCGATTGCGCATATGCTGCTGCTGGAAGACGATTTGCGGCCGAAGTGGCCGCGGTTCGGGCGGCTGCTGGAGACGGGGGCGACGCCGGAAGAGGCGCTGAAGCAAAGCTACGGGTTGACGCCGCAGCAGTTGGAGCAGCACGTGCAGGGTTACATACGGAGCAAGACGGTGAACGTTGTGGAGTTCCCGTTTAAGTGGGAGGAGTGGAAAGAGAAGGCGCACGCGGCGCCGGCCAGCCCATTGGAAAACGAGTTGACAATGATTGAGCTGTCGATTTCGGGGAAGGACCTGGCGACGGCGGGGCGGCGGGCGCAGGCGCTGACGGCGGCGATGCCGAAGGCGGCCGAGCCGTGGGAGGCGCTGGCATCGGTAAGGCTGTATGAACGGAACGACGCGGGGGCGGCGGAGGCGATTCGGGAGGCGTTTGCGCGGGGCACCGCGAAACCGGCGCTGCTGGCGCGGGGAGCGGCGTTGGCCGGGGAGGACAGAGAACTGGCGAAGCAGATGCTGGACCGGGCGCTGGCAACTGATGGACGGCACTTTGAGGCGCTGTATCAACTGGCCGTATGGCACTGGCGGGGCGGAGAAGCGGCGACGGCGCGGGCGGCGGCGGGACGGGCGATCGAGAGCTCGATGAGCGGGAAAAACAAGGCGGCGGCGGAGAAGCTGCTGGCGATGATTACGGAACGGCGGGGTACGCCGGGAGCAGTGGCGGCGGAAGGGAATGGAGTGGAGACTGGGATGCTGGTGGAGGTGGAATGCCAGGACCGGGGGCAGGTGCTGCATGTTCGGACGGTGGCGGGATTGCGGAAGATCGCGGTGGACACGGGGCAGTCTCTATTGATTGCGGGGGAGCGAGTGAGCGTGGGTTGCGGAGCGCAAAAGCGGCCGCGGCGCGTGCGGGTGGGCGTGAGCCCGGAAGGGTTGGCCCGCAAACTCGAGTTCCTGCCCTGATAGAATTCCGGCGATGCGTTTCTTCGCCTTATTCGTTGCGCTGGCGCTGCCAGCGGCGGCCGTTGCACTCCGGTTTCGTCCGCAGGAGATACAGAAAGACTTCGGCGTAGTTTATGCCGTGTTGACCGCCGACGTCAATAAAGACGGGCGTCCGGACATTGTTGCGATCAATCCAACGCAGCTTGTCTGGTACCAGAATCCGACGTGGGAGAAGCACGTGATTCTGGATGGGAAGACGAAGAAAGACAACGTCTGCGTGGCGGCACACGATATTGACGGGGATGGGAAACTCGACTTCGCGGTGGGGGCTGACTGGCAACCGACGAATACGGCGAGCGGCGGTTCGCTGCAGTGGACCGATCAAAAAGGCAACGTTGTGCCGATGGGGAACGAGCCCACACTGCACCGGATGCGGTTCGGTGATGTTGACGGCGATGGGGAGAAGGAACTAATTGTGGTGCCGCTGCACGGGCGGGGCAACAAGGGCCCGAACTGGGAGGGCGCCGGGGCGCGCATCCTGGTGCTGCATCCGCCGAAGGACCCGGCGAAGGAGGCGTGGAAGACGGAGGTGGCCGATGAGTCGCTGCACATTGTTCATAACTTCATCGTGACGGACTTCGACGGGGAGAAGGGCGAGGAGATTATCGCCGCGTCGCGGGATGGGATGTTTGTGATCAAGAAGGCGAATGGGGCATGGAGCAAGCGTCAACTGGGTGAGGGCGCGCCGGGCGAGATAAAGATGGGAATGGTGAATGGGCTGCAACGGGCGATTGCGACGGTGGAGCCGTGGCATGGGAACGGGATTGTGATTTATGAAGAGCCGGCGCCGAAGATGGATCCGCAGGGCGCGCCGCCGCTGCGGGGGCCGAAGAAATGGGACGGGAAAATGTGGCCGCGGCAGTTTATTGAAGAGCGGCTGGCGCAGGCGCATGCGTTGGGGTGGGGCGACCTGGACGGGGACGGGGCCGACGATCTGGCGGTGGGCTGGCGCGATAAGAATTTTGGAGTTGCCGTTTACCAGCGCGACCGGGCAGGGAAGTGGGGCCGGACGGCGCTGGTGGACGATGGCGGCATGGCGACCGAAGACCTGGACGTGGCCGACCTGAACGGCGACGGGCTGGCGGAGATTATCGGCGTGGGGCGGAAAACGGCGAATATCAAGATCTACTGGAACGAGACGAAACCGGCGTGGAAGTTCCACGAAGTGACGCGCGGGTTTGCGAACCATACGGCCATTGCGGCGGATTTTACGGGGGATGGGAAGAAGGACATCATTGTGAATGACCAGTCGCACAAGCGGACCATTCTCTACACGGCGCCGGATTGGAAGCCGACGGTGCTGCACGAGGGCAATTGGGCGATTCATAGCGAGGCGTTCGATGTGGATGGCGATGGGGATACGGATTGGATTGGCGGGCAGTATTCGCCGGGTTTGATCTACTGGCTGGAGCGGCCGAAGAATCCGCTGCGGGATAAGTGGAAGTATCACGTGGTGGACAGCCAGGAGCGGGGCGGCGTGAACGGGGTGCATGGGCTGATGGCGGGCGACATTGATGGTGACGGGAAGCCGGACCTGGTGGGCAATAGCGGGCAGCCGACGGGTGTGTTTTCGAATTCGATTGCCTGGTTCAAACCGCCGAAGTGGGAGCGGACGGTGTTTGCGATGAAGGACGCGCCAGGACTGAGTCACTATATGGGCATTGGCGATGTGAACGGCGACGGGCGGGCTGATATCGCTGTTGGCGCGAAGACGGGAGCGGATGGCAACTATTTCGCGTGGTGGGAAGCGCCTGCTAACCCGCGGCAGCAGGGGTGGAAGAAACAATTCATCGCCGATAAGCAGCCGGGGGCTACGAACATTGCGGTCTTCGATGTGAACGGAGACGGGAAGCGCGACTTCTTTGCGACGCGGGGCCACGGGTTCGGCGCGGTGTGGTTCGAGGCGCCGGATTGGAAGGCGCACGAGGTGGACAGCGAACTGGGCGGGCCGCATGACTTGGCCGTTGGCGATATTGACGGCGACGGCGATACGGACGCGGTGACCTGCGCCAAAGACAGCCATATTGTGGCGTGGTTTGAAAACGACGGGAAGGGTAACTACAGGCGGCACGATATCTGGTACGGCAACGCGGCGTACGACATACGGCTGGTGGACATGGACAACGATGGAGACCTGGATGTGCTGGTGGCTGGGCAGACGACGGAGAATGTCATATGGCTGGAGAACAGGCGCAAATGAGGGTATTTCTGGTACTTCTGTTGCTGCTGGCAGCCGGTTGCGGCAACAAGGTATCGCAGCAGGCGGAGCATGAGCGGCTGTTCCAGGAGCGGATGCAGAACGTGACGCTGGTGGGGTATTCGACAAGGACGAACAAGGAAGGCACCTTCGGGCCGGAGAAGTATAAGATTGAGAGCATCAATAAGATTAGTGGAGATACTTGGCTCTTTAAAACGCGGCTGCGCTACGACGGAAAGGATTTACCGGTGCCGATTCCGATTTCGGTGGTGTGGTCTGGCGATACGCCGGTAATTACGCTGAACGAACTGACGATACCCGGTGTGGGCACGTGGACGGCGCGCGTGATGCTGTTCCGCGACCAGTATGTGGGGATTTGGAGCGGCGAGAAACATGGCGGGCAGATGTTCGGAAAGATTGTGAAAGGGGATTGATGGCAGGTGTGGTTTTGCTGGCCGCGTTGGCGGCGGTTGTGCCAAATGCCTGGCTGGCAACGGCTGTCGTGATTGGCGAGGACCCGGAACACTACGGCAAGATCAAGGTGGACCATGGGAAGAAGTTTGCCGTGACGGTGGAGGCGGTGGAGGTGGCGCTGCGATTTGCGAATCGCGACGCGACGCTGTTGGCGCGGGCGAACCAGAAGCTGGTGATGTTTCGGGGCACGGCGCGGAATCTATCGAAGGAGATGGCGGCGAGTTTGACGAGAGTGGTCGCGTTCGGCGCGCGCGTGTGAAAGAAGTATGAGGGGCCGGGCGAGTTTAAGTTATTGCTGGCGTGTGACCCTGAAACATCGAGCGGGCTGGACGCGAAGATTCCACCGGGCGGAACGGCGAAGTTTATCGAAGTGCTGGAGGTTCCAGCCGGGTACGACCCGTTGGAACTGGGCCTCTACTACCGGGACCGGAAGCGGATCGCGTGGTATGGCCTGCGAGGCGTGGCGCCGCTAGGGAAGGCCGACACCGGGACTGGAGTGGTGTTTCCGCTGGACACGCTGGACATGCGCTGGGAAGGTGTGCGGCGCCCGGCGGAGGGCATTGCCGTGGTTGTGGAGGTGACGAATCGAATGCTATTGCCGTCGCGCTGGGGCTGGCAGTATTTTTCACGGCGGAACTGGTGGGGGCGAACGGCGCGGCCGTGCGGTTCTACCCGGAGGTGCTAGACGTTTACGGCCGGGGCCGACTTTGTGCCGCGTTTGCTGCGGCTGACATCGGCGGCAACCGGCCGGGTGGTGGAGACCGAACTCGGGTGGCAGCAGGCGGATCAGAACGAGATGCCGAACAGGAAATCCACCTGATTGGGGTTGCGCTGGATGGGCAGGCCTTCCTGGCTCCAGCGGGTATAGCGAAACTCCGGTGAGAATTTCCAGCGGCGGTACTGGAAGCGGAGACCGGCGGCGCCGACGGCGCCGGCGCCCCAAGGCGAAACGCTGGAAAAGCGGAACTGGCCAGAGCCGCCGAGGGATGAGGTGGAAGTTCCTTCCGTTGACTGCCAGGTGCGGCGCATGGCGACGCCTAGGCCCAGGTACGGCGTCCACTTACTGGGCGGGCGGAAATAGTATTTGCCTACGACGGGTATTTCGAATGAGTTACCACGGCTGCGTTGGGAGGCTTTGTAATCGGGAAACTGAAAGTCAAAGCCGGTGCCAACGCGCTTGTAGAGGAATCCGGTCTCGATGGCGAACTGGCGCGGAAGTTGGAATTCGACGGTGGGCCCAAGCGTGTAGCGGCGGGACTCCGGCGAGGTGTAGCGGGTGGGTTCGGTGAGCGACACGCCGCCCTTGACACCGAACTGGACGGGTTGCGCGTGTAACAAAAAGAAATAGGGAATGAGAAGAATAGCTAGTAACTTCATGTCGAAACGGACGGCGCACGAGGGCCGCCCGTTTCGTGTGAAGTTAGTCGTCAGGTGTGGTGGAAAGTCACACGTGTGTTAGTCGGCGGCGGCGGGCTGACGTACCTTGGAGGCGAGGTCAATGGCCATGTCTGTGGCTTTTCGGAGGTCCGTCTTGCCGGTGCCGAGCGTGGGGATGGCGTCAACCAGGAAGAACTGGTTGGGCTTGGGAATCCAGAGGGCAGGGAGGCCGGCGTTGTTGAGGTGCTCCACCATGGCGGCGGGATTCATCTCTTTGTGGGTGTGGAGGACGACGAGGCGTTCGCCGCGCTGGGGATCGGGGACGCCGATGACGAAGCAGGCCGCGTCGTCGAGGATCTCCTGGAGGCACTCTTCCACTTTCAGGTGCGGCACCATTTCCCCGCCGATTTTGGAGAAGCGGGAGAGGCGGCCGGTGATGTGGAGGAAGCCATCGTCGTCCAGGCGGGCCATATCGCCGGTGTTGTAGTAGCCGTCGATGAGCACTTTCTGGGTTCGGTCCGGCTGTTTCAGGTAGCCGCGCATACGGCTGGGGCCTTTCACTAGCAACATGCCTTCCTGCCCGTAGGGGACGGGTTCGAGGGTTGCGGGATCGACAAAGCGGAGGCTGACGCCGGGAAGCGGGCGGCCGACGCTTTCCGATTTGTAGCCGAGTTGGCTGGCCTGGGCCGGATCGTTGGAAATGAAGTCCGGACCGTTGACGGCGACGACGGGCGCCATTTCCGTGCAGCCGTAACCTTCATGCATGCGGATGCCGAACTTTTCTTCAAACTGCTGGGCGACGGCGGGGCGGAGTTTTTCGGCGCCGACCAGGACGTAGCGGATTTTGGCGAACTGCTCCTTGGCGCACTTGCGTGCGTAGGTGGCGGCGAAGGTGGGTGTGGAGAGCAGGAACGTGGCGCTGTACTTTTCGCTGAGTTCGCCGATGGTTTTGGCGTCGCTGGGGTTGGGATGAAAGACCACGGGAAAACGGTTGATGAGCGGGAACCAGAGGTTGTAGCCGAAACCGAAGCTATGGAAGAAGGGCAGAATGCCGAGCATGACATCAGCGGGGCCGACGGGGTAGACCTGGCCGACGGCGTCCATGTTCGATAGCAGGTTCCAGTGGGTGAGTTCGACACCTTTAGGTTCGCCCGTGCTGCCGCTGGAGAAGATGATGGCGGCGACATCATCGGTGTGGCCTTTGGCGAGCCAGCCGGCGGGCAGAAAGCGGGCCTGGAGAAAGGCGATGGCTTTGTCGAAACCGGTGAATGTGGGGAGCAACTCTTCGATGTAGACGACGCCGGGCATGGGTTCAATGCGCTGTTTGGTGAGGAAGAGCTTCGAACTGAGGACCGTCCGAATTTCGCACTGCGAGATGGCTGAAGCCATGGAGGCGGCGCCGGCGGTGAAGTTCAAATTGACGGCGGTGCGGCCGCTGAGTGTGACAGCGATGTTGGCAAGCGCGGTGCCGACGGAATTGGGCAGCAGCAGGCCGATCATGGGTTGATTGGGCGCGTGCCTGTCGAGCCAGCGGCGGAGCAACTGCGCGCCGATGAGCGTTTTGCCGAAGGTGAGTTCTTTGCCGAACGAGTCCGCGACGCCGAGCGCGCTCCACTGCGCGCGGGCGGCATTGACAAAGCGGCGGCCGATGGTATCGGAAGGCAGACGCATATCGGATGCGGCCTGGCAGGCGAGTTCCATGACTTTGGCGCGAAGGGCTTCCGGGGCAATGGGGCCGATGACGGGTTCGCCGACGATGACGGTGACGCGGGGGCGGAGCCAGCGGTCCCAGGAGCCGGCGAGTTTGCCGCCTTTCATGCTGAGCGGGTGGCCCCAGAGGCCTTCGATCCAGGCGGGAATGATGGGGTATTGCTGGCCGGATTTCGATTCGGCGATGCGCTCATAGCCGCGTTTGAAGGGCATCAAATGGCCGGTGCGGGTGATTTGGCCTTCCGGAAAGATGCCGGCCAGTTCGCCGGATTCGACCTGATTGCGGCAGAAGACGAGCGTGCCGACGGCGTCGCGAGGCTTCGAAAGATCAATGGGCACGGTGCGGAGGAGTTCGAAGATGGGCGTCAGGAATTTGATGTCATAGAGCGTCTTCCAAAGAATCCAGCGGACGAAGCGCGGAGTGGCGGAGCCGATGAGGAACGCGTCGGCATAGGAGACGTGGTTGCCAACGACAACGCCGCCGCCCTTGGCGGGGATATTATGGCCGCCTTTAACTTCGAGGCGGAAGAGGGTGTGAAGGATAGACCAACAGATGAAACGGACCGTTTGACGGAGCATGTGGCAGTACAGGATGTAGAGGGAAGCGGCGATGGTGAACAGGCCGCCGATGAAGAAAATGCGTTCGCCGCTCCAGTGGAGTCTGTCGTGGAGCAGCCAAAGGACACCGGATGCCAGGATAACACCCAGCATGTTGGCGAAGTTATTCGTGGCCAGGATCCGGCCCTTTTCGGCGGGGTCTGCTTCGTCCTGCAAGAAGGTGTTGAGGGGGACGATGAAGAGGCCGCCGAAGAAGCCGGTGAGGGTGAGCCAGACGAAAGCGGCGGCTTCCGTGGTGACGGTGCCGAGGGCGCACGCGGCAAGGCCCATGGCGATGCCTGAGGGGGCGACGAGGCCGAGTTCGATGCGTTCGCCGGAGATCCAGCCGGAGGCCATGGAGCCGGCGCCGATGCCGATGGCGAGGGCGGCGACGAGCAGGCCGATCTGGCTTTCGGTGCCGTGAAGCGTGTGGTTGACGAAGACGACGAGCGTCAACTGGACCAGGCCGCCGATGAACCAGAAGAACGAGATGCCGGCGACGGTGAGCATCATGGGGCGGTCGTTGGCGAGGACGCCGAAGCCGCGAATGACTTCCGTGAATGGGTTCCAGTGGAACGGCTCTTTGGAGGGCGAGGCGGGTACTTTGGGGATGCCGAGGCTGATGAGCGAGCCAACGATGGCGAGGCCGATAAGAAAGGCGCCCATCTTCCATTGGTCGTGTTTCCAGTGTTCGAAGAGCAGTGTGCCGAAGCCGCCGCCGATGACGATGGCGACGAAGGTGGTGAGTTCCAGGAGCGCGTTGGCGCGGGAAAGGTCGCGTTCGGGAAGGATTTCGGGGAGGATGCCGTATTTGGCGGGGCTGAAGAAATTGGCCTGCGCGGCGAGGAGGAAGAGCACGGTGAGCAGCATGGGCATGCTGGTGGCCTGGAGAGCGAAGAGGGCGAGGATCATCGTCAGAATTTCGAAGGACTTGGTGACGATGAGGACTTTGGATTTGGAGAATCGGTCGGCGAGTTGGCCGGCCCAACCGGCCATCAACAGGAACGGCAGGACGAAGACGGCGCCGGTGAGGGCGAGATACTGGGAGCCGGCCTCGGCGTTGCCGGCGGTGTAGGCGACGGCGGCGACGGAGACGATCATTTTGAAAACGTTGTCGTTGAAGGCGCCGAGGAATTGGGTCCAGAGGAAAGATTGGAAGCCGCGATCGCGAAGGAGCGTGCCGTAGCTAGAGTGTGTCATGCCATCTATAGGGGCATTTGGCGTGCCAACCGGCGGGTCGCTCGTAAGTGGTTGCATTTTCATCTTTCTGGGGGTTCAGGCGCGAACCGCGAGCGGATCGCCTCATACAAAAACCGTACACGGTATGATCAAGAAATGTCCAACGCTATTCGCCCGTCGGAACGCGCATTTCTCCAGGCTGTGGCTGCTTTAGCCTATGCTAACCCGTTCTCACCCGAGCGCGAGGCGATGGAGCGGGCGGCGCTGGGGGCGGAGTTCGTGGCGGGGGACCCGATCTGGAGCGTTTCGGTTGCGGATCCGGACCGGGTGCGTCCGAACATTTGGCGGATTCAGGAGAAGCTGGAGCCGGTGCTGGCGGCGGTTCGCGAGCGGTTGATTGGCGCGGACGGGGATTTTGCGCTGTATGAAGAGTGCGTGCATTCGTTGCTGTACCAGCGCTACTACGAGCAGTTTGCGCATGCGACGGCGAACTGGTCTTTTTATCGAAAGTTCGCCGCGGATTGGGCGCACTTTTTTGAGGTACCGGGCAAGCGGTATGAGACGGCGTTGACGGTGGAACACTTTTTTGCGTGCTGCTGGCAACTGGCGCGGGCGTTTCACCGGATTTTCGATCACATTATTGGTTCGTCGCGGCCAGCGGCGCGGCTGCGGGCAAGTATTTGGGAATCCATTTTTACCTGTGATTTGCGGCGATACCGGCGGGTGCTCTGGAAGAAGATGGGGGATTTTCCGACACTGATTACGGGGCCGTCGGGAACGGGAAAAGAGCTGGTGGCGCGGGCGATTGCCGGGGCGCGGTACCTGCCGTTTGCGCCGGCGCGGATGGGATTTGAGCAGCCAAAAGGAGAGTCGTTTTTCGCGGTGAATCTGGCGGCGCTGTCGCCTTCGTTGATTGAGAGCGAGTTGTTCGGGCACAAGCGGGGGGCGTTTACGGGGGCGATTGCTGATCGGGTGGGTTGGCTGGAGGCGTGCCCGCGGCAGGGAGCGGTGTTCCTGGATGAGTTGGGAGAGATGGAGATGCCCATACAAGTGAAACTGCTGCGGGTGATGGAGACGCGGGAGTATTCGGCGGTGGGGGACACGGCGACGAAGCGGTTTGAGGGGAAATTGATCGCGGCGACGAACCGGGACCTGGCGGCGGAGATTGGGGCGGGACGGTTTCGGGAAGACCTGTATTACCGGCTGTGCGCGGACTTGATTCGCACGCCGTCGCTGGCGGAGCAGATCGACGACGTGCCTGCGTCGCTTGACGATTTGCTGTTGTATATGACGCGGCGGACGGTGGGGGACGAGGCGGAGGCGGCCTATCCGGTGGTGCTCGATTGGGTGCGCGCGAATTTGCCGAAGAGCTATCGCTGGCCGGGGAACTACCGGGAACTGGAACAGTGCGTACGCAATGTTTTGATCCGGCAGACGTACCGGCCGTTGGGTGGGGCGGGGGACGATTTCCATGCGCGGTATGAGCGGGGGGAACTGACGGCGGCGGAAGTGCTGAACCACTACGCGACGCTGGTGTACCGGCAGACGGGCTCTTATGTGGAGACGGCGAGAAAGCTGGGGCTGGACCGGCGGACGGTAAAGCTGCATATCGAAAACGCTTGACTGGCGCTCCTTGTCCAGGCTATACATAGTCTAGACAAGGGAGTGACATGACCTCTTCCACACCGGAACTGCTGCCGGGGACATTGTTTCTGTTGGTGCTGCGAACGCTATCGGCGGGGCCGTTGCACGGCTACGCGATCGCGAGACGCATCAAGGAGACATCGGGCGAGTTGTTGACGGTGGAAGAAGGATCGCTCTATCCGGCGTTGAACCGGATGCTGGTGAAAGGCTGGCTGAAAGCGGAGTGGGGGTTGTCGGAATCCAATCGAAAGGCGCGTTTTTACACGCTCACACGTTTGGGCCGGAAGCAGTTGGAACAGGAAGATGCCGAGTTCCGGCGCATGGTCCGGGCGATTGAGCTAGTGTTAGACAACGCGTAGGTGCAGGACATGGAGTTCCGAAGGAAGTTTGCTTTTCTGCGGCGGCGGAAGGAATTTGACGCGGCGCTGACGGAGGAGATGCAGTTTCACATGGCAGAGCGCGCCGATGAACTGGAGCGGACCGGGCTGGCGCGAGGGGAGGCATTGCGGCGGGCGCGGCTGGAGTTTGGGCCGGCGGCGCGGGTGGCTGAAGAGGTGCGGGACGAGTGGCAGTTCCGGTGGCTGACGGACTTCGTTTCCGACCTGCGATATGCGACCCGGGCGTTGCGGCGCGACCCTGTTTTTCTGGCGGCCGCGGTGGCGTCCCTGGCGCTGGGGATTGGTGTGAATACGGCCATTTTCAGCTTGACAGCGGAGATACTGCTGAGTGAGCCATCGGCGCGGGACGCCGGTTCGATTGTATACGCGCGGCTGGCCGGCAATAGCCATATTGGGATGGCGCAGTATCGATTTCTGGCGGACGCAAAGGCCTTTCCGGGCGTGGCCGGGCTGCGGGAGGATGGTGACATCAACTGGCGCACGGGCGACGAGACGCAACGGCTGTTTGCGATGCGGGTAACGGACAATCTGTTCCAGATGGCCGGAATTCCGCTGTTACAAGGCCGCGGGCTGCAGCCGGGTGATGAAGACAGCGTCGTCATCTCGCACCGGATGTGGCAGGCGAAGCTGGCGGCTGACCCGGCGGCGGTGGGGCGGACGCTGACGCTGGATGGCCGGCCGCACCTGATTGTCGGCATATTGCCGGAGGGTCATCGAACGTTGTTTGGGCTGGGTTTATACCCGGATCTGTATGCGCCGGTGCGCGGAGCGCAAACAAGGGTGCAACTCTATTTGCGGTTGCCGGAAGGGATGGAGCGTGCGACAGCTATGGAGCGGCTGCGGCTGCTGGGCGCGGAACTCGACCGCGCCATGCCGGAGCGCGACTTTAAGTACGCGGAGTTCATCCGGCTGAGTGCCGTGACGGGAGTCAGCCGCATTACCGAGGGGCGGTCTCTTTCGTTGTTCTTTGGGATGCTGCTGGCGGTGGTGACGCTGCTGCTGGGGATTGCGTGCTTGAATGTGTCGGGGCTGTTGCTGGCCCGGGCATCGGCACGGACGCAGGAGTTGGCGATTCGAGCGAGCCTGGGCGCGGGGCGTGGGCGGCTGCTGCGGCAATTAATGACGGAGAGCCTACTGCTGGCGATTCTGGGGACGGGCGGGGGACTTTTATTGAATATAGTTTTCACGCGCGGGTTGAGCGGGATCGACTTGCAGTTGCCGGTTCCAATCATCGTGCGCATACAGCCGGACTGGCGGCTGCTGGCCTATGCGTCGATACTGGCCTTGGGATGCGCGTTGTTCGTTGGTTTGTTGCCGGCGCGCAATTCCTTGCGGGCCGTGAAGCAGGAAGTGGGCGGGCGGCTTACGCTGCGGCGAGGACTGGTGGTGGCGCAGGTGGCGGCGTCGATTGTGGTGCTGACGGCCTCCGGACTGTTTGCGCGGAATTTATTGCGGTCGATTGATGCAGACCCCGGATTTGATTTGGAAAAGACGCTGTATGTGAGCGTGCGGCTGGTACCGGAGAGTTACCCGGACGCGGCGAGCCGGGAGGCGTTTATTGACCGCGCCATGTCGCAGATACAGGGCGTTCCGGGCGTGGAGTCCGCCGCGATGACCGGGATGATTCCGTTCAACGACGACAGCACGCACGGCGGCACAGCGAGCACGGACATCAACCCGGAGCCCAAGACGATTCGCCGTCACTTTAACCGGGTGGGGCCGGGCTATTTCCGGACGCTGGGCGTGGCGGTGGTGGCGGGCCGGGAGTTGAGCAAGGGCGGAGTGGATGAAACGGTTATCAACGAGTCGTTTGCCCGCGCCGCGTTCGGCGATGTGCCGGCGGTGGGGCACACGGTTCGATTTGGAGAGCGTGTGCGAACCGTGGTGGGCGTGGTGCGGGACAGCAAATACGCGTGGATGAGCGACCACAAGCGGCCGGCGACGTTTGAACGCTATGAGATGGAGACGGGGGGCAGCCGCGCGTCGATAGCGAACTTCATGGTGCGCGCGGCGGTGGACCCGGAGACGCTGGTGCGGCCGCTGCGGTTAGCGGCGGTGAACCTGGACCCAAGCGCGGCGGTGGAGGTGAAGCCGATGCGGCGCGCCATGGGTATGGCATTGTTGCCGAGCCGGGTTGGGGCGGGGCTGCTGGGCATTATGGGCGTGCTGGGCCTGTTGCTGACAACGATTGGCGTATATGGATTGGTGTCGTATTCGGTGGCGCGGCGAGTACGGGAGATCGGTTTGCGCGTTGCGTTGGGAGCGGCGCCGGGCCGCATTCTGCGGCTGGTGTTTCGTGAAGGCGCATGGCTGATTGGTGTGGGATTGGCGATGGGATTGGCCGTGTCGTTTTTTGTGACGCGACCGCTGGCGCAGTTTCTGGTGGAAGGGCTGACGCCGTCGGACCCGCTGACGTACGTGGCCGTGGCGGCATTGATGCTGGCGGCTGGCTGGCTTGCATGCCTGATGCCGGCGCGGCGGGCGCTGCGGATTGAGCCTATGGAGGCGCTGCGCCATGAGTAGCTATTCCTGGCGGAGCGCTTCGATGGGTGCGCCGGTGGCGGCGCGCCGCGCGGGGAGCCAGGCGGCGAAGATGGCCAGAGATAGGAATCCGGCGGCGGCCGCGGTGTAGGTGGCCGGGTCCGTGGCGGAGACGCCATAGAGGTCCATTGCTACTAGCGCGGATGTCCAGTAGGCGCAGAGCAAGCCCAGGGTGATGCCGAGGGCGAGGAGTGTGGCGGTTCGACGGAAGACGGTCCAGGTGACTTGCCACGGTCCGGCGCCGACCGCCATCCGGATACCGAGTTCACGCAACCGCCGGCTGACGGTGAAGGCCATCAGCGCGTAGAGCCCGATGGCCGTCAATAAGAGTCCCATGGCGCCGAAGGCCGTTACCAGCGCCGTTGTGGCGCGGGGCACGAACAGGGCCGATTCTAATTGTTGGATGCCCGTGCGCACGTTAAAGAAGCGGACACGGGACCGAGGCAACGGCCCGCCACGGACGGCGAGCGTCAGCGCCGCGCGTGGCTCTTCTTGAAACAAACTCTGATACATCATCGGTTCCGGGTCCTCCCCGGCGAAGAAGCGGGCATGATTGCGGACCACGCCGATCACCTCGTACTCGTGTTTTTTGCCGATGCGCTGGCCGAGGGGTGAACGATCCCGGAACAAGCGGCGGGCCAGTTCCTGGTTGATGAGAACGCGGCCTTTGTCACCGGTTGCGGCGAAGTCCCGGCCGGCGGTGATGGGGATGCGCAGCGTGTCGAAGAAGCCGCGGGTGACCGAGTACAGGCTGATGAAGGCTTCCTTTTCCAGACCGATATCGACACCCCAGCCGCCGATTGTTAAGGGAACGGAATCGGTGACGGCGGCGCCGGGCGTTTGCAAGAGTTCCCGGATGAGCGGCTCCAGTTGTTTCGGCTGTAAGCCGGCATTGAGGGGGTCAAATTGCGCGAAGACGGTGTGTTCCGGGTGGAAGCCGACGTCGAGTTGACGCGCGTTATGCAGGCCGCGGAGGAGTAACCCGGTGGCTACAACCAGGATTACAGTGAGGGCGACTTGAGCGACGACGAGGCCGTCGCGCAACCGGTTCTTGCCGTGGGACGGCGCGGTGCCCCGCCAGGCGGCGACGACGCCGGCGCCGAGGGTTGCGGCCAGAGTTAACACGGCAGTGAACAGGGCGACGCGCCAATCGATGGGGATTGTGAGATCCAAGACCACCGGGAGTTCTGGCAGGCGGAACGAGCCAAGGATGCGCAACAGCACGCAGGCCAGGGCGAGCCCGCCAGCGCCGCCGGCAAGGCCGAGCGTTAGCGATTCGACCGTGAGTTGTGCGATGAGGCGGCCGCGGGTGGCGCCGAGCGCGCGCCGGGTTGCTAGCTCGCGTTCGTGCGCCGTGGCGCGGGCGAGTTGCAGGTTCGCCGCGTTAGCGCAGGCGATCAGCAACACGAATGCGGCCATCATGCCGAGCAACTGGAGGAGTATCCGGGCGAGATCGCGGAAATTAGACAGGAACTGGCCGGCCGTTTCCAGCCGAAGGTGGCGGGTGCCTTGCCCTTGCCAGAACTCCGGGATTGGGTATTGACGGTCTATCCGCGCCGTCAGCGCGTCGATCGCTGCCTGGGCCTCCGGTAGCGAAAGGCCTTGGCGCAGCCTGGCGAAGACGCGAACGCCAACGCCTGTTTCCTCTTTGGGGATGGCATAAGGAAGCAGCAGGTGCGCCGCATTGAACGGCAGCCACAGAGCCGGCGCGAAGCCCGCGCGGACGCCGCGAAATGCCTCGGGCGCGATGCCGATGATTGTGAGCGGCCGGCCGTTGAGCAGAATCGGCCGTCCAATGACTTGCGGATCCGCATGGAAGCGCCGGCGCCAGAACACTTCCCCGATGACGGCCACGGGGCCGTCGATGGTGTTGTTTATGAAACGGCCTGCCAATGCGCGCATGTTCAACACGGGGAAGTAGTTTTCTGTGACAAACTGGCCCCACACCCGCTCATCTCCGAGGTTGAGCGCGTAGGGGCTGGTGAAGGCCGCCATGTGGGCGAAGGGGGCGGCCCCCTCGCGAAGGCGCCGGTAATCGGTGAAGTTCTGTTCCATTCCGCGGCCGCCGAGTGTGTTTTCCAACTCCACCAACTGATGGCGATCCGGCGCGGGAATCTGATAGAGCATGAGCGCTTGCACGGCGCTGGCGACGGCGACCGTTGCGCCGATTCCGATGGCGAGCGACACAATAATCGCCGCAGCCCACAAGGGGCTTCGCAGCGCCATTCGAAGTCCGAATCGGAGGTCGCCGATCATTGCAGATATTGTTTCAGCCAGCCTAGAACTTCCATCATGTGATGGCGGTTGTTGTCGCCCTTCAGAATCCAGTGACCTTCATCGGGGAACACCATCAGGCGAGCGGGGATGCCCTGGCGTTGAAGGAGCTTGAATGTCATGAGGCTTTCGCCCACCGGGACACGGTAGTCGAGTTCGCCTTGCGTGATCAACGTTGGCGTCTTCCATTCGGCGGCGTAACGGAACGGGCTTTGGTCCATCCACTGCCCCTTGCCCGATTCCCAGACCTTCGCGCCCATGCGCAGTTCGCGGGACAGGCCGCCGTCGTTGGCGCCGTATTGCGACTCGTTGTTCACGGCGCCGGCATGATTGACCATGCACTTGAACTGGCGCGTGTGGCCGTTGAACCAGTTCATGAGGTAGCCGCCGTAACTGGCGCCGATGGCGCATTGTTTTTCGGTGTTGAGCCAAGGGTACTTTGCGGCGGCCGCGCCGACGGCTTCCAAAATTTCGCGCGCCGGGCCGCGCAGCACGTCGCGTTCGATGTCGTCGGCGAACTTTTCGCCGAAGCCGGTGGAGCCAGTGTAGTTGGTCATCAACATCGCATAGCCGGGGCTGGTCAACAAATGGTAGTTCCAGCGGGTGGTGAACGAATCGCCGGACATGGCATTCGGCCCGCCGTGGGGGAAGACGAGAATTGGGTATTTCTTCGTTTTGTCGAGGGCCGGGGGCGGCACCAGCACGCTGTGGATTCGCTTGCCGTTCTTCGCGGTGAACCAGAAATGTTCGGGCTTGGGCATGTCGAAATGCGCGAGTTTGGCGGCGTTGAAAGTGGTGAGCAGGGTGTGGCCTTTTCCGTCGATGCGGGCGATTTCGGCGGGCTGAGTGCTGGACGAGTAGGTGGCGACGATCTTCGAGCCGGCAAACTGGGGCGAGGCGTAGCCGCCTTCGGTGACTTCAAACAGCTTTGTTGGGGCGCCGCCGGCGGCGGACAGTTGGAAGAGTTTGGTGAAGCCTTCGTCTTCAGCGTCGAAGAGGATGGTGGCGCTGTCTGGGGAGATTGAGAAGCTGGCGACGGCGCGATCGAACCCGCTGGTTAACGGTGGCTGCGCGTTGCCATCGGGCCAGCCTATGCGGATCAAACGTGTTAGGGAGTAGGGGTGCGCCGCCGAAGGCGTGCGGTCCTGCAAGGCGTAAAGTGCCTTGCCGTTGGGGGAGAAACGCGGTTTCGTGTAGCTGTGGCCGGCCGCGGTCAACCGCACTGGTTCGCCGCCCTGCCGGCCCACGCGAAACAGGTGCGTCTCCGTTTCCGCCTGCATCATTTCATTCGTGTTCACGGCCGCGGCGAAGACGATCTCTCGTCCATCCGGCGCCCAGGCGGCCTGGAGTGTCGTGTCCGAACTGAGCCCGCCGCGAATGCCGTTGAAGCCGGGCGATTCAGCGAGCTTGGTCTTATCCAGGAGATCGATTGGCGATGTCCAGCCGAATTCCCATACGTACAAATGCGGGCGGCTATCGTCGAGCCACGCGTTCCAATATCGTACCGGCATGGCGTCGTAAACGCGAGCTGTCGATTTTCCAGGGTTCTTGCGCGGCCCTTTCACGGTTGATTCAAAGAGCAGGCCGAGCCCATCGGGGCGCCACTTGGGATTCGCGACTGCCGTTGCCAAAGTAGTCAGCCGTTGCGCTTCGCCGCCCTGGATGGGAAGTACATAGATTTGCGCCGCGTCGTCGCCTTCGCGCTTTGCGGTGAAGGCGATTCTCGTGGAGTCGGGGGACCAGGCCACACCGCTTTCCGCCCCTTTGCTGGCCGTCAATCGGCGCGCGGGTGTTGCGCCATCGACGGAGACGATCCAGAGGTCGCTGACGGTTTTCGTGGAGTCGTAGTCGGGCTCGGTCACGTTGAACACTACCCACTTGCCATCGGGGCTTGGCGCTGCGTCGCCGGTACGCTTCAGGGTGAAAATGTCCTCGTGGGTGACGGGACGTTTTTGCGCGGGCAGAGTCGCGGTTGCGATCAACAATAGGGGCAGCAGTCTCATATGCTGCCCATTTTTACACTTCGCGGAATGGGGTTGAAGCGTCGTAGGCTTCCAGGTGATCGCGCCAACGCTTCCACTTGCCCCGCATGGTGTCGAGCTGCGTACGGTATGCGGAATCGGAGGCGAGATTGTGCTCCTCCAGCGGGTCGCGTTTCAGGTTGTAGAGTTCTTCGAAGATGGGTTTCTCGTCGAGGAAGCGGCAGTACATCCATTCATTCGTACGGACGCCTTCGGTTTTTGGAATCCAGTCGTTGGGCAGCAGGTGTTCGTAAAAGAATTCGGTGCGCCAATTGGCGGCGCGATCTCCGCGGGTAAGCGGCAGCAGATTGCGGCCTTGCGTTCCGGCCGGGGCGGGGAGGCCGGCGGCGGCGAGCATTGTGGGCGCGAGATCGATGTTCAGCACCGTCTCGGCGCGGCGTGTGCCGCCTTTTGTGCGGGGATCGAAGATAACGAGCGGGACGCGCACGGACTCTTCGTGGAGGAACCATTTGCCGGCGAGGCCATGTTCGCCGAGGTAGAAACCGTTGTCGCCGGTGTAGACGATGATCGTGTTTTGCAGTTGGCTGGTGCGCGTGAGGTGTTCCACCATGCGGCCCACTTGCATGTCGATTTCACTCAACAGGCGGTAATAGTTGCGGACACTTTCCTGATATAGCGCCGGGGTGCCGAAGCGGACGGCGAAGCGGCGGCGGTTTTCGGAGCGCTGCACGCTGGGCGGCATTTTGGCGATGTAGCGAGGGTCCATTGTTTTTGGCTCAGGAAACTTGACGCCTTCGTACATGGCGGCCGTCTTCGGGCTGGGTAGGAACTGCCGCGGGTCTTCATCCTGCACGTGCCCAGCTTTAAAGCTGATGGAGAGGCACCATGGCTGCTGGGGCTGCATGAATTCCAGCGCCTGCTCGCCCATGATGTCGGTCAAATGCGGCCCTGGTTCGCCTTGGGGGAAGTACTTGCCTTGGCCGGGGAAGCCTTTCCAGTAGTCGAAGTCGCCGGAGGGCATTTTGTTGCCGACGCCGTATTTCCCAATGAAACCGGTGCGATAGCCGGCCGCGCGAAGCAGTTGCGGGTAAGTGAGCGCGAAGCGACCGGGTTTGAAGGTGTCGGCAAAGTTGTGAACGCCGTGGGTGCGGGCGTACTGGCCGGTGAAGATGGAGGCGCGGCTGGTGGCGCAGATGGCTGTGGTGACGAAGCAGTTATCGAAGATGGTGCCGCGGGTGGCGAGTGCGTCGATATTGGGCGTCTTGATGATTTTGTTGCCCATACAGCCGAGCGTGTCCCAGCGCTGGTCGTCGCCGAGGAGGAAGAGGATGTTGGGGCGAGGCGCGGGCTGCGCGGCGGCGGCGGACGTGGCGAGAAACTGGCGGCGGTTGAGCATGCGTTTACTATTGAACTATGAAGCGGGTTGCTATGCATGACGCGAAAGCCAACCTTTCCCGCTATGTTTCCAACTGCAAGCCTGGAGAGACGATGATCTTCTGTAACCGGAACGAACCTGTGGCGGAGTTGCGGAGTCTGTCCCGGAAACCCAAGTTGACACCACGGCTTGGCGCGATTTAGGGCCAGTTCACGATTCAGCACTCGTTTTTTGACACGATGCTGGAGGAGCGGCTGCGATCATTCCAGGGCGAGGAATGAAGCTGGTCTTGGATCCTTGTACATTCCTCTGGAGCGGATTGAAAGCACCGCGTTGGCGGTGGACGAAGAGTCGGCATTGCTCACTTGCCGTCTGCCCCGCCTCCACAACGATCCCTTTGACCGGCTGCTGGTGGCGCGGGCAATCGTCCACGGGATGGTGATCGTCACCCCCGACGACGCCATCGCCCGCTACGGCGTCAGGGTACTTTGGTAAGCACGGTCAAGAACTTCGAAACCGATTCGATCCCTTTGTACAGGTTCGGCAGATGAAATTTCTCGTTCGGTGCGTGGAGATTATCGTCCGGCAAACCGAAGCCCATTAAGACGCTCGGGATTCCGAGGGCCTGTTGAAATAGGCCGACCACCGGGATAGACCCGCCGCTGCGCATATAGACCGTCGGCCGGCCGAAAGTCTCCGCCAGCGCTTGCGCGGCGGCGCGGAGAATAGGATGGCTGGGATTGACCAGGCTCGCCGGCCCGCTTGAGAACACGTCGAAACGGCTGACAATGCCTGGCGGCGTGGCCTTGGCGATGGCCTTGCGCATCACCGTAACGATCTGATCGGGATCCTGACCAGGCACCAGGCGGCAACTAATTTTCGCGTGCGCTTTGGCGGGAATCACCGTTTTGAAACCCTTGGCCACGAAGCCGCCAACGATTCCATGGACCTCCAGCGTTGGCCGCGCCCAGGTACGTTCCAACACGCTGTAGCCGGCCTCTCCGGTGAGCGCCACTGAACCGACCTCCCGTTTCAAATACTCCGCCTCATTGAACGGCAGCGTTTTCCATGTCGCTAACTCTTCCGGGTCCGGCGGCTGCACGCCGTCATAGAAGCCAGGGATGCGGACGACGCCATCCACGCCCTTCAATGCGGCGATGATTTGCGCCGCAGCCTCCACCGCATTCGGCGCTGCGCCGCCGTACACGCCGGAATGCAGATCCTGGGCGGCGCCGTGCACATGAAGTTCGCCGAATACGCCGCCGCGCAGGCCCGTGCAGAGCGTCGGAAGGCCTGGCGCAAAGAGTTCGGTGTCGCAGATGAGGGCCGCGTCAGCGCTGAGCCGGGCTGCGTTCGCCGATACATAGCTAACTAGATTCGCGCCGTTCGATTCTTCTTCGCCTTCAATCAAAACCTTCACGTTAATGGGCAGACGCCCGGTGTCCTGGAGAGTCCGCCGCAGCGCTTCCAGCAGGATCATCACCTGGCCCTTGTCGTCGCAGGCGCCGCGCGCAAAAATGTCCTCACCTCGGATTGTTGGTTCGAAGGGTGGGGAAATCCAGAGTTCCAGTGGGTCCGGCGGCTGCACGTCGTAGTGACCGTAGAGCAGGAGCGTTGGCTGTCCCGGCGCCTCCAGCCACTCGGCGTACACAAGCGGATGTTGCCCGTCCTTTTCAATCAGCATCGTTTTCCGCAGTCCGGCATCTAAGAGGAATTGCCGCACCCACTCGGCCGCGCGCCGGCAATCGGCAATGTGCTCCGGTGAGGTGCTAATGCTCGGAATCCGCAGGAAATCCTGCAACTGCTCCAGTACGCTCATCCCCTCACTCTACATGCATACGAATCGCCTCGCCAACGAATCCAGCCCGTACCTGCGGCAACATGCGCATAACCCGGTGGAGTGGTTCCCGTGGGGGGAGGAAGCGTTTGCGAAGGCTCGCACGGAGAACAAGCCGATTTTTCTCAGCATTGGTTACTCCACCTGTCACTGGTGCCACGTCATGGAGCGTGAGTCGTTTGAGAACGACGCGATCGCGGCCGTGCTCAACCGCGACTTTGTTTCCATCAAAGTGGACCGCGAAGAGCGCCCCGATGTCGACCGCGTCTACATGCTTTTTGTCCAGGCCACCACTGGCGGCGGCGGCTGGCCGATGAGTGTTTGGCTGACGCCGGCATTGAAGCCCTTTTACGGCGGTACTTATTATCCGCCGGAGAGCAAGTACGGCCGGCCCGGCTTCGTTACAGTGTTGACACATCTGGCCCAGGCCTGGCGCGACGACCGCGAGAAGATTGACGAGTCGGTGGTTGAAATCATGGACCAGTTGCGGGGCTACGCCGCACTCGGCGAGGCCGCTGGCGCTGTCGACAAGGACGTTGCCGACGTGGCCTTTCAACATTTTCGCCGGCTCTTCGATAAAAGGCTCGGGGGCTTCGGCACCGCGCCGAAGTTCCCACGCCCGGTGGTTTTCAATTTCCTGCTGCGCTACTGGAAAGCGACGGGTGAAGAAGAGGCGCTCGGTATGACTGTGGCCACGCTGCGGGCGATGGCGCGGGGCGGCGTGAACGATCAACTGGGCGGCGGTTTTCATCGCTATTCGGTGGACGCCCGCTGGTTCATTCCGCATTTCGAAAAGATGCTCTACGATCAGGCGCAGTTGGCGACGAGCTACCTGGAGGCGTACCAAATTACTGGCCACGCCGATCTTGCCGACGAGGCGCGCCGCATCTTTGCCTATGTCCTTCGCGATATGACGAACGCCGGGGGCGGTTTCTATAGCGCCGAAGATGCCGACTCCGCGATTCACCCCTCGCAGCCAAAGCAGAAGGCGGAAGGCGCCTTCTACGTCTGGGACATGCGAGAACTGGAAGCCGTGCTGGGCGCAGAGGAGGCCGCTACGTTCTCCCGCCACTTCGGCTGTCTGCCGGATGGCAACGTTGAGCCGCACGAGGACCCGCACCACGAATTTACCCGGAAGAACATATTGTTCGGCGCCGTGGAGCCCGCGCCGCCCTTTGCAGAAGCGCGTGCGAAGTTGCTCCAATACCGCAACATGCGAGCGCGCCCGCACCTGGACGATAAGGTGTTGACAAGCTGGAATGGCTTGATGATTTCCGCTTTCGCGAAAGGCGCACAGGTGCTTGGGGATCCCAGCTATGTGCAGGCCGCCCGCCGCGCCGCGGCCAACATCACCGCGACGATGTACAACTCCGAAACGGGCGTGCTGCGCCGCACAGGCAGCATCGACGGGTTCCTGGACGACTACGCGTTCTTTATCCTTGCCCTCATCGATCTCTACGAAACCGCCTTCGACCCTGGTGACCTTTCGCTCGCCGTTGCACTAACGGAAAAAATGCTCACGCTATTTGAGGACAAAGCCAACGGCGCATTTTTTTCCACTGCAGAAGGCGACGCGAATCTTGTGATGCGGCTGAAGGAGAATTATGACGGGGCTGAACCATCTGGCAATTCCATGGCCGCGCTGGCGTTGCTGCGGCTTGCCGCCATCACCGGCCGCCAGGATTTCCAGCAAGCCGCGGCGCGGACCATCGCTGCCTTCCACGGCCGGTTTACCACGCAAGCGGCGGCGGTTCCACAGATGCTGTGCGCGCATTTATTCGCGCGTCTAACGCCGCGACAGATACAGTTCGCCGGCGAAAACCCCCACGAACTCGTGAAAATCGTTCATGCGAAGTTTGCGCCTTTCCAGGTACTGCTTCGGTCGAGTGAGCAATCCGGCCCCGCCGAAGCGCGGATCTGTGAAAACTTTGTTTGCCGCTTGCCGGTGCGCAGCCCCGAGGCGCTGTTAACCCAAGTAGAATAGGGTTTTCACATGGAACCCAAATTCCGAATCGCATCCATCACCGACGAGTTTTCTCCCGCCGATCCGGCGCGCTCGCTGAGCCAGATGGCCTCCATTGGCATGACCGGCGCGGAGCTTCGACTGATCTACGGCAAAAACATCATGGACCTGAACGAAGCGGAGATGACCAGCCTTCGTCATCTGCTGCAGGGCCACGGGATGGAGGTGATCTCCATCGCTTCCCCCATTCTGAAGTGTGTGTTGCCCAACGGCCCGGAGATCGATACGCGATTCCAGCAGGACGTATTTAACTCTAAGCATACCTTCGAGGACCAGCCGGAACTGCTGAACCGCGCTTTCCGCATCGCGAAATTCTTTGGCGCACGCATCATTCGCGTTTTCTCCTACTGGCGCACCGTGGATCCGGACGCTTGTTTTGACGCCGTGGCCACAGCCATGCAAGCCATGGCGGAGAAGGCGGCGAAGGAAAACCTGATCATCGGAATTGAAAATGAACATGCCTGCAACATCGCCACGGCGGCCCAGGCGGCGCGGCTGTTGCACGCCGTGCGTCATCCGAATCTACAACTGGTTTGGGACCCGGCCAACGCGCTAGTGTCCGGTGAAACGCCGTTCCCCGGCGGCTATTCGCTCTTGCCGAAAGACCGCATCGCCCATGTTCATGTGAAGGATTGCCACATGGATGGCCACAAGCCCATTTGGGGCCCGGTGGGCACGCGCGCCGTCGATTGGCGCGGACAGATTGCCGCGTTGCGGGCTGACGGCTACTCCGGCTGGCTGAGCCTGGAAACGCATTGGCCGGGGCCGGGTGGCGACAAGTTTCTTGCTTCCACCATTTGCGGTTGGAATATGCGCGGTTTAGCGGCCATGTAAACTGATTCAACTTTTCGGTGACATTGCGGGCGCCGGGTGCGTCAATACTTCGTTACGGAGAGGGAGGCGCGAATGCGCAAACGGAAATTTCTGGTGGCGGCGACACTGCTTCTGGCACTCGTCGGGGTGGCTTTTGCCCAACGCCGCATGCCCCGTTTCTTCCCATTTCAAGAGGGCGATGACCAGCCGATGCCCGCCGATGCGAACGACAAAACCGAGTTCGCCTTTGCCCGCCTGAAGTATCCGAACTGGCGCTCGAACGACCGCATGTGGTCGATGCGCGGTGCCTGGTCGATAGACTACCCAAAGGCCGATCGCCAGTTCGTGCAAGGCGTTCGCCGCCTTACGAGATTGAACGTTCGCAGCGTTGAACAGGTTGTAGATCTCGAATCCGACGACATCATGAATTTCCCCTGGGCCTACGTCGTTGAACCCGGCCATTGGGACCTCACCGACGGTCAGGTGAAGAAGCTTCGCGAGTACCTGCTGAAGGGCGGCTTCCTGATGACCGATGATTTTCACGGCTCCATGGAGTGGGACATTTTTATGCTCTCGCTACAGAAAGTGTTCCCGGACCGGCCTGTTGTGGACCTGCCTAATACCGACCCGATTTTCCACGTGCTCTACGATCTGGATGACAAATTCCAGATCCCGGGCATCGTCAACTATCCCTTTGATCAAACCTATGAATACGACGGCGTGAACGCCAACTGGCGCGGCATCTACGATGACAACGGCCGCCTGATGGTCGCCATTTGCCATAACATGGATATCGCCGACGCCTGGGAATGGGCCGATTCTCCGCACTACCCGGAGAAGTACGCGTCACTGGCTTATCGCATCGGAATCAACTACATCATGTACGCTATGTCACACTGAGTCTCTTGCATGTTCGAACTCTTCTTTCAACATCCGCTGAGCGTTTTCCAAAAGGGCACCTTCGTGTTCCAAAGCGGGTGGCCGGGCTGGCTGCTTGGTCTGCTGGTGTTGGCGGGAATGGGGTTCCTGGCCTGGTTCGTTTGGCGGAAGACACGGCTGGCCGGTTGGACGGCGTTGCGCGGCGCCGCGCTGTGGCTGTTGCAGTCTTCGCTGGTGGGCGTGTTGTTGCTGATGCTGTGGCAGCCCGGTATTTCCGTCGCCACGTTGAAAAAGCAGCAGAATGTAGTGGCGGTGTTGCTCGACGATTCGAAGTCGATGGGCCTGACCGACGGCGGCAGTGTGCGCCGGGAAGAGATGGTGAAGACGCTTGATGGCGGGCTGCTCACAGAGTTGAAGAAGCGCTTTCAGGTTCGTTTTTACAAGGTGTCGGACCATTTGGAGCGCTCCGAGAGCCACCAGGGTTTGAAGGGGGAGAAAACGGCTAGCCGGCTGGCGGATGGGCTGAAGCAGATTGCCGCGGAAACGGGCAGCCTGCCTATCGGCGGTGTGATTTTGATGACCGACGGCGCCGACACCAGTGGCGGTATTGACCGCGACACGGTGAACGCATTGAAGGGCCGGCAATTGCCGGTGCACACGGTTGGATATGGCAGAGAGCAGTATGACCGCGACATCGCGCTGGTCGACGTACAGGCTCCGGTGCGTGCGTTGGCCGATTCGCGGTTGGGTGTGCAAGTGATCCTGCGGCAGCGCGGCTACGCCGGGCAGCGCACCAAGCTCGTGTTGAAGGATGGCGACAAGGCGCTTGCCTCCAAAGATGTTACGTTTGCAGCCGATGGCTCCGCGCAGACGGAGACCGTGCTGTTCAACGCCGGCGCGGCCGGTGTGCGAACGGTGCAGGCCCAGTTGCTGCCGCTGGCTAACGAAGAAAACGCGGGCAACAACCAGATGACGCGCCTTGTCCAGGTGGAAGACCGCAAGCCGCGCGTGCTCTACATTGAAGGCGAACCGCGCTGGGAGTTCAAGTTCATTCGCCGCGCGCTGGAAGACGACAAGAACGTTCAGATTGTCACCATGCTGCGCACCACGCAGAACAAGATCTATCGCCAGAATGTGCAGAACCCAAAGGAACTGGAGGCCGGTTTTCCTGCCACGGCCGAAGAGATGTTCGCCTATGAAGGCATCATTATCGGCACCGTGGAAGCGTCATATTTCACCGCCACGCAGCAGGCGCTGCTGAAGGCGTTCGTGGACCGGCGCGGCGGCGGCGTGCTGTTCCTGGGCGGGCGCGCCTCGCTGGCCGAAGGCGGTTATGGGGCCAGCGAATTCCGCGACATATTGCCCGTGTCGGTCGGCGATCGCCGCACCACGTTTTATCGCGACAAGGCGAATGTGGAACTTACCGCCAATGGCCGCGACAATCTTTCGCTTCGTTTGGAAGAGGATCCATCGCGGAACGCGGAGCGTTGGAAGAAGCTGCCGTTTCTGGCCGATTTTCAGAATCCGGGCACGGTGAAGCCGGGCGCGGTGGTGCATGTGGAATCCGTCAGCGCGCAAGGGCGCGCGCCGTTGCTTGTCACGCAGAACTACGGCCGCGGCCGCACCGCGGTGCTTGCCACTGGCGGCACCTGGCGCTGGCAGATGTCCCAACCGATCGAGGACAAATCGCACGAAATGTTCTGGCAACAGTTGACGCGCTGGCTGGTGGCCGCTACGCCCGGCACGGTGCAGGCGTCCACCACGCAGACCGTGTTCACCGACGATCCACGCATTCCGCTGCGCGCTGAGGTGCGCGGCAAGCAGTATGAGTTGCAGCCCGATGGCCAGGTGGAGGCGCGCGTATCGGGCCCGGCTGGCGCCGCGCAAACGGTGATGCTGACGCCGGACCCGGTGCACCCCGGCGTCTACACGGGCGAGTATGCGGCGGAGCAGGCGGGGTCGTATCTGGTGGAAATGATTGCCTCGCACAATGGGGAACGCACCGGCGTAGATACCATTGCCTTCCGCCGGGAAGACGGCGTGGCCGAAAGCTTTCACACCGAGCAGAATCGCGAACTGCTGGAGCGGTTGGCATCGGAAACCGGCGGCAAATATTGGAAGCCGGATAGTACGCAGAAGCTGCCGGAAGAGATCGCGTTGAGTGAAGGCGGCATATCTACCCGAGAGATCAAAGACCTGTGGCATCTGCCGATCCTGTTCTTGTTGATCGCCGCGCTCCGCTGTGGGGAATGGCTGTTGCGCAGAAGGTGGGGCGCCGTATGAAGATTCTGGTTTCGCTCGCGTTGCTTACCGCCGCCGTGGCGCCGTGCGCGACCTATTACATTACAGTGGCCGGGCTGGGCGGCGATCCGCTGTTCGATCAACGCTTCACGTCGCTGGCGCAGGAACTGGATAAGCTCGTGCGCACCACGCCGGAGGCCAAGGTGACAACGCTAATTGGCGTTGAGTCCGCGAAGCCCCGCATCCAGCAGGCGCTGGCCGACGCGGCGAAGAATGCCAAGGCGGAGGACACGCTCATCGTAACGCTGATCGGCCACGGCAACTATGACGGCCAGGACTACAAGGTGAACATACAGGGTCCGGACGTTACGGCCGCCGATCTCGCCGAATGGATGGACCGCGTGCCCGCGCAGAAGCAAGCGGTGATCAATACCACTTCGTGCTCCGGCGCTTCGATTGATATGCTGCGCCGGGATAACCGTGTGATTGTCTCCGCCACCAAAGCCGCCACCGAACGGCTGGCCACGCAGTTCGCCCGTTTCTGGGTGGAAGCGATGCGGAACCCGGAAGCCGATACGGACAAGAACGAAGTAGTGAGTGTGCTGGAAGCCTATCGCTTCGCCGACAAGAAAACGGTCGGTTTTTACGAAACCCAGAAGCGTCTGGCCACGGAGCACGCCATGCTCGAAGACACTGGAAAGGGCAATGGCGTCCGTGCGCCCGGTCCGGATAACGGCCACGGATTGCTGGCCGGGCAAACGCCGCTGGTCCGGTTCGGCACGCTGCAGCAGGCGGCGAAGTCACCAGAGAAACAGGCGCTGCTGAAGCGGCGCGAGGACGTAGAAGCGAAGATCGAAGCATTGAAATATACAAAGGCCGCGATCTCCGTTGCCGACTATCGCAAGCAGCTCGGTGCGCTTCTGCTGGAACTGGCCAAGGTGCAGGAGGAGATCGACCGGTGAGATCGCTGCTTCTACTCGCTCTGTTCGCCAATCTTGCTTTCGCCGCCACTTTGGATGAGTGCCGGGAACACAAGCGCCGGGGCCGCCTGGCGGAAGCGAAGACCTGCTGGCTGGCGCTGACGCAGGCGCGCGACGCTGCGCTGCAGGCCGAAGCCTTCTGGGCGCTGGGCGACTACACCGCCGCGAATACACGCTTTCAATCCGCGGTCGCTCTGAAGCCGAAGGACGCGGCGGTTCGCGTCCGCTGGGGCCGCATGTTTTTTGAAAAGGGTCAGCGCAAGGACGCCGCCGCGCTCTATGAAGAGGCGTTGGCGTTGCAGCCCGACTTTCCGCCCGCGCTGATCGGCACGGCCTATCTGGCTTCCAGTGGTTTCGAAAGTAAGGCCGTTGAACTCGCCGAAAAGGCCCTGGAAAAGGATCCGAAACTCTTTGAGGCTCGTGAGATGCTGGCGCGATTCGCGCTGGAGGAGTACGACGAGAAACGGGCGATTGAACAGGCCGATAAGGCGCTGGCCATCTCGCCTGAGGCGCTGGATGCGTTGATTGTCCATGCGACTGTCGATTGGCTGAACGACCGGCCGGGTACAGAATGGATCGCCAGGCTCGAAAAAGTGAACCCGAACTACGGGGAAGGCTACGCGATGGCCGCGGCGATGTTCATCATCAACCGCCGCTATGAAGAGGGCATTAAGCTCTACCGCACGGCACTCGATAAGAATCCGGACCTGCTGGCGGCGAAGAGTGAACTGGGCGTGAACCTGATGCGCCTGGGCGAAGAGGCGGAGGCGCGGAAGCTGCTGGAGGCGTGTTACGAAGCCAATTGGCGCACGGCGCAGGTGGTGAACACGCTGCGCCTGATGGATAGCTACAAGAACTTCGTCACCTTCAAAAAGGGGATGCTGATCCTGCGCGTTCACAAGAAGGAGGCCGATCTCCTGAAGCCCTATTTTGAAACGGAGCTGGAACGCGCCTCGAACGTTTTTGAGAAGAAGTATCAGTTGAAGCTCACGCGGCCGGTGCAGTTGGAGGTCTACCCGGACCATGAAGATTTCGCTGTCCGCACCATGGGCTTGCCCGGCCTCGGCGCGCTCGGCGTGACGTTCGGCAACATTGTCGCCATGGATTCGCCCTCCGGCCGCAAGCCGGGCACGTTCCATTGGGCGTCCACGCTGTGGCACGAATTGAGCCACGTTTACGCCCTCGCCGTCACCAAACACAAGGTGCCGCGCTGGTTCACCGAAGGGCTCGCCGTGCACGAAGAGACGGCCGTCAACAAAGAGTGGGGCGACCGTTTGGACCCGTCCACCATTCGTGCCATCAAGGATGGCAAATTGCTGCCCGTCGCCACGCTCGACCGCGGCTTTGTGCGGCCTTCCTATCCCGCCCAGGTGACGGTCAGCTACTTCCAAGCGGGCAAGATCTGCGACTACATCAACGAGAAGTGGGGTTGGCAGAAGCTGGTGGACATGTTGAAGGACTTCGCCACTGGCAAGACCACGGTTGAGGTGATGGAGTCCCACTTGTCGATGAAAACCGAACAGTTCGACAAGGACTTTCTGGCCTGGCTCGATAAGCAAGTGGGCGAGCAAGTGAAAGGATTCGACGCCTGGCGGAAGAATATTGCGGTGGCGAACGAACTGTCGAAGGCCAAGAAATGGGACGAGGTAATCAAAACCGCGGAACCGATCGTGCGCGCCTATCCTGATTATGTGGATCCCGGTTCGGCCTATGAATTGCTGGCCGAAGCGTCAGAGAAGAAGGGCGACAAGGCGAAGGCCATACAGATCCTGCAGGCCTGGGCCAAAGTGGGCGGGCGGCAACCGGAAACGTTGAAGAAGCTGGCCGCGCTGCTCGAAGAGGCCGGACGCAAACGCGAGGCTGCCGAGACGCTGGAACGCATCAACTACATCTACCCGGTGCAGGACGACGAGTACCACCGCCGCCAAGGCGAACTGTGGTTTGAACTTGGCGACAAGGACCGTGCGATTCGTGAGTTTACAGCCGTTGTGGGGTCGAAGCCCGGCGACGTCGCTGGAAGTTACTACAATCTAGCCAAGGCGCAACGGGCCGCCGGTCTCGTTGACCAAGCTCGCGATAACGTCATACTCGCCCTGGAAGCCGCGCCCAGCTTCCGTCCGGCGCAGAAACTACTTTTGGAGCTCTCTAAATAATCATGTCGACCACCATTGCGAACACGCTGGACACCGCTGATTTGCGGGCTCGCGTGACCCGTTTCCAGGAAACTCAGGCGAAGATCGTCGAACAGGTCCGTCGTGTCATCGTCGGGCAGGAGGAGGTGGTCAATCAGGTTTTGGTGGCGTTGTTTGTGGGCGGCCACTGCCTGATTACCGGTATGCCCGGGACGGCGAAAACCCTCCTCGTGAAGACTCTCTCCGACACGCTGGGGCTGCAGTTCAAGCGCATCCAGTTCACGCCGGACTTGATGCCCACCGACATCACCGGCACCGATATCATCGAGGAGGATTCCAACGGCCGCCGTCAGTGGACTTTCGTCCAGGGGCCAATTTTTACGAACGTTCTGCTGGCAGACGAAATCAACCGCACGCCGCCGAAGACACAAGCCGCCTTGCTTGAAGCCATGCAGGAAAAGAGCTGCACCGTGCGCGGCAATATCTACAAACTGGCCGCGCCGTTCTTCGTGCTGGCCACACAGAACCCCATTGAACTGGAAGGCACCTACCCGCTGCCGGAAGCCCAACTCGACCGCTTCCTGTTCAATGTGCTGCTGGACTACCTGCCGTTCGATGAAGAGATGCAGGTGCTGGGGCTGACCACCACTACGCATGTGGCACAGGCTGAAACGGTTACCAACGCCCAGGAGATTCTGGACATGCAGCAACTGGTGCGCATGGTGCCGGTGGCGGAGAGTGTAGCCCGCTACGCCGTGGCCATCGTCCGCGCCACGCGGCCTTCGGATTCGTCCGCGCCGGATATCGTGAAAAAGTATCTGAACTTTGGCGCCAGCGTTCGCGGCATTCAGAACATCATCCTCGCCTCCAAGGCCCGCGCGCTGATGCACAAGCGCTACCACGTGGCGTTTGAAGATGTGGCCGCCATGGCCGTGCCCGTGCTCCGTCACCGCGTGTTGCTCAATTTCCACGCCGAGTCGGACAAGGTGACGGCCGACACCGTGCTGCGCAAGATGATCGATTCGATAACGGTTCCGCGGGACTAAACCCCATGGACCAGCGCTTTCTCGATCCGCGCGTGCTCGCTTCCATTTCCAACCTGGAACTGGTGGCGAAAACCGTCGTGGACGGCTTCATCTCCGGCCTGCACCGATCGCCCAAGTTCGGCTTCTCGCAGGAGTTTGCCGAGTACCGCATGTACAACGAGGGCGACGACCTGCGCTTCGTCGATTGGAACGTCTTCGCCCGCACCGAACGTACCTACATTAAGCGCTTCAAGGGCGAAACCAATTCACGGCTGACACTACTGCTCGACGCGTCTGCCTCCATGGCCTACACATCGCACGGGGTCAACAAAATTGACTATGCCAAGTATCTGGCGGCGAGTCTCGCCTACATGGCGCACCAGCAGCGCGACGCGGCCGGCGTGATCGTCTTCGATGATGAAGTCCGCGAGTACGTGACGCCCTCGTCCCGTTCCGGCCAGTTCCGCCGCACCATGTACGCCATCGAAAACGCCAAGTGCGGCAACCGCACGGACTTCGACAAGGCCTTTTTCCACTTCCTCTCCACGCTGCGCAATAGCCGCGGCATGGCTGTTGTCATCAGCGATTTCTACGCCGATCCGGAGACCGTTATCAAGACCATTGAACCGTTGCGTTTTCGGGGCAACGACGTGGTGCTGTTCCACATTCTGGACCCGCACGAAGTGCGTCCGAAGTTCGATGGGCCGGTGCTGCTGATTGATTCAGAGACCGGCCAGGAACTGGAAACGTCACCGGAATACGCGGCGCAGGAGTACCGCGTGAAGATTGACGCGCACATTGAGGCATTGCAGCAAAAGGCGCGCGCGGCCGGGTTAACGTACCATTTGCACACAACTGACACGCCGCTGGATTCGGCGCTCCGCGAGTTTCTGATGATCCGGCAGGGGCGAAGCTGATGGGCTTCCTGGCGCCATTGTTTCTTGGGGCCGCCGTGCTGGGCGGGCTGCCCTACTGGCTGCACTTGCTGCAGCAGCACAAAACGACCCCCGTTACGTTCAGTTCCCTGATGTTCTTTGAGAAGCGAACAACGACTTCCACCAAGCAGCGGAAGCTGCGCTACTTTGCCTTGCTCGCCATGCGCTTGCTGGCGCTATTGTTCCTGATACTCGCGTTTGCGCAGCCTTATTGGGAACGGTCCATCGCCGCCGGGGCGGGGAAGCGGTTGCTCGTGGCGGCTGTCGACACTTCGTTCTCCATGCGCCGCGGTGGCGCGGTTGATGCGGCGAAGCAGAAGGCCCTGGACCTGGCCTCCAAAGTGACAGCGGCCGAACCGGGTATTGTGGTGGCCTTTGGATCCGGGGCTCGCGAAATTGGGCAGAAAGCCGAGGATGCATCGAGCTTCCGCAACAACGTGAGCGCCATTGTGGCGGGCGATGAACGGACCTCCTACGCCGAACTCGCGCGTGTGTTGCGCGGCCTGGCCGAAGCCCACAAAATGCCGCTGGAGGTGCACGTTTATACGGACCTGCAGAAGACCGGCATGCCCGCCCGCTTTGCCGACCTGCAACTGCCGGCGGATGCGAAGTTGGAGATCCACCAGGTGGCGCCGCAGGAGCTCGCCAACTATACCGTGGAAGCTGTTACGCCTCCCGGACGCATCTTCGATACGTCGAAGGCGCGCGTGCGGGCCACCATTGCCGGGTTGCATACGTCGAAGGCGAACAAGGCCATTTCGCTGGTCGCCGACGGAAAGGTGCTGGCGACGAAGACCGTCGAACTGTCCGAGAACGGCCGCGCTTCGGTGGAATTCACCGGCCTCGACACGGGCTATGGCTTCCATCGCGGTGAGATTCGGATTGATGGCGCCGCCGATGCTTTTCCGAATGACGATACGTTCCGCTTCGCCATTGAACGCTCGGACCCGCGAAAGGTGCTCTATCTCCATTCGGCGCGGGACACGCGCAGCGCGCTCTACGTCCGCGCCGCGCTGGACGCGGCCGTGCCGAACGCCTATGCAATTGACACGGCGGCGTATGAGACAACTTCCTCTCCGAATCTCTCCAACGTTTCTTTCGTGATGCTGGCCGACCCGGGTGCGCTGCCGCCGTCGCTCGAAGCGTCGTTGAAAGACTACGTGCAGAAGGGCGGGGCGCTTTGGATCGCGGCCGGCGCCTTCACTGGCGCACTGTCGAAGATGCCGGTGTTGGGGCTGACGATCAAAGAGTCGCGCATGGCGTCGCGCAACCGGGAGATGTTCCAAACCGTCGCCTCAAAAGAGCCGTTGCATCCGGTCATTGAACGGGCGGCGGGTTTGGAGTCAGTGAAGTTTTATCAGGTGGTGGCCATGGAGCCGGCCCCGGCTACGAAGGTGCTGGCAAAAACCGCCGATGGTGTGCCGGTCATCCTGGAACAGGCCGTTGGAGAAGGCCGAGTGCTGGTGGTCGCCTCGCCGTTCGACAACTTGGGCAGTAATTTGCCGCTCCATCCGGCGTTCATTCCGTTAGTGGAACGCGGCGCGCAGTACCTTTCGCGGCAACAGGAATCCACCGGAATTGTGGCCGTCGGCGAGGGCGTGGAACTGCGCGCCGCCACGGACCGGGCCACCGGCGTGGAAGTGCTGGACCCCAAGGGCGAGCGCGCACTCTCGCTGGAGCAGGCAGCGAAGGCGACATCGTTCGCGCCCGGCGCGGAAGGCTATTACGAAGTGCGCCGCGCCAATGGACGGTCAAGCCTGGTGGCGGTGAATGCGGACCGGCGCGAAAGCGATTTCGCGCGGATGGAAGCGGAAACCATTGGCCTATGGAAGGCCACCGGCGAACCCGGCGAAGCGCAGACCGTCAACGCGGCCGGCGAACGCACGGAACGGGTCAACCCGTGGTGGTGGTTCGTCCTGCTAGTGTTGCTATTGACGTTGGCCGAAGGGATCCTGGCGTCACGCTACATTTTCGGATCCGGCGTGGGCGAACAAGCCGCGGCGGCGATGGTTGGTAAGGAGGCGGCATGAGCGCGTTGGAAAGTCTCGACGGGTACCTTAAGCAGCTTGAGCGCAAGATGCGGCTGGCGGCTTGGACGCGCGGCGTGGCCGTTGCCGCCTTCTGCGCGTTGATTGCCACCACGCTGCTGGTGCTCTATACCAATTCGACGGCCTTTGCCGACCGCGAAGTGCTCATTGCCCGCTTTGTTCTGTTCCTGGTGCTGGCGCTGGCGTTGACGTTTGGCATTGTCATTCCGCTGTTGAAGGTCAATCGGAATCGCGCGGCGCGGCGCGCCGAATCGGCGCTGCCCTTCGGAGACCGGCTGCTGACCGTGGTTGAGCATCGCGACGAAGCCGATCCATTCCTGGAACTGATCGCCGCCGACGCGCTGCCTGTGGCCATGTCCGGCGGCACGGCGGCGATTGTTCCGTCGCGCACATTGATTATGTTCGGCGGGCTCGCTCTCGTTGGTGTTGGCTCCATGTTCTGGCTGTTGCAGCGCGGACCCGGCTACTGGGGGTACGGCGCGAATCTGTTGTGGTTCGGCCCGCCCAAGATTGAGGCCGGATCCTTTTACGACATTCAGGTGCAGCCGGGGAACAAGGCTGTCCGCAAGCGCAGCGACGTGACGGTGACGGCGAATCTGGTTGGTTTGCAGACCGGCGTGGTGCGCCTGTTCGCGCGCTACAAAGGCGCCAGTGAATGGGAACAGAGCCCCATGATGCCGCAGGGTACGGGGTACGAATTTGTGTTCGCTGGCCTGCCGGAGTCGGTCGATTACTACGTTCAGTCGGGGCCGGTGAAGAGCAAGACGTTCACGTTGACGGCGGTCGATCTGCCGGGTGTCAAGAACATCAAGGTGACCTATGTGTACCCGCCGCAGTTGGGCATGCCTTCGGTGACGGAGGAGCATGGCGGCGATGTTCGTGCGGTCACCGGTACAACGGCGAAGCTCGAAATCGAGTTCGACAAGGCGTTGCAGAACGGCTTGCTGGTGGTGAACGGCGAGGAGACGAAGACGCTTCTGATGACCGCGCCGAACAAGGCGCAGGTGGAAGTGAAGGTGGACAAGAGCGGCGTCTACTACGTTGCGGCGCGTGAGTTGGGCGAGAACGTCCGGCTGACGGACGACTACTTCATTGAGGCGCAGGACGACAGTGAGCCGGTGTTGAAGATCAAGCGGCCGGGCCGCGACGCGAAGGTGAACGCCCTGGAAGAGGTGCCGGTGGAAGTGGAAGCCTCCGATGATTTCGGGTTGCGCGAATTGACGCTCAAGTACTCCGTGAACGGCGGCGAAGAGAAATCCGTTCCAATGCTGCCGGGCCAGAACGTGAAGCAGGCCAATGGCAAGACGCTCATCAGCCTGGAAGATTTTAAGATGCAGCCGGGCGATGTGATCAGCATGTACGCCGTGGGCCGCGACGCTCGCAATACTGTGCAGACGGATATGGTGTTCGTGGAAGCCATGCAGTGGGAGCTTGAGTACTCGCAATCGCAGCAGGGCGGTGGCGGCGGTGGTGGTGGCGAGCAGGAAGACCAGGGCAAGATCTCGGCGCGGCAGAAGGAGATTATCGCGGCGACGTGGAACCAGTTGCGGAACCGGTTTGCCGATCGCAAGAGTCTGGCGGAGAATGCAAAATTCCTTTCGGAAATGCAGGCGAAGCTGAAGGACCAGGCGAAGTCACTGGCGGAGCGGATGACGCGGCGCGAGTTGTCCGGATCGAACGATGAGTTTAAGAGCTTTACGAAAGAGATGGAGGCCGCTTCGGCGGCGATGGGTGCGGCGGCGGAGAAGTTGAAGGGAGAGAAGTTTAAGGACTCTCTGCCCAGCGAACAGAAAGCGCTGCAGCACCTGATGCGCGCCGAAGCGCTGCAAAAGCAGATTCAAGTGGCGTTCGGCCAGCAGGGTGGGGGCGGTGGCGGCGGCGGTGGCGCGTCTCGCGATCTGGACAATCTGTTCGACCTCGAACTCGACACCGAAAAGAACCAGTACGAGACGGGGCAGCAGCAATCGGCCTCCGGCGGCGATAGCCGCGAAAAGCAAGTGGATGAGGCGATGCAGCGGTTGAAGGAGTTAGCGCGGCGGCAGCAGGAGCTGGCCCAGCAGCAGCGGCAGAATAAGCAGAGCTTCCAGCAGAAGTGGCAGCAGGAACAGTTGCGGCGCGAGGCGGAAGAGTTGAAGAAGAAGCTGCAGGAAATGGCGCAGCAGCAGCAACAGGGTCAACAACAGGGTCAACAACAGGGTCAGCAGCAACAGGGCCAGCAAGGACAACAAGGTCAACAGGGCCAGCAGGGCCAGCAGTCTGGCCAGGCGGGCCAATCCGGGCAGCAGAGCGGCCAGCAATCGGCGTCGCGCCAACGCCTCCAGCAGATGGCCGGGCAGCAGGGTCAGCAGCAGCGGCAGGACCCGCGTTTGCAGCGCGCGCTGGAGCAGTTGGAACAGGCCACCAAGGATATGCAGCGGGCCAATCAAGGCCAGCAATCGGGCGATTCGCAGCGGGCGGCAGAGCGGCTGAGCGATGCTCAGAACGCGCTGCGCGGCATGCGGCAGGAGCAATCAACGAACAAGGTGGGAGACCTTGCCGAACGGGCCAAGCAACTGGCGGAACAGCAGCGCGACTTTGCCAACCGCGTGAATCAGGAGTTCGGGCCAAAGGCGGCGCAGGGCCAGGACCCCGCGAACATGCGCGGGCAGAAGATGGAGACGCAGCAGCGTTTCGCGGCGGAAAAGGAACGGATGACACAGGAATCGGCGCGCCTGGAGCGCGACCTGCAGGACGCAAGCCGCGCCATGCAGGGCTCCCAGCGCCAGACCTCTTCGAAGTTGCGGGAAGCCGTAGGGCAGATGCAGCAGGACCAGGTGACTTTGCGCAATAAGATGCTGGGCGGCTACTACCGGCAGGGGCTGGCGCCGTATCTGGGTTCGCGCGAACAGTCCTTGGCCAACGACATGGAGAAGTTGCGGAAAGCTATCGAAGGCGCGCAGCAGTCCATGGACCCGAACGCGCAGGACGGCGGCAAGAACGAACGCGCGCTGGCCGGTGTTGAGAAGCTGCGGGAGCAATTGCAAGCCATGACGCGCGGCCAGCGTCCGGGACAGGGTCAGCAGCCCGGACAGCGCGGGCAACAACAAGGGCAGCAACCAGGCCAGCAGGGCCAGCAGGCTGGGCAGCAGTCGGGCCAGGGTCAGCAGGGTCAACAAGGGCAGCAAGGGCAGGGGCAAGGCCAAGGTCAAGGCCAACAGGCCGGTCAGCAAGGTCAGCAAGGGCAGGGTCAACAGGGCGGCCAGCAAGGCGGCGGCATGCAGATGGGCGGCAATGGCCGTCAGCAGTCCGGCGGCCAGCGTGGCTGGCGTGAAGGTGGCGACGCTACCAACGACGGCACCCGCGAGTTCTCCGGCATGGCCGGGGGCGCCAATCGCACCTGGCAGGAAGGCATGCGTGCGTTGAGTGAATTGCGCGGCGCGGCCGGCGAGTCGCCCGAGATGCAGAAAGAAATCGAACAGATGATCCGCGACATGCAGCGGCTGGACCCGGGCCGCTTCTCCGGCAATCCGGAACTGGTGGAGCGCATTCGCGCGCAGTTCCTGCCACAGTTGGAACAGTTGGAATTGAAGCTGCGCCGGCAGGTGGAAGAACAGCAGTCGGGCAATGTGCGCAGCGGCGCCGGGGAGCGAATCCCGCCGGGCTACTCTGAACAGGTTGCCGACTACTACCGCCGGTTGAGCAAAGGCAATAAGTAGCAGGCGTGCGTTATCCTGCCTTCAATGGCTAAATCCCTGTCCCGCCGCATCGGTATACACACCTCCACCGCCGGCGCGCTTTATAACGCCGCGACGAAGGCCGTCGAACTCGGCGCCAACTGTTTTCAGATCTTCTCCGGCAGCCCCCGCACCTGGGCCGCGCCGCCACCCAATCCGGAAGCCGTACTCAAAATGGCCGCCCTCCGCGCCGAACACAATTTGACCCCCTTGGTCATCCACGCCAACTATCTCATTAACCTCTGCTCGCCCGACGCCGCCAACCGCCCCAAATCCATCACCGCCTTCCGCGGGGAGCTCGAACGGGCCGTCACCATTGGCGCCGAGTATCTGGTGGTCCACCCCGGTTCGGCCAAAGATCATCCCAATCGCGATAGCGCCATTCAGGCGTTTGCCGATGGCCTGATCGAAGCGTCCAAGGGGCTCAAACCCGGCGGCGCCGCCATTCTTCTTGAAAACACGGCCGGCCACGGCAACCTTCTCGGCGGCCAGCTTTCCGACCTGCGCGCCATTCGCGACCTGGCGGCGAAACACACGAAATTTCCCATTGGCTACTGTCTCGATACCTGCCACTCTTTCGCCGCAGGCTATGAGATCACCACCGACAAGGGTTTGAAGGCGTTCGTTGCGGAGGCCGAGGAGACGCTGGGCCTTGAAAATGTTCCCGTTTTTCACGCCAACGATTCCAAAGGCGCGCTCGGCTCCCATCTCGACCGCCATGCCAATATCGGTGAAGGCTATATTGGAATAGAAGGGTTTCGACGAATCCTCAATGCCCGGCCTCTGCGCGACAAGGCCTTTATCCTGGAAACGCCAATTGATAACGAAGGCGACGACCAGCGAAACGTCGATGCTCTCTGGTCTTTAATCAAATAACCCATCATGCCCGAACAAGCATACAGCCATCAGGAAATCGAGTCGAAATGGAGCGCGCGCTGGGCCGCCGACCCCAAGCTCTTCGCCCCCGAGGAGAACTCGTCCAAGCCCAAGTTCTACGTGCTTGAGATGCTCCCGTACCCGTCCGGCGCGCTGCACATCGGGCATGTCCGCAACTACTCCATTGGCGATGCCCTCGCTCGCTACAAGTGGATGCGCGGCTTCAACGTGCTGCACCCCATGGGTTGGGACGCCTTCGGGTTGCCGGCTGAAAACGCCGCCATTAAGAACAACCGCCAGCCCGGCGAATGGACCCGCGACAATATCGAACAGATGAAGCGCCAGCACCGCCGCATGGGCTTCTCCTACGATTGGAATCGTGAAGTCTCCACCTGTGAGCCGGAATACTACAAGTGGAACCAGTGGTTCTTCATTCGCATGTTTGAGAAGGGCTTGGCCTACCGCAAACAGGCGCTGCTCAACTGGTGCAACGAATGCGCCACCGTGCTCGCGAATGAACAGGTGGTGGATGGCTGCTGCTGGCGGCACGAGACCATTCCCGTCGAACAAAAAGAGCTGACGCAGTGGTTCATCAAGATCACCGCCTATGCTGACGAACTGCTGAAGGACATCGCCAACTTGCAGGGCGGCTGGCCCGACCGCGTTTTGGCCATGCAGACAAACTGGATCGGCAAGAGCGAAGGCGCCGAGGTGGATTTCCATCTCGAAACCGGCGAGAAAGTTCGTGTTTTCACCACCCGTGTCGATACAATTTTCGGCGCGACGTGCGTCATCCTTGCTCCTGAACACGATCTGGTGAAGCAGTACGTCAGCGGTGACAAGGCCGCCGAAGTGAAGGCGATGATCGACAAACGCGCCACACAAGGACCCGGCGACGTGGAAAAGGAAGGCATCTTCACCGGCCTCTACGCCGTCAATCCTTTCAACGGCGCCCGCGTGCCCGTTTGGGTCGCCAACTTTGTGCTCACCGGCTACGGCACCGGCGCCATTATGGCCGTGCCCGCCCACGACGAACGCGACTTCGAATTCTGCACGAAATATCAAATCCCCATCGTCCCCGTCATTCGCCCCGTGGGAGGCGCGCTGCCAGACGCTGTTCGGGAAGCCTTTGGCGACTACGGCGTCGTGGAAAACAGCGGACAGTGGTCCGGCCTATCGAGTGCGGACGCGCGAAAACAGATGGCCGCTTTTGCGCAGGCAAATGGATTTGGCGAAGCCGCCATCACCTTCCGCATAAAGGACTGGGGCATCTCTCGCCAGCGCTACTGGGGCACGCCCATTCCGATGATCCACTGCGCCACGTGCGGCGTGGTGCCGGTGCCCGATTCGCAACTGCCCGTGCTGCTGCCCGATAACGTTGCCTTTACCGGCACCGGCCAATCGCCGCTTGCCGCCAGCGAGGCGTTCGTCAACACGACCTGTCCCAAGTGCGGCGCCGCCGCCCGTCGCGAATGCGACACCATGGACACGTTTGTCGATTCCAGTTGGTACTTCTATCGCTACTGCGATCCGCACAACAGCCAAGCGCCGTTCGATCCCAAGAAAGTCGCCTACTGGTTTCCCATCGATCAATACATTGGCGGCGTGGAACACGCCATCCTGCACCTGATCTATTCGCGCTTCTGGACGAAGATGATGCGCGATATCGGCCTCATCTCGAACGATGAACCGGCCGCCCGCCTGTTCACGCAGGGCATGGTGATCAAAGACGGCGCCAAGATGTCCAAGTCCAAGGGCAACGTTGTCAGCGCCGACGCCATGATGGACGAGTTCGGCGCCGATACCGGCCGTCTGTTCGAACTCTTCGCCGCTCCGCCGGAACGCGATCTCGATTGGACCACCGCCGGCGCCGAGGGCGCTTATCGTTTCATCAACCGCGTCTTCAAGTTCGTCACCCGCAACGCCGACCGTCTTGACACGCCCGGCGAACCTACCGAGGCGGACCGCAAAGTCCTTCGCAAGCTCCACCAGACCATTCAGAAGATCACCAGCGATTTTGACAGCCGCTGGCACTTCAATACCTCCATTGCCGCGTTTATGGAACTGGTGAACGAGATCTACGCGAACGAGTCGCAACTGACCGGCCCGGCGCTCTGCGAAGTGCTTGAAAAGGTTGTCCTTCTGCTCGCGCCGTTTACTCCTTATGTGTGCGAAGAGATGTGGGAACTGATGGGCCGCACCGGGCCGGTGTTCAAGCAGCCGTGGCCGGCGTTTGATGCCGAACTGGCCAAAGAGGACGGCGCCGAAATCGTCGTGCAGGTGAACGGCAAGCTGCGCAGCCGGCTCACGGTTCCGTTCGGAACGGGGAAGGAAACGGTCGAAAAAATGGCCATTTCTGACGACAAAGTCTCGCCTTTTGTCACCGGAAAAGATATAGTTAAGGTCATTTTTGTGGCCGACAAACTGATCAACCTAGTTGTGAAAGGGTAGCGGCAAGGATTTCGCGGCAACTGCCCGCCGGGGCGGCGGGCAGGCCCAGGAAGTGCATTGCTTGCAATAGGATAGCTGGATCTCCGGCCGGCGGGATAGCCGGCGCTTTCGTCTGCTTACTCAGTTTTTCGCCGGCCGCGTTGGTGGCGATGGGCAGGTGGGTGTAACCGGGGGTGGGAACGCCAAGTTGTTGCTGGAGAAAGACTTGGGGAGGTGTCGAGTCCAATAGATCCGCGCCGCGGACGACGTGGGTGATGCGCTGGTCGGCGTCGTCGACGACTACCACCAACTGATAGGCGTAGAGGCCGTCGGAGCGGCGTAAGATGAAGTCACCAAAGGACATATCGTCTGGTACTCGCAGCCGGATGGCGCGCGCGTCGCGGCCGGCCGCGACTCCGTTCCGGCAGGTGCCGGGGTAGCGTTCGCCCGCCTCTTTGCGCGAGCAAGCGCAGGGATAGCACCTATCCCCCAGCTTTTCAATGGCTTGGGCGTAGAGCGGATGGCGGTGGGTCTGCCAGACCACCTCTTCATCCCATTCCAGCCCATAGGCCTCTAACGTACCTAGAATCAATGAGTCCGCGCCGGGAAGCGTGCGCGGTTCGTCGATGTCTTCGATCCGCACAAGCCATTTTCCACGATGGCGCCGAGCGTCAATCCAGGAGGCCACGGCCGCCACCAGCGACCCGAAATGCAGCGGCCCGGTGGGCGACGGCGCGAATCGGCCACGATACACGCTACACATCTATCTTCAATGTTTCCTTCAAGTAACGTAAGCTGATCGCAGCACTTTCCTTAGGTGGCCGGAAGGGAGACGTGTCCAGTTCGGTGGTCAGCCAGCCTTGCCAGGCGATATTGTCGAGATGCTTCTTGAGACCTGGAAAATCAACGCCGCCGGAACCGAGCGGGAAGAACGGCGGATCGGCCATCATATCGCCGGGCCGGTCGAGCCGCGTCTTGGCTCCGCCGTAGGTTTCCTTCTTTGTGTCCTTTAAGTGATATTCAACGACGCGGTGGTGAAGCTTAAAAGCAAGGGCTACGGGATCGATTCCAGCGAGTGTAATGTGCCCCGTATCGAGCACAAAAGCGACATTTTTGGCGTCAGAATGCGTCAAAATAGCGTCAATTTCGTGCTGATTTTCGACCTGTGCCCACATGTGGGCGTGCAAGGCGAGGCGTACTCCTTCGCTTTGTGTTCGCTTTCCGAGCTGGTTGATGGTCTCGGCGATGTGCTTCAAATCCTCTTCCGTAGTTCCGGTTGGCCGGCGCGGGCCGGTGTTGATTTTGAGGTGATTACCGCCGAGCTTTCGGACGAAGCGGGCGAGCTTGGTGTGTTCGTCGAGGATTTGGGCGCGTTTGCGCGGATCTTCGAAGTGCATCTCCATGGGGCCGGAATTAGAGACGGTGATGAAGCCGACGCCGATCTGTTTGGCGCGGGCGAGGACCTCCTCTGGTTTGTCGAATAGGTCCTTCAAATAGCTGTAAAACGTCTCGACGTGGCGGTAGCCAACCTCGTGGGATTCGCGCGTAGCGAGCCAGAAATCCTTTTCCCAGCCGCCTCGGGTATTGTTGGTGACGCCTACGCGGTAGTGGGCTTTGCCGGCGGCTGCCGCTGCTGCGGCGGAGAGGGAAAAGGAAATGGCGGCGCGGCGGGTCAACATGGTTGGCACGATATCACAACTTGACGGCGAATTCGCGTTTCGCGGGAAGGCGACGGCCCAGCGCGCGCGATGGCGGGAGTGAGCAAATTGTTGCGCGGGTCTTGCAAGGTTGTGGACCCGCGGATTGTGAAGCGATTCGGATTTCTTGTTGGTGCTAGCGGGCCGGAGGTTTCGTGCTGGGAGATTTTGCGCAACGCGGTTTCGCCTTCGCACAGGGAGTCTGCATGTGGGTGTGTGTCTGGAGGCTGCGTGGCGCGTGTGGGTTGTCTCGTCGAGATGCGCGCGGGTCGTGGGTGGGTGCGTCTTGCGGGGTGATGGAACTGCGGGTGGCTGTAGGGTACGCGAGGTTTCCGCTTTGTGTGGCGGGGCGGTCGAGTGCGGTCCGCTGGTTTTGCGCGGGTGCGTTTTGTGGGGTGTTGGAGTTGCGGGTGGGTTTTGGGTGCGCATGGCTTCGCCTTCGTGGGCGGAGGTCGCGTGGCGCGTGGGGGTTGTTTCGCCGGGATGCGCGCGGGTCGTGGGTGGGTGCGTCTTTCGGGGTGATGGAACTGCGGGTGGCTGTAGGGTAGGCAAGGTTTCCGCTTTGTGTGGCGGGGCGGTCGAGTGCGGTCCGCTGGTTTTGCACGGGTGCGTTTTGTGGGGTGTTGGAGTTGCGGGTGGGTTTTGGGTGCGCATCGCTTCGCCTTCGTGGGGGGAGGTCGCCTGGCGCTTGGGGGTTGTTTCGCCGAGATGCGCGCGGGCCGTGGGTGGGGCCGCAGGCGGGTGTTACGTGCGGCGCGCGGGTCGCGCACGGGATGTCTTGCGGAGTGATGGGTCCAGGTGAGTTCGCCGGTCGAGGAGGACTTGCTCGCGCGCTTGGACGATGCGGTTACGCGAGCCGTGCTTGGGCTTGGCCGCGACGTGGCTGAGATGTTGAGAAACTTGGCTAGTCGTTGCGCAGGACGTCGGCGGGGTTGAGAGCCGCCGCGCGGCGGGCCGGGATCCAGGCGGCAAGCAAGGCGATGCCCGCCAATACCGCAATCGAGGCGAGCCACGTGGCGGCGTCGGTTGGCTCGACGCCGAATAGGAAAGCGGCGAGCGAACGGTAAGCCGCGAACGACAAGATCAGCCCCAAGGCGATGCCGGCGGCGGCCAGGCGCAGGGCGCCGGTCAGCGTCTGGCGGGCTACGTCCCAACCAGTCGCGCCAAGCGCGAGACGCACGCCAAACTCCGAACGCCTTTGCTCCACAACATAGGCCATCACGCCATAGACGCCGGCCAGGGCAAGCAGCACCGCAATCACGGAGAACACCCCGAGCAGCACCGTGCGGAAACGCGGGAGCGCGATCGTTTCACCCACCATATCCTGCAACGTCTGGAAACGAAGCGCGACGTCGGGCCGCTCGGCACGGATCAGCGCGCGGACCGCATCCGTCAACGTGGCGGGCGGTACCTGGGTGCGGAGAACGATCTGCAACTCGTCGGCGAACATGAGGTGCTGCCCGTAGGGCATGTAGAGTTCGGCGGCGGGAGCGGTGTCCGGACTGGCGCTGCGCACATTGTCGACAATGCCAACGATGGTCATCCAGGCGGGTTTATCGAGTCCGCATTGGATGCGCTTTCCAATGGGGTCTTCCTTGGGGAAGTACTGCCGGGCGAGGGATTCGCTGACGATGGCGGCGAAGGGAGCGTCGATGGTGTCGCGGGCGGTGAAGTCGCGGCCGGCGCGGAGGGGGATGCCGAGGGTCTTAAAGTAATCGGCGCCGGCGAGGCGGAAACGGGCCTTGGGCAGATCGCTCAACCGGTCGGAAGCCCAATCGTGTTTGCCCTCGATGATGAATGCGCCGCCGGAACTGTACGTACCAGCGGGGACACCCATGGCGGCGGAAGCGGATTCCACACCGGGAAGATCGCGGAGTTTGGCGGTGATGGAGGTGAACCACTGCGCGGCGGCTTGCTGGGAGTTTTCGGCGCCGCTGGCTGGGACGGCGGTATAGGCAACCAGAACCCCGGCGGGACGGAAACCAAGATCGATTTCATTCAACTTAAGGAAGCTTTTGAAAATGAGCCCAGCGGAGAGCGCGAGGACAAAGGCGAGGGCGATTTCCCCGATGACGAGGGTGCCGCGGAGTTTGTTGGCGCCACCGGCGACGATGCCGCGGCCGCCGCCCTGCTTGAGAGCGCACTGAATATCCACGCGGAGCGCGTGCCAAGCCGGGATGAGGCTGAAAACGACGGTAGAAAGCAGGACGAGCAGGAATGTGAAGCCAAGAACGCCGAGATCGATTGAGATGTCGCCCAGGCGGGGCGTATTGGGAGGCGCGAGGGTGACGAGGGTTTTCAGGCCGGCCCAGGCGAGCGCAAGGCCGAACGCCGCGGCGCAAATGGCGAGGGTGAACGACTCGGCGAGCAACATGCGAACAATGGGCCAGGAGCCGGCGCCGAGGGCGTTGCGGACGGCGATTTCCCGGGAGCGGCCGGCGCCTTTTGCAAGCAGCAGGTTAGCGACGTTGGCGCAGGCGATGAGCAGCAGAATCAGGACCGCGGCGAAGAGCGCGTTGAGCGTCTCTCGGGAGTTGGAAACAAGGGTTTCGCGCAATTCTGTCGCGCGGAAGGTTTTCCGGGAGTGCGTTTTCGGGAATTGGGCGGCCAGGCGCTGGGCAATCGTATCGAGTTGAGCCTGGGCGGCGGCAACGGACTGGCCTTCGCGGAGGCGGGCGATGCCGCGGTAATTATGCGCGGTGCGGTTCTGGTTCTGCGGGGTATCGGGCGCGAGTAGCCAGACGCTGGTTTTTGCGGGGAACTGCTGTTCGACGGGGAGGACGCCGGTGATGGTGTGGGCTTTTTCGTAGAGGACGACCTGCTGGCCGAGGGCGGCGGCCGGATCGGCGAAGTTGCGAATGGCGAAATCGGAAGAGACAACCGCGACGGGCGCTGTATCGGTGGAGGCGAATCCGCGGCCGGCGGGCATGGATTGGATGCCGAGTGTGCTGAAGAAATCGACGGAGGCGTAGGCGGCGCCGGCGAACTCAGCGCCGTTGCGGGTGCGGACGTTCACCTGACCGCCGTAGTAGTAGGCGAAGGATTCGAAGGCGGTGGCGCCCTGTTTGAGGTCGAGGTAATCGCCGCCGGCGAGCGCGCCGCGGAGGCCGGTGGTGACGGCGGTGACGCGGTGGGCGTCGGGGAAGGGGAGCGATTTGAGGAGGACGGTGTTGACGACGCTGAAGACGGCGGTGGCGCCGCCGATGCCGAGGGCGAGTATACAGACGGCGAGGGCGGAGAAAGATGGATTACGAGTAATATTCCGTGCGGCTAAGCGGACATCGTGCATCATTAGCCTAATAGTATAGTGACAGTTTGTCCGGAAAGAAAACGGATGGGCGACATAATGCGCGCGGCGTTGAGACGGAATGGCGCGGCCGGTTGTAAGTCTATGACTTATTAGCTAGATAGTAAAACTATTGTTAGGGTGGAAACTGAAAGGAAAGTACTATTGGCGCGGCTGACGCGGCGCACTATTCTAGCTTCAGAGCAAACGCGCGGACGTGAAAAACTCCCCAAGCTCGACGTTTTTTCGGTAGCGGTTTCGTTTGTTTAGTTCCTCCAAAGTCGTAGCACTCCTTTAACGCGGGATTCCTTTTCTGGAATCCCGCCTTTTTTTGCTTAGAGGAGGAGCAGGAAGACTGCGAAAGAGGCTAGTCCGGCGGCACAGGCGACCCATCCCCAGGCGCGGAGGCCGGGCAGGGACCACCACATGTAGATTCCTGAGGCGATCCACAGGAGGAAGCCGAGGCATACCAGATCGATAACGACGGCCCACAGCGCGGGGAAGAATCGGCCGTCTTCAAATCCGCCTCGGGCGTGCATTCCGGTTAGAAAGTGCTCCCAACGAAAGCGGCGTTCTTCGGCGGTAAGGCGCTTCTCGTCGACAAAGTATTTGAACTGCGTGGACTTCCAGAAAGTATGGACGTAGATGTTGAGCTGTTTATCGCTTTGGCGATAGACGCCGAAGGCGGAATCCTCCATCTTGAAATCCTGAACGACCTTTGCGCCGAGCGGTTTGAGCGGACCGGATTCGGGGATGGCGCCTAAGTCATAGGGGCCGTCGAAGGTTTTGGTCCAAAGGGGGAGACCGAGGGCTTTATCCCGTTCCTCAAAAAAGTCGTTGTGGGCGAACGGGACCGAGGAAAAGGCGTACATGAGAACCCAGGGCGTTAGAAACAGTCCGAGGTAGAGGTGCGTGCGGCGGTTGATGTGTGGGAACTTCATTACATCACCGCCAGGAAGAGGCCGAAGAGGGCAACGCCGGCGGCGAGGGAAACGGCTCCGAGGGCGCGAGTGGCGCGGAGTTCCCACCACATCCAGATGCCGCTGCAGGCGAGCAGGATGAGGCCGGCGATGGTGAGGTCGACGGTAAGGGCCCAGGCATCTTCCAGCGCGTAGGGATGTTGATAGCCCCGGCGGCGGTGCATGCGTTCGAGAAAGCCGGCGCCATTGAAGACCATTTTTTCCACACGCACCTTGTTGCCTTCGGCGGTGTAGGTGACGCGCCTGGGGTTGACGGGGTGCTGGCGGTTGATAACGATTTTGTCCTTTGAGTAGGGCCGGGCGATGGAGTGGGCGCCATCGATATCGAGTGTGGCGAGGAGTTGGAGGGCAATCTGTTGAGGCGTGGCGTTGGCGGGGAACTCACCGGGGTAGGTGAGTTCGCGTTCGAGTTCGAAGGCCGGTGGCGGGACGGGAGGAGGACCGTGGAAGAGATGCCGGTGGTTCATGACGAAGGTGGATGCGGTGTACATAAGAATCCACGGCGCGAGGAAAAGGGCCAAATAGAGATGAACCCGGCGGAGGAAGAGAGACATTAGGAAAGAGTCTACACTTCCTGAGGCGAAGGGGGCGGGTCAAGTTTAGCTTCCGGCGCCAATCTGGTAAAGCACCGGCCGGTGAAGCTCATTTCGAAACGAGGCGAGCACAAGGGGGCAGGCGTCGCCGTAGGTACGGCAGAAGCGGGGGATCAGGCCGGCATTGGTTCGGCCGAGGCGCCGGTACTCCATGATTGCTCCCTGCTCTTTGTTATGAATCCGGAATTGACGCTGGCGCCGGAGGTAACGGTCCGGGCTACTGACTGGTTTTGGTGGAAAGCGATTCGCGAATACGGAGAAGGACAAACCGGCGGTCCAGCGTGCGGTCGAGGCGCAGGACCTCGGCGGGGTTCAGCCCGTGACGTTCGATTTCCGCGGCGCCACGGGAGGTGGCGAAGAGAACCCGAATGGCGGGGATGCGTTCGACGACGGATTCGGCGAGCGCGGGACCGGACATGCGCGGCAGCGCGATATCGGTGACCAGCAGGTGGATGATGCAAGTCGACTTGTGGGCGATCTCCAAGGCCTGCAATCCGCTGCGGGCATCGAGCACGGCGTAACCAGCCGATTCAAGCGTCTCGCGAAGCTTCTTACGTTCCTGGTCCGACTCCACAGCGAGAAGAACGGTTTCGTCCCCTTGTAGCGAGGCTTCGCTGGGCGGTTCGTTCTTCGTTCGCGGGGCCTGGTTGGGCGCCATCGGAAGAAAGACGCGAAACGTAGAGCCGTACTTGGGCGCGGAATGGACGACGATGGAGCCTTCCGCCTGGCGCACGATGCCGTAGACCATGGCCAAGCCCATGCCGTTGGAAACGGGAGACTGCTTGGTGGTATAGAACGGCTCAAAGATATGCGGGATGGCTTCGGGCGGAATGCCGGCGCCGGTATCGACGACCGAGAGCGTGATGTATTCGCCTGGACCTACCGGCGGGCGGGCGTCGAGCCGGGTGCGAGTCAACGAACGGACGCCGGTTTGTATCTGCAGGGTGCCGCCGTTGGCCATGGCTTCCTTTGCGTTAGCGACAAGGTGCATGATGCATTCTTCGATCAATTGGGCATCGGCGCGCACGAGCGGGAGATTGTTTTCGAGCGAAAGATCGACGTGGATGGAATCGCCGGCCATGACGCGGACCAGCCGTTCGACGCGGCGCACGGCATCGTTCAAATCCAAATCGCCGGTTGTGCGCGGATGATTGCCGCTGAAGGTGAGTAACTGACGAGTAAGTGAAGCTCCGCGATCACTGGCGCGTTTGATCTCTTCGATGTCATTGCGAACGGGGTCGCTGTGGTCCAGATTCACGAGTGCCAAGCCGGAGTAGCCGGTGATGGCCGTGAGGAGGTTGTTGAAATCGTGGGCGATGCCGCCGGCGAGCCGGCCGGCGGTTTGGAGAGAGGCGGCTTCGCGCCGGCGATCGGCGAGTTGCAGCGAATCCGTAATGTCGGCGCCGGTACTGACGACATGGGTAAGGCGGCCGAATTCGTCGCGAAGCGCGTTGTGGGTCCAGGCGATGACGCGAATGGAATTGTCGCGCAGGCACCAGTTGGATTGCGTGCGGGAGGGGAAATCGCCGGCGAGCACTTCGAGCACCTGGCGTTCGGCGGCCTCCATTTCGGCGGGGGCGGAGACGGCCTGCCAAAGATATTGGCGGCGCAGTTCGCCTTCAGAGAACTGGGTGAAGTCTTCGCAGGTGCGGTTGAAACGCACGACGCGCCCCTCGTGATCGATGACGACCAGCAGGGCGGGCAGATTGTCGATCAACGAGGCGGCAAAACGGCGCTGGGTCTCCAGTTCGAACTCGGCGCGGTTCCGTTCCGAGCGATCGCGAACGATGACGGAGAAGCGTTTATCGGCGTGGCCGGGGAGTTCGCTGAGTACCAGATCGAGCGGGAACCGTTCGCCGGCGCGGCGGACGCCGATGAGTTCACGGCCCTCGGCGGCGTGAATGTAGTTGGCGCGGGCGCGACCGCGAGCCGGGGGCGGTATGAGCGCAGAGATGCTCTTTCCGCGCAATTCGGCAAAGGAGTAGCCGAATAGTTTTTCGGCAGAGGGATTGGTGCTGAGGATTTCGCCGGATTCCTGGATTACGAAAATGGCGTCGCGGGCGTTCTTGACGATTTCCGCGGCGCCCGGGACGATGACGGGAGCGGGCAGGGCAGTGGGCCTGGGTTTGCGGCCGAACCAGAGGGTGGCCGTTAGGGCTAAAAGAACAACGCAGAGACAACCGAGGGTGATGCTGAGGGCGTTCAACGAAGAGGGCTGCGCCGGGGCAGCCACCGAAGCGGTGGCGGTGATGAGAAGTGTCAACGCGAGATTTGCCACGCGAGACCCGGCGGGGGAGCTAAGGTATGGAGGCAGCATTAGTAAGGTATTCGCCTGTCATGCTAACGAAATAGCGGGACTGGTGGCAATCGAGGACCGGGAAATCTGTACCACGGGCGGAGGGAGGAAAGTAATGGCGGGAAGTAGTACTGAAACTGGCGGTGGTCCTGGCACAATAGTTTGAGGGAGGACAGACGTGGGAGAACCCTTTTCGATTCGCGGCGCGAATGTGGCGGATGTGGAACTGATTCTGGAGATGATCCGGGAGATGGCGACAGCCGAGCAGAGGCAGAATACGGTGACGATCACGCGGGCGGCGCTGGAACGGCACGTTTTTGGAGCGCGGCCGATCGCCGAGGTGTTCCTGGGCTTCTGGGAAGGCGAACCGGTGGCGTACCTGATGGTGCAGATGCGCTTTTCGAGTTACGCGGGGGACCCGATTCTGTACGTAGAGGACGTTTTCGTGCGGGCGCGGGCGCAGGGAAGGGGGCTGGGAAAGAAGCTGATGGCGTATGCGGCCGACCTGGGCGGGCAACGCGGCTGCGGGGCGATGCATTGGAGCGTAGGAGACTGGAACACACCGGCGCTGGTGTTTTACGACCGGCTGTCGGGCGTGCGGGAGAAGGGCCGGGTGCACTACGAATTACAGGGGGCGGCGCTGACGGCGCTGGCGCGGGAGACTCCGCGGTAGGCTGGGGCCGGGGGGAAATCCACAGGAATTCACAGTATTTTCCACAGATCTGTTTTCGCTGTAATGGCTGGAAAGTGTTAGTCTGAAAAGAGTTAGGCACGATGTCAGATAAGAAACTTCAAGTCATACCCCTGGGCGGACTCGGTGAGTTCGGCATGAATTCGATGGCCATCCGTTACGGGGATGACATCATTGTGGTGGACGCCGGGATGATGTTCCCCGACGCGGAACTGTTGGGTGTGGATATCGTCACGCCGGACTTCTCCTACCTGAAAGACCACAAAGAGAAAGTGCGGGGCCTGCTGCTGACGCACGGGCACGAGGACCACATTGGTGGCGTACCGTTCCTGTTGAGCGAACTGGACATTCCCGTGTATGGAACGCCGTTCACATTGGCGCTAGTGGAGCGGCGGCTGACCGAGCACAACATGCTGAATCGCGTGAGGCTGAACGAAATTCAGCCGGGCGACCGGGTGAAGCTTGGCCCGTTTGAGGTGGAATTTATCCACGTTACGCACTCGACGGCATCCTGCGTGGCGCTGGCGATTACGACGCCGCTGGGCGTGATCATGCACACGGGCGATTTCAAGGTGGACCCGACGCCGCTTGATGGGCGTCCGTTCGACCTGCACACGTTTGCCGAGTATGGAAAGAAGGGCGTGCTGCTACTGCTGTCCGATTCAACGAACGTGGACCGATCGGGGTATTCGGAGAGTGAGCGGAGTGTGGGTCCGAGGCTGGAAGAGATCATGGTGCGGGCCGAGCGGCGGGTGGTGATGGCGTGTTTCAGTTCGTCGGTTCACCGGCTGCAGTTGATCTTCGATATGGCGCAGAAATCGGGGCGCAAGGTGGGGATTCTAGGCCGCAGCATGCTGTCGGTCACCGAGATTGCGCACCAATTGGGGCTGTTGCAGATTCACGACAATTTGCTGCTGCGGCCGCAGGACATTCAATTGGCCGATCCGAAGCGGGTCTGTGTGCTGGTGTCGGGAACGCAGGGCGAGCCGATGAGCGCGCTATCGCGCGTGGCGGTGGACAACCACAAGAGTTTGAAACTGGAAAAGGGCGACACGGTGGTGCTGAGCGCGCGCATGATTCCGGGCAACGAAAAGCCGATTATGCGGATGATCAACCACGTGGCGCGGCGCGGGGCGAACATGACCTTTGGGCATATGACGCCGCCGGTGCATGTTTCCGGGCATGGGTACGCCGAAGAGTTGCGGCTGATTCTGAACCTGGTGCGGCCGAAGTATTTTGTGCCGGTGCACGGGGAGTATTGGCAGCTTTCGCGGCACGCGCACCTGGCCAAACACCTGCGAGAGCATGGCCTGGAAGCGTCGTTCATCATGGAAACCGGCGAGACGCTGGAGATCGATAAGAACGGGGCGCGGAAGGGCGAGCGAGTGGCCGTGGGGCGCGTTTGCATTGACTCGGGATCGATTGATGAAGTGGTGGAAGATCTGGTGATTCGCGACCGCCGGCACTTGTCCGAAGACGGGTTCGTGATGCCGATTATCGCCATCGACAAATCGACGGGAAGGCCGGAAGGGCTGCCGGAGATTGTGAGCCGCGGGTTCCTTTCCGAGGACAACAAAGAGGTTCTGGCGGAGGCGAAGAAAGTGGTTTCACGGACGCTGGAAACATCGAGCCAGGAGGAGCGCGGCGACTGGGGCGTGATGCAGGAGAAGATTCGCGCGGACCTGAAGCGATATCTGACCAAGCAGACGGCGCGGCGGCCGCTGATTATGCCCGTTATTCTGGAAGTATGATTTTTGAGGACGCCTCCGGGTATACCGGAGAAGCCGACCGGCTGGAAAAGCCATCGACGCCGGAGGAGGTTTCAGCCATTTTGGCGGAGTCCTCCGCAGCGGGCACGCCGGTGACGATAGCCGGGGCGGGAACCGGGGTGACGGGCGGGGCGGTGCCGGCGGGCGGCATTGTGCTTTCGCTGGAACGGTTCCGGCGGCTGGAGATCGCGCCGGGAGAGGCGCGGGCCGGGGCGGGGCTGTTGCTGCATGAGTTGCAAGCGGCGGCGCGCAAGGCGGGGCAGTTTTATGCGCCGGACCCGACGCACAACGCGGCGGCGCTGGGCGGGACGATTGCGAACAACGCGAGCGGTTCACGGAGTTTCCGGTATGGTTCGACGCGGCGGCATTTGAAGTCGCTGCTGGTGGCGTTTGCCGATGGAACGGTGCGCGAGTTGCCGCGCGGGGAGTGCATTGATTTTGACGTGGCGGCGGTGCGGCGGCCGGCGACGACGAAGCATCAGGCGGGGTATCAACTGGCACCTGGCATGGAGTGGGTGGACCTGATTTGCGGCAGCGAAGGGACGCTGGGCGTGGTGCTGGAGGCGACGTTTCAACTGCTGCCGGCGCCGGGCGAACGGCTGAGCGGGGTGGTGTTTTTTCCGGCGGAAGAGTTGGCGATGGACGCGATTGATGCGTGGCGAGGCGTGCCGGAGCTATGCATGTTGGAGTATGTGGACGCGGCGTCGTTGCGATTGATTGGCGGGCCGGCGGCGGGGGCGGCGTTATTAGTTGAACAGGAGCATCCGGACGAGGACGCGTGGTTGACGCGGCTGGATGAGGCGGGGGCGCTGGCGGAGGAATCGTGGTTCGGCACGGCGGAGACGGAGCGGGAACGATTCCGCAAGTTCCGCCATGCGTTGCCGGAGAAGGTGAACGATACGGTGCGGCGGCGCGGGTACATGAAGATGGGGACCGATTATGCGGTGCCTGTGGCGAGGCACCGTGAGATGCTGGCGGTGTACCGGGAGTCTTTGGATGGCTATCCGGGGGATGCGGTGGTGTATGGCCATGTGGGGGATGGGCATTTACATGTGAACATGATGCCGGCCAACGACGCGGAGAAGGAACAGGCATGGGGCTTCATGCACACGTGGGCGGCGGCGGCGGTTTCCCTGGGTGGGACTGTTGGCGCGGAACATGGCTTGGGCAAGCGGAAACGGCACCTGTTGGAGCTGATGTACACGCCGGCGGAGATTGAGGCCATGCGGAGCGTGAAGCGGCGCCTGGACCCGAAATGGGTGTTGGGGCGGGGGAATCTGTTCGTGTATCCTGAGGCATGATTTGGGTTGCGGCTATCTTGGGCGTAGGGTTGCTGTCCCAAACGGCTGATGACGCGCTGCGCGTGGTGGTGACGGATGCCTCGGCCGCGGTGATTCAGGGCGCCGCGGTGACGGTTACCTGTGTGGGAGTGGAAAGAACGGCGCCTTCTGATGCGAGCGGTGTTGCTGTGTTTTCTGGGCTGCCTTTGGGGGAGTGCGCGATTCGGGTGGAGCGGGCGGCGTTCAAGACTTGGCGCGGCAAAGGAGTGGCCGGAGGCGGCAGTGTGGAAGCGCGGCTTTCGGTGGAGGTTGTGAAAGACTCCGTTCCAGTGAGACCGAAGTCAGCCGGGCGGCGGTTCGTGGACTGGCTGACTTCCTGTACGCGCCGCTAGAGTTTGCGGCCGATGATGGCGTAATCGAGACAGCCGAAGAAGGCTTCGCGGAAATCGGCGGGCAGAGAAGCCAGGCTCGGCATGGAATCGATGGCCGGCGCGAGTCGCTTCACTTCGATGCGGCCCAGGCCCGCTTCCTCCATGTGGAACGCCGCAAGTGTGGGCGGGACGGGGCGATGGTGCGTGGGGTCGAGGTAGAAATGCGTGGCGAAGATGGCGAGGCATTCCGGGTTCGGCGTCTCGTAGATCAATACGCCGCCGCGCTCCAGTTTCGCCGCGCATAGGCGGACGAACTTCGGCAGTTCGAGCGGCGGCAAATGTTCGATCACCTGGCTGCAGAAAAGCACTTCCCAGGCGCAGTCGGCTTGGGACTCCAGCCATGCGAATAGGTCGGCCTGTTCGGCGGCCAGGCCTTTCGATTTGCAGATGGCGACGGATTCGGCGTCGCCATCGATGCCGAGGGCGGGAATGCCCTTTTCCTTGAGCAATTCGAGCATTTCACCGCGGCCGCAGCCGAGATCGGCGATGCGGGTTTTGCCGGTGAAATGGTCGAGATAGTTTTCCAGATTCTGGCGGACGTACTGCTCCGGGCCGCGGTAGCGTTCGGCGAAGCGGAGAAAATCGTAGGGGTGCGCGGCGTCGGGAGCCGGTGGCGCCGCGGTGACCGCGGCGGCGGCGAAGGCCTTCTGGCGAACACTGCGGAGTTCGGAGTGGATGATGGTTTCGTACTCGGTGCGAATGCGGTCCAGATCGGCCCACAGCCGCTTCTGCACGTCGGCGCTGGCGCGGGCGAGCGCGCCTTCGAAATCGGCGTGCTGGGCATTGGCGATGTCTCGGAAGTTGGCTTCCATCATGGTCGAGCGATGGCTGAAGCCGCTTTGCAGGTCGGCCACACTGCGCAGGAATTGCGTCTCGTTGATGGCCAGATTGCGCTCCCACTCCTTGCGCCATTCGTGCCAGTGTTTGGCGATGTCGGCCAGTTCTGCGGCGCGATCGCGCAGCGGTTCGATGCGGGCGTCGATAGCGGCGATGCGCTGTTCAGATACTTCCAGCGCGTGGGGCAGGCGGTTCAGTTTGTCGATGGCTTTTTGGCAGTCGCCAATGGCGGCGGCGACGCTTTCCAGGGCGCGGTTATGGTCGTTCAACGCTTCGAGCGTGGCCTGCACGCAGTTCATCTGGGCGCGGTTGAACTCCACCTGTTCGCGCACGTGCCAATCGAGCACGCGGGCCACGAAGCGTTTCCATTTCTGAATGAGATTGTTTTTGAGTCCCGGCGGGCGCGGGTTGACGGTGCCGATGGCGGCCACCTTGGCTTCGGCCGCGTCGCGGGCGTGCAACAACGGCAGCAGCGGGGCAAGCGGCACGCCGAACGAGCCGCGCTCGCCCTGCGGATGGCGCGCGCGAACGCGGTCCTGAATTTCGCGCACGGCCTGTTCGAGTTCCCGCAGCGCGGGGTCTTGCTCAGCGGCCACGCCTGGCGCCTTTCCGCGGACGTTCATAGGCCGCGCGAATGATGGTGGCAATGCCGCCGCGGGGCGTGAAGTCGCCGATGACTTCAGCGCGCACCGGATTGGCGTATTTCACCACATCGCGCAGAAACTTGTTGACGATGTTTTCCTGGAAGATGCCCAGGTTCCGGTAGGCGAGCCAGTACATTTTCAGCGATTTCAGTTCTAAACATTTTTCGCCGGGCGTGTAGCGGAGCGTGAGCGTGCCGTGATCGGGTAGCCCGGTTTTGGGGCACACGGAAGTGAACTCCGGGTTGATGATTTCGATCTCATACTCCTCGGAGTACTGACTGGGCCAGCATTCAATGATGGGGAGTTCAGCGTCGACGCCGGCGTGGGCGTGTTCGTCTGTATAGGCCTTGTTCTTTTTCATGCGGGGATGAGCTTTCGCGAAAGATGGTCCAGGAACAGGCCGACGTCGGTGACGACGCCCACGGCCTGGCCGGTGCCGCGGTCGCTGACCTTGGTGGCGA
>JAEUQC010000132.1 GCA_016789905.1 Bryobacterales bacterium | reverse complement strand
CGCGGAGGACTCCAATTCCTCCGCTGGCGGGAACATTGTCCTAAGATATGGCCATTCGTACTCCAACACCGATTCATCGCTCATCTATCCATCATAGGATGAATCCGGGCGAGCGACTCATCCTTAAGTTAGCGCCTATGGTGCGGGGGGGTAGGCGTTTTCGTTTGTAAGAAGTGGGCGGTAAGCCGTTGGCTGCATTGGCAGTTAACGGTTGCCCTACGAAAAAAAGGGGACAGACGGGGGGTGGCTCCGATAGGAGGTTCTGAGGGGGGATTGGAGACCGTAGCGGTATGGCGGCTTCGGGGAGATGATATCTAGGTTAATGAAAATTCATCTTGGAGTACGGGAGGGGCCGGAGGGGGCAGTAAGCTATGTGTTTTGAAATTGTTACACGGTAAACCCGCGACGAAATCGCGTGATTGCTCGCGCTCGGGGGAATACCTTAAGTTCAATCTTTCCAATTACCTACGCCATCTTGTGGACTAGTTGATGAAAACCACAATTAGTAGTTGACCGCGTTCTAGAGACCGCAGTATCCTGTAGTTCGTTAGCGAGATGCCGCAGTAGTTGGTAGTGTGCGCCGGGTAGTCTCCCCCGGGCCTTCTCGATAACGGTATCCGGTTCTCCTCCATCCTGTAAAACGGTTGTCTTAGGCTGGCGGAGTGCCGATGTAGTCCTGTTTTTTCAGAATGATTCCGTTCCAAATCCTCCCCCCAGGTGATTCCCCATGGCGACGACGGCACAAAAATTAATGACGAGTAGTACGCCGACAGCGCAGCAGTTGTTCCCGGATGTCCGGCCGCAGGCGCCGGAAGCCGCAATGCGTGTGAAGAAACGCAACGGAGCTTTGGAGCCGGTTGATGTATCCAAGATAATCCGAGCGGTGCAGCTTTGCGCCGCGGGCCTTTCCCAGGTTGACCCGATGCGGATCGCGGTCAAGACGATTGGTGGACTCTACGATGGCTCCACCACACGTGAATTAGACCAATTGAATATTCAGACAGCGGCGTCGCTGATCGCCGAAGAACCGGAATATTCGCGGCTGGCAGGGCGGCTGTTGGCGAACTTTGTGGAAAAAGAGGTGGCGGCGCAGAACATCTACTCGTTCTCGCAGTCAATTGAGGCTGGCTACAACGGCGGGCTGATTGGGGAAGAGTGCTACGCGTTTGTGAAGGCGAATGCACGGAAGCTCAATAGCGCCATTGACGACCGGAACACCGACCTGTTTGAATACTTCGGCATCCGGACGGTGTATGACCGCTACCTGCTGAAGAACCCGGAAACGCGGGACGTGATCGAAACGCCGCAGTACTTCTTTTTGCGAGTGGCTTGCGGGCTGAGTGTGAACGCGCAGGAGGCGATTGAGTTCTACAAACTGATCTCGGCGCATGAGTATATGCCGAGCTCACCGACCTTGTTCAACTCCGGGACCAAGCACCCGCAGATGTCGAGCTGCTACTTGCTGGATTCGCCCGAGGATAACCTGGAGAGCATTTACGAGCGCTACAAGGATGTGGCGATGCTGTCGAAGTTCGCCGGCGGCATTGGGCTGGCGTACCACCGGATTCGGGCGCGCGGTTCGCTGATTCGGGGAACGAACGGGAAGTCCAACGGCATTGTGCCGTGGCTGAAGACTTTGGACAGTTCCGTTTGCGCGGTGAACCAGGGCGGGAAGCGGAAGGGCGCGGCCTGTGTGTATCTGGAGCCGTGGCATGCCGACATCGAAGAGTTTCTGGAGTTGCGCGACAACACCGGCGACGAGGCACGCCGCACATATAACCTGAACCTGGCGAACTGGATTCCGGACATCTTCATGCGCCGCGTGGACGAGGACGGGATGTGGTCGCTGTTTGACCCCAAGTTGGTGCCGCACTTCACCGATCTTTATGGCGCGGAGTTTGAGAAGGCGTATGTGGAGGCCGAACAGAACGGCCAGTTCATGCGGCAGATCAAGGCTCGCGACCTGTATGCGCGGATGATGAAGACGCTGGCCGAGACGGGCAACGGCTGGATGACCTTCAAAGACCCCTGCAACCTGAAGAGCAATCAGACGGGGCAGGACGACAACGTCATTCACCTGTCGAACCTGTGTACGGAGATCACCGAGATCACCAATCAGGATGAGACGGCGGTTTGCAATTTGGGTTCGGTGAATCTGGCGCGGTATGTGAACGGCGGAGAGTTCGATTTCGCGAAGCTGGCCTACACGGTGCAGTTGGCGGTGCGGTTCCTGGATAAGGTCATCGACATTAACTACTACCCGACGAAGGAAGCGGGGAAATCGAACGAGAAGTGGCGTCCGGTGGGCCTGGGGATCATGGGCCTGCAGGATGTGTTCTTCCAAATGCGGCTGCCGTTCGATTGTGAAAAGGCGCGGGAACTATCGCGGCGGATACAGGAAGAGATCTATTACTCGGCGATGGTGACGACGATTGAGTTGGCTGAGCAGTATGGTCCGCACAACGCGTTTGAGAAGACGCGGGCGGCCCAGGGGCAGTTCCAGTTCGATTTGTGGGGCGTGAAGCCGTCCAATCCGGAGCGCTGGGAAGCGCTGCGCCCGCGGATGATGAAATCGGGGATGCGCAACTCGCTGATGATCGCGATTGCGCCGACTGCGACCATTGCCTCGATTGTCGGTTCCTATGAGTGCATAGAGCCGCAGGTTTCGAATCTGTTCAAGCGAGAGACGCTGTCCGGCGACTTCATTCAGATCAACCGGTATCTGGTTACCGAGTTGAAGCAGATGGGGCTGTGGAGCGAAGACCTGCGGAACCGGGTGAAGCTGGGCGAGGGCTCGATTCAAAACATCGACGAGATCCCGGCCGACATCAAACAGATTTACCGCACGGTGTGGGAGATCCCGATGCGCGCGCTGGTGGACATGGGCGCCGAGCGAGGTCCGTTTATTGACCAGAGCCAGTCCTTGAACCTGTTCATTGAAAGTCCGACGATTGGCAAAGTCTCCTCCATGTACATGTATGCCTGGAAAAAAGGCTTGAAAACCACTTACTATTTGCGGTCCCGGCCGGCTTCGAAGATATCGAAGGCGACGGTGCCGGTGGCCGCCACGGCGGTCTCGACGACCGCCGCGATCGCCTGCTCGCTGGAAAATCCGGAGAGCTGCGAGGCCTGCCAGTAACCGCAGAAAGACATTGTCATGATTCTCGATCCCGGCTTCAATTTAACGCTTCGTCCGATGAAGTATCCGGTCTTCTACGATATGTACAAGACCGCCATCAAGAACACCTGGACGGTGGAAGAGGTCGACTTTTCCACCGACGTGACCGACCTCCGCCAGAAGATGAACCCGGCGGAGCAGCACCTGATTAAGCGCCTCGTCGCTTTTTTCGCCACCGGCGATTCCATTGTCGGCAACAATCTGGTGCTCAACCTGTACAAGCACATCAACTCGCCTGAAGCGCGGATGTACCTATCGCGGCAGTTGTTTGAAGAAGCCGTGCATGTGCAGTTCTATTTGACGCTGCTCGACACCTACATTCCGGATTCGAATGAGCGGGCGGCGGCGTTCTCCGCGGTAGAAAACATTGAATCCATCAAGCACAAGGCCGATTTCTGCTTCAAGTGGATCGATTCTATCAATGAGATGGAATCGATTGAGACCGAAGCGGACATGAAGAATTTCCTGCTGAATCTGGTGTGCTTCGCCTGCTGCATTGAGGGGCTTTTCTTCTTCGCCGCTTTCGCCTACGTCTACTTCCTGCGCAGCCGCGGGCTGTTGCAGGGGCTCGCGACGGGCACCAACTGGGTGTTCCGCGACGAAAGCGCGCACATCGATTTTGCGCTGGAAGTAATCGCGACGGTGCGCCGGGAGCGGCCCCACCTGTTTGACGCCGAGTTGGAATCCCGCGTGCGAGAGATGATTCGGGACGCCGTGGAGTGCGAGGCGAAGTTCGCCGACGACACGCTTTCCGGCGGTGTGAGCGGGCTATCGAGCGCGTCGATGCGGCAGTATCTGGAGTACATTGCCGACCGGCGGCTGGCGGCACTGAACATGCAGCCGATGTACGGCTCCAAGAACCCGTTTGACTTCATGGAACTGCAGGACGTGCAGGAGTTGACCAACTTCTTTGAACGCCGCGTGAGCGCCTATCAGGTGGCGATTACCGGCGAAGTGAATTTCGCCGAGGAATTCTAAACAGGTTTCCCTTGGTGGGAGAACGGCCCTGGCTGGTTCGCTGGCCGGGGCCGTAGCATTTCTTAGAGCCGGGCCAGGGCGCGGGCGGCATCCACGGCGAGGGCCGCGGCATGTTTGGATTCGTTGGGAAGTCCGTCGAGCAGGTTTTCTATGTCAACGGCGGTGAGGGCGGCGAGTTGGGGGAGCGTGTGGCCGACGGCCCATTCGGCAAGGGCGGCGCCGGCGGCAATGGAGGCGGTGCAGCCTTTGGCCTGGAAGGCCGCTTCCTGAATGGCGTCATTGACGACGCGGGCGCTGAGGCGGAGTATGTCTCCGCAGATTGGGTTCATCACCTCCACCTGAATGGCGGGGGAGGGTAGGACTCCAACGCACTTTGGTTCACGAAAGTACCGAAGAAGTGTGGGACTGTACATGCGATAATTTCGGAATCCTGTTCTTTTCTTAATTGTACTGCGTGCTATGCGTCCATATCCCCAGAACGTGCAAGCTCCCGCGCTGCGATTGTATCGACGTCCATTTAGCGAACTATTCCAGCACTCGACCGGAGCGTCCGCTTGAAACGGCAGGAAATGCGCGTAGTGGCGGCGGTGATTGAACGCGGCGACGAGATACTCATCGGGCAGCGGAGGGCGGGGGACCGGTTCCAGTTCAAGTGGGAGTTTCCGGGGGGCAAGGTGGAGATGGATGAAGACCCGAAGGTGGCGCTGGCGCGGGAACTGCAGGAAGAGTTGGGGATTGAGGCCGTAATCGGGGAAGAGGTGGCGCGGTATGAGTACCACTACCCTGGGAAAACGGAGATACTGCTGATATTCATGCGCGTAGCGTCGTATGCGGGCGAGCCGGTGAATCACGTTTTTGAGAGTATTCGCTGGGAGTCGCGCGCGCGGTTGCCGGAGTATGACTTCCTGGATGGAGATGTGGATTTTGTGCGGCGGCTGGCGAAGGGATTGTTTAGAACCGCATCGGGCGAATGAGCGGGGGCCGTGTACGGTAAGGGGACATCGGGGGGCAGGGGGATGCGGCCGGTGACGTGGAACTGGGTTCCACTGGGTGAGGGGGAGGGACACTGATACTGATGATCGTTCTGATGCGGAGTCGTATGCGGGTGAGCCGGTGAATCCTGATTTCGGAAGCTTTCGCCGGGGAGTCGCTGGCGCAGTTGCCGGCGAAGGGATTGATCCGAACCGCACCCGGCGGGTAGGCACGGGCCCCGCCGCTTGCCCGTGGGCGAGGCGGCGGGGCCACAGGCCACCGTCACCCGGCGCGGCGGCGCAGTGCGCCGAGGGTGGCGAGGGCGAGTCCGGCGAGCAGACCGGCTCCGGGTTCCGGAACGGCATTGCTTTGCTGGCCGGTTAGAGTATCCACGGTGAACGGATGGCGGATGCCGTCGTGGATTTTCTGGATGACGACGATGGCATCGGCGGGCAGGGTGACGTTATCGGTGACATAAAAGTGAGTTCCGCTGGCTGGAGCGGGGTTGGATACCTGCAGGCTGCCCATTTGCAGAAGCGTCCTGCTGTCAAGATCGTAGTCCCAGATGACGTCGGCGGCGACGCGATCCACGCCACCGAACGGTTGCAGGACGCCGCCGGCGAGGACGATGTCGGTGTATACGAGCGCGTCGCCCTGGAACAAGCGCATGGTGAGCTTGGTGAGGGAGGCGGCAGAGACGATTCCGGTCTCGAGCGGGGTGGACCAAACATATTCGATACGGTCGGCCGAGGCGTGGTTGGCAACCGGACTTGCGAGATGGAGTGTGGTGAGGTAGGTCCCTGCGCAGGCGGGAACGACGGCGGCCAAAAAGAAAAGAGAGAAGACGTTGTGGAACATGGTTGGACCCTTTCGCGGTGCAATGGATAACCGGGGCTGCATGCAACCGCCGGGTTCACCCTCCCTTAGCGGAGGGGTGGCGCGAAAGGGGCCAGCAATGTTATTCGGGAAGCCGGATTTCTATGCCGCGTTCGGTGTTGAAGCGCTTGGTGGATTCGCGGTCGAGATCAGCGAGTGCGAGAGCGTCCTGTTTGTGACCGGGCTGAACGTAGTGGAGCTTGCCGCCTTCGGCCCAGAAGGCAACCGCCTGGCGCAACGTGCCATCCTTCAAAGCGAGCAGGTAGACCTTGACGGCGGCGGGGGTGAAATTCTCATACGGGTTGCTGATGTTGGAGTACTCACGCAGGACCGGCTTGGCGACTTCGGGCTTATAGTCCTGATTGACGACAAGTATGGGCGGCGGGGCGGGGGCGACGTTCTGCTGGTTCACGAGAACGACGGGAGCGGGCTGGATGATTTGGGGCTGTTGCGCCAACCAACCGCCGCCCCACCAGCCGCCGACAACCGGAATGGGACGTGCGCCGGGGCGCTGCGGCATGGGCCGCCCGGCGATGGAACCGCTCAGGTTCGTAATGTGGTTCTCGATGGCGGGGAGCGGCACGGAGGGCATTCCCGTGGAGTGCTGGGGGAACTTGGGCTGGGCGCCCAGAGTGAAAGCCGCCAAGCCGGCAACCGCGAACAAAGTGCGCATGGAAAATGGTTCCTCTCTCATTGAGACTATTGGTTCCCCCGTTTGGTTGCAAGCAGGATTTATAATAGGCCATGCCGGAGATTCGTCATTCTGTTTGCGCGTTGGATTGCCCGGATGCGTGCAGCCTGCTGGTGCAGGTGGAAGAGGGGCGGGGGACGAAATTGAAAGGGAATCCGGCGCATCCGGTGACGCGGGGGTTTCTGTGCGGAAAGGTGACGCGGTACCTGGAGCGCGAGTACTCACCCGACCGTTTGCTGCATCCGCTAAAGCGGGCGGGGGCCAAGGGGGAAGGGAAATTTACCCGTATCTCTTGGGATGAAGCACTCGATACCATTGCGGCGCGGCTGAAACGGGTGGCGCAAGAGTGGGGGCCGGAGGCGGTGCTGCCGTATAGCTACGCCGGCTCGATGGGATTATTGAACGCGAGCGGGATGGACCGGCGATTTTTCCACCGGATCGGCGCGTCGCGACTGGACCGGACGATCTGCGCCAGCGCCGGCGCGGCGGGGTTGACGCAGACGCAAGGGTACCGGTATGGAGTGGCGCCGGAGGATTTCGTCCATTCGCGGCTGATTATCGCTTGGGGCGCGAATGTGCTGACGACGAATGTGCATTTGTGGCCATTTATTGTGGAAGCGCGGCGTGCCGGGGCGAAGTTTATTGTCATCGACCCGCACCGCAACAAGACAGCGCAAACGGCCGATCAGCACCAGTTTATCAATCCCGGCTCGGACAAGGCGCTGGCCCTGGGAATGATGCATGTGCTGTTTCGGGACGGGCTGGAGGACGCCGATTACCTGTCGCGCTACGCGACCGGGGTGGAGGAGTTGCGCGACTTGGCGCGGGAGTATACGCCGGAGCGGGTGGCGGTTTGGACCGGGATTAACCCCGATACAATTATCGAGTTGGCGCGGGAGTACGCCAACACGCGGCCCGCGGTGATCCGGCTGAACTATGGCGTGCAGCGCAACCCGAACGGGGGGACGGCGGTGCAGGCGATTACGATGCTGCCGGTGATAACGGGCGCCTGGCGTGAGTTGGGCGGGGGGATGCAGTTATCGACTTCGCAAGCTTTTACGCTGGACCGGCCGGCGCTGGAGATGCCCGAACTGCAGCAGCGCTCCGCGCTGGGAAGGGAAGCGCGGCTGGTGAACATGTCGCGGCTGGGCCATGCGTTGACGGAGTTGGACTCCCCGCCCGTGAAGGCGCTGGTTGTCTACTGCTCCAATCCGGGCGCGGTGGCGCCGGACCAGGTGAGGGTGCAGGCGGGGCTGGCGCGGGAGGACCTGTTCACGGTGGTATTGGAACAGTTCCAGACCGACACGGCCGACTATGCCGACATCGTGCTGCCATCGACCACGTTCCTGGAGCACACCGACCTGTACACGGCCTACGGGCACTACCATCTGCAACTGGCCCGTCCGGCTCTGCCGGCGCCCGGGGAGACGAAGAGCAATGTAGAGGTGTTTCAGTTGCTGGCGCGGCGGATGGGCCTGGAAGATAGCTGCCTGTATGAGAGCGAGGACCAGATGGTGCGGACGCTGCTGGCCAGCGGGCACCCGCACCTGGAGGGGATCACGCTGGAGCGGTTGGACGCCGAACACTCTGTACGGCTGCGGCTGCCGGACCCGTTCCTGCCGTTTGCCGAGGGCGGTTTCGGCGGGCCGGACGGCAAGGCGCGGCTGGAGCCGGCGGGGCTGGCCTATGTGCCGGCGCCGGAATCGCGATTCGGGACGGAAAAGGGGACCTATCCGCTGGAATTGATCACGCCTAAGGCCCACGACGCGATGAACTCCACGTTCAGCTACCAGGACGAACTGGACGCCGAAACCTCGGTAGTGTGGCTGCACGCCGCCGACGCCGCGGCGCGGGGCATTGGCAGCGGCGACGCGGTGCGGCTTTTTAACGGCCGCGGTGAAGTGCGGGCGCGGGCGATGGTGGACGGAATGACGGCGCCCGGGGTGGCGGCGATGCCGGCCGTGCGGTGGCCGAAACGTAGCGAAAATCGCGCCGGTGTGAATACACTGATAACGGACCGCCTGACCGATTTAGGGGGCGGGGCCACATTTTATAGCTGTCTGATTCAGGTGGAACGATGCGCAGAGTAATGATCGCCGTGTTGGCGGTGGCCGGGCTGGCCGGCTGTATGAAGAGCAAAAAGCCGGTGCAATATGTGGAGGAGGGCGGGTCTCAGCTTTCGTCCGCCGTGAACGTGGCCGATCCGCGGACGGCGATCCAGCTATTGCGCGGTTTTCACGATGTGGAAAACAACGCCTGGCGCTGGACGGCATCGCAGTTCACGGTGGCGCTGCGTCCGCCGAAGGATACGCCTGCCGAAGGTGTGATGCTGTACCTGGAGTATTCGGTGCCGGAGGTGTTTCTGGCCAAGGTGCCGGCCACCACATTATCGATAGCGGTGAACGGGCAGGCGCTGGAGCCGGAAAAAATATCCAAGGCCGGGACATTCAAGCTGGAGCGGGCCGTGACGCCGGCCATGTTGCAAAGCGATGTGGTGAAGGTGGAGTTCGCGCTGGATAAGTTTGTGGCGGCCGGAGTGGTGGACCAAAGAGAGCTGGGGCTGATCGTGAGCGCGGTGGGACTGCAAGGCGCCAAGCCCGCGGCCAAATGAAGGGAAGGCTGACGGGTTTCGGGCTGGTAAGCGCGGTATGTCTGGCGCTGTATTGGCCGGGGCTGATGGTGTGGTTCGCCATGGACGACTTTGCGTGGCTGGGGCTGCGCGCGGCGGTGCATACATGGGGGGACGTACTGGCGCTGTTCGTTTCACCCATGGCGCAGGGGACCATCCGGCCGCTCTCGGAACGGCTGTATTTTGTGGTGCTGGAGGGGCTTTTCGGGCTGGAGGCGCTGCCGTTCCGTGTGGTGGCGTTCGCGGTGCAGATATTGAACCTCTGGCTTGCGGCGCGGCTGGTGGAACGGATGACGGGTTCGCGGTTGGCGGGGGCGGCGGCGGCGCTGCTGTGGATTGTAAATAGCGCCCTGGCCTTGGCCATGTCGTGGACCAGCGCGTTCAACCAGATTCTGTGGCCGTGCTTCCTGCTGGCGACGTGCCACGCGCGGTGGAGTTGGCTGACCACCGGCTCCGGGCGGGCGCGGATCGCCGAATGGGCGTTTTTCCTGCTTGGCTTTGGCGCCTTGGAGCTGCAGGTTGTCTACCCGGCCATTGCCGGCGCGATGACAGTGCTGTACCGGCGGGAGCGTTGGCGGGAACCGATTCCTCTCTTCGCCGTGGCCGGGGCGTACGCGGTGTTCAACCGAAGTATTGCCAACAAGGCCACGACCGCGGTGTACCAGTTGTATTGGGACGAGAGCATAGTGGCCACGCTGGGGACCTATTTGCGGATGGTTACCGGATTCTGGCGGCCGGAACTGCCACGCGACCCGGAAGCGTGGTGGCTGGCCGGCGAGGTGGCGACGGCCTTGGTGCTGGCGGCGGCGCTGCTATGGCAGCTCTGGCGCAGGGAGCGGGCGGTGGCTTTCGGGCTGGTGTGGTTTTTTGCGGCACTGGCGCCGATACTGCCGCTGAAGAACCACATTTCGGACTACTACCTGACGGTACCGTGCCTGGGACTGGCGATGGCTGCCGGCGTGTGCGCGGCAAAACGGCCGGTGTGGGCGCTGGCGCCGGTACTGCTGTATTGCGCGGGCAGCGGCTACTGGGCCAGGCGCGTGGTGGACTACAACTTCGAACGGGCCGAGCAGGGAAGGGTGCTGTTTGCGGGTGTGGTGGAGGCGTCGCGGCTGCACCCTGGAAAGACAATTCTATTGACGGCGGTCAGTTCGGATCAATATTGGAGCGTGCTGAACGACAGCCCGTTCCGGCTGGTGGACGGGTTGCAGGTGTATCTGGCGCCTGAAGGAGACGCAAATATCGAAAAACATCCGGACCTGGGCGATCCAGGGCGGATGGTGATGCCGGGGCCTGCGGCGTGGGCGGCGTTGGAGGCCGGGAGGGCAGTAATCTATTCGCCGGCAGGCGGGAAGCTGAGAAATGTGACCGATGCGTGGCGGCGGCTTGGCCGCGAAAAATGGAGCGGAACGCTGGCCACCGCACTGGAGATGGGACAGCCGTTGCCCGCCGGCCAATTAGGCGAAGGGTGGTATCAAGCGGAGCCGGGCTTCCGGTGGGCGTCGGGCCGGGCGACGGTGCGCTTGGGGGCGCCGGGGACGGCGAAGGAGATTGTCGTGGAGGCGTTCCGCGGCGCCGAGGGCGGGCGGCGCGGGGTGGTGCGGCTGGAAGTGCGAGTGTCTGGCGTGGCTGCGGGCCGCTGGGAGCTACTGAAAGACGACTCTCCCCTGCGGGCCGCCGCGGCGCTCCCCGAGGGGGTGGACCGGACGAAGCCGGTGGCGGTGGACCTTATGGTGAGTCCGGTGCTTAACGAAGCGGGCGCGGGCGGGAGGAGTCTGGGGCTGGCGGTGACGCGGATTACGATGCGATAATCAATTTCCTAACGGCGGCGCGCCCAGAACCGATAAGTGGATTTGAAGTGCGTGGAATGTCTGTACTCGGTTTGCCGTCAAGTCGGTTCTGTCTGGTCGGCGTTGGCGCCCTCGGTGTGGCATGGCTATTGGCCGGCGCCGCGGGGTGGCGGAGCGATTCAGTGCGGACGCACGTCATCGGGTATCAACCGGAACCGCATTTGATTCAGGAAACGCCAGGCGGACAGCCAACGGGGTTTCTGGTGGATCTGTTGGAGGATTCGGCACGGCGGGCGAATATCCGGCTGCGTTGGGTCCATGTGCCGGAAGGGGCCGAACATGCTTTGGAGAACGGGCAGGCGGAACTATGGCCGTACCTGCACAACAAAGAGCACTTGCGAAGGAAGATCCACTTTTCGCGGCCGTATCTGCGCTCAGACTTTTCGCTGCTGCACCTGGGCCGGCCCGGCGGCCGTCCAGAAGAAGGCGCGCGCGTTGGTATAGGGCCCGGGAGTCTGCACTCTTATTTGATCGCCCGCATGTATTCTGGAGTGCAAGCGGTGGAACTGAGTGGAGAACGAGAGGCGATAGCTAAATTGTGTGCTGGTGAGGTGGATTTTGCTCTGATCCGAAGCGGCCGGGCGGCGCTGCTGGTCGAGGAGTGGCCAAGCCATTGCAGCATGGCGGAGCCGAAACAGCTAGCGCTATCGAGTCCCGAATTCGCCGTTTCGATCGCGGCCGCTCCGGGGGCGGCTGGCACTGCGGATGTGCTGCGGGGCGCGATGGACGAGGCGCTGGCGGAAAAGCCACTGGCGGTATGGCGAGGCAGCTATGGTATTGACGACGCCATTGGCGGGGCGTTCCACCACGGCATGGGTTCCAGGCCCGTGGCGACCTGGATAATGTTCGCGATCTTGGCGGCGGCCGGTTGGGCGGTGCGAACCGCCTATGTCAGCCGGAGGCGCCTGCGAGCTAGCGAGGAAGAGCGGAACCGGCTGAGAGTCGAATTGAGAAACGCCGAGGAGGCGAAGACGCAGTTGATGGCGAATGTAAGCCATGAATTCTTCACGCCGCTGAATGGTGTCCTTGGGGGTGTGGACCTGCTAAAGGACAGCCATTTAGACCCAAACCAGGCCGACCTGGTGGAGACTGTTCACCAGAGCGGGCGCCGATTGCTGGCGCTTTTGACGCAACTTCTTGAGTTTTCGAAGCTCGACGTCGGGAGAGACTCCGGTGACAACCGTCCGTTTTCATTGCAGGAGATCGTGGAAACGCTCGCCCAGTTAAGCTGCCGGTCGGCGGCGGGAAAGGGTGTGGATTTTCTGTTGCGTATCGATCCCGTTGCTCCGGTCTGGCTGCGGGGCGATCCGCAGCGGCTGCGCCGCATTCTGGAGCCGATCGTCCAAAACGCGGTGAAATTCACCGATCTCGGGCGGGTGAGTCTGGCCGTTCTCGCTGGTCGCCCTGAGGAGGGCGAGGCGGTGCGGATCGAGATCGCCGATACGGGTCCGGGAATCTCGTCCGAGCGGCAGAAAGGCATTTTCGACGCCTTTGAACAGGGCGACATGAGTATGACTCGCGCCAACGCGGGACTTGGACTCGGCTTAACTATGGCGGCGCGGCTGGCGCGTGGAATGGGCGGCAGAATTACGCTAATTAGCGAGGCGGGCGAGGGGGCGCGGTTCACTATCCACTTGCCGGTCTCGATGAATTGCCCGGTACCGGCAGGGCAATCGCCATTCCGGCCGAACCGGCACAAGAAGGCCCGGCGGCGGGTGGTGGTGATCCACACGGATCCGGATGTGCGCGAGTCCATTCGAGTGACGGTAGCAGCCGCGGGTTACGGTGTTGTCGCGCTCGAGTCGCTGCCGGCCGGCGGTTTGGTCGGCAGCAGTATTTCCCATATCTTCGTTGAGGAGTCGCAATTGGAGCTGCGATCACCGTCCTGGCCCCCAAAAGTGAACGTAGTGTTGTTATATCCGCGTGGGGTGGAACAGCGTGCGGTGATTCCGGGGCGGAGCGCCGCCGAGATCGCCAGCCCGTTCCTGCCTTCCGAAGTTCGGCACCTGCTCAGCCGCGGGGCGTTCGCGTTCGGTGAGCCGGCTGGCAGGAAAGCGCTTGGGGAATACAAGGACGGCACGGGCTTGGGCCTTCACGTGCTGCTGGTGGACGATAGCCGGACGAACCTGAAGATCGCCGAACAGATCTTGCGCCGTATGGGGTGTGCCGTCACGACTGCTGAGAATGGGAACATGGCGCTCGAAGCGTTGGGGATTGCGTTGCGGTTGGGTACACCGGTGGATGTAGTTCTGATGGACTGCCAGATGCCGGTGATGGACGGGTATGAGGCGACGCGACGGATTCGCGCGTCGCTGGAGCCGTATCACTCGACTCCGGTGATCGCATTGACGGCCCATCACGGGCACGGAGAACGCGAACTGTGCCTGGCGAGCGGCATGTCAGATTACACAACGAAGCCAATATCGCGCCAAGCATTGTGGCGGATGTTTCAACGCCACGCGGGGAACTTGAAAGGGCGGCGCAACGTCCAAAAAATGGACGGGTGTACCAAATTGGCGCACACCAGCGGGATGCCGGGGCATATGCCCACGCCGCTGGCGGCGTTGAACGAAGACACAGAATCGATGACTTGGGCTAATGCATTGCGTGAAGACGGCCGATAAGAATCCACAACGTTTTCTTTTCAACCGTTTACGGTGAGAATCGGGCGGCGATTGACGAAGAAAACATGCTAAGTGTGTTTTGGCTATTGAATTGCTAACAGAGTGTGCTAGTATATATGCGAATCGAAATTAAAGCTCGGCGCAAACACTCCATTCTGGGGCGGTTCGCTCAGGGTAGTGCTGGTGTTGCCAGTGTTGCTCTGCAGGTCAGGCTGTACGGTAATCGACAGTCCGTAGTACTTTCCGATGACCTAGTTCCATCGCCGATTCCGCTTCTGATTTTTGAACCTTTTTGCTCGACTATACGTCCATATGGTCTGAGTGATACTAACGAGCCGAAGCCGCAGAGCGGAAGCGAAACGAAACGTCGGCAAGAGACGTTCAACAAAAAGCCAGCAACGAATTGTTCGCTGGCGGCATAGCAGAGGGTCCGAGACGCAAACAGCGTTTTTGACGTCGGACCGCTGAAAACCGAAAACAACCAGCAAAAGCAATAGGGAGGAACAAACCATGACAAATGCTGAACTGAAAGCCTACAAAAAGATTCTCGCCGCGAAGGAAGCCGAACTTGTTGGCGCGCTTCGCAATCGCGAGGGTATCGAGATCGAAAAAAGCCCGGACGCGCTGGACGAAGTGCAGCGTGCCGCGGAGCGCGAACTCGCTATCCGGACACTCGACCGCGAGTCCAGTCTGCTGCGCAATGTCCGCGCCGCTCTACTCCGCATCGAGGATGAATCCTATGGGGTTTGCCTCCACTGTGAAGAAGATATTAGTGTGAAGCGTTTGAACGCCGTGCCGTGGGCGCCATACTGCATCTCCTGCCAGGAGCAGTACGATGCGCATAAGATTGAAGGCGACGAAGCGTTTGACGACATGCTGGTGAGCGCTGCGTAATCTTCGTACGTTTGAATTGAAAAAGGGTGCGGCTATGCCGCACCCTTTTCCAATTCCAGCTAGCGAATTCGAATGGCGGACACCATTCGGCCATCGCTACGGTCGCGGCGAAAAGAATGAAACATCGCCCGCCCGCATGCCGTGCAAAGATCGAGCGACTCGATGTGATCCGTAGGAATTCCCGTACTCAATAACTGTTGCCGGTTAGCGGCCACCAGATCGACGTGCGGCCGTGGGTCAGAGTGGGTGATATGCCCCACAAAGCGGGTTGCCACCTCTTCTCCCACCTCAAAGCAACAGGAGGCGATACAGGGGCCGATGGCTACTTCCAGGTCCCGCGGCCGGCAGCGAAACTGACGCCGAAGTTCGGCAACGGTCGCGCTCGCGATGGCTAGAGCCGTACCGCGCCAGCCGGCATGAACGGCGGCAATAACACCTTGTACCGGATCGGCGATCAGCAGCGGTACGCAGTCGGCGGTGCGAATCTCCAGCCACACGCCGGCTTGTCCCGTGATCAGGGCGTCCCCATCGCCATGATGGCCCGGTCCCGCGATGGTCACCACTTCGCTTGTATGGATCTGGTGGAGTTTCGCCGTCTGGTCCACGGGCGTCCAGGCGCCGTCCGCACGGGTGCCGAAGCCATGTTCCAACCAGGAAAATGCAGTCAGCCGCTGGGCGCGTAGCGGAGTCATGCGTGTTCGGCGCGATACCACTCCAGCGTCCGGCGTAAACCTTCCTCGATGGTAAAGCGGGGAGTGTGACCCAGTTCGCGGATGGCGGCCACGGTGTCGGCTTGCGAATCACGAACGTCGCCTTCCCGTGGCGGGCCGTAGTTGGCCTTCAACTCGATTCCTTCGAGCTTCTGCACCTGCTCCCAGAGAAAATTCAGGGTGTAGCGCCCGCCGTTGCCTGCATTGAACACCCTGCCGGAGACGCCGGGAACCGTTGCGGCCTTCCGAACCAGGGTGGCCACGTCCTCCACGTAGGTGAAGTCGCGCGACTGCTCGCCGTCGCCAAAAATGGTGGGCGCGGTGCGGGTCAAAGCCGCCTTCATGAACAGCGATAGAACGCCCGAATAAGCGCTGGACGGATCCTGGCGCGGACCGTAAACGTTGAAGAAGCGCAACGACACGCTTTCGACGCCGAAACAGGAGGAAAAGACGGCGCCGTAATACTCGCCCACCAGTTTCTGAAGCGCGTAGGGCGACTTCGGGCGCGGGGACATGGATTCGGTTTTCGGCAGCACGTCGGTATCGCCATAGGCCGAACTGGAGGCGGCATAAACGACTCGCCGGACGCCGGCCGCCTGCGCGGCGCGATAGACGTTGAATGTGCCGTTGATATTGACGTCGTGCGAGGGGATGGGGTCCTTGATGGAACGCGGTACCGAGGGGATAGCGGCCAGATGGTAGACCACATCGGCACCGGCGAAGATCCGGGCCAACTCGTCGTAGTCCCGAATGTCCACCAGGTGGGTTTCCACTTGGTCTTTCACCGCTTCCAGGTTGGCTAGTTTGCCGCTGTTCAGGTTGTCGACAACACTGACACGGGATTCGCCGTTCGCGAGCAATTCCCGCACGAGAGCGGAACCGATGAACCCGGCGCCGCCGGTGACTATACTTTTGGGTCGCATGAGTATTGAATTCGTTAGATAGCGAGCGCGCCGATTTGCGTTTCCATGTGGCGAATCGATTCGTTGGCGATGGTTTCGGCGCCGAATGAGAAATCGAAGGCTTCGAGCGAAATCCAACCCTGGTAGCCGCGGGCGGCGAGGGTGGCGAGCACGGGCTTGAAGTCGTAGTCGCCACGGCTGGGATGCTTGCCATCGAGTTCATTCACATGCACGTGGCGGATGAGGGGGAAGTGGCGGTCGACCAGCGTGGCGTGCGGCTCGGTTTCGAGGATCGCGTTGTGGCTATCGAACATCGTTTGTACGGCGGGATTCCCGATTTGGGCCACCCAATGGGCCGCTTCGTCGAGGGATAGAACTACATCGGTGTCGTTGGAAGGCAGGGCCTCAATCAGCAGCGTGACGCCCCGTTGGGCGGCCCAGTGGCCGGCGGTGGCAAGCCCGTTTACGTAATGCGCGGTGGCTTGTTGTGGAGAAAGGCCGCCGGTGGAGGTGCGCTGCTTTGGCGAACCGAAAATCATCACGCCGTTCGGCCCAAGATCGGCGCAGAGGTCGATGAGATCGTGAATATGCGCCCAACTCCGGGCGCGCAACGAGTGATCGGGCGTGGTGACGTGCAGCCCGGCGGGCGAAACCATCAGCCAATGCAGGCCAACGAATTCGAGTCCCTCCCCGGCCATGATTGCTTTGTACTCCCGGCGCTCGGCGGGCGTAATTGTGCAAGGGTCGTAGGCCAGCGTGAACGGTGCAATCTCAATGCCGGTGTAGCCGGCCTTGCGAATGCTTTGGCAGGCGGCGCGGAAATCCCAGCCTTTATAAACTTCATTACAGATGGAATGGCGAAAACGAAAGGACATTCTTCTTCAGTGTACGAGGTATTGCCCTAATCAGAAATGCGATGAACGACCTTAATTGCATTTAACGGCGGCTGGCGAAGCGTATCGGGGGCGGCGGCGAGCGGCAGACGGACGAGCAGCGGTTCCAGCCACTGCCGGTCATAGGACAAGAGCCGCCGCACGGCCATCTCAAAGTGTCCTCGTGAAGCGTTCACGCTGCCGGCAATGATGGAATTGCCAATGATCATATCGAGCGAGGGTAGGCGGACTTCGGCCGGCCGTGCGCCGAGGAGAATAAGAACACCCAAGCGCCTCAGCGAGCCCATGGCCGCCATGGCCACGGCGGCGCTGCCGCAGGCTTCCAGAATGATGTCGGCTTCCACGCCGTCCAGCGATCGCGTGTACACGGCGCCGTTCCGCGTGAGCAAGCGGGCGCGCGGGGCGTCCTCGGCCTCTTGAGACAGTACGGTGACGGCGAACCCGTTTCGCAGCGCGCACCAGGCGGCCAGAATGCCAATCGGCCCGGCGCCAAGCACGAGCACGCGGCGGGGTTCTCCTGGATGCAGTCGCAGCGCCAGTTCCCAGGCCTTCTCCACCACGCTGGCGGGCTCCACCAATACCGCCGCGCCGGCTAACGCCGCAGGCACTGCCACCAGGTCCTCCTCTGCATCCACAGCGAAATCGCACAAATAGCCGTGGAGGCTGAATATTCCGCGTTCGGCATAATCGCCCGTCAGGCAGTTGTCGCGGCGGCCGCGCCGGCACATGGCGCAACCGGTGGCGCAGGCGCGGCGCACCATGGGCACCACAAGTTGGCCTTTTACGAGCGTATCTCCCGGCGTGTCGACGATCCCCACAGCCTCATGGCCCAGAATCAGATTCCGCTCGCCGGGCGGCGGAGCGCCAAACTCAAAATCGGCGATACCGCGATCCGTCCCGCAAACGCCACATTCGAGCAACCGCAGACGCACCTGGCCAGGCTTTGGCGCCGCGGGTTCGGCATGATCGGAAACTGCAAGCCGCCGCGAGTCAAAATCCAGTTGCAGCGCCCGCATGTTTACCTGCGTGTGGCAACGGCGAATAGCGTCAACCCTGGGCAGGGCAGCAGCGGATCAATGCGGCGCCAGAACCACACGGTCTTGTCAAAGAGTTTCAGGGTGAGCCGGTTTAGCCGTTCGCTTCCGAGCAGTTTGCCGCTGAACAGCCAGGCCAGATAGGCCATGGAGTTGAAACTGCGGATGGATGTTACTTCCAGCCCGGCATCCACAAGTAACCGGCCTAACTCGCCGCTATCGAACCGGCGCCGGTGACCAAGCGTACGGTCCAGATTGCAGAACAGGCTCTGCGAATTCGGCGCGATGACCAGTAACTTACCGCCTGGCGACAGCTGCGCCGTCATGTTCCGGACAATGGCGGCCGGGTCCGGCGCGAACTCAAGCACGCTGGCCGCAATCACGGTATCAAGCGAACCGGGCAACGCCTGGCAGGCCGCCGCGTCTTCAGGGTCCAGGCTTCGCACTTGCACGTTCGGGGTGCGCAGAAAGCGGTTCCGGAGCGCGTGTAGATAGAGCGGGTCCTTTTCGGCGGCGAGATACAACTGCCGTTTTCCCATCATTCTCCCGGCCAGGTTTCCGATGCCGGCGCCTATCTCGGCCACCCGGTCTCCCAGGTGGGGGCGCAGTTGCAGCGTCAACCAGTTCACATACTGCGGCGTGCCGGTGATGTTATGCAGATGGCCGCGGCCGTATGGCTCCACGTATAAGTCGTCAATGATCCAAAAATAGAGGATCGCGCCCAGCGCCTTGATCCCGTCCTTCCACCCGATTTTCTTGCCTTCCTCAAACGTCCGCCCATGATAGCTGATCGGCACTTCATAGATGCGCAGCTTTCTCTTCGAAGACTTCATGGTGATTTCCGGCTCGAAACCGAACCGGTCCGAGCGGATGGGGATGCTCTTCAACAGGTCGGTCCGGAACACTTTGTAACAGGTCTCCATGTCCGTCAGGTTCAGGTTGCAGAACATGTTGGACAGGGTCGTCAGTGTCTTGTTGATCATCGAGTGCCAGAAGGGCAGCACGCGGCTCTGCTCGGCGGCCAGATAGCGGGAGCCGAACACGGCGTCCGCATGGCCATCCAGCAGCGGTTTCAACAGCCGGGAGTACTCGTTCGGGTCGTATTCCAGGTCGGCGTCCTGCACCAGACAGAAATCACCGGTGGCCATTTGAATGGCCGTGCGGATAGCCGCGCCCTTGCCTTCGTTCACCGGTTTGTGAATCAAACGGATTTCCGGATGCTCGGCGACAATTCGGTCCAGAATCGCGCTTGTGCCATCGGTGGAGCAGTCATCGACGAGGATAATTTCCCTGTCCACACCCTCCGGAAGCGGGGCTTCCATCACCTTGGCTAAGCTGGTTTCCACTACTGCCCGCTCGTTATAGACCGGGACAAGTATCGATAGTCGCATGGGTTCCTTACGGTCAGACGATCCGGAACGGGCTCCGGCTGATGGCGTAATCGATCGCCTCCTGCGGCACTTCGTACTTGGAGACGGCCAGATTGCCAATGTAGTTCACGTCTTTGATTCCGATAGGGCTAGTGTAAAAGGCGTCAACGATCAGCCGGCGCGCCCAGTCGAAGAAGCGGACGCCCGGCGCCAGGTCGGTCCCCGGCTTCACGGTGTAATCGGAAAAACCTTTATACTGCGGCGCGCGCGCGAACAGTGCCGTATCGGCCGCCTGTTCACGAACTGTTCGTTCGGCGGCGACGATCGCATCGAGCAGTGCTGTCTGTTCGGTCGCCGACGCCGCCACGAACTCTTTCCCGGCGCGTTTCCGCATCTCGGCGTCCATCCAGGATAGGCCCCCGGTGAAGATCACCGTCAAGTCCTGATTCTGGCTGCACAACAGGTCGATGAACTGCGGCGCTCCAGCGTCCACGGCGCTGCCGGACTGCGCATCGGCGGGAACAACGAGTTCAGAAAGCCGCGTAAGGGTGGCCCATTCGTGCTCGTGAAACACCTTGGGTTTGTACTTGCCGCCTTTGGCATCGGCGGCGACGGCGCTGTGGACGTGCTCCGCCTGCTGCGCGTCGAGTTCCATGGCAGAGCCCGCGGCGGTAAGGCCAAGAGCGATCTTTCGCAGCGCGTCGCGACGGGTGGAGACGGATTTAGACATTGCCCTTCCTCATTTCTTCGGCCAAGTGATCGGCGGCGCGCCAGGCGAACGCGTTGATAGTAAGTGTTGGATTCTTATCCGGATTGGAGACAAAGAACCCGCCATCGACCACGTACAGATTCTTGACCTCATGCGCCTGGCAATACTTGTTCAACGCCGAATCCCGCCGGTCCTTACCCATCCGCACCGTGCCCACTTCATGAATAATGGTGCCGGGCGTGGAGATGCCGTCGGACTCGCGTTGCGCGGCACTAAGTCCCGTGACACGGCCACCCATCGTTGTAATGATCTCGGCGAACGTCTTTTCCATGTGGCGGGCTTGCTTCCACTCATAATCGGTCCACTTAAAGTGGAACTTTAGAACCGGAATGCCCCAGCGGTCGACGACGTTCTTGTCGATCTCGCAGTAGCTGTGGTGATTCGGGATCATTTCGCCGCGGCCGGCGAACCCGATCGAGGCGCCATACTCTTTGCGGGCGAGTTCCTTGATGCCCTTTCCGTACCCGGCCCGCCGGGCCGCGCCCTGGAAGGAGCCGATGCCGGGCATGCCATAGCCGCCGCCAATTTCAATGTGATATCCGCGCGGAAAGTCCAGCTTATTGTGCTTGTCCCACAGCCACCAGGGCATGTAGAGGTGCGCCCCGCCGAAGCCGTCCGTGTTGTAGTGCTTCATCCCTTCGAGCGCCGGCACGTAGCCGTTCAACCCGAAGCCCACCGTGTCCATCAGGAACCGGCCAACCACGCCGGACCCGTTGGCCACCCCGTTGGGGAATTCCTTGGTTTTCGAATTCAGCAGAATACGGGCCGATTCACAAGCGCTGGCGGCCAGCACCACGGCGCGGGCCCGAATTACTTTTTCCCGCCGCGTCACCTTGTCGATATACACAATGCCGGTGGCCTTGCCGCTGCCATCGGTAAGCACTTCGCGCACCATGGCGTTGTCGAACACCTTCAACTTGCCCGACTTCATGGCCGGGAAGATCTCCACCTGCGAACTCGAATAGGCCGACGCCGTCTGGCAACCGCGCCCGCATTGCCCGCAGTAGTGGCAGGGAATGCGGCCCTTCATCGGTTCGGTGACAATGGCGCGCCGGTTGGGAATGCAGTAGACGCCCATTTTGTCGCATGCCTTCTTTATGAGCAGTTCATGCACCTTTGGCGGCGGCGGTTTCAGGAACTGGCCGTTGGGCGCGCTGGGCAGGTCGTTGTGGTTTTCACCGGTAACACCCACGAAGCGTTCCGCCTTGTCGTACCACGGCGCCATTTCGTCGTAGGTCACCGGCCAGTCGTAGCCCAGGCCGTCCTTTGAATACGGCTGAAAGTCGTAGGGCGAAAAGCGGAACGACATGCGCCCGTAGTGATTCGTGCGGCCGCCCAGGATGCGCGAACGGAACCAGCGGAACTCGCTGCCTTCGCCCACTGTGTAGGGTTCGCCGTCCAGTTCCCAGCCGCCGGAAGTGGTGGAGAAGTAACCGAAAGGTTTGCCCTTGCCGAAGTAAGCCGCGCCGCCGTCTTCGGCGCCCCGGTGCGGCACGTCGTAGGGCATCTGGTGTTCCTTGAACTCTTTGGCGACGTTCAACATGGGCCCTGCTTCCAGCAAGGCGCACTTGATGCCGTGTTCGGTGAGGACTCGCACTGTGGTTCCGCCGCCGGCTCCGGAGCCGACCACCACCACGTCAAAGACCTCGGGACTGCGCTGTACCTGTGGCATCCCGACATTTTACCGCCCTTCGCGCGCTTAGAACAAAGTCGCTTGGCGCTTATCCACTGCGGCGGAGGCCGCCGCCCGGCGCACCATCGTTTCCGGCGCCTCGTTCTTCGCCTTGCGGATTAGTTCCGTCAATCGCGCGTGGGCGTCATGAATCTCCAGCAGTAACTGGCACCGTTTGCATCCGCCCTTTATGCCGCCTGGGCCGTCGTAGGGGTCAAAACCCGTATGGCGTTCACATTTGCCCTTGAAGCGAACTGTTCCGAGCTTTACCATGCCTGGATTGCCATTTATCGTATCATCTTTGTCTTGATACCTCATCCGAACGCGGTCATTGTAGCGGGGCATGCCATTTGCACGGAAGTTCGCGACCCCTGGCGGGAAGAGAATTGGATTCTTTTGCCGTTTCAACGCGGGGAAGTCGCCTGCTACATCGGCCATATTCAAGCGGGCGTGCGCGCCGCGGTGGCCGATCCGGACGCCCTGCTGGTCTTCGCCGGCGGCTGCTCCCGCGCCGAAGCCGGCCCGCGCAGCGAAGCGCAGTCGTACTTTTGGATCGCCGATCACTTGGGCTGGTTCGGCCACCCGGAGGTGCGCGCCCGCGCCATTACCGAAGAGTTCTCCCGCGATTCCTACGAAAACCTTCTCTACTCTATCTGCCGCGTGCGGGAGTATGCCGGCGCCTACCCGCGCCATGTGAGCTTCGTCAGTTGGGCCTTCAAGCAGGAACGTTTCCACCTGCACCGCCGCACCATCCGCTGGCCAGCCGCGCGGTTCACCTTCTTGGGCCCGAATAACCCGCCCGATCTGGCGCAAGCGGTGGCGGCAGAGGACCGCAATCGCGCCGCCTACGAGGCCGACCCGTACTCAAGTTCCCCGGCCTTCCGCGCCAAACGCGATGCCCGCAACCCGTTCCGCCGCTCCGCCGGCTACCTGCTGGTGTGCCCGGAGTTACAGGGACTGGTGGCGCACGAAGGCCCGGAGTTATATAGTGAAACCCTGCCATGGGACAACTGACTCGACGATTGGCCTTGCAAATGGCTCCGGCCCTTTTCGCCGCGCCATCGTCCATTTACACAAAGGGCATTGGAACTGTTTCTTTCCCCAAGGAGATGGCCTTCGGCGAACGCTGCCGGCTGGCGCGTAAGCACGGGTTTGGCGCCGTGGAGATCCGCTGCGTCACCGACATTGCCATTCCGCACACCGCCGTCCAGTGCGCCGAATGGAAGCGCGCGGCGGCCAGCGAAGGGGTACAGATGGCCACGTTGTGGGCTTCCGGCCCTTTGTATGCCGATGGCGTGATGCACGACCCTGATCCGGCGCGGCGGCAGAAGGGGCGCGACGCGCTGGCCCGCGCCATTGAGGCGGCGGCCGCGCTCGGCGTCGATTCCATACTTGTCAACGCCGTGCGCGTCGGCATAGGCGCCAAACTGATGCACCGGTATGAGGATGTCTATCAGCGCTTTCAGGAAGGACTGCAATCGCTGGTTCCGGTGTGCGCAAAACACAACGTGCGGCTGCTGGTGGAAAACGTCGGCAACCGCTTCCTGTTAAGCCCGATGGAGATGCGCGCGTTCATCGACGGCGTTCGCAGCGACTGGGTGCAGGTCTATTTCGACGTGGGCAACGTACTGTTGCAAGGGTATCCGCAGGATTGGATTCCCACGCTCGGCAAACGCATCCGGCGCATCCATTTCAAAGACTTCAAGTTCGACACCAACTACGCCGGGCACTTCGTTGAACTCGGCGAGGGCGATTTGGACTGGAAAGCGACAATGGCCGAAATCCGCGCCATCGGCTACCGCGGCTATATTGTGGACGAGTGGACGGCAGGCGCGGACTTTGAGCAGCGGCTGGCGCGCAGCAGCAAGGCGATCGATCGAATCCTGGCTCTGTCTTAACGCCGGGGCAGCAGCGCCAGCGTAAGCCGTCCGCCCAGTATGCACCCGAACGTCACCCAAAGCGGCAGCGTGTAGCTGCCGTGGATGGTCCAAAGCATGGAGAGCAACACGGGATACCAAGTTTGTCCCACCGTGTTTACCGGAACGATAATCCCCATGGCGCGAACCATCGATTGGGCACCCAAATAATCGGCGGCCAGCAGAGGAAGCATCAACGAATCCGCGCTCATACCAAGCCCAAAGGCGACGGCGAACAAGTAGGGCGCCGATGCGGAGCGCAGAAACAGCAGAACTGGCAATGCGCCCGCCATCAGCACAAAGGCCGCCGTAATAACATGGCGTTTGGCGAAGCGCTCCGCCGCCCAGGCGAACAGGAACCTGCCGGTGGCGCCCGCGATCAGCATCGCCATGAGTGTCCAGCCGAACACCGCGTCCAGTTGCGCCTGGCCGCCATAGCCGGACTCTTTGAAGATGAGCTTCAGATGCTGGCTGACGCCGCCAATGCCCGCCATGGAAAGTGTGGTTCCAATGAGCAGCAGCCAGAAAACGCGCCGGGTCCCCATGCCCGCCGAAGGGCCCGCGGGCGCGCCTTGCGAGTGCGCAGCGGGCAGGGCCAGCCGCGCCACCGGCCCGGCCAGGCACACCACCGCGCCGATAATGCGCAGCGCGGTTTGAAACCCGAAGGCGGCCGTGAGCGGACGGGCCAGCGCGGCCACGGAGAAGGCGCCGAACAGGCTAATGCCGAAGAAGGCCAGCGCGTAAGCCGCACCGCGTTTCTGGCTGAATACCTGCGTAAGCAAAACCTGATGCGACAGTGGGCCGGCGAATGTCCAGCCAGTCATGTAGACAATCCACAGCAGATAGTACATCCACAAACTGCCGTCCATCACGCCGAACCCAGCGATGGCCACACCGCACACCGGCGCTCCCCAGACAATGCATAGCCTGGGCGGCAGCTTTCGCACCAGCAGTGGCCCGGCGGCCAGCGTGACCAGCGTGCCCACCGGCAGCCCTAGCATGATGGAGGCCCGCGACCAGCCAAAGGCCGATTCAAAATAGTCGTAGAAATACGGCAGGCCGTAGTAAGGAATGCCAACGACAAGGCCGAGAATCACGCCGGAGGCGACGGCGAAGCGCCACGGCGTCATCGTGTCAACGCCGCCAGCAGCGCGCCCCGCGCCACCACCGTTTCCGGTTCCGCCAGTTCCGCGATTTGGCAATCCGCCCGCAGTACCGGATGGGCCAGCCGGTCCACCGCCGCCAGCGCCGCCGGCAGGTATCCCGCATAGCCCAGCGTGCCTCCATAGAGCCCGATCTTTTCCGGGTGAACCAGATTGATCACCGTGGCCAGCGCGGCGCCGAAGGCCTCGCCCGCTTCCCGTACCGCGGCCACCGTTGCCGCGTCGCCCGCCGCCAGCCGCGCCTTAATCTCAACAGGGCCAACGCCCAGCCGCCGGAGCAGGGAAGCGCCCGAACCGGTCTCGTCGAATGTCCCTTGCCGGCCGTTGGGCACATAGCCCAGTTCGCAGGAATACGGCCGGAATTGGCGCAATCGAACACCGGCCAGTTGCAGCGCCGCCGCAATGCCGGTGCCGCAACCCACGGCTGCCAGCGTCGCCTGCGGCCGCTCGCCGTGCGTCATGGTGGCAAGCGCGCCATCCCCATCGTTGATGCAGGCGGAGAACTCTACCTCCTCCTTCGCCCGGAGCGGGTTCCATCCGGCTATGCCCGGCAGCACGTCACAATCGGTAATCGTTCCATCAGGCGCGGTAAGGCCGGGAACGGCGATTCCAGCAACAATCGTTCGCTTATCGCCCAGTTCGTCGGCGACGGTGCGCAGATGTTCCATCAGTTGCCCGGGGCCGCACTCCGGACCCGTGGGGAACGTCCACGTCCGGCGGCCGTCCGCGGTATTGGCCAGCACAAGCACCTTCGTGCCGCCCACGTCCACGCCCAAATACGTGCTGCCCGCCGGTGGCGTTAGTCTTACTAACATGGACGCATAATTCCCTCGGTTACGTGTGGCAATGCTACTCGCGCAGGAATCGCGCCGATTCCTCGGGCGGTGTGGGATTGATAAAGAATCCCGTGCCCCACTCAAAGCCCGCCACGCGAGTCAGTTTCGGAATGATTTCGATGTGCCAGTGATAGTGCGAACAGCCCGGTTCCTGC
>JAEUQC010000130.1 GCA_016789905.1 Bryobacterales bacterium | reverse complement strand
AATCGTGATACCACGCGCTTTTTCTTCCGGCGCGTTGTCGATCGAATCGAAGCTCCGGAACGAGTTCTTCGGATTGTGCTTCGACAGCGTCTTCGTAATCGCCGCCGTCAGCGTCGTCTTCCCGTGGTCAATGTGGCCAATGGTGCCAATATTGACGTGCGGTTTAGATCGGTCAAATTTCTCTTTCGCCATGGTAAGGATTCTCCTGTAGAAACTTTCGTTAGCAGCGGGCTAGCTGGTGGCTTTGCCCTGGGCCTTGCTGATGATTTCGGTGGCCAGATTGGCCGGGACTTCTTCGTAGCGGCCGAAGTGCATCGTGAAACTGGCGCGGCCCTGGGTGCGGCTGCGCAATTCGGTGGCGTACCCAAACATTTCGCTGAGCGGGACCATCGATTTGATGACCTGGGTGGTGCCACGCATCTCCATGCCCTCCAAACGGCCGCGCCGGGAGATGAGGTCGCCATTGACGGGGCCCATGTACTCGTCCGGAACAACCACTTCCACCGACATGATCGGCTCCAGCAGGACAGGCTTGGCTTTCTTCACGGCGTCCTGAATCGCCAGCGAACCGGCAATTTTGAACGCCATTTCCGATGAGTCAACGTCGTGGTAATTGCCGTCGTAGACTTCTACCCGGAGATCGGACATCGGGAATCCGGCCACTAGACCGCCTTCCATGCGCTCAATGATGCCCTTTTCGATGGCGGGAATGTATTCCTTGGGAATTGTGCCGCCAACGGTTTTGTTTTCAAACTCGAAGCCCTTGCCCTCTTCGATGGGGAAGATGCGAATTTTGCACTCGCCGAACTGCCCCTTACCGCCGGACTGCCGGACGTGGCGGCCATGGCCTTCGGCCTTCACGCGAATGGTTTCGCGGTAGGCGACCTGCGGCTTGCCGACGTTCGCTTCCACACCGAATTCGCGCCGCATGCGGTCCACAATGATTTCCAGGTGCAGTTCGCCCATGCCGGCGAGAATGGTCTGCCCGGTTTCAACATCGGTATTGACACGTAGCGTGGGATCTTCGTTCACCAGTTTGGCGATCGCGACACCGAGCTTTTCCTGGTCAGCCTTGGATTTCGGCTCAATGGCGAGCTGAATCACCGGCGCCGGGAAGTCAATGGATTCGAGAATCACCGGATGCCGTTCATCGCAGATGGTGTCGCCAGTTTGGACGGTCTTCAGACCCACGCAGGCGCAGATGTCGCCAGCGAGAACTTCCTGAATCTCTTCGCGCTTATTAGCGTGCATCTTCACGATGCGGCCAATGCGCTCGCTCTTCCGCTTACCCGCGTTGAATCCGTTGGTGCCGGTGGTCAATTTGCCCGAGTACACGCGGACGAAGCAGAGCTGACCGACGAAAGGATCGGTCATGATCTTGAACACCAGACCGGAGAATGGCGCGTTGTCTTCGGAGGGGCGAATCACTTCTTCGCCGTTATCGGGATTAGTGCCCTTCACGGGCGGAATGTCAACCGGGGAGGGAAGGTAGCTAACAACGGCGTCAAGCATGTCCTGAACGCCTTTGTTCTTGAACGACGAACCGCAAATTACCGGGAAGATCTGCATGGCGATGGTCGCCTTGCGGATACCCTTTACAATCTCGGCTTCGGTAAGCTCTTCGCCTTCCAGATATTTGTTGGTCAGCTCGTCATCACATTCGGAGACGGCTTCAATCATCAATGTCCGGTAGTGCTGCGCTTCTTCCAGCAGGTCCGCCGGAATGTCCACGTCGTCGAATTTGGCTCCGAGAGACTCATCGCGCCAGATGCGCGCCTTCATCGTGATCAGGTTCACAATGCCGGCGAACTTGTCTTCCGCGCCCACCGGGATCTGAATCGCGACCGGCTTGCAGCGGAGACGATCCACTATCGTTTCGATGGAGTGGAAGAAGTCCGCGCCCATGCGGTCCATTTTGTTAATGAAGCAGATCCGGGGAACACCGTACTTATCCGCCTGCCGCCAAACCGTTTCCGATTGGGGCTGCACGCCGGCTACGGCATCGAACACGGCTACCGCGCCATCCAAAACTCGCAGCGACCGCTCTACCTCGGCCGTAAAATCGACGTGGCCGGGCGTATCGATGATGTTGATGGCAATGTCGTTCCATTCGCAGCTCGTGGCAGCCGAGGTGATCGTGATGCCGCGTTCCTGTTCCTGCTCCATCCAGTCCATCGTCGCGGTACCTTCATGGACTTCGCCAATTTTGTACGTGCGGCCTGTGTAGTAGAGGATTCGTTCGGTTGTCGTGGTTTTACCGGCATCAATGTGGGCCATGATGCCGATGTTGCGCATGCGCTCAAGAGGTACAGTACGAGCCATAAAAAACTTTGCCGGGTCTCCCTACCAACGATAGTGCGCGAAGGCTTTGTTCGCCTCGGCCATACGATGGACGTCGTCTTTCTTCTTAATCGCTCCGCCGCGCAGGTTCGCGGCGTCGAGCAGCTCATTGGCCAACTTGTCCGGCATTCCCTTTTCCGGGCGCGAACGCGCATTGCCGATAATCCACCGGAACGCGAGCGAGGTGCGCCGATTCTGTGGCACTTCAACCGGAACCTGGTAGTTAGCGCCGCCCACGCGGCGGGTCTTTACTTCCAGCATCGGCTTGCAGTTTTCAACGGCTTTTTTGAAGATCTTCAGCGATTCCTCACCGCCGCTCTTTTCGCCAACTTTGTTCATGGCGGCGTAAAACACCCGCTGGGCCACGGCCTTGCGGCCTTCCCACATGAGCGAGTTGACAAACTTCTCAACCAGCGTCGATCCAAAGATCGGATCCGGGGCCACTTCGCGAACTTCTGCTCTTCTTCTACGCGGCATATCTGAAATCCCTTACGCTTTCTGCTTCGGGCGCTTGGCGCCGTACTTGGAGCGGCTTTGCTTGCGGTTGGCGACGCCACCGGCGTCCAGCGTCCCGCGAACAACGTGATAACGCACACCCGGCAAATCCTTCACACGGCCGCCGCGGATCAGCACAATCGAGTGCTCCTGCAGGTTGTGGCCTTCGCCCGGGATGTACGTGGTCACTTCAATTCCGTTGGTCAGACGGACACGCGCCACTTTCCGCAATGCCGAATTCGGCTTCTTCGGTGTGGTGGTGTAAACACGCGTACAAACTCCGCGCTTCTGCGGGCACGCTTGTAGCGCGGGGCTCGCCGTCTTATATCGCGTGGGCTTGCGGCCCAGGCGCACGAGCTGGTTAAAGGTAGGCACTGATACCTTCTCCTTGCAATTGCAACAAAAATTGGAATTCGGTTCTAAATGACCCTCTCGGCGATGCAATCTCCCGGCGGGCGCCATTGGATTACAGCCACAGGATCGGATAGAAACAGGCGCGGGCACTCGGAAAGGCCATTGCCCTGTTTCTTGCACTTTGGATTGTGCTAGGAAGTAGATCTTCGGAAACAGTCCATACTCTGGGAAGGCGCTTGCGTCCTGGCGAGTAGCGGGACTGACCTCTAACCGGGCCTCAACCATCTCCGGCATTGCACCATCGACAACGTGAGGCGGTAGTCAGAAGCAGAAGGAACAACTCTCTGCACTACAGGTACTGCGTTACAGCAAACCCCACAAGTGTACCGAACAAACAAACGAGTGTCAACTCGCCCGTCCGCGCACACCACTTTCGGGTAGGATTTCACTATAACACAGAATTTACCGGATGGCTAAACTCACCCCGTTTGCACTGGCATTCTCCCCCACCCGCAGTACCACTGGAACCGCGTCGCCAGCCGCGGCATCCGCCGGGATCCGCACATTCACCTGAAAAACTCCGGCCACCAGGCCCGGCGCCCCGCCGGCATACAACACCTGGCCTTCTTTCCCGCCAACAGTCACTCGCACCGGCAGCACCGGCCGGGCCGTCTCCGCTCTGGTGAGCCCGCCATCGACTCCCGCCGGCAGCGTTTGCCCTTCCCCCGTTCCAAACAACACCACGACATCTCCGGCGCGGGCCGCCGCCGTCCTCGCGTTCAGCGTTCCATCCTGGTTCAACGCCGCCGCCTGCCCTTTGCCCGAGGCATCCACCGTGAAAAGCCCGGGCGCCGACGCCGCTAGCGGCACATTCAGCGCCGCCGAACGCACTCCATTGGCGTCCACGACCACATCCACCGTCGTCCTCCCGGCTACCGAATAGGGCACAATCGCCCCAACCTGCCCCGCGCTTACGTACAACAATGGCGCCGGCTGGCCGCCAAACAGCACCCGCGTCCCGGCCAACGCGCCTGGCACCCGCCCCGTCGAATCCAGCGTGAACGGCGCCAGCGTCGCCGGTCCCATTCGCGCCCCAAAAAGCGTCACAATTTCCCCCGGCGCAATCGCCCCGGCCGCGAACGACGCGCCGTTCGCCACGCCGCCGCTTGAAATCACCGGCCGCGCCGCGCCCACCGCCACCGTCAGCGGAAATTCAAGCGTTCGGCCACTTGCGTCGGTCAGCCGGATGGTCGCCGTCGCCGAAGCCGCCGCCGTCGCCGTTCCCGACAATACGCCCGCCTCCGATAGCGCAATGCCATTCGGGAATCCGCCGGACACAACCGCCCATCGGTACGGCGCCGTGCCGCCTTCGGCCGTCAGCGTCAAGCTGCCCGCTTCCTGCGCGAAGAACGATGCCGTGGAAACACCTGAATACCGCAGATTTCCCACTACAATCGACAACGTTTTCGAATACGTGGTTCCCGATACGTCAGTCACCTGCAGCGTGAACGTATAGCTGCCTTCGGCCGTCGGCGTGCCGCTCAGCAGCGCGGTGGGTGATAGTGTGATGCCCGGAGGCAGAGTGCCCAGTATCCGGAACGAATAGGGAGGACGGCCGCCCGAGAGATTCACCTGCTGGCGATACGGAACACCCACCGCGCCGCCCGGCAGCGTGTTATTGGAAATCTGCATCGGCGGCAGCGTGGCTTCCACGGTCAGCACCATCTCCCGGTCGTGGCTCGCCAGCGTCTTATCGGTCACCCGCAGCATGAAGGCATATCGCCCGGGCTGATTGCTGAGCCCGGTGATCCGTCCGTTCTCGCTCAATACATAGCCCGGCGGCAGCGGCCCGCGGCGCACGGTCCACACATGCGGCGGCTCGTCGCCGATGGCCGCCAACTGCGCCGAATACTCGGTGGCGCTGAACCCATTCGGCATAACTGTGGTGGCCGCCAGCGGCCCCAGCACGCGAATCACGTGCGGCCGGATCACGGTATTTCCCTCAAAATCCTTCGCCCGTATCCTGAACGCCCAAGCCCCATTCGGCGCGCGCGGAATTCCGTACAACCGGCCCGTGATTTCCAGCACCATTCCCGGCGGCAGCGAGCCGGAAACCGGGTCGTAGGCAAACTCGGCGAACTCGCCCGGCTGCGCCACAATGTTCTGGTATTCGGTTGTCACTCGCGCCGGAGGTAATTCAATGTACCGGTCCGTTTCATTGGCCACCGCAATCACTAGAAACGGCACGCAAATCTGCGCCCGCGCCGCATCCGTTACGCACACGATATGGCGGAATTCGCCCGTTTGCGGCACCGTGCCGGCCAGTTCCCCGGTCTCGGCGTTTAGCCGTAATCCAGGCGGCAGCGCCGACCCTTCCTCCACGGAAAACACATACGGCGCCGTGCCCCCGCCGGGGGCAAACTTGTACGTAAATGCCCGGCCCGTCACCGCGTACCGGAACATGTCGTAGGTCGCCATCGTCAACGGCGCCGTCTGCGCCGCGGCGACGAATGATAGGGTTGCCAATAGGGCCAGCCGCAAAGGAATACCCTCCGCGATCAGATTAACAAAAATGGGAGAAAATGTTTTAGCCTATTTTTCCAGCCGGCCCCGCAGCAGCATGGCTTTCCCTTCGCCTTCCACCGTTTCCGTCCAGCCCAGGAAGATGCGGCCGCTCAACCCAAGCTGCGCCGTCGGATACGTTAGCGTGCCTTTTCCTTCCCCCGCGCGGACCAGCGGGCTCATCGCCCCATCGGTGTGAACCTCGCGGTAGTAGACGCCCATCTTTCCCCAGCCGCCCTTCACCTTTGCGTCCCGCGCCTGGAACACCACGGCCAACCGGTCTTCGTTCACCACAATTTGCGGATGCGTCGGATCGGTTGTTCCCACGCTGAGCTTCGTGCGCGGCGCGAACGTCTTCCCGCCATCGCTTGAAACGGCCATATAGATGGCCGGCTGGTTCGAGCCCTCGGTAAACCACGTCACGTACAGCTTTCCGTTCATCACCGCCATCGCCGGGCCCACATGCGGGCAGCCCTTGATCTTCCAGCCGTCCTTAAACACCGGCGCCGCCTTCCCCCACGTTTCTCCCTTATCGTCGGAAGCGGCCATGTAGATGTCGCGAATATCGCCCGCCTCCACGTAGCGCCAGGCGATCAGCACTTTTCCATTCACGAAGCCCCACGTCACCCGGCAACAGGGGCAGACATTGGTGCTGACGCGAACATTCTTCGCCCACGTCCTTCCACCGTCGGTGGATTTGGTCATGTAGATCGATGTCGTTCCGCCGGTAGCGCCATCGGTGGATGCGCGCCCGTCGCGCCCGTCCAGCCAGGCGATATAGATCGTCCCATCCGGCGCCACCGCGGCCGTCTGAAATGAATGAGACACCGGCTTTCCGTCGTCGTTCACGGTCACCGCCGGGCTCCACACGGTCCGCATGGTGCCGGCCTTGGAAAAGCGGATGCCGCTCGCCTCCGGGTTCTTCGGGTCCCGTCCGTTCCACACCGCGTACATGGTCGATTCATCCGGCGAAGTCAGCAACTGCGGCGAGTTCTCGCCGTGGTCGTACACCTCGCCCGCCATGTTATTCACGCGCATCGTCTCGGCGAAGCTTTCGCCCAGGTCGGGCGACGATTGAAAGATCAAGTCCGCCCCTCCCCCCGCCGCCGGAACGGTTTTGATCATCATCAGGCCATGTGCGCGGCGGGCATAGAACTTCGGACTCTTGCCCGGCCCCAGCGATTGCACCTCCGGCTCAAAGGAAGCCGAAAAACTCTGCGGGGCGCTCTTGCCTTCCGCGCCAGTCAATACGGCCGCGCACGCGGCCACCGTCAATGCCAAACGAAACATGCGAACTCTCCTGATACGTTTCCAATCCCTACGAACACACAGCAAAGGACGAAACGAAAACAGGAGGGGGACGTTGAAACAGCGCCGCGTCGTACCCTTTTGCCAACCGCGCTAACCGCGCTTCCGCCGCCGGCAACTCCACGAAGACAGCCGCCACAATCGCCAACGGGGCCACTACCGTTCCCGGATCGTGGCCCGCCACGGTCGGCGTGCCCGCGCAAGACATCCCGCACGGATGCCCGGCGCGAAACGCGGGCGCCGCCCGCATCGGCTTGCGGCGGCAGCAGGAGTCGTGGCCATGCTTGCAGCAGGCCATTCCCGCCATGCTCTCAGTGGCCGCCAGCGCCGCAATGGGTGCCAGTTGCGCCAATAAAAACAGCACGAGGAGCCACGCCCCCAAGGGGCGCCGGCTCACTAGCGCGCGAATGGTTCCAGGCGCCGCCATCGTCAGCAGCCATCTTAGTATAAACTCACAGCCAAATGGATCTTTCCCGCCGTTGCTTCCTCGCCGCGCCCGCCGCCCTTTCCGCCGCCAGCCAGCTTCCGGTCCGTCTGGGCGGCCCAATATACCTCAAGTCCACTGACCCGCGCGAACTCGCCCGCGAACATCGCCGCCTCGGCTACGCCGCCGCCTATTGCCCCAACATCGACATCAAGGACGCCACCGCCGCCGAAAAGGCTTTTCAGGCCGAGAACGTCCTTATCGCCGAAGTCGGCGCATGGAAAAACATGCTCGATCCGGACCCTGCCACGCGCAAGGCTAATCTCGATTACGTCATCAGCCGCATGGCCCTTGCTGACGCGGTAGGCGCCCGCTGCTGCGTCGATATCGCCGGCAGCTTCAATCCGAAGGTCTGGTACGGCCCGCACAAGGACAATTTCTCAAAGGCCTTCTTTGACGCGACGGTGGAAAACTGCCGCAAGGTGATCGACGCCGTGAAGCCCAAACGCGCCAAATTCGCCCTTGAAATCATGGGCTGGTGCATGCCCGAATCGGCCGACCGCTACCTGGCGCTCATCAAGGCCATTCAGCGCCCCGGTTTCGCCGTCCACATCGACGTCTGCAACGCCATCAACAGCCCTGAAAAGTACTACAACAACGCCGCCCTTACCAACGAACTTTTCTCCAAACTCGGCCGGTACATCGTATCGTGCCACGCCAAGGATCTCGCCTGGACGCCGGAGATGAACGTGCATTTCATTGAGGTCATCCCCGGCCGCGGCGAACTCGACTACCGGCCCTATTTGAAGGCGCTCACCGCCATCGACGCCCCGCTCATGCTCGAACACCTGAAGGGCGCCGACGAGTATCTTGAGGGCGCAACCTACATTCGAAAGGTTGCCGCGCAGATCGGAGTCAGTTTTGTTTAGACGCACCCTCCTCGCCGCCCTTTTCCCGCCGCCGAAGCCCAAGATCGTTTTCGTCACCGGTGACGACGAATACCGCAGCGAGTACACCATGCCCGCCCTCGCGGCCCTATTGGAAAAGCATCACAATGTCGCCACACAGGTCCTGTACGCCCGGCCCCGCCCGCAGGTGAACAACAACATCGAAGGCCTGGAAGCGCTAAAGGACGCCGATCTGGCCGTCTTCTTCCTGCGCTGGCGTGAACTGCCCGAGGACCAGTTGCAGGCCATCCTTGCTTACGAAAAATCGGGCCGCCCCATGGCCGGATTCCGCACCGCCACGCACAGCCTGAAGTACCCCAAGGGCAGCGTTCATGAAGTGGAAAACGATGCCTTCTCCCTCCGCGCGTTTGGCGCGAAATGGACGCGCCACCACGGCCACCTCTCCACCACCAGATCCGAAAGAGCCAACGATCATGAGGTGTTGAACGGCGTCAACCCCAACTTGACTCTCCCTAGTTGGCTCTACAGCGTCAACCCGCTGCACGGCCCCTGCATCCCGTTGCTTACTGGCCACGCCATCAACCCGCAGAACGGTCGCGACGACGGCCCGCAGCCACTCGCCTGGGTGAAGCAGGAAGGCAAGCGCCGCGTCTTCTTCACCACCGCCGGCCACCCGGAAGATTTCCGCAACCCTGATTTCCGCCGTCTCGCCCTCAACGGTATCCTCTGGGCCCTGGGCCGCAAGATCCCCGCCAAAGGCGCCAACGCCGATTGGCCCGCGCCCTATCAGCCGCCCGCTTCCGGGTTTATCAAGTAACTTAGCGCCCGCGCGAATTCGCCGGCCGCGCCCAGATCTGCACGTTCAGATCCGAGCTCTTGTTCCATGCCGCGCCCGTCGCGTCATACTCTTTCGCATAGCGGCCCGCCGCCTCAAACAGCAGCAGCCGCCCATCGGCGCCATCGGCCGGGGCCTCGCCCTGCGCCGCGTTCGAACCATGCGTGAACCACGGGTACACTTCCCCTTTTTCGCCGGTCGCCCGGCCAAGCCCCCACGCTCCAAACCGGTACCGCTTGCCACCCTCCACGCGCAGATTCAGGTTCCGGAATTCCACCTGATAGATCTTGAGTTCCGCCCCAAAATTCTCATAGCGCGGCACGTCCGCGGCTTCGCTGATCACAATATCGGCGCCATCCACTTCGTTCGACCCGCGCGCCAGACGGCCCGAAACCACCGGCGTCAGGTCGTCGCCCTCCGCGCCCACATACAGCCGCACATCCTGATACACATCCCCCAGCGCCGCCGGATCTTCCCCAAACGCGCCCGGCACCGCCCACACGCGTAGCGTATTCACCACCCACCGCTCGCCGGCCTTCCCCACAACGAAGTCATCGCCCACAAATCCCTGGCTATACAGCGTCCACCGCACGTTCGCACGCGCCGTCACGCCGGCGTCGTCATTCCAATTTGCGCGCGGCAATCCGCGGTCCACAACCAGCGTATCCTGCGCAAACGAGGCCGACGCCAGAAGCGCCGCTGCTCCAATCAGGCGATGCAATTTCATACAAGACATTCTAATTAGTTTTCTCCCGAAACGGTTTTATCTCCTGTAGCAATCTGTCTCAACCCGAACGGCAATGGCACCGGCTTGCTCGTGTCGAACTTCTCCCGCTGCCGCGCGCCCACTACGTTTATCATCTTCTCCACCATGAACGCCGGCAGCCGGATGCTCTGAAAATAGGCCTTTTCCACCGCGAATGTGCCCACGCCCCCGCTCGTGTTCAATCGCACGTCGACCCATACTTCCTTCTTCCCGCTCAGCACGGGTTTCAGCAACATCGGCACCGTTCCCGGCCGCGCCTGCTCCACCATGTCGAAATCGATCACCGTGAATGTCGAAACATAATTGCCCGGAAAGAACTTCACCGTCATGCGGTCCAGCCCAGGGCGCGGGTTCACAGTCCAGGCGTGCCGCAGATACTCATTCACCTCGGCCTCGGTCAAGTGAAACCGCACCTTGCGTTTTGTCGACTGGGCCTGGTTCAATTCCCCGAACAGACCCAGCATTTTGGTGACGGCCGCGGGCTGCGCCCCGAGGCCCAGCACGAACAAGACCATCGGAACGGCTCGAATCCTCATCACTCCAACCATACTATGCACAGCCTGTGATAGCGTATTCAGCCTATGCGAACGCTGCCCCTCCTAGCCCTTTCCGCCTGCGCCCTGTTGGCGCAAGGCCAGTGGGAAAACCCCGTGAAGAAGCTGCTCAAGGAGGGGAAGCCGGTGATCGGCGCTACCATCACCGTGGCCAGCCCTGAGGTCGCCGCGCAGACCGCCGGCATGGGGTTCGATTTTCTTTGGATCGAAATGGAGCACTCGCCCATTACGCTTGAAACGGCGCGCAATATGATTCTCGCCACCCGGGGCCTGAAGGCGCTTCCCTTTATCCGCGTCCCTGTAAACGAACTCTGGACCGCCAAACGCGCGCTCGATATCGGCGCCATCGGCGTTGTCTTCCCGTTCACCTCAACGCCGGCCCTCGCCAAACAAGCCGTCGCCAGCGCTAAATACCCGCCCGCCGGCCGGCGCGGCTCCGGCCCCGCCCTCGCCACTTTCCGTTGGCCCGCCCCGGAGGGCTACGCCGATTTCATGGATCAGAACGCGCTCGTCATCGTCATTATCGAAGAAGTGAGCGCGGTGGAGAAGATTGAAGAAATCGCCGCTACACCGGGCATCGACGTTCTCTTCATCGGCGCCAACGACCTCAGCTACTCGCTCGGCCTGCGCGGCAATCAGGACCACCCTTCCCACCGCGCCGCCATGGAAAAGATCATCGCCGCCGCGAAAAAGAACGGTCTCCCCGTCGGCCGCCCCGTCGCCAACGCCGCCCAGATTCAGGAAGGCATTAAGCAGGGGTTCACATTCTTCCAGGGCCCGTCGGATATGGTTCTGCTCCGCATCGGCGCGGAAAGCCTTTTGAAACCCTTCGGCAAGTGGGCCGTCGCCGGCAAGGACCGCCCCACTTATTGAGGCCGCGTTACAACTGTTCCCGGCCTCGCCCCGGTGTGCGCGCCCTTGTCCAGCACCAGCGCCCCGTTCACAATCACGTACTCCACGCCCGTCGCATACTGGTGCGGCTTGTCGTAGGTGGCGTTGTCGATAATCGTCTTCGGGTCGAACACGGTGACATCGGCCGGAAAGCCCACGCGCAGCAAACCCCGGTCATAAATCCGCAGCTTCGACGCGTTCGCCGAAGTCATCTTCCGGATCGCCTCTTCCAGTGTGATCACCTTGTCCTCGCGCACGTAGCGCCCCAGCACACGGGGAAACGTTCCGTAAAAACGCGGATGCGGGTGCTGCTGTGCCAACAACCCCTCCGTCGCGATTGCGCTCCCATCGGAACCAATCGACACAAACGGCGTTTTCATCGCGAACCGCATGTCCTCCTCAGAATGATGGAAAAACACCGTCGGCACGGAGCCGCCGTTATCCACCAGCACCTTGAAAAGCACGTCCACCGGGTCACCGCCAATCTCGCGAATCACGTCGTTCATTCGCCGCCCCTGGTACTTCTTGTACGCCGGGTTTGATAGCGACGCCAGCAGCATCCCCTCCCACGATCCGGTCGCCAGGTAGTGGTTGTACCAGTTCGTTCCCGGGATGCCGTTCAGAATCTCTTTCCGCAACCGGTCGCGCAGCGAGGCATTCTGGATGTTTTCCACCAGCTTGCTTCGCCCGCCTTCGTGCGCCCATGGCGGCAGAATGCTCGCCAGGTTGTTCTGCCCCGCGCGATATGGATACACATGCGCCTCCACTTCCTGCCCCTGCATGCGCGCATTGCCAATCAGCCCAATCAACTCCGGCATCTGTCCCCACAGCTTGTGATCGGCAATTTTGATGTGAATCACGTCCACCGGCAGGTTCGCGCGCCGCCCAATTTCAATCGCCTCGCGCACCGATTCGAACACGCCCTGCCCTTCGGTCCGCATGTGCGTTGAATAGATGCCGCCGCTTTTCGACGCTTCCTCGCACATCGCCACCAGCGTATCGGTGTCGATCCACGCCCCCGGCGGCCCGCTCAGCGAACTGGAAACGCCCAGCGCCCCATCGGCCATCGCCTGCCGGACCGCCGCCCGCATCTTCACCAATTCGTCCGCCGTCGGCGGCCCCGCCTTGGGCCCGCGCGTCTGCACCCATATCTGGCTGGACCCCACGTAACTCCCAACGTTGGTGCTGATTCCCTGCTTTTTCAGCCGCGCCCAGTAGTCGGTAAACCGCGGAAACTGCGCCGAGGGGGCCGCCGATTCGCCCTCGCCGAAGATCATCGTCGTCACACCCTGCCGCACCATGCTCTGCGCATTGCCATCGGTCAGCAGCGTGGAATCGGAGTGGTTGTGTATGTCGATAAACCCAGGGCTTACAACCAGGCCCTTGGCGTCAATCACGCGCTTGGCCGTTTTCCCCTCCAGCCTGCCGATGGCCGCCACACGCCCGTCCTTCAGCGCCACATCGCCCAGATACGACGGGTTCCCGGTGCCGTCGGCCACGCGGCCACCGCGCAACAGCAGATCAAAATCCTGCGCCGGCAACACCGCCGCGCAAAGGGCAAAAAGAATAGGTTTCAAGGTAGTTTGGGCCAATTGGATTCCTGCGCTATCGCCGCCAGCAGGGGCCGTATCAGCGGCCCGCCGCTATCGGAGTTGGTCATAATCACGGCCCCCGCGCTCGCGTCCGCGCGGCAGATGAGTTCACACCGGTAGCCCGCGTTGGCGCCCCCATGCCCGAACCATCCCTGCGCTCCCACGAAGCCGAGCCCGTGCCGCCCGATGTGCGGAATAATCATCAGTTCCGCCATCGCGCGTTCCACGATCTTATTCGATTCCCCCATCACCGCGCGCGCCACCGCGATCGCGAACAGGCTCAAATCCGTCGGCGTCGTCCATAGCCCCGCCGCCGCCATCTCTGGATACGTGTGCCAGCCGCCAGTATACGATCGCCCGGTCTCGTGAAAACCCACCGCCGTCCGCGCCGCCCGCTCCGGCGGCAGCGGCTGCGCGAACGTGCTGTTGTGCATTCCCAGCCGGCTCAGTACAATCCGCTGCATCAGGTCCGGAAAGGAACGTTGAAACCGCTCCGTTAACAGCAGTTGCAACACCGTGTACCCGCCGCCCGAATACCGGTACAGCGAACCGGGCGCGGCGTCCACGCGCACCGGCTTCGTATTCGCCGGCGCCTCTCCGTCCAGCACCTGCCGCACCGTCGGCACCGTATCGCTCTCTCCATACCCGGGAAACCCATGCACCGTCAGTCCCGCGGTGTGGCTTAGAATCCCTCGCACCGTCACTTTTTTCGACGTCGTGAACTCGTTCTCCGGCACCTTCCACGCCGTCAGTTTTTCGTTCACATCCTCATCGAGCCCGAAGTTGCCGAACTGGGCCATGTGCAGCGCCGCCATCGCCGATACTGGTTTGCTGATCGACGCGGCCTGAAACATTGTTCCCGTGCTCGCACCCACCCCGTAGGTTCGCGCCCATTCCACGGCTCCATCCCGGATCACGGCCACCGAAACGGCTGGCGTCTTGCGTTCCGCCATCGCCGCCGCCGGCCGCCATAACGCTTCAATCCGGCGAATGCGGTCCTCCAGCGGCCCGGCATACACCGCCACGCCCGCCCCCAGCGCCAAAAACTGTCTACGCGGCAACATGCGAAACTACTTCATCATCCCTCAAATTGCCGTACAACTGAACTCCGACGGACGCCCTTCGGCTTCCTCCCGGCCCTCGTACTCGTAAGACCTCCGCGCAGACTTCTGCATCCAGCGCGGTTGGGTTCTCCCGTCTCGCCGTGTTGGAAAATCTACCTGGCAATTGTTACCGCTCCAATTCCGCCCCCGCCGCCGCGCCGTCTGTGAACGTGGAAAAATGTTGATTGCAATCAACTTGTGTCCGCGACGGCGGTAAGCGTCGCGGGTGGTCCACGAATTGCTCCATTGGACTGTTCCGCAAGACCAATCCGAACAATCCATGCACGGAATGATCACCAGCCGACCTGAAAGCAATTCCCGCAGTCCCGGAGCCCGGACCGTTTAGGCATCCGCCGGCCCCCGCACGAAGTGCACGCCAGTGACCTCGTTTTTCGCCCGGCAGCATAATCCTTTGCCGGTTTCCCGACGATACAGTAGCAAATCCCTCTAAGCTGACGTTCCTGGATCCTCCGTGATATCCAGCTCGCGAAGCCGTCCTTCCGAAAGAAGGGCGTGGGCGCCGTTACCCAAAGCCGACTCCGGCAAGAATTGGAAGTTTCCATGATGCCTGTTTGCCATTTACGCTCCGGACACCGCGGAGAAGAACTGCGCAATCATGTGCTCATCGCGCCCTCCGGTTGGGGCCCCGGCCATCGCTTCCTCCGCGCCACATTCGCCCCGGACGAACACACAGCCCTGCTCGGCGACGTACAACGGTTTCGCGGCAGGTCCTACCTTGCCGATGGCGCGATCCGCGAAAACGATCTCACCTCCGACGGCCGACACCTGCAGCCAGTCGACAACGAGAGCTGGCACCTGGTCATTCGCGATGAGAACGGCGGAATTGTGGGTTGCGCGCGTTACCACTCCGCGCCGGTGCCCCGGTTTGCGTCCACCGCGGCGGCGAAATCGGCGTTGGCACAGTCGCCTCTCTGGCGGCCAAAAGTGGAGCGTGTCGTTGAGAATGCGATCTGCCTTGCCAGGCAACGCGGCGCGCTCTTCGCCGAACTTGGCGGCTGGTGCGTCGCCGATGCGGCTCGCAATACCAGACACGCCTTGAATAGCGTGCTGTACATGTTTGCGCTGGGCGAGCTTCTCGGCGGTACGATCGGCCTCAGCACAGCCACCACGCGCCATGCCTCCTCCTCCATTCTTCAGCGCCTGGGCGCGAAAAAGGCCAGCCTCCGGGGGGAATCGCTCCCGTCCTACTATGACCCGCGTTTCGCGTGCGAGATGGAGTTGCTCCAGTTTGATTCCCGCATGCCAGCCCCCAGATACGCCCAGCGGGTGACCGGCCTTCGCTCGCTGATCATGGCGGAAATGCCCGTTGTCTGCTCCGCCGGGCCCCAGTCCGCCGCAGCCGCTTCCCTTACCTCCCTGCTCAACGCACTGAGCCCCGTCCCCGCCGGCAACGCGCCGCTAGTCACCTTGGAAACGTAACGCTGCCACGAAGCAGATCCGCTTTCCGCTGCCGGGAACCTTACTTCAGCACTAAGGCGAATTCCGATATCAGATCGCGCGAATACATTTGCCTACATAAGGTGGTACCCTGATGGCATACTCAGGTCAACTTCTCTCTTACTAGTCGGTTCGCAGCGACCCGGCAGGCGGGGGGCTGTATGCCTGAGGCGGCAGTATGTCTCAATCGCTTAGGCGCTGTGGCTGTATTTGCGGTGTCTCGTATCAACCTTACCAGCCGCAAAAAGCGGCCACTCTCACGAGTGATACTTAGCAGTACAACCGGAAAACAGGCCTGCGGCGGCGTCCGCGTTCATAGTCCCTGCTTTGCTGAAACAGGGGGTGTTTTTTGCAAAATGAACAATTGGCCTCAAAGTTTTCTGGTCACGGCAAACACTTAGCCCTCGGCGTTTGATCACGTCCGCCCCGAAGCCATTGGTTTCACCCGCTGACGGCGACGGCAAGGCATCGTCCATCAAACCGATGGAGTGGCGGCTATGTGCCTGTCGCTCTGGCACAAGCGCGCACAAAACCCGAACTCCGCTCCCGGACATCCCGGTCACCCGACCGGCGAAGAAGGAGCAGGCGGCATTGCGAACTTGGAATGGCTCTTACTGCGAATAAGACGGAGAACGAATGAAATACTTAACTACTGGAGTAATCAAGAGCGCCCTGCTCGTGGCCTCCATGATCGCGGCCGGCTTGCCTGCTTCGGCCGCTATCATCAACGGAACTGTCGGTTTCAGCGGAACACGGCTCTTCAGCTTTTCCGTCCCGGCTATTCCAGATCCCTCGGCGATCTCCTACATCGACTTCCAAAACCCGGTTGACGGCGGCTTTGGCGACCTTGTATCCGGCGGAACGCTGGGCGACTACACCTCGCTCATCCCCGTATCCACGCCGGGCTCCATCAAGGACATGGCCACCAACACCAATGCGCTTGGATACACGGTGGTTCCCGTCGGCACGCCGGTCTCAGTGGACAACTTCGTCACCTTTGCCAGCATTCCCGCGGTGAACTTTCGCCTGACGCTGCTTCCAGTAGCGTCCGACTGCGGTGGACCCGTCACTTGCGTTGGCGCGTTCCAGTTGGTTCAGAACGGCGCCAATGTCGCCGTGTCGATTAACCTCACCGGCCAAGTGGTTTCCGGTTCTGATGTCACGCCTTTCTCGGGAAATATCACCGCGCAATTCCTCGGCACCAATGTTGGGGCCATCATCGCCGGTGCGTCCGCGCCGGGCGGCGTTCTTGCCAATTCCTGGAGCGGGGCCATCGTGTCTGAAATCCCCGAACCCGGAACCGTGATCCTGTTCGGACTCGGCTTGGCCGCGCTGGCCTTCAGCGTCCGCCGCAGCACTTTCAGAGAATAGCCCTGAACCCCTCCATCATGATCGATGTGCAATGGGAGGACGCGCTCACCGCATGGCGCGCCTCCCTCGGCTCAGAATTCGTCATTACCCATCCGGCCGCGCTCAGCGCGGTGCAAACCACCACGTTCGCCACCCGCCAGTCCGTTCCCGCTATTCTTCGCCCAGCCTCCCGCCAGCAAGTGCAGGAATGCCTCCGCATCGCCACCCGCTTTCGCGTCCCTTTGTACCCGGTCAGTAGCGGAAAAAACTGGGGATACGGCTCCAGCGTCCCCAGCCGCACACAAACCGCCATTCTCGATCTCAGCCGCTTAGACCGGATCCTCGATTTCAATGAACAATTGGCCTACGTAACGGTCGAACCTGGCGTCACGCAGGCGCAGCTCCAGGAATTTCTCGCCAGCAGAAAGTCCAATCTTTGGATGGATGCAACCGGAGCTTCTCCCTTTTCCAGCCTCATCGGAAACACCATGGAACGGGGATTCGGCCACACCCCTTACGGCGACCATTTCGCGCATTCATGCGGGCTGGAGGTGGTTCTGCCGACCGGCGAATGCATCGAAACCGGATACAGCCGCTTTCCCAACGCGAGGTCCGCTCCGCTTCACCGCTGGGGCCTCGGCGCGTCCCTGGACGGCCTGTTCTCACAATCGAACTTCGGCGTGGTGACGCGGATGACCATTTGGCTGATGCCCGCACCGGCCTGCTTTCAGGCCTTTTTCTTCCGTTGCGACCAGGAGTCGCAGTTAGCTGGAGTCGTTGAGTCTCTCAGCCAACTCCGCCTCCGCGGCACACTGCAGAGCGCGGTCCATATCGGCAACGATTACAAGGTTCTGGCAGGCCTCCAGCAGTACCCTTGGCACGAGACTGGCGGGCGGACCCCGCTGTCCGCGGAACTCATGGCGGCTTATCGCAAGCGTCTCCAAATTGGCGTCTGGAGCGGTTCCGGAGGGCTGTATGGAACCCCGCGCCAGGTAGCCGAGGCTCGCCGCCTCATTCGCGCCGCCCTCAAGGGAAAGGTCAACCGCCTCGCCTTCCTGGACGACCGTTTGCTCAGCCTGTCCCTTCGCTACGCGAAGCCCATCAGGCTCCTCACCGGCTGGGACCTCTCCCAAACGCTCACTCTGCTGCAGCCGCTCTACGGGCTGCTGAAAGGCCTACCCACCAGTCAGCCTATCGGCAGCGCCTACTGGCGCAAGCGCACCCCTCCCCCCACCGACATGAATCCGGATCGCGATGGCTGCGGACTGCTTTGGTTCTCCCCCGTCATTCCGGCCACCGGCGAAGAGGCAGCGCAGGTGCGCGCCGCCATCGCGGAAATCATGCTCGCCGATGGCTTCGAACCAATGATTTCTCTTACCCTTCTCAACGGCCGCGCCATCTCCTGCGTGGTTTCAATCTGCTATGACCGGGAGGTCTCCGGGGAAGATGAGCGAGCCATGGCCTGCTACCGCCACCTGGTGGAGCGTGCCAACGAAATGGGTTACTACTCCTACCGGCTTGGCGTGCAGTCGATGGAAGAAGTTGATCGCCACGACAGCTATGGCGAGTTGATGCGGCAGCTGAAAACAACCGTGGACCCGGCGGGAATTCTTGCTCCCGGCAGGTATGAAGCTACGCCGCGCACGCGCGCCGCAACGGCGGGCCACTAATCCAGCCGCTTTTGGAAGCGTGCCGCGCTCACCAGCAGAATCGCCACGCCAATGGAACCCATCGCCGCTAACTGTGGCCACAGAATCTCCACCCCCGTCCCCTTCAAGAACACCCCGCGCAGTACCTCAATAAAATACCGCAGCGGATTCAAGTACGTGATCCATTGAATGCCCTCTGGCATGTTCCGGATGGGAAACGTAAACCCGCTCAACATGAATGCGGGCGTGAAAAAGAAGAATGCCGACATCATTGCCTGTTGCTGCGTGCGGGAGATAGTGGAAAGAAACAGGCCCGTCCCCAGCGTCGACAGCAAAAACAGACCCGACGCCCCCAGCAACATCCACGCTGTTCCCCGGAACGGGACGTGAAACACCACCAGCGCCGTCCCCGTCGCCAGCGCCATGTCGAACAGTCCGATCAGAGCGAAAGGAATCGTCTTGCCAAGCATCAGTTCCATCGGCCGGATCGGCGTCACCATCAGTTGCTCCATCGTGCCAATCTCTTTTTCCCGCACAATCGCCATCGCCGTCAGCATCAGCGTGATGATGGTAATGATGTTCATCACCACACCTGGCACAAAGTAGTTGCGGCTCTTCAACTCGTCATTGAACCAGGCACGCTGGTGTACATCCACACCTCCGGCCGTCGCGCCCGTGCGCGCGCGTCCAACGTTGGTCACAATCCGCGCCACATATGCGGAGACAATTCCCGCGTCGTTGGAATTGGTTCCGTCCATCAGCACCTGCACCTGCCCGGCGCGTCCCCGGTCGATATCGGCGCCGAATCCCGGCCCGACACGCACCACCGAAAGCACCTCTCCTTTGTCCAACAACAACTGCGCCTCCTCCTCCGATTCCGGCAGCGCCACTACTTGGAAATACCTCGAATTGGCGAGCATCGCCCCCAGTTCGCGGCTCGCCGCGGAACGGTCCTGGTCCCACCACGCCACCCGCGCGTTCTCCACGTCCATATTCACGGCGAAGCCAAAAATGATCAGCTGCATCACCGGCGGCAGAATCACCATCATCCGCAGACGCGGCTCCCGTAGCACCTGAAGCAGCTCTTTGCGCAGTATTGTGACAATACGGTCCCACATCGCCTAGGCCACCTTATGCCCAATCTTCCGCGTCGCCAGGGCGAACACCACAGCGGCGTAGACAAATAGAAAAACCACCTGCAACCACAGCAGTTCCAGCCCTTCGCCCTTCAGGTAAAGCGCCTTCAGCACCCGGATAAAATACCGCGCCGGAACAATCGAGGAGACGGCTTGAATTGGTCTCGGCATGTTCTCAATCGAGTACATAAAGCCGCTCAGCAGGAACGCCGGCAGGAAACTGCTCAACATCCCCATCTGGAAAGCCAGCAGTTGCGTCTTCGCGATCGCCGATAGCAGTATGCCCCACGAAAGGGCGCCAAACAGGAAAACACCGCTCGAAAAGGCAAGAAAGAAAAGGTTCCCCCGCAGCGGCACGTCGAAGACGAATACACCCATCAGCACCGAGGTAACCACGTCCACAGCGCCAACCGCGAAATACGCCGCTAATTTGCCCAGCACAATTTCCGCCGGGCGCAGCGGCGTTGAAAGCAACTGCTCCATGGAGCCGTTCTCCCATTCCCGCGCGATGGTCAAAGACGTTAATAGTGCCGCGATAATCATCAGCACCACCGCGATCAATCCGGGAATCAGGAAGTTCCGCGATTTCAGATCGGAGTTGTAGAACACGCGCACCTGCGCCTCCACCGGACCCGCCATCCGGCGGCCAGCCAGCCGCTCCACTGCCCAGTTGGCAATCAGGTTTTGCGCGTAGTTGATGGCGATAGAAGCGGTGTTGGAATCGGAGCCGTCGAGCAACAGTTGGATGGCTGGGCGTGCGCCGCGAGATAGGTCCCGGTGCAATCCATTTGGAATCACCACCGCCAGCAGGATTGTCCCCCGATCGACTAGCGAATTCACCGCCGCGGCGGAGGTTTCCACCCCCTTCACGTCAAAGTAGGGTGTTCCTTCAAAGCGCGCGCGGAGATCGCGGCTGGCGGGTGTCCCATCCAGGTCGACGACCAGCGTGGGGATGTGGTCCACGTCCAGCGACAGGGCGTAGCCGAATAGGATCAGCATGAATAGCGGCACCAGCAGCGCCATGACAAGACTCCGCGTGTCCCGCACGATGTGCAGGAACTCCTTGCGCGCCATGGCCCGCACGCGGCGGTACTTCATCTGTCCTCCCGCTCAATCGCTTGAATGAAGACTTCTTCCATGGACCCGACGCCCATCTGTTGCTTCAGCGCCCGGGGGGAGTCCATGGCAATCGCCTTGCCCTTGTAGATCAGGGCGATGCGGTGGCAGTATTCGGCTTCGTCCATGTAGTGGGTGGTGACGAAGATAGTGCGCCCGGCGTGGGAGAGCTGGTCGATAAGGTCCCAGAAAGCGCGGCGCGCGATGGGGTCCACGCCGCTGGTGGGTTCATCGAGGAACAGGATGGGCGGGTCGTGCAGAATCGCCGTGCCAAGAGCCAGCCGTTGTTTCCATCCTCCAGCAAGCAGGCGCGTCATCACGTCGCGCTTCCCGTGCAGGCCAGCCATATCGAGCGCGTAGTTCTTCCGTTCCGCACGCTTTTCGCTGGGGACTCCGTAAACGCCGCAGAAGAAGTTGAGGTTCTCCTCCACCGTCAGATCGTCGTAGAGCGAGAACTTCTGCGACATATACCCGATGGAGCGTTTCACCGATTCCGGTTGCGTTCCAACGTCGAAGCCATTCACCGATGCCACACCCGCCGTGGGCGCCAGCAGGCCGCAGAGGATGCGAATCGTAGTGGATTTGCCCGCGCCATTGGGGCCGAGAAATCCAAATATCTCCCCTTTGGCGACGGTAAGGCTGACCTGATCGACGGCCACAAAATCCCCAAACCGCTTCACCAGCCCGTTCACCTCCACCGCCCGGAAATTGGTGCCTGGCACCAATTTAATGTTGGGAGGCATGGGCGGGCTCCCTTCCGATGACGGACACGAATACGTCCTCGAGCGTTGGTTGAATCCGCTGCCATTCGCCGCCAACACCGGGGATGACGGCGTTCGTCTCCAGGAACACATGGAGCACCGCGCCCGCCGGTTTTACCGACAGGACGCCCGGCGCGCCCTCCAGTGCCGTGCGCAAATCCCGCGCGTTGGGCGCCGCAACTTCATAGCAATCGCCGGGAACGGCGGACTTCAATTCTGCCGGTGTGCCCACGCGAATCAGCCGTCCGTGGTGCATCAGCCCCACGCGATGGCAGCGTTCGGCTTCGTCCAGATAGGCCGTTGTCACCAGCAGTGTCATGCCCTCGCGGACCAGTTCGTCCAGAATGATCCAGAAGTCCCGGCGGGAAACCGGATCGACGCCGTTGGTGGGCTCATCCAGCAGCAGGATCCGCGGTTTGTGCAGCAGGGTACACATCAGCGCCAGCTTCTGCTTCATGCCGCCGGAGAGTTTTGCCGCCGGCCGCCCGCGGAACTCCGCCATCCGCGTCATCGCCAGCAGCCGCAGTTTCAATGGCTCCAATTCCGCCGGGTTCACCGCGAACAGGTCGGCGTAGAAGTCCATGTTTTCTTCTACGGTGAGATCGCCGTAGAGGCCGAATTTCTGCGCCATGTAGCCAATGCGGTCGCGCACTTCGGCGGGTTTCTCGGCCACGGGAAAACCCGCCACCACCGCGCGGCCGCCATTGGCGTCGAGCAACCCCGTCAGCAATCGCAGCGTAGTGGTTTTCCCCGCGCCATCCGGACCGACAAGTCCAAACACCTCTCCCCGCGCAATGACGAGATCCAATTGATTCACCGCCACCAAGGGCCCAAAGCGGCGCGTCAATTGCTCGGCGCGGATCACTGGGTGACGATCTCCGCGTCCATCGGCATGTTGTTCTTCAACTCGCTCTTCGGATTCGCCACCTCCACCTTGATCCGGTACACGAGCTTCACTCGCTCCTCGGGCGTCTGAATCTGCTTGGGAGTGAACTCCGCTTCGGAGGCGATGAATGTGACCACACCTTCAAACGCGACGCCAGGGAAGGAATCCGTGCGCAGTATCGCTTTCTGGCCTAGCTTGACGCGCCCGAGTTGCGACTCCATGATGTATCCCCGCAACCACGGCCTGGCCGTGTCACCCAGCGTGACAACAGGCATTCCCGCCCCGATGATTTCCCCCGGCTCAGTAGGCCGGGCCAGCACCACACCATCAATCGACGATCGCAATTCCCCGTCGCCAATTTGGCTCGCGGTGACGCCCACTTGCGCGCGAGCGCGGTCAATTTCGGCCTTGCGCAACGCGACTTCCTGCCCCTTACGAACCAACTCCTTCCGGTTGGCCTCCGTGAGGTGCAACGCGGCGCGAGCCCGGTTCAACTGCGCCTTCGCTAACTCCAGCGCCTCCTTGCGCGGCCCCTCTTTCACCAATGCCAGACGCTGCTCGGCGTTCTGCACAGCGGCCGTCAGGGATCGGTGCCGGGTCTGAGCCTGGTCGTACTGCACGCGGGAAATGTCCTCGTTTTTGAATAGCTTTTGTGCGCGGTCCCAGTCTGCCCGCGCCAGGTCGAACTGGGCGCAGGCTTCGTCGAGCGCCGCCTGCGCTTGCGCGATCTCCTGGCTCCGCGAACCGGCCTCCACGTCGCGGACTTGCGCTTCGGCCTGCGCAATCTCTGCCCGCCGCATGTTCACCTCGCGGTCCAGCACGTCCCGCGCCCGTTCCGTATCGGTGCGCAGTTGCGCCAACACGGACTCCGCCGCGGCCACGCCTGCCTCGTCGCGCTGCTTCGCCAATTCCAGCGCGTTCACCTCCAGGCGAGCCAGCAGTTGACCCTTCTTTACCACGTCGCCCTCTTTCACCAGAATTTCCACCGCGCGGCCCGGCGTCTTGAACGCGGCGTTCACTTCCGTGACTTCCAGATTGCCCGAAAGCCGGATCCGCGATGGATCGTCCTTCGGCATACGCCAAAAGTAGACCGCGGCCGCGATACCGGCCACGGCGAGTACGAGCAAGGGAAGAAAACGTTTCATTGGAGAATCCTGTGGATCGCGCCCATCGCCGAGGCCAGGTCGATCCGCGCCTGGTTGTATTGAAACAGCGCCATCACGCGGTTATCCCGTGCCCGTTCGGTTCGGGTTTGCGCATCGACAACTTCAATGCTGCTTGTGACGCCGCCAGCATACCGGCGCTGTGCCTGCGCCAATTCGCGCTCGGCCAATTGCAGGCCCTCTTCGGAAACCTGTACCTGGCGCGTCGCCGCTGAGATTGAGTCCAACGCGAGGCGCACATCGAGTTCCACTTGTTTGCGGAGATCCTGCGTGCGCAGTTCGTCCTGGCGCAGCGCAATCGCGGCTTCCGCCCGCCGAGCATCACGCCGGCCGCCATCGAAAATGGGCACCCGCAAACTGGCGCCGTAGGCCCGCGTACCAACGGCGCCTTCGATATCAAGCCCAATGGCCCCATAGTCGCCAAACGCCTGAATGCTGGGCAACCGTTCCCATTTCACCGCTGTGTAGGTCCGGCGGGTAATCTCTTCCCGCAATGCCTGGGCCGAAAGGTCTTTCCTGTTTTCGCGTGCGGCGTTGATCGCATCCTCCAGCGCCGGCACGTTTGCTTCCGGCATCACCAGCGAGTCGGTAAGCTCCAGTTCCCGGTCCAGGCCCAGGTTCAACAGCCGGGCGAGTTGTAAATGCGCACGTCGCAGATCATTGGCAAGCAGCGTCTGCCGCTGGCGTTCATTGGCAATTTGCACCTCGGCGCGGAGCACCTCAATGCCGGTTCCCGTTCCGGCTTCCTTTTGGTCAACGGCGAGCTTCCGCAGGGATTCGGCAAGGGCCAGATTCGCCTCAGCCACCTTCAGCGCGGCCTGGGCGCGAATGGCGTTCACATACGCCCTCGCCACCTGATCAGCAACGATATTCCGGGCTGATTCTGCTTCGGCCTGGGCGGCGGCGAATCCGGTTTTTGCCGCGTCCAGCCGTTTCCATGCGGAAAAGTCGAACAAAGTCATCCCCGCCGAAAGGCGTGCGTCGAAATTGGTGATCGGCCCGACGATGGTCGGCTGGGTGAAACCGGGAATATTGGGTGGGAAGGTAATACCGAAGGCTTTGATATTGCGTGTGAAGTTCTGGCCGCTGACGGCGCCATCGATATTGGGAAGAAGCGCGCCGCGCGCCAGCGCGATGCGCGCTTTGGATTGTTCGATTGCCTGTGCGGCAAGCTTGACCCGCGTATTGCCATCCGGGGCGAGCGCGATATCCACCGCCTGCTTGAGCGAAAGCGGAACTTTCTGTGCCATGGCTAGCGCACATGTTGTTATAAACACAATGGCTATGCGGCTCATGGCATCGCCCCCCGAAGCCCCCCGGCGGCGAAAGCGATGAGTTGGCGGAGGACCTCTTCGGTGTCGTTAATCCGAATTCTGCCGCGGGAGAGACCCTCAATCAGCGGTGCCGCCGCAAAAGTATGAGACATCATGCCAACGGCAAACTGCAACCGCCAAAAAAGAACGGCCGGCGGGACTTGCGGCAGCGCCAGGTGGAAGGCATCGACAAACGCCGTCACCACCTGGGACATCAACGAACGCACCTGGCTGGCAACTAACTCCCCTGGCTCTATAAAGATACGGCCAATCAGCGGCATGATGGGCCGGCCCTCGCGCTGGCTTTTCATCACCTCTTCCACCACCGGACGGTAAAAGGCCTCCAGAATTTCCTCCACCGGGGGCGGCGAAGCCGGGAATCGCTGCAGAATGGCGTTCAGCATCTCCAACCGGCGCTGGTTCACCGGGTTCAGGCGCCGCATGAGCACCGCCTGCACCAGCGCGTCCTTGGACTGGAAGTGATAGTTAACACTAGCCAAATTCACATCGGCGTGATCGGTGATGGCGCGGAGCGAGGTGGCGGAAAACCCGTTTTGAGCGAACAGGATTTCGGCGGAATCGAGGATACGGTCTTTGGTATCGGAAGGCATTCAGTCAAACGTCCGTTTTAAGAATGCGCCGAAAAATGTGCGCTGTCAAGCCCCGTTTTTAGTCGCCAATGATGACGGTTGGCTCGCCTTTTACGATCTTGTTTGGTGGCCCAAGAGGTTCCAGAACCGTATCCCCCATGCGGCAGGCGGGGAGGTTATTGATGATTACGGTCGGGGAGCCATCGATAACGGCACCAGGGCCGTGGAGGACGGGGGTAGGCGGGGATGGCGTAGCACACTGGTGAATATCCGCGCCGGAGGCGGAAATGGCGCCGCCAAGACTGGCGACGGCATTGGCTTTTGCGGTGGCTTCCGCGGCGAGGGCGGCCGGCGCGCCGGGAGTGCCGGCCGCGGCTTTGGTCGCATTCTCGGCGATAGTAACGGCAATATCAGTTGCCGAACGAGCCGCCTGCAGCGCGGCGGCGGCGGCGCCACCAACACCTCGCCAGGCAGGCAGATACCCGATAATTACGTCAGGGCTTCCCGGACCGCCGGTAAGTACGGGCGGGACCGGGTGGACAACGTTGTCAAGAATGCGCGCGGCGGGTCCGGTGGGCATAGGCTCGTAAGGAATAGCGCAAACGGGAAGCGATTTCCCTCACACCATTTAGCGGCCGACGCTGTGGGCGACGGCGATGGTCTGGCGGAGGCGGTTCCAATCGGTTTTCCCGTCAACGGTACAATCGGCGCCGAGAATGAATTGGCGCGGCGCGCTTTTTACGACCCGTTTGATCTCGGCGGCGATCTCCGCCGGAGTTCCTTTTTCCAGCAACCCGTGACGGTCCAGGCCACCCATGAAGGGACGCTTGAAAAGCGTCGTGATGGTTTGCGGAGCGAGCGTCTTGCCGGTGAGAACAGGGTTGCAATTGACCACGTGACCGGGATAATCGAGGACGGCATCGTAGTTCGCGTAAGGCGCAACGTAATCACAGACGTGCAGGATGTTAAACGGGCAGGACCGCTGAATCTCGTTCATAGCCACCAGATCCGATGGCTTGATGTAATCCGAGAAAATCTTTGAACCGCCGTAACGGCTGGCTTCGGAGCCCTGCGTGGACATATAGAAGCCGTCAATTCCCTCGCGAATGCAGGCACGGACGAAGATCATCTGGCTTTCGGTGAGAATTTCAAGACCTCGCTTCACGGCGTCAGGATTCTCTTCCATATGCCGCTTGAGAACAGGCGACGTGGCGCAATGGCCGGCGCACATGAAGGGAGAGTAGAGCGTCATGAGAATGAGCGAGTCCTTTTTGGAGGACTTAACCAATTCACGAACGGTCTGAACCAGGGGTTCGTAGAAATCGATCTTGCGGAGGGTGAGCTTGGACCAATCGGCTGGAGTTTTGAGAAACGTCTGGTGCTCGTACGTCTGTTCAAACTGGATTTTCACGAAATCCATGTCCGTTTGCCGGAAAAACTCCAGGTGGCGCCGGGCGGCGGCGGCGCCGTTCTTGAATTCGGGACCAAAGTGGAGGAAGAACGCGGCGGGGGTATAGTTGGGATCGGTTTTCCCGGCAAGCCATTGCATCATGCGTTCGCGCTTACCAATAGGCGCAGGGGCGGCGAAGGCGGAAGTGGCGGCGGCGAGGAAGGCGCGGCGTTTCATGTTATTGATTTCTCCAATCGTCAGCGAGTAGTTTAATGAAAACGCCGCCCACCACGGAACGGGCCTGGAACCCGCGCTTGGTGCCGGCCTCGGTTTCATACCAATCGGTCATGGGGACGCGGGAACGGCTTTCATTGAGGAAGGAATAAATCGGGGCGACAAGAGCCTCAAAATCTTTTCGGCTCTCGGCCAGGGTGGCGCTCCAGACGATCCAATCGAGTTTGGTGTAGGCAGCGCGGTTATCAAGCGGCACGCCATATTTTTTTTGCACCTTTAAATACCAGGCCACTTCCCTGATGCGAAGTTCGGGCGGGAAGAGGTTGAGGCGGAGCAGTTGATCCCAGACGACGTTGTACTTCTGGCTCCAGGTATCAGCGGCGCCATCGAAGGTGAGCTTGTAGTGATCTCCGGCGTCGGCCATCCGCATCCATTGCCCGGCCATTCCTTTGGCGAGGGCGCCGTATTCACGCGCGGTTTCGCCCTGCCCGATGGAGTGAGCCATTTGGGCATAGGCGCCAAGCGCGGTGATGGCCTTTAGCGACAGATTGGTGTTATGCGCGAGGTGGCCGGCGAAATCGTCAGTGCTCAGTTGGTTTTCGGGATCGAGGCCTCTTTCTTTCAGATATTGAGCCCATTTCGAAAGCAGCGGCCAGTAGCGGCGGATGAATTCCGGATTGCCCTCGGCCTTGGCGAGCGCGGCGGCCAGCAGGATCATATTCCCGCTCTCTTCCACCGGCATTTGGCGAAGCTCGGTAAGTTCACCGCCGCCGTAAACCTGGCCGTTGGCGAGCGGATATTGACCAATGTCGTGGGGCGGATAAGGCCATGGCCAACGGGGCATGGCGGCGTAGTCAAATATGAATCGAAGCTGCGCCTTCAGCAGTTGCGGATTCAGGGCGAGGAAGAAAGGCGCGGAGGGGTAGGTGACATCGACCGTGCCGATACAGCCATTAGAGAAATTCTCCTTGGAAAAATAGAGGGGCGTGCCGTCCATGTCGGCGACCAGTTTGTGAGCGGCCAGCGTCTGGCGATGGGTGAGTATTGCGATGGCGGCATATTTATCGCCCCCGGCGGCAAGGAGGCGCTTGGTGAGCGCGGCGTCAAAGCTGACCGACCGCTGTTCCACTGCGGCATGGTCACGCACGGCGTCGATGAGCAGGGTTTCCGCCGTGGCGCGATTGCGGCGCCAATAGGGGCGGAGCTTGCGCCCGAAGTATTCCACCGAATACACGTCATCGTAGGCGGCGAGAAGCGTGCGGGATACGGGAGCGCTCACGGCGCCTAAATCTATGGTGGCAGCGGCGTGGGGGATGAGGCGATCCGACAGAGCGGCTTCCGTTTGTACGGACGCAAGCTTGCCGGCAGTAAGCCAGGGGAGGCGATCGCGGGTATTGGTGCGGACGAGTTGGACACCCGGCTGGGGCGGGGCGGCGAGATAAAAGTAGCCCCAATCGATGCGGATATCGTCGCCGGACTTCGCTAGGACGGGCTGGTTGCGGGTGCCCATTCGCAGCACGTCGAATTCGCCATAGCGAAGGGGGAGCAGTTCCACGGAGTCAGTGGTATGGTTGACGGCAATGTGGGCGGCGGCATCGAAATAGATTTGCGTCTGGTGGGGCCGGCTGTCGATGGACAGGGCTCGGAAGGTGAGATAGGTGACAGGACGGGACAGAAGGTCCAGATCATCGGGTATTGCGGGCGTTAGGAATGTGAGTTCCAGGCGCACGCCATCGGCCTCAAACGTGTAAAGGGTCCGGGTGGGAGTTACCTCCCGAGACACCTGCCGGATTTGCGGAACAGGTGTTTCCCGCCATCGCCACTGGGCCCCCATGAAGCGGTAGGGTTTGCCGTCAATGCGGATGACACCGGCCATGGGCTGATTGGCTTCGGTCCAGTGTTTGGTTTCCGAACCGGCCAAGTGATCGGTCATCGACCAGACGGAGAAGTAGGGGTCGTGCGCGATGAGCGGAACGGCAGGCGGACGGAGCGGGGCCTGGGCCAGCGAGGCCACGGCGAGGGTAAGGGCAGAGAGGGCTTTCATTGGGCGGCGCCTCCTTCGGAGTAGGCCGGGGACCAAATCCACGGCACTACATGGTTCTCTTTGGCCCAATTGTTCCACATCCTGGCCATGCGTTGAACCCGCTCCGGATGGGTGGCAGCAAGGTTGTTCAGTTCCGTCCGGTCGGCTTCGATGTCATAGAGTTCCCAGGGGCCAGCAGGAGCAATGGCAGTGATCTTCCATTTGCCATCGCGGACGGCGCGGCTGCCTTCGTGCTCCCAGAAGAGCGGACCGCGCGTAGGTTTTTCTCCGGCGAAGAGACCGGCCATATTGACACCGGCGCACTCCGCCCTGGTCCCGGCAAGAGCGGCGAAGGTGGGCAGAATATCGATGAAATGCCAGGGCGTATGGTTCACGCCTCCCTTGCCTTTTAAGCCGCGCGGCCAGTGGGCGATGCATGGAGTGGAGATGCCCCCCTCGTGCGTGTAGTGCTTATAGAGCCGCCACGGCGTGTTGCCCATGTTGGCCCAAGCAGAGCCGTATGAGTGATACGTGCCCGGCTGGCCCATTTCCTTGAGCTTCTCTCCGGCATGCAGGATGTTTTGCGGGCCGCTGGAAACGTCGAAGCCGTAGGGATCCCATTCGGCGCAAGCGCCGTTGTCCGCAAAGAAGAGGATGAGGGTGTTATCGAGTTGATTGCTGGCTTTCAAGTCCGCCAGAACGCGGCCGATGCCCTGATCCATTTGGTCGACCATGGCGGCGAACGTGGCCATGCGGCGGGCAAGATCCTTGCGGCGATCGGCGGGTAGCGAATCCCAGGCGGGGTTCTGTTTGGACGCCCAGCCGTTAGGGGTGGAGACGCGGTTGGGGCCAACGACGGAACGAGGGGTAAGCCTAGTTCGGTTGGGGACGATGCCTTTGGCCGCCATCCGTTCCAGCCGGCTTTCCCGGAGTTTGTCCCAGCCCTGCTCGTAGACCGGCTGATATTTATCTATCAGATCCTTTGGCGCGTGCAACGGGAAGTGCGGGGCGTTGTAGGCGAGGTAAAGAAACCAGGGCTTATCGGCCTTGCGTGCCTGCGCCAGGAAGTCGACGGCATGATCTGTAATGGCGTCGGTGGCGTGGAACTTTTCATAGGTCCTGGCAGGGCGTCCGGCGGGCAAGCGGGTGTATTTGGACGCGTCCCAAAAACTATCGAACCCATGAACCATGCCGAAGAATTCATCGAAGCCGCGAGCGACCGGGCCGGGCTGGCCGAGATGCCACTTACCCGCCATGAGTGTGGTGTAACCGGCCTGTTTGAGAACAGCCGGAAGGAAGGGGGCATCCGCCGATACACGGCCGGAGTAGCCGGGAAAACCATCGCGGCTCTGGCCGCCGACCATATTCCCCATGCCGACTTTGTGCGGATGCTGACCCGTCATGAGGGCGGCCCGGGAAGGGCAGCAGCGGGCGTTGTTATAAAGCTGCGTGAAGCGGACGCCGGAGGCGGCAAGACGATTCAGGTTCGGCGTTTGGATTTCGCCGCCGAAGCAGCCGAGATCGGAGTAACCGAGATCGTCGGCCAGGATCAGGAGAATGTTGGGACGCGAAGCCGGGGCAGCAAGCGCGGACAGGGAGGCGAGGAAGGCACGGCGCGTCAACATATGTTCAGACTATCGTATAGGCGAGATTCCAAATCCTAGCAAATCTACGAACATCTTTCGGCGCACCTCGCCTCCACGCAACTCGCCTAAGCTCTAACCGATTGACAAGCCGAGAACAAAGCAGATTCGTTCCATTCGCTTGAACGTGTGCGGCCTCAAATAGGAAGGCCGGATTGACTCGTATGCAACACCTGTAAAGGGCGAGTTCGGCGCGGAGTGGCGGAATGACATCGAGCAGCTCGAGTTCTTTGTGCATCGGTTAGCCCTGGAACTGTACGTAACCGTTCCGATGCCGGAATCGATCTGCGACGATATCCACTTCACGCCGGCATGGATCAACATTGCCCCCTACCTTCCCAAACCGCTGTACGCCCGAAAGGTATCGCTTAGTCAGGAGTTCGCGCTCCGCCTACCGGGTGGATCGACGAAAATGATTCGAGTAATCCCTCGCGATTTACGCCTGGAGTCGCATGAGGGATATATCCAGTTATCCTCAAACGTCCTGTTTCAGTAATGAATATTGACGAATGAAGAAAACACAGCCATTTTGTGCGAGTAGCCCAAACGTAGCATAGATCGATCAGAACGCGTGGTTGCAAGTGAGCACAAAGCCTGCAGCGAGAAGACCTGCACTGCCAATGTGCCATGCCGAGGGGCGCCATTCCTTTAGCGCCCCTCCTGCTGCTTGGACACTTCGGCGGCGATAGACGGGAAGCGGCGCATGACGGACTCGAGTTCTTCTGCGCGGCCGGTGGCGCGGGGATCCAGGGTCGCTTTGCGATGCCGGTCAAGCCGCGCTTTCAATTCCGCGACAAGTCTCCCGTTCGCCGCGGCGATGTTGGTGAGGTTGGCTGGATCCGCCTGTACATCGTAGAGTTCAACCGCGGGCCGCTTCGCGAATGCCTTTTCGAAGAGCAATCTGTACTTGGAATCCGTACACAGGACGGTCTTTGTGGGGCCGCCGTCGGAATCGCCGAAGCCGCCGGTTGGGTCGTCACTGGGCCAGACGGGGCCGGGACGGTCGCCGGCGGGGTTGCGATCCGGCGTCAGGTTTTCAATATAGAGATACCGGCTGGTGCGGAGGCCGCGCATGGGATAGCCGGCGCCGTTGGGGCGACTGCCGGGAAAGTGGCGCTCGATGCCGAAGATGACTTCGTCCCGGAAAGGCTTTGCAGCGCCGGTCACACGGGGAAGCAGGGATCGGCCAGTCATCGATGGGGGAACCGGGGTGTTGGTTGCCTGGAGAATGGTGGGGGCGAAATCGGTGAAGCTGACAAGATCATCAATCACCTGACCGGGGCGGATGACGCGGGGCCACTGCATGGCGCAAGGAACGTGAACGCCATATTCGTAGAGATTCCCCTTCGCCCGGGGAAACGCCATGCCGTTATCGGAGGTGAAGATGACGATGGTGTTGGCCAGTTCGCCGGCGCGTTCAAGCACTTGCATCATGGCGCCGAACTGTTCGTCGGCCCATTCGATTTCAGCGGCGTAGTCGGCCAGGTCAGCCCGCACTTCCGGCGTGTCAGGAAGAAACGGGGGAACCTGAACGTCCTGATGCCGCTTGCCCGACCTGGCGCCGAAGCCGGATTCAAAAACGCGATGGGGCTCAATGAACCCAGCCCAGAAGCAGAAGGGTTTGCCTGGTTGGTGTTCAAGGAATTGCTGAAAATTGGCGGCGTAGTCAATGTCCGATAGGCCGGCGGCCGGTGGCTTCAGGCGCCGGGTGTTGAATTCAGGCCCGGCGGGCGGGTGTTGGCGCCCGCTCGCCTTCCAGTTTCCGGGCGCCCAGCCCTTGCCGGTACTGCCAGTGCGGTATCCCCGAAGGGCGAGATGGTCCGGAAAACCGGAAAGACCGGCCTGCCACTCGGTGTGGTTCATGGAGGCCGGGCCGAAGCGATAGAACTCCTGCCCGGCGAGTGCGCTGGCGCGGGAGGGGGCGCAGGAGGGCGTGGAGACAAAGGCATTGCGGAAAAGAACTCCGTTTTTCGCCAGTTTTTCGAAGTTGGGAGTGTGGATCCACGGCGAACCGGTGACGGAGGTGTGTAGCCAGGATTGGTCATCCGTGATGCAGAAAAGAATGTTCGGCGGGCGGGTTTGGGCGGTGAGCGTGGCGGCTGTGGCGAGGAGGAACTGGCGGCGCTGCATGAGTCTCTCCAATTTCGCACGAATCGCAAATGTGGAAACCGCTTACAATCGGAACTCAGGAGAAACACCGTGTCGCTACGCCGCCGATTATTCTGCCAGTCGCTTGTGGGAGCCGCCATCGGGAAAGCCGCGGCGCCAAAGCCGCCGAATATCGTGCTGTTTCTGGCCGACGACCATGGATGGGACATCGCAGGTTGCTATGGCAACAAGGTGATCCGGACGCCCCACATCGACCGGTTGGCGCGGGAGGGGATGCGGTTCACGCGCGCGTTCGCGGCGTCGCCCACGTGCAGTCCGTCGCGAGCCGTTCTCTATACGGGGTTGCACTCGGCGCGGAACGGGTTGATGGGGAATCATGCGGCTACGCATGAAGGGTTGCAATCGATCGCGCAGTATTTGAAGGCGCTCGGTTACCGGACCATCCTGGCGAACAAGACGCACGTGAAGCCGGAGTCGGTATTCGCTTTTGAGTATGTAAAGGCGACACTGCCGCTCCGGCCGGACCGGCCGCGGAAGTACCGGCTGGAGGGATTGGACACTGCGGCAATCGATACGCTGCTGGCCGACCATGTTAAGACGCGGGGTGGACAGCCATTGTGCCTAATTCTTGCCGACAGCGCGCCACACGTGCTGTGGGAGAAAAACCGCGACTACGATCCGGCGGAACTGCCGCTGCCGCCCATCACGGTGGACACACCGAAGACGCGCACTGCGCTGGCGAATTACTACCAGGACATTACGACGGCGGACCAACACTTGGGGGAGGTGCTGGCGTCGCTGCGCCGGCACGGACTGGAGAAAGATACTCTCACCATTTACACAAGCGACCAGGGCCCGGAGTGGCCGCGCTCCAAGTGGACGCTATACGACGCCGGGCTGCGCGTGCCTTTCATTGCACGGTGGCCGGGGCGGATTGCGCCCGGCGCAGTGACGGAAGCAATGATATCGTTCGTCGATGTTACTCCGACGCTGGTGGATATCGCCGGGGGCAAGCCGCCGTCGAGTTTGGACGGGCGTAGCTTCCAAGGCGTATTGACAGGGAAGGCGAAGGCGTTCCGCTCGGAAATCTATGCGTCGCATTCCGGCGATGGAACGATGAATATTTTCCCGCAGCGCTGCGTGCGGGACCTGCGTTACAAATACATACTCAATCTGCACCCGGAACGGAAGTGGACGACCCATTTTACGCAGGTGGAAGGAATTCCGGATAGCCACAAAGACGTGTATGGCACGTGGCTGGAGAAGGCCAAAATCGACGCAACCGCGGCGCGGCTTGTGGAGATGATAGAAAGGCACCCACGCGAAGAACTATACGATACCGTTGCGGATCCGCATGAGCTCACTAACCTGATTGATAGTCCGGCGGCGGCGTCCGTCGTCGCGCGGATGCGGCAGCGGATGGGGGCGATGCGGACAGAATTGCGCGATCAGGATGAATAGAGCGCGACAAAATGGCGCATACTTGGGGAATGTCGAAGCAGAAGGGGATCCGGACCAGCAATCAGTACTTAGGTCCTGGGAAAATATACCTAGTACTATTCCGTTTTGAATGATCCCGCATATACTGGGTCGTAACTAGTACCTTTGGTGTTAGAACAAACTTTAGTAAGCGGGAGAAAAACATGGCCCGAATCCTTCACACCATAACCAACGAGTATCTGCCGCTGTTCGACCGGTTGGTATTTTTACAGAACCGCTGCACAAACAGCGAGGCGGCGACGCTTTTGAGCGCGCTGTTTTTTGTAATCTCTACGGCCGCCGCCTTCGCGCTGCTGCTGTATTGGGGGTATTGCGCATCGCGAATACTGGCTTGCGGCGGGGCCGAACTCACAGACGCGGAGTTCGATTCACTGCAATGGCCACGCCACGGGCGCGAGCAGTTTTTGCAGGCGTTCTTGTTCGGGCGCCTGACACTGCCGTAATGGCGGAAACGCAAAAGGCCCGGTGTGCGCCTATCCTAGAAGGCAGGACATGCAACGACTCGTTTTTTTCGCGCTTGGATTCGCGCTACTGGGCGCCGACTGGAAATCGACGCCGTTCCCGGAGTGGACGCCGGACACGGTGCTGCGGCTTCTAACCGATTCGCCGTGGGCGAAAGGGACGGGCGCCGACATTGAATGGTACAAGCGGGAGCAGCGCCAATTGACGTACAAGGACATTCCCGGGGCCGACCACGCGACAGTGAAGGACAACAGCCTGGGGCCGCTTGGGGGCATAGGGGCGCCGAAGCCGAAACTGCCGATGAAGGCGGACCTGCTGATCCGTTTTCCGAACGCGCTGCCGATGCGGCACGCGAAGGCGCTATACCGGCTTCGAGACGAAAAGCTGGGAATGGATAAGTTGAACGGATTAATCGAGACGCCGGCCTCGTCCGCCTATTATGTGGTGGAGATTTTCGGCGTCCCTTCTGAAGTGGCCCACCAGGGGGCGGGCACGGTGGAGAGCCTGGTGAGCCGTTCGGCCTACTTGCGGACGCGCTACGGCCGGAAGTATGTTCCGGCAAAAGTGGAAGTTACGATTCAGCCCACGACTCTGAAGATACTGGTCTACTTTTCAAACGAAGAGCCGGTGAAGGTGAACGATGACGAGTTGGAGTTCTTCGCCGATATGCAGCTATTGAAGTGCCGCCAGCGGTTTAAGCTGAGCGCGATGACCTACATGGGCCGTTTAGAATTGTAATAACTATTCCGGCAGGCCAAACGTGTAGAGCACAGCGCCAGCGGAGACGGCGATGTACTGTTTGCCATCGACCGAGTAACTGATGGGCGAAGAAGAGATGGGTCCGCCGGTTTGCATTCGCCAGAGTGGCAGACCGGTTTTGGCGTCCAGGGCAATGAGGTTTCCCTCACTGGTGGCGGAAAACAGGACGCCGCCGGCGGTAGCCAGCACGCCCGCCGATAACGAACCGCGAGAGACCGGGCGCATCCATTTCAGGTTGCCGGTGGCGGCGTCAATAGCACGGATGGCGGCTTTGGGCAGCTCATCAATGGCCATCGCGCGGCCGCCCCAATACGCCTTGCCTGGCTCGTATTCCTGCTTCGTGACAAAGTACCGCTGGCCGGCTTCGGCGCTCATGAGATAGAAAGTGCCGGACGTGGCGTCATACGACGGGGACTGCCAGTTTGTTCCGCCGACAAGCGACGGATAAACGACAGTGCCTTCGGGCGTAGCGTTCGAGTTCGGCAGGCGAAGCGGGCGGCCATCGGCGTCGAAGCCAGTGTTCCAGGTCTGCTTGACGAAGGCTTTGGCGAAGAGGAACTTGCCGTTTGTACGGTCAAGGACATAGAAGAAGCCATTGCGATTGGCCTGCAGGAGGAGTTTGCGAGGTTTGCCGTCGATGACACGGTCAGCCAGGACGATGCCCTGGTTGGCGTCCCAATCGTGATCGTCATTGGGGGTGAACTGGTAGTGCCATTTGCGGGCACCAGTGTCGGCATCGAGCGCGATCACGGAGCAGGAAAACAGATTGTCGCCTTTGCGAATGTCTGCGTCCATATCGGGGCCAGGGTTCCCGGTGGTCCAGTAGACGGTGTTCAGTTCGGGGTCGAAGTTGCCGGTGAGCCAGGTGGCGGCGCCGCCCATTTTCCAGGAATCGCCTTTCCAGGTATCGGCGCCCGCTTCGCCGGGCCCGGCAACGGTATTGAAGCGCCAGACGCGTTTGCCGGTGGCGGCATCGTAGGCATCGAGAAAGCCGCGGATGCCGTGTTCCCCGCCGGCCACGCCGACCACAATTTTATCCTTCACGGCGAGCGGCGACATGGTGAGACTATAGCCCAACATGCTGTCGGCGACTTGCGTTTCCCAAAGCGGCAGGCCCGTGCGAGCGTCGAGGGCGACCAGAGCCGCATCGAGCGTGCCGACGAAAACGCGGTTGCCAAGAACGGCTACGCCGCGGTTGAAGGGGTTGCTCTCGTAAGGGTTCTGGACCTTGCGTTGGCGCTGATACTTCCAGATTTGCAGGCCGGTTTTGGCATCGAAGGCGAAGACCTGCCCTGGGGGGCCAGCGGTGTACATGACGCTATCAACAACGATGGGCGTGGACTGGAGAAGCGAATCGCCGGGGAGTTGAGCGGCCCATTTGGCCTGCAACTGCTTCACGTTGAGAGTATTGATCTGGCGCAGGGCGGAATAGTGATTGCCCCGATAATCGCCCCAATAGGTGAGCCAGTTGTGGGGTTCGGCGGCGGAGTTCCGGATGCGTTCGTAGGAGAGCCCGCCAGGGATGGGGGCGGCAATCGTCTTTGAGAAATCACGAGTTTCGAGGGTTTTGAGATAAGCCACCACGTCCTGGATTTCGGCGGGGGTGAGGCGGGAGGAGTAGTTGGCGGGCATTAACGTGCCCTGGGCGATGGTGAGTTCGGCCAGGGCGGACTTGGCCAGCATGTGGCGCTGTCCGTTGGCGGCGAGAATGTGGATGGTGAAGGTATCTTCGGCAGTTCTCATGCCGCGAATCGTGCGGCCGTCCCCCATGCGGGCGGTGGCAACAATCGACTCTTTGGCGGTGGCGGCGGGGTTGAGAATCTTGTCGCGAAGGCGTTCGGCGGCCAGGCGGCCGACGGTGGAAAGATCGGGAGCGGAGACGCCGCCGCGAGCGTTCACGCCGTGGCAGTTGGCGCAGCCCGCCTTACCGAAAAAGAGCTGCTCACCAGTTGGGGCGCTGCCGGAAACCTGTTCGCCGGAGGAAACGACGCTGCCGCTGATGCTGCGAATGTAACTGACGAGTTGCCAGACCTGTTCCTGCTTCAGGCCGGAAAAGGGCGGCATCTGAGTGCCCTTGATGCCGTTCCGGATATTGAGGAACAGTTCGCCATCCAGGCCGCCGCGGGTGAAGCGGCCGGAGGTGAGCGCCGGACCGCGTTCGCTGCCCTTTCCGCTGCCGCCGTGGCAGGCTTGACAGACCTGACCGTAGGTTTTCTGGCCGGCGGCGATCGCCTCCGGATTACCGGCGAGCGGATTCTTTTCGCGTTCCGGAGTATGTTCCTGTGCGGAGGCGGCGTGCGCCAACAGGCAGAGAGATAGGAAAGCGCGGGACATGATGGGTTTGGGCATTAGTTACTTGACTGGCGAATAGGCGGAGGCGCGGTAGAGCGCCACTTTGAAGAAGGCGTTGATCTGGCCGTGTTCGGCGATGGATTCCGTGCGGACGCGGACCCACTCCTCGTCGGCCATGAATTTGGCCCAGGCGGTTTCGCGGGCGGCCAGATTGTCAAACGGAGTGAAGTAGACAAGATTGGGCATCCAGGAGCCGAACAGGGCGGAGGTGTATAGGACGGGGTGAATGCCGCAGCGATGGAAGATTGGAATTTCCGGGCCCTCAAACCGATCGTGCAGAGCGCGAAGTTGGCGATAGGTGGGGGCGTGATAGACGCGGAGTTCGAAGATGCGGGATTTTTCGCCGCCCGGCTGGAGCGTGGGCGAATAGGGCGTGGCCTCCAATAAGGACTGAGTAAAGTGTTCGTAGGGCGGTTCATGGTGATCCTCCCAGTAACCGAGGGCGGCGCGCATGTCGGCATCCGCTCGCATGGAGGCGCGCGTTTCATGCCACTGTGCGAACGAGTCCCATTCGGCGATAAGGGCGACTTGCGGAACGTGATCAGCGACGATAGCGTCGGCAACGAGGACGGAACTGGAGCCGGTGAGCCGCGTATAGGCGGGCAGCCATGCCTCTTCCACCCAGGCGTGGAGGCGGGCGCTTTGACTCGAGTTCTTCAGGAAGTACTGTTCAAACGAATAGAGCTTGGCGGGTGCGTGGTTCATGTGAATAATGGAAGACCGCGCCGCGTTCGCAGAAAGCGGCGGCGGGGAATCATAATGAACAGAGTATCGTCATGAGGGCACTGCTTGCCGTATTCTTCATTCTTTTTGCTGCGTGGGCGGCCGATTACCGTCCGCCGGCGGGCACGCGGCCAGTCGTAAAACGGCCCGGCGGAGAGTCGATTCTTCCTGGTGGGCGATACACGGCGCCTTTGGGACGGCAGTACCAGACCGGGCCCGGGCCATGGGGGCTGGCCGTGTCGCCGAATGGGAAACGGGTGGTGTCAGCCGACGGAGGGTCCCGAGGATTTTCGTTGACGTTGCTAGATGCTCGGCCCGAGGGGTTCCGGATTGAGCGGAGGGAGGCTTCGCGCAAGAAAGACGAAGAACCGGAAGAAGATGACGAATTTCGCTCCATATTCATGGGCCTGGCGTTTGAGAACAACGACGACGTTTACGCAAGCGAAGGGAATTCGGGCCGGGTGCGGCTGCTGGACATTAGCAGTGGGAAACGCAAGCAACTCTATGATTTGAACAGCGGCGGGTTTAACGATTCCTATACGGGAGATTTGGCGCACGACGCCAAGCGGCATTTGCTGTACGCCGTGGACCAGGCGAATTTCCGGGTGGCCGTGATCGACACACGGAGGCACCGCATTGTGGCGAGCGTGCGGACAGGACGCTTGCCATTCGCGATCACGCTATCGCCGGACGGCAAGCGCGCCTATGTAACCAATATCGGGATGTTCGAATACAGCGCCGTGCCCGGCGCGGACGCCAAGGACGCCCGGAACACCGGACTGCCCTTCGCGGCGTTCGGATTCCCCTCCAAGGAGAGCGAGGAGGGCGCGGAACGCGTCTCGGCGAGCGGGCAGACGGTGAGGATACCGGGGTTGGGGAGCCCGAACGTGAAGGAGTCGAATTCGCTGACGGTGATCGATGTGGAAAACCCGGAAGCGCCGAAAGTGGTGGCGTTCGTGCCGACGGGGTTGCCATTTGGAAAAGGAACCCATGGGGGATCGAGCCCCAGCGCGGTGGTGGCCAATGAGACCCAGGTTTATGTCGCCAATGGGCACAACGACTCCGTGACGGTGATTAACGCCAAGACGCTGGCGGTGGAGGCGGAAATTCCGCTTCGTATCGAGGGGCTGGAATCGCTCCGTGGCGTGCTGCCAACGGGGTTGGCACTGGACGGAACAACGCTCTATGTGGCCGAGGCGGGGATTAACGCGATTGGCGTGGTGGACCTGAAGACGCGGAAACTGGCAGGGCATCTGCCGGCGGGATGGTTTCCTACGCGTGTCGTGATTCGGGACGGGATGATGTATGTGACCAACGCCAAGGGTAACGGAACGGGGCCAAATGCGTCGCGAACGAAGGCGTATGAAGCCAGCTTTATAACCGACCAGCGGCGCGGGACCATATCGATCTACCCGGTTCCGGATCCGGCGGATTACGCCAAACACTCCGCGCAGGTTTACAGGCTGAACGGCTTCAGCGCGGTGGCGGATGGGGCGAAACTGCCGGCCGAGATCCAGTACGTCGTGATGATTGTGAAGGAAAACCGGACGTTCGACGAGGTTTTCGGCGACGTCGTTTCCGCGGGCAATGCGCCGGTGAATGGCGCGTGGGACCTGGCGCGCTTTGGGCAGTACGCCGTTGTGCGGAGCGAACGCGGTGCGCTGCAAGAGCGTTTTGACCTGCGCAGCGTGAATGTGACGCCCAATCACCATGCATTGGCCGAGCAGTTCGCTTTCAGCGATAACTTTTACGCCGATTCAGAGGTATCGGTGGACGGACACCATTGGCTGGTGGGGAGTTATCCGAATGCCTGGACGGAGTCCACGTTGATGGCGGCCTACGGCGGGAAGAAGAACTTCCGGTTTCCGACGGCGGCGCCGGGACGGTTCCTTTTTACAGGCAGTAATTCATCGGTGCATCCGGAAGAGCAGTTGGAGGCCGGGGCGCTGTGGCACCACCTGGAGCGGCACAACATTTCTTTCCGGAATTTCGGCGAGGGGTTTGAACTAGCTGGAATCGACGAGGGGCCGGGTCTGAAACCGACCGGCGCCCGGTTCCTGACCAACGTGCCGATGCCCGATCCGCTGTACCGGAACACCTCGCGCGAGTACCCCGGATATAACACCAACATTCCAGACCAATTCCGTGCGAATGCGTTTATCGGCGAAATGGAGCGCCGCTACATTCTGGGCAATGAGCCGATGCCGAGGTTTATCTACATCCACCTGCCGAACGACCATACGGCAAAGCCGAGGCCGGAAGACGGGTACCCGTTCCAGGCTTCTTACGTGGCGGATAACGACTACGCATTGGGGCGAATCATTGAATTCCTGAGCAAGAGCCCGTGGTGGAAACAGATGGCGGTGTTAATTACCGAGGACGACGCGCAGGGCGGCGTGGACCATGTGGATTCGCACCGCTCCATTCTGATGGTGGCAAGTCCGTACGCCCGGAAGAATTACGTTTCGAAGACGAACGCGAGTTTCCCGGCGTTGCTGAAGACTACGTTCCGGCTGCTCAAACTGCCACCGCTGAATTTGTTCGACGCGACGGCTTCGGATTTGTCCGATTGTTTTACGGCCACGCCGGACTTCACGCCGTATACGTTAAAGCCGATCCGGCCGGAGTTGTTCGATCCGGCCAAGGCGCGGGATCCGCTGGACCCCAAGCCTGGGCCGAAGATGGACGATCCGAAGGTGCTGCGGGAGCAACACCAGAAGCCGTAGCGGGCTATTCGCCGTCGAGGATTTTGTCGACGCGGCCGGCGAGGTCGCGCAGGTATTTTTCATCGCCACCGCGGAGTTCGACAGTGGCATAACCGCTGTAGCCGATCTCAGTGAAGGCTTTGTGAACTTCCTTCCAATCGAGGTCGCCATCGCGAAGGTTTACGAACTCCGGCACGTTGGCGCGCACAAGTTGATTGCGGCGGTTGTGGAAGTCCTTCAGGTGAACTTTGGCGATCCGGCTCTTGCCAAGGGTGCGAATCCAATCCTGCGGGTAGCCGTAGAGCAGAATGTTGCCGACATCGAAATAGGCTTTAACATAGGGGCTCTGGAAAGAATCGACATACGACGCAAATTCCATGGGGGACAGCAGGAATTTGTTCCAGACATTCTCAACGGCAATAACGATCTTGCTCTTCTCCGCCAGCGGGATGAGCTTGCGGATCTGCGTCTGGGAGCGTTTGTAGGCGTCGGCGTAGCCGGTTTGGGGATTGACGACGCCGGGAACGAGGAGAACAGTATTTCCGCCCCAGGCGACGGCGTTGCGAATGCTAGTTTCCATGCCTTTCATGCTCTTTTCGACGGCCGCCGTGTCCGACGAGGAGAGAGGAAACTGCCAGTGGAGCATGTTCATTACCGAGTGGATGGGCACGCCGGTGGATTCCGAGGCTTTGCGCATTTCGGTTTCAATGGTGACGTCCTCTTCGGTCTGGCCTTCGACTCCGTCAAAGCCAACATCTTTGGCGAGTTTGAATTTGTCCTTCCAGGTCATTTCCTTTGGCAACATGGAAGTGAGGACGCCCTTTTTAATCGGCAAACGATTGGCGGCGGCTGGCGCGGCGTGCGCGGCGGCGAAGGCGGAAGCGGCGGCGCTGATGGCGGATCTGCGTGTCATGTATGGGACTCCCTTGTTCGATAATATCCCAGGCGCAAAAAAAGGGCCGGAGAACGATAACGAAGTGCTATCGGCCTCCGGCCAGGAGTGTGCGTTTGGGCGCCAGAAACTTGGGATGGCCGCGCGGCGAACGGAATGGCCGCGGGCGCTCAGGGACGTGAGACCCGGAGCGTTAGGCCAGGTTGGGGATCTTGATGATCTTCTTTTGGATTGCGTATTGCACGAGCTGCGCCTTGTTGTGGATGTCCAGCTTGCGCATGAGATTGAACTTGTGTGCTTCGACCGTCTTGACACTCAGGTTGAGGTCGCAGGCGATCTCTTTTACCGATTGCCCTTCAGCGAGCATCTTGAGCACTTCGCGCTCCCGTGTAGTGAGCGTGGCGAAGCGCGGCAGCCGGTTGGCCGATTTGATGCGGGACCGGAAATCGTCGACGAGTTGCGACAACATCCGCGGGCTGAGGTAGCTGCCACCGCGAATCACATCGCGGATAGCGGCGATTAATTGTTGCGCGGGGCTATCCTTGAGCACGTAGCCGGCCGCGCCGACCTCCATGCCTTCAACCAGATAGTCCTCGTCGTCATACATTGTGAGGAAGAGAACCTTCGTTTCCGGACGGTTCTTCTTTATCTGACGGGTCGCTTCAAAGCTGCTGAGTCCGGGCATGCCGATGTCCATAAGGACGACGTCGGGCTTGAGCTCATTAGCGCGGTCAACCGAATCGCCTCCGTTAGAGGCTTCGCCCACTACTTCCAAGTCCGCCTCAGCGGCGATTAGTGTGCGGATTCCCTGCCGAAAGAGCGTATGGTCATCTGCCAGTACGATGCGAATCTTTGCCATGTCTTTGTCCGTTTTCCGTTGCTTAAATTTCCAGTGCTTCTGCTTGCCTTTGCCGCTCGCCGCCCAAGGTGCGTTGCCTGGGGCTAGATTCCGCGGTTTTCTGGTTCCTTCAGTGCTGTTGCATAAGCCCGGCTAGCGAACACGGAAGATCCGTGTTGCTGTTCCCTGCGTGGCGCTTGGGGCCCCTCGCAAGTCAGCCTCTCTAGGTAATGGCAACGCGATCGAGATCTTCGTACCCCGGCCTCTTATGCTTCTCCGGACCGGCGCCTTCGCGCCGCCCGTTACCGCCATCGCTTCCTGCTTTGGCTTTGTAGAAGCACCCGGATTACTTACGACCTGAAAGGTTCCTCCAAGAAGAGCCACCCGTTCGCGCATTCCGGAGAGTCCGAAACTGTCGCGGCGAGCCAGCGCTTCTTCCACATCAAAGCCGATGCCGTTGTCGTCAACGCTCAGCCTTAAATATCCATCGGCCGTTGTGACCGAAAGGTTTACGGTATTCGCGCTTGAATGTTTCGCAATGTTGTTAAAACATTCCTGCACGAGCCTGTAGACAATCATCTCCGTCTTTTTAGGTAGTACGCCCAGGCGTTGGAGATTGAGCCGAACGCGAGCCGCGCTTACCTGACGGAAGCGGTTAACTAACTGGCGCAGTGCGGCGCCAAGGCCGAGTTGCTCCAGCACCGCCGGACTGAGCGCGGCGATCAGCCGCCGGATTTCCAAAATCGTGTGCTCCGTGGTGTTGCGCACTTCGCTCATCTGCTGGCGCAAGACCGCCATCGATTCCGGCATCGCCGTTTCGATCATTTCCATTTGCAGACGGATGCAGAGCATCGACTGGCCTGCTTCATCGTGGAGTTCCCGGCTGATTCGACGGCGTTCGGCCTCCTCCACGTGCAGCATGTGTTCAGCAAGTTGCCGGACCTGCTCTTCGCGGGCCGCGAGACCTTCCACCAGTCTCGCCTTCTCAATGGCCATCCAGCATCGTTCGGCAGCAGCGGCCAGCAGTTCGCGCTCGCGCGGGAGCCACTCGAAATCCTTATCAAACGAAAACTGAAGAACGCCCCACGTCTCCGTGCCGCTGGTAAGCGGAACGGACCAAAGAGTGACACCGCGCCCCGCCCACGTGGCGTCTGGCGCGCAAGTATTGGTGGCTTTTCCGATTACACAGCGCGCTTCGCACAACTGCTGACGGAGACCTGGTGAGTTGGCAATTCGCCAGGAGGCGGCCCGCTTGGCACGGCCGGCGGGTTTCTCCCGATCAACCGACGCGCCCAGTGTCCAGCAGGTTGCGGCTTCATCGAGCAGAAAGAGCCGAGCCCGGTTGGCGTTCGAGAATTCAGCCAGGATCGCCAGAAACCGCTGCAAAAGATCGTCAAGGGTCCGGGATTCCAGTTCCACGCGAAACAGTTCATAGAAAGTTCGGGTTTCTGCTTCCCGGACCTGATAAAACGCGTTATTTAGCGTCAAAATGACGCAAAACAGCAACTGTTCGCGCACCCACCGGAGGTTTTCCCGCTGTTGCGGTACCAGTTTTTCGAGCACACCGGCAAGCAGACGGTCATACTGTTCCAAAGCGACGACGATCGCGGTTGGAAGCAAGTGCATCTTCGCCAAACGGCGACCATTGTATTCGACCTGTTCAAAAAACTCCGAGATAGGCCGCCCCTCTCCGAGAGCGCGGAGGGCGGCGCCGGGCGTGATGGCGCGGAGGGCGGCCGCCTGCCGGTCATCGAGCACGGGGAGCTGATCCTTGCCCGAGTGCAAGGCGTCCAGAAACTTCTTTTCCAGTTGGGAGGCGCGGGGGCGGAGGCGCTTAGCGAGTTCTTCCAGCTTTTCGCTGAGTTGATCGCTAAGGACATCGGCCGCCGCCGCCAGAACCGTGGGTTGTGTTGCTCTTGCCACTCTCTCAACTCATCGGTTGTAAGGTGGACTTTCTTTATATCTAGGAAAAACCGGCCCCTAATCGTCGTCGGAACCCTGGGTCACTTTCAGGACCGCGAGGAAGGCCTCCTGCGGGATTTCGACGCGCCCGACGCGTTTCATCCGCTTCTTGCCTTCCTTCTGTTTTTCCAACAACTTACGCTTCCGCGAGATGTCGCCGCCGTAGCACTTGGCGAGCACGTTTTTCCGAATCGCGGAGATGGTCTCGCGGGCCACGATCTTGTTGCCAATGGCGGCCTGCAGGGCGATTTCGAACATCTGGCGGGGAATCAACTTGCGTAGCCGCTCAATTAGGGCCTTGCCCCGTTCGTAAGCAAAATCGCGGTGAACAATAATGGACAGCGCGTCCACCGCTTCAGAAGCGACCAGAACGTCCATTTTCACCATGGGCGACACACGGTAGCCCGCCAGGTGGTAATCGAGCGACGCATAGCCGCGGCTAGCGGATTTCAAACGGTCATAGAAGTCGAGGACGATTTCGTTGAGCGGCAGCTCATAGTTGAGCAGCACGCGAGAGCCGCCGATGTACTCGAACTTCTTCTGTTTCCCGCGCTTTTCCTCGACCAAGGCCAGGATTTCCCCGAGGTACTCTTCGCGGGTGATAACGGTTGCGTCGATGATTGGCTCCTCGACACACTCGACCGTGGCTGGATCGGGCCATTTGGAGGGGTTTTCAACCTCGATGACATCGCCGCCGCGAAGCGTGACCTTGTAGCGAACGCCAGGGGCGGTAGTGATTAAGTCGATGTTGAATTCGCGCTCCAGCCGCTCCTGAACGATTTCCAGGTGGAGCAGCCCGAGAAAGCCGCATCGGAAACCGAAGCCCAAGGCGACCGAATGCTCGGCTTCGAAGTTGAAGGCAGAATCGTTCAGGCGAAGTTTTTCGAGAGCGTCACGAAGCAGACCATGTTCACTGCTTTCAACAGGATAGAGGCCAGCGAAGACCATCGGGTTGACGGGCTGGAAGCCGGGCAGGGGTTCAGTGGCGAGGTCGGCGGCGTCCATGATCGTGTCGCCGATCTGGGCGTCGCTCACCTTCTTAATATTCGCCATGATGAAGCCGACTTCGCCGGCGGCGAGTTCGTCGCAAGGTATAGGTTTTGGCGACTGGTAGCCGAGGCCTTCCACTTCGTAGGCGGAATTATTGGACCATAGGCGAAGTTTTTGACCCTTGCGGAGTCTGCCATCGATAACGCGAACGAGAACGATGACGCCGCGATAAGGATCAAACCAGGAGTCGAAGATAAGGGCCCGGAGGGGTGCGTCGACGCGGCCGCGCGGAGGAGGCACTTTCTGGACAATCTGCTCCAGGATGTCGGCAATACCGATGCCGGACTTGGCGCTACAAAGAACAGCGTCGGTGGCATCGAGGCCAATTACCTGTTCGATCTGCTCCATGATCCGTTCCGGCTCGGCGGACGGTAGGTCTATCTTATTGATAACAGGAAGAATTTCCAGATCCTGCCCGAGGGCAAGATAGGTATTGGCGAGGGTCTGCGCCTCGACTCCCTGGCTGGCGTCGACAACGAGCAGTGCGCCTTCACAGGCCTGCAGAGAGCGTGAGACTTCGTAAGAAAAGTCGACGTGCCCGGGCGTGTCGATCAGGTTTAACTGATAGAGAATGCCATCATTGGCTTTGTAATTGAGTCGAACGGCATGAGCTTTGATTGTAATGCCGCGTTCCCGTTCCAGGTCCATTGAGTCCAGGACCTGTTCCATCATCTCGCGCTGCGAGAGCGCTCCGGTGAACTCCAACAGGCGGTCGGCCAGCGTGGATTTGCCGTGATCGATGTGGGCGATGATTGAGAAATTCCGAATGCGAGAAGGATCCATGGGATAATACAGAGACGCCCTGACTCTATTATCCCATACGGTTTGCCGGGGGCCGAAAAATCAGGAAAAAGCCATGCCGCACTTAGAGATTGAAGGCGCCCTGCGGGGCGAGGGATTACGGGTGGCGATTGCCGTAGCCCGGTTTAACAGTTTCATTACGGACCGATTACTGGACGGCGCCTTGGACGGTTTGCGCCGTCACGGCGTGGCCGACGAGGCAGTAACGGTGGTTCGCGTTCCCGGATCGTGGGAACTGCCGGTGACGGTGAAAGCATTGGCGGAGAGCCGAAAATATGACGCGATCATCTGCCTGGGGGCGGTAATACGGGGCGACACCCCGCATTTCGACTACGTTGCCGGCGAGGCGGCGAAGGGGATTGGCCAGGCGATGCTTTCGACGGGGGTGCCGGTGGCCTTTGGGGTGTTGACGACGAATACGCTGGAACAGGCTATTGACCGGGCCGGCGCCAAGAGCGGGAACAAAGGATTTGACGCGGCGACAACGGTGATTGAGATGGCCGGCGTGTTGCGACAGATTCGCGGTTAAGAAGCAATGCCCTCCCGCCACCTAAGCCGCCGCCGCGCGCTCCAATTGCTTTACGAGTGCGATATGCGCCAGATTTCGCCGGAAGATGCGATGCGGGACTATTACCACACGCTGTATACCGAAGAAAACGACATGCTTCCGCCCCCCGACCCGTTTATGGAGCAGATGCTTTATGGCGCGTTTCAGGAACAGGAGCAATTGGACGCGCTGATCACCCGCCGCTCCGAGAACTGGAAACTGGAGCGGATGCCGGTAGTAGACCGAAACCTGTTGCGGTTGGCCGCGTGGGAGCTTTTGCGGACCGACACGCCACCGGCGGTGGTGATTGACCAGGCGATTGAGCTGGCGAGGCGATTTTCGGGCGACGAGTCGGCGCGATTTGTTAACGGGGTGCTGGACGCGATGCGCAAGGGCGAGGAGATTGCCGGACGGGCGGGGGGCTCGCTCGGAGAGTAGGCGCCGGGGACCGAGGGGTCCCAAAGATGGGCTTGCAGTGAGACGAGACCCCTCCCACGCGGGAGGGGTCTCGGTAGTAGGGGGCTGGGATCGCTCAGCTAGAAAGCGGCGCTGGAACGGATTCCAGCTTCCTGGAGAACGACGGCCATCTTTTCGAGGGCGGTTTTGTGGATCTGGGAGACGCGGCTTTCGTTGATGCCCAACATGCCGCCGATTTCCTTCATCGTCAGTTCGTTCGTGTAATACAGGGCGACGACTTTTTGGTATCGCTCCGGCAGGACTTTCATAGCGCCGGCGAGCGCAGTGCGGAGCTGCTGCTGAGAGCACATGCTATCGGGCTGAAGTTCGGGAGCGGCGGGAAAGTCGGGAGCGGGAAGGTCGTCCTGATCCGCGGGGCGCTGGGAGGCGCTGACAAGCCCAACGTTGCGCAGGTCCATCATCATTTGACGCCAGCGTTCGACATCGACGCCCATTTTATCTGCAAGTTCGGCCTCCGAGGGGGCCCGGTGCAGTTCTCCGGCTAATTCACGGGTGGCGGCCTCCAACTGCTTGTGACGGCGGCGAAGATCGCGGCTCGCCCAATCGAGCTGGCGAAGGCTGTCGAGAATGGCGCCTTTGATGCGGTGTTTCGCGTAGCTGGAGAAGCTGACCATCTTTTCAGGGTCGTATTTCGTGGCGGCATCAAAGAGGCCGAGGATACCGGCGTGAACCAGATCGTCGAGATCGACGTGAACTGGAAGGTTTTCATGCACGCGGACGGCGATCGCCTTGACGAGAGGCAGGTTTTCGAGCACGATTTGGTCCCGCTGCGCCTGGCGGGCAACCGCGGTGCGGGAGGCCGCAACGCGATCGGCGGTTTTTGCGGGACGAACGCGCCTCAGGCGTTCCGCGGGAGCCGGCTCAAGGGCGGGAGCGGGCATCATCAGTGTCGCAGTGGCAGGCATGGCAGGGTCCTCAGTGGATTTCGGTTCCGTTTTTACCGCTGTACCCGCTGTGATTGGAGTTATCTTCGCCCGGCTACCGATGAACTCAGTCCCGCGCATCCCGTCTGAGGATCTCTTTGAGGAGATCTCGTGTTCATTTCGGGATTCTAAGGCGATGGCTGGAGGTTTCATGCGTCCGGTATTACTCCGCTCACTTTGAGAGTCTGTTGTCTCTCCGGTAAGGTCAGCGTCAGCCCCCGTTTTGGGAGGGTTGCCCCTAGTAATGCAACCTCCAGACCATTGCCGAACCGCCTTTTCGCCACGAACCAGTGGAAGCATGGAACTCTCCGTTAAACGCTTGTCCTGAAACAACTTAGTACGATCGATGGAGCGTGGCGAGATACCCGGCCGGGTTTCGGCCCTAGGTAAAACACCTTAGCCGCGTGCCAATCCCGAACACGGATCGCGCTGGCCTATTCCAATCTGAAACGCGCCGTGTTTCAAATTGGGAATCTGCACCCATCAGTACCTGTTGTTCATTTGTCTTATCGGCTGATGCTAACATTCCTCTAAGGAATTGTTAGTAGGTATGGCTCCCGCTACGCTGTCGGGAATTAGCCTTACTCCATCGACCTCTTTGGGGGGTATATAGCGGCCCGATGGGGGTACCAGACAGGAAATTCCTGGGACTAACCTGTGCCTTTCGATTCTGACGGAAGGCGGAACTCCTTACTACTCCTGCGTTTCGCCCGGCTCGCTGGGAGCGGGATGCGCTATAGTACCCTCCTCGTCGCTTAGGCCAGTACCGCTCCTTTTCCTCTCCCCAATCCAGGTCTTGATGGCGAGACCGGCTAGGAGCACGAGGATGGCGAGGCGAAAATCTCCCCGCAAGATTGATCCGGCAATCAACGCGAGCACGATATATAGGAGGAACGCAATTTGAATCCGCGACATGCTGTTGCCGATTTTGTCATGGTGTGACGCAACAATGGGCGGAAAAGCGCGTTGGTAAAGGACAGGAGATGAAGATCATGAAAAAAACCCTAGTGGCCGCCATCGCGCTGGTCACGTTGATTGCCCCGGCGGCGACAGCGCAAGGGCGCATCGAGAACCGAAAGGACCGCCAGGCGGCCCGTGTGGAAGAAGGGAAGGCCTCCGGTGAATTGAACAAGAAGGAAGCGGCGCGGATAAAGGCCCGGCAGCGCGACCTGAACCGGCAGATCCGGGAAGACCGCAAAGACGGCGGAGGCATGACGGCCGCGGAGCGCGCCAAAATTGAGCGGCGTCAGGACAATATTAGTCAGGACCTGTACAAGCAGAAGCACGACGCGCAAAAAGCCGCGCCGAAGCAGTAGTACCAGTTTGCAGGTCGCGCGCGGATGCCCTGGGTTTTGGTTGTGCTGGAAGCGGCGCTAACCCAGTGAGACCGATTTGGCGCTCGCGCGCGGATGCCCTGGTTTTTTGGGGCGCGCAAAATCAGGCGGTAACAGATTCGGACCAGCAGCGTCCGCGCGCGAATGCGGTCCCGGTGGAGTGCATCCCTGCGGGTATCTACTGGGAATTGGCGGTGGAATCACGCGCGCTGCCGCCACCGCTGAAGACACCAGCGCCCAGAGGGATGGAAAAACTGAGACAACGCCGCTCCTATTGGAGTCGCCCGTTCCGGTTTTGCACCCTCAGGTCCGCCATGCGCTGTGCGCGGAACGGCGAAATCGGGGGCAATCCGAGGATATGGACGGCATGTTCCAAATTGATACACTTTGCCGAGCGAATGATGATTTCAGCAACAGCTCTTGCACTCCTCACCGGTGTCGCTGTGGACGTCACCGGCGCCGCCTTAGCCGGCACAACTGTTGAACTCCGCGCCGCACCCACCGCATCGCCAATCACCACGGTCCGCACCGGCGCCGAGGGCCAATTCTCCTTCCCCGCCATTCCTCCCGGCGCATACCACCTCCGGCTTTCCCAAACCGGCTTTCGCTCCCGCGCCTTCGGGCCGGTTACCGTCACCGAAGAGCCACTCGCACTTCCGCCAATTACGCTTCAGGTGGGGGTGAAACACTCGGCCTTCTACTGCAACACAAAGCTCGCGGCCCCTCGCTACATGCGTAAGCCGGCGAGCGTCTCCGCCCTTCGCCTGAAGGCGACTGCCAATGGAACAGCCACACTCACCGGCGGCCGGCAGCCGATTACGGTGAACGCCGAGGACGGCGGCGTATTCGAATTCCGGGGCCTCCCGCCTGGGCGCTACTCACTGCGGGCCGAGTTTCCAGAGTACGCTCCATTTTCGATTCCCAGGCTGACGATCCCCCGGAAAACAGCGTTGGAACTCGAAGGCTGGATTGACACTCCGGATTGCCCGGGCAAGAACAGATCCTGCCCTGAGGTCCGCAAGGTTCTGCGTCAGGACGAGACGAAAACTTCGATTTGCCTCTAGTCCTTCGGCCGGCCCTTCCGGATGCGCTTCATGATCTTGTTCAGGTGCGCCGGGTCCACCACGGCGTCCATTTCGAACTGCAGGTCCGGTGTCCGGTGTAGCGACAACCGGTGTGCCACCTGGGTCCTTAGATAGGCCCGTGCGTGTTCCAGGGCTTCCATGGCCTCCAGGCGCCCTTCCGACGACGACAATGCCACCATCACACGCGCTTTCCGGCCGTCGGGCGAGATGTGAACGTCTGTTACGGTGATCCCCTCGACGCGAGGGTCGCTCATTTCGTACTCAATCAACTCGGTCAATTCCTCGCGAATCTGTTCCGAAACTCGCTGCAGACGTATGGCTTCCATGGGGTGCTGCTTTCCTTCTTCAGTATCGCGTACTCTAAAGCCATGCGTGTATTCGCCACGGTATTGCTGCTCGCGCTGGGCTCGTGTACGCCGAAGGCCACTCCGGCAGGTGTCGCCGCGTTCGCGCCTCTACAGTGGTCCGCGCTGACGGGCGCGCCGTACAGACTAACCGAGCTTACGCTGAAGGGAAAGGCCACGCCGCTGCCAGATACGCGCCGGCCCACGATTCAGTTCGGTGACAATGGCGCGGTGAGCGGGATGGCCGGGGTGAATCGTTATTCGACCGGCGCGACTGTCTCCGGGAAGGATACGCTCGCCTGGACGGGTCCGATCGCCGCCACCAAGATGGCCGGCCCGCCGGAGGCGATGGCACTGGAAAGCGCGTTTCTGGGGGCGCTGGAAGCCGCCGCGCGGATTTCGCTGCGCGACGGGAAGCTAACGCTTGCCTCCGCCGATGGCGCGACGCGGCTCGAATTCGGCCAGTAAATTTTTTTCGGGAAGTTTGTAACGAAACGCGGGTGTACCGCACAAGACAAGTATTCAGTAACCGGAGGCACGGCCCGGGAAGGATGGAATAGGCATACTCCGACATCCCGGGCCGGTTGCTATCTGTTGCATACTGATTGGGGCGAGAGGCCTTATGAAGTTCGTCACTTTCGATTTGGCGTACGTGCAACGGCTGTCCGCGGGGGATTCGGACACCGAGCGCCATTTCGTCGCCTATTTTGGTGAGTTGCTCGGCATCAAGTTGCGTTCGCGAGTCCGGTCGCCCTATCTTGTAGAGGAGATCCGGCAGGAAGTGTTTCTGCGGGCGTTCCGGCTGATTCGCCGGCCCGACGGCATTCGGCAGCCCGAACGTCTGGGTCCGCTGGTGAACTCGATCTGCGACAACGTGGTGCTTGAATATCGCCGTGCCGGAGACCGGGACCCGACCCCACTCGAGGAGACGTTCGACCGCAAGGACGACTCAGTGGACGTGGAAACGGAGATGCTGAGCGTCGAATCTTCGACGGCTGTTCGAAATGTTCTTGAAACGCTTCCTCGCCGGGAGCAACTATTATTGCGAGCCATCTATTTTGAGGACAAAAAGCGGGACCAGGTCTGCCAGGAGCAGGGCGTTGACCGCGAATACCTTAGGGTGCTGTTGCACCGGGCGAGGCTGACGTTTCGTGATAAGTATCTGGAAGTAGTTAAGTAAACCGACAATGAAGCACCAAGAATCGAAGGACGCACAACTCGTGGAACGCTACCTCCTGGGGGAGATGACGGAACCCGAGCGGAGTGCGTTCGAAGAGCTCTATTTTTCGAATCCGGAAACGGCGGCGGACCTAGTCAGCGCCGTGAAGTTCATGGAGAACGCCCGGAAACCGCTGTTGGCTTTGGAGCCCGAAGCCGTTCGCGTGCCCAGCCCCGCGCCGCCGAAGCCGCCGCAGAACTGGTGGGACCGGTGGCTGGCGCTGGCGCCGAAACCGGCCCTTGTCGCGGCGTGCGCCTGTATGGCAATGGCGCTTGTTTGGCAGAACGTGAGGCCCACGGGCCCGCAACCGGAAGTGACTGGCAGCTATTTTGTGACGGCGACACGCGTAGCGGGCAATGCGCCGCTGAAGATCGCCGTGCGGCCATCCCAGCGGCGGGTGGCGCTGCTATTCAACCATACCGATGCCACCATTGCACAGTTTCAATTCACGCTGGAGAACGCCGACGGGCGCGCCGTCCAGCAGTTCACCGGGGAAGCGCCGCAGGATACGAACGATATCCAGGTGATGATTCCGGTGGATGGACTTTCAAACGGGGTTTACACTCTGCGCGTGAGGAACGCGGCCTCGCAGGCCGATGTAGCCGCGCTCCCGTTTGAACTCGTCACCCGTTAATTTCATGTCAGAACGAAAAAGCTATTTTTCCTACTCCGCGGCCGGTTCGGCATTTGGCGGAATCGTGACTGCTCCGACGGCGATCACCGTGCCCACGCAGGCAATGGCGTCGCTATCCCCATCCGGCGGGTATGGCTCGGCGACGGTGGAGAACTTCGGCATCGAAGGTCTTCTCTACGTCCGCCGCGCCACGACGACGGCGCAGGGAGACCCGAAACAGACGGAGTTGACCATTACGATGGAGGACATCACCATCCGGGACCGCGTCACGGTGGGCCGGCTGACTGTCCACCTGGTGGCGATGACGTCACCGGGCGCCTATGAGGCGGCGATCACACCAGGCGGCTCCGCCATTGAGGGGTTGCGCGTGGACGGAAAGGAGTTGCCGCTGGTGAGTAGCGCCGCCATTTTCGATTGCTACCCGACCTACTCCGCCCTGGAAAAGGCATACGTGGAAGGCGCATTGAAAGGGCTGATTGTCGATCCCGACACCTTGGGCGCGCCATGCATGGCGAAAGATCTGAACGGCTGCGTTTCGCGAACCGGCGGCGTCAAGGCGACGCTGTATTCGCTGACGGAGAACGCCAGTTGGCTGCCAGTTTCCAATGGCGGATTGCGTATCAAGGACTTCGCCACGCTCTATTTGGGCGAGTACCGCATTTCGAAGTTCGCCCGGCGTTTGAACATGCTTCGCGTCGAATTGGGTTGCGACTACAATGGCAGTTTGAGTTTCGGCGAGGGATCCGGCAACGGGCAGTGGGAACCGCCGAACTAATGGCGAAGGGGCCAGTAATTCTGCTGGCGATCCTGGCGCTGGGCGCCGGTTGTGGCAAGCCCTCGCAAACGGCGGAAGAGATCTACACCAAGGCGCAGGCGGCGTTCGACGACGAACAGTACGCCCAGGCGCTAACGCTCATCCCGAGCGACGCCGTTCTACGCGAGATGAACGCCGCACGGGGATTGCGAGACCGGTTTCAACTACTGCAGGCGGAAGTGCTAGCCGCAGGGCCGGACTTGCCGCGCGGCTTGGCGCTGCTGGCAACACCCCTTCCGGACGGCGCCGACGCGGCGCTGGAACGGCGGCGACGGCGTTCGCTAGGCTACGGACGATGCCGCACGGCGCGAACGGCAGAGGAACGGCAGGCTGGCCTGGCCATATTGGACGCGGTGCTTGCCGAGAGTGAAAGCGGGGGCAGCGAGGCGGGCAATATAGAGCTGCGGCGCGGCGCCTGCCTACGGGCGATGGGAAAGTTTGGAGAGGCCGAGGCCACGTTGCGCAGCGCGCTGTCGGCGGCCCGCGCGGCGAAGGACGGCTTGCTGGAGGCTAAAAGTCTTTCGCTGCTCGGCAGTATTTGCGCCATACAAGAACGGTTCGACGAGGCCGCCACCCACATGCGGGAGGCGTTGCGGATTTCGGCCAAACTGGGGACTGTGGCGCGCCATGTGACGCGGCGCGGGATTGACAATCTTGGCTGGAACCAGTTCGAACTGGGTGACTATGAGCAAGCGATGGTCACGCTGGCCCAACTGCAGCCATTGAACGAGCGGGAACGGGTTGTGAACGAGAACAACCAGGCGCGCGCTCGGCTGGCCACCGACGATTTCGCCGGCGCGCAGGCGCATTACGAAAAGGCGATGGCGGCCGCGCGGGCGCCTGGCGGGGTCGAGGCGAGCGACGAGATTGCCGTCATGCAGGGCTTGGCACTATTGAACTACCGGCAAGGGAAATGGTTTGAAGCCGCGCGCTGGAACCGCGACGCGCTGACGCTGATCAAGAAACTTGGCCGGCCGGACCTGGAGCGGAACGGCGTATTGACGGAAGCCCGGATCCTATTGGCGCAGGGAGATCCCGGCGGCGCCGAACCGCTGCTTCGCCGCGTGTTGGGCGACGGCGACGCTTCGCTGCAGATTCGCTGGACGGCGCATACGGAGCTGGGGCGGCTGCTTTCCGGGCAGGGGAAGGCGACGCTCGCGGAAGCCGAACTGCAAAAGGCGATGCGGCTGGTGGAAGAGGCACAAAAGACGCTGACTGCGGCGGAGGACCGGATCTCTTTCCTTTCGGGCCGGATGGACGTATACCGGGAGATGCTTCAGTTTCTGCTGCAGCAGGGCCGCCAGAACGATGCCCTGCGGGTGGCAGAGCGCAGCCGCGCCCGCGCCCTGCGGGGGAAAACGGCGCAGCGCCGCGCCACCGCCGTGCTGTTCTACTGGTTGGACGAGCCGGCGTCGCATTTGTGGGTGGTGGACCCGGTGAAAGCTCCGGTCTATCTGCGGCTGCCGGGGGCTAAAGAGATACAGGAACTGGTGGAGCGACACAACCAGTTTTTACTGCGGGCAAGAAATCCATTGACCGACGAGGGCAAGGAGGCGCGCCAGCTCTTTGAAATGCTGGTGAAACCGGCGCTGCCGTTCCTGGGCGGACGGCGGGTGATGATCTCACCAGATGGCGTGCTTCATGCCTTGAATTTTGAAACGCTCATCGCCCCAGCGCCGGACCATTTTTGGCTGGAGGACATGGAGATATCGGTGGTGCCGGGGTCCACTGGGGGCGCGGGCTCCGCTCGGCCGCACTCGAAGCAGATCCTGCTGGCGGGGGACGCGGTGGAGGCCGAGCCAGGATTTGTGCGGCTGCGTCATGCTGGGGAAGAGTTGGACCGGATTGGCGCGCAATTCGGGGCAACTCCTTTGAAACGGGGCGACGCGACGCCACGCGCGGTGCGCGCGGCGCTGGCGAAGAACCCGGCCTATGTGCATTTTGCGGCGCACGCGCAGGCCAACCGGCTACGGCCATTGGAATCGGCGATTCTGCTTTCGCCCGACGGCGGCGGTTATAAACTGTACGCGCGCGATGTGGCGGCAATGCCGTTGCGGGCCCACCTGGTGACGCTATCGGCCTGCACGGCCGCGGGCGCGAAGGCGTTTAAGGGCGAGGGGCTGGTGGGATTCGCGTGGGCGTTTCTTGGCTCGGGGGCGGAAAACGTTGTGGCGTCCTTGTGGGCCGTGGACGATGCGAGCACCCCACAGCTCATGGACCAGATGTACCGGCAACTGCAGTTGGGCCGCCCGCCGGGAGAGGCGCTGCGGGAGGCGAAACTGGCGCTGTTGCGCTCCGGCACGGCGCTGCAGAAGCCCTATTTTTGGGGTGCGTTTTTGCACTTTCAACCGTAACGGGGATACACTCAGGGTGCTATGAACGACGAAATCAAGGACGCGGCGCAGGGCGTAGCCGAATCGGCGAAGGACCTGGCCGAGAAAATTGAAACGCTGGCCAAGGCGGCGCTTGGAGCCGCGGAGGAGACGGCGCGCGACCTGGCGGCGCAGGCCGAACCTTTTGTCGACAAGGCCGCCGAAAAGGTGAAGGACCTGGCCGAGCAGGCCGAGGCGGCGATGGACAAAGTGAAGTCCAAACAACCGTAGCGGCGCGGCCTACATCCGCCGCACTTCGGGCAAGGGAATCCCTGCTTGCCTGAAGCCATCCAGGATGCGCTGCACAACGCGCGTGCGCGCCATGCCCCCGTGGGTATACTGCGCCACACGGAACGACAACCGGTACTGCAGGTGCGTCAACACCATTCCCGGATCGGCGATGAACGCCGGGGCGGGTTCCGCCAAAACGCCCTCCGTCTGGGCCGCCGCGGCCAAGGCGATCCGCTCCGCTTGTGAAACATCGGCATCCAGCCCCATCAGCACTGGCACCCAGACGCCCATTTCCGCCGAAGGCATGGAGTAGTTGAGCAAGTTCACGGCGGTGATGGTTTTGTTCGGAATCACCACGGTGTTGTTCGCTCCAGTGACGAGGCGCGTTGTACGCCACCCGATATCGCTCACCATTCCTTCCTCTTCCGCGCTGAGCCGCACGAAATCTCCCACCGCGATCGGCCGTTCGATGAGAATATGCACGCCGGCGAACAGATTTGCCAGCGTGTCCTGCAAGGCGAGCGCGACGGCTAAACCGCCAACGCCCAACGCCGTCCAGATGGGGGTGATGGAGATGCCCAGGAAGGCAAGCAGTGTGGAAAGGCCGAGGCCGTAGACCACGGCGCGCGTGAGCGTTCTGGAAAGTCCCGCCACCGCGAACGGCACCCCGTGCCGTTCGCCATAGGCCTGCAGCGTTCGCATCACCACACTATTGGCCACCATGGTCAGGCTGAGGATAAGAAAACTCACCACCAGCACGTGGCCAATCCGCTCTGCCTTCGCCGATAGTTCGATGAGCCCTAACAGCACGTCGGCGGAAATCACCAGACACCACAAAAGCGTAGGCGTGGCCAGATCCTCACGCAGCACGGCGGCGAAGGAGGCGGCTTTTCCCGCGGCGGATTTCGCCAGACGGCGCATCATCCATTGGCGAACCAGCAGCGATACGGCGAGTATCCCCAGGAATATCCCGCCTACCTGCATCCGCGCGAAGAGTATGTCCTGGTTCAAGTACATGCTCTCCCCATTATGAAATAAGAGGCCGTTTATTCTCGCGTGTCATCATAAAGGGTACCGGAATGATCTCGCTCAGCAGCGTTTCCAAGCGATTTGACGGCAAACGCCAGGTGATCGCGCTTGACGCAGTAAATCTGCAAATCGAAAAAGGTGAAATGGTGTCGCTAGTCGGCCCATCGGGCTCCGGCAAGTCGACGCTGCTGAATTTGATCGGCGGCCTGGATCGCCCGTCGGAGGGCGACATACGCATCGACGGAACGCTTCTGGGCGGCGTTTCCGACGATGAACTGACGCGCATCCGGCGCGACAAGATCGGGTTCATTTTCCAGTTTTTCAATCTGCTGCCGACGCTGACGTGCCTGGAAAACGTTTCGCTTCCGCTGCACCTGCGGGGCTGGCCGGCAACGAGAATCAATGAGCGCGCCCGTGAGTTGCTGGCGCTGGTGAAACTGGAAAAGCGGCTGGACCACCTGCCGGAAGAGTTATCTGGCGGAGAACGGCAGCGAGTGGCGATTGCCCGCGCGCTATCGGTTTATCCACCAATATTGCTGGCCGATGAACCCACCGGCAATCTGGACTCGCATACCGGAGAAGAGATTCTGGCGCTGATCCGGGAACTGCATGAGCGGCTGAAGGCAACGGTGCTCATCGTGACGCACGACCGGGGCGTGGCCGAAGCCTGTCCGCGTCAGATCGCGCTGAAAGACGGTCATATTGTGATGGACAAGAAGGGATGAGACTGCTCAAGCTCATCAGTTGGCAGTATGTGCGCAAACACCTGCTGCGGACGATGCTCACGATGGCGGGCATTGTTCTTGGCGTGGCGGTGTTCGTCGGGATGCACACGGCCAACCAGTCGGTGCTCAGCGCGTTCAACAAGACGGTGGATCGCATTGCCGGCGCAACGCAGTTGCAGATCACGGCCGGGGAATCCGGCTTCGACGAGGAGGTTCTTGAACGTGTTCAATCGAACCCGAACGTCCGGGTGGCGGTACCCGTGATTGAGGCGGTGGTAAACCTGAACCTGAAGACGCAGAGCAACATTCTGGTGCTGGCGGTGGACATGACCGGAGACCGCAGCCTGCGCGAATATGACCTGGAGGACGGGGACGAGACCGTGATCGAAGACCCGCTGGTCTTCATTGCGCAGCCGGACTCACTGATGGTGACGCGTGAGTTCGCCAGCGCCAACGGGCTTGCGATCAACTCTAAAATCACGCTTTCCGCCATGGACGGTCCGCGCACTTTCACGGTTCGCGGGATTATGAAATCGTCCGGGCTCACCAGCGCCTTCGGCGGCAACCTGGCGATCATGGACATTTACGCGGCACAAAAGGTGTTCGGCCGGAACCGTAAGTTTGACCGGATCGACCTAGCTGCCGCGGAGGGAGTTTCCGTTCCGGAGCTCCAGAAACAGCTCGCCGCAACACTAGGGCCGGGCTTTGAAGTGGAATCGCCCAGCGCGCGCGGTAAGCAGTTTGAATCGTTGTCGAGCGTGTACGGGATGCTGGCCAACATCACCAGTCTGTTTGCGCTGTTCATTGGGATGTTTATCATCTATAACTCGTTCGCCATCGCGGTGACGCAGCGCCGGTCGGAGATTGGGATTGTTCGGGCGCTGGGGGCAACGCGGGGCCAGATCCAGGCATTGTTCTTGACGGAAAGCGCTGTGCTTGGCCTGGTTGGCGCGTCCGCCGGATTACTATTCGGGCTTGGCATTGCGCGGGCCATCTCCGCGTCATTGGGAAATTTTCTAGGTGAGATTTACGGGGTGGCGCAGAGGGCGGATGAAGTATCCTCCGACCCGCGACTGCTGTTGGGCGCGCTGGTGATGGGCGTTGTCACCAGCGTGATCGCGGCATGGATTCCGGCGCGATCGGCGGCGAGCATCGACCCGGTTCTGGCGCTGCAGAAGGGCCGTTATCAGCAGCTTTCGAAGGGCGAGAACCGCGTCCGGCGGCAGATGGCCGCCGTCCTGTTCGTCATCGTCTTTTTCTGCCTGTTCTTTGCGCAGGATCGCGTGATTTTCTATTCCGGGTACTTCCTGACCGTCATTGCGGGGTTGCTGCTGGTGCCAACGCTTGCGCTGTGGCTTTCCAAGGCCATCCGGCCGTTGATGAAAGGTATGCGTCCGGTGGAGGGCACGCTGGCCGCCGATAGCCTGATCCAATCGCCCCGGCGCACGTCCGGGGCCGTCTCCGCGTTGGCGCTGTCGATCGCGCTTGTGATTTCCTTGGGGGGGATGGCGCGCGCCTCCTACGATTCCATCAACGAGTGGATGCGGATCGCGCTCAACCCGGACATGTTCCTGACGCCTACGCAGAATGTGACTGACCGCTCGTTCCGCTTCCCCGCCTCTTTCGCCGAGACGATCAAACAGATTCCCGGGGTGCGGCTCACGCAGGTGGTTCGTAACGCCCGGGTGCTGTTTCAGGGCAACCCGGTGATGTTTGTGGCCATCGACATTGCGAGCCTGCGGCGCGAATCGTACCTTCCGGCTATTCAGGGCGATAGCGAAAGCATGTATCGCCTGGCGGCGGCGGGCAAGGGCTTCATCGTCTCCGACAACTTCGCCGAACTCTACAAGGTGAAGTACAACGAGCCGCTCCAGTTGAATACGCCCACCGGCCCGCTATCGCTTCCGGTTGTCGGCATCGTCCGGGACTATAGCGATCAAAAGGGTTCGGTGTTGATTGATCGCAATGTCTACATGAAGTACTGGAATGACGACACGATTAACATCGTCCGGGTCTATCTGGATGCCAATACCACCGTCGCAGAGATGCGTGCCCGCATTGAGGAAAGGGTGGCCGGTTCCACGCGGTTGTTCATCCTGACTAACCAGGACCTGAAGGCATACATCATCAAGATTACCGACCAGTGGTTCGGCCTGACTTACATCCAATTGGCGGTAGCCGTGCTGGTGGCGATACTAGGAATTATCAATACGTTGACCGTTTCCATTACCGACCGGCGGCGTGAACTGGGCGTTTTGCAGGCGGTGGGAGCGCTGCGCGGCCAGGTGCGGCGGACGATTTGGCTGGAGGCCATCGCCATTGGGGTTGTGGGCCTGCTGATTGGGTTGCTGTTTGGCGCGGTGGCGCTTTATTACAGCCTGGAGATGTCGGCCCGGGACATCGCGGGGCTGCGTTTGGACTATACCTACCCGTGGAACATGGCAGTGGGCCTGGTACCGGTAATTATTTGTGCGGCGTTGTTCGCGGCCCTTGGCCCGGCGGAACAGGCGGTACGTGGGGGCCTGGTGGAGGCATTGGAATATGAGTAAACTTCTTATCTTCGCGATCACTATTGTGGCGATGGCACAGGACGCGCGGCAGATTGTGGAAGAGTCGCAGAAGCGGCACCGCTCCAATTCACAGCAGTACGAAGGCGTGCTGCAGGTGTTTAACCCCAACGGGAAGAACAGCGAAAAGCGCTGGCAGTTTTTCCGCACCGGCAACTACGGGGAGAGCAAGGCGCTGCTGCGCTTTGTCAGCCCGCCGGAGGTAAAAGGGGTGGCGCTGTTGATAGTCAACCATACGGACCGCGCCTCCGACCAGTGGATGTGGCTGCCGGAACTGCAACGGGACCGGCGCGTGGCGTTGCAGGACCGATCCACCCGCTTTTTCGGCACCGATTTCAGTTATGAGGATCTGGAAGAGCGCGACGTGAACCAGAGCGATTTCACGATGCTGGGCGAGGAGGCGATGAACGGACAGCCGTGTTGGAAAATCCAATCTGTTCCCAAGAAGGGGAAGACCTCGCAGTACAACAAGATTGTGATGTGGGTGCGGAAAGACATCTACTTCCCGGTTCAATACGACCTGTATGCCAAGGACCAACTGGTGCGGAAGCTGAACTACAAGCGGGTGGAGAAAGTGAGCGGAGTATGGTCCGCGCTGGAAATGGAGATGCTGGACTTGAAGCGCAAGGGGAGAACGGTTCTGCGGTCCGATAAGCTGCAGTACAACGTTCCGCTGAAGGACGAACTGTTCACGCTCCAGTCGTTACGCCGCGGCGAATGAGACCGGCAATCCTATTTCTGTGCGCGGCCGCACTTGCGGCGCAGAACTTCCAGCAACGCGGCTATCTGGACATGCGCGGTTCGTTCTTTCCGCAGGCAGGGGCGAACGATAGCGGCCGGGCGATTGGGGACGTGTTGTTGCGCTACGAAGCGTCGGCGAAGTTGACGCCTTGGTTCAAGCTGAATGGGGCGATTGATGCCCGTTCCGATACGCACCGCCAAACCGAGCGCAGCGTCCGCTTCGATTGGCAGGACCGGGGATTTTTGCGGCCGGCGCTTTCTTTCCGCCGCTTTTCGGCGACGGCGTTCAAGGGACCGGTGACGCTTGAGGTTGGCAAGCAGTTTATCCGCTGGGGCAAGGCCGATATATTGAACCCGCTGGATCGTTTTGCGCCACGCGATTTTCTGAACGTCATCGATAACGAGTTCCTGGGGGTGTTGGCGGCGCGGTTGACGATTGAAAAGGGCGCGCATACTTTGGACCTGGTGCTGCAGCCGCGCTTCACGCCCAGCCGCACACCGCTGCTCAACCAACGCTGGGTGGTTCTGCCGCCGACTTTGCAGACGCCATTTCCGCTGGGGCAGGGGGCACCGGAGATTCCGGGCGGCGTGCAGACCGGCGCACGATGGAACTACTTGGGCAAGGGGTATGAACTGGCGCTGGCGTTCTATGAGGGGCATAACCATTTGCCGCAGGTAGACGGCCGGATCGTGCCAGGGCGGGTGGAACTGTTCAACCGCTTTGCGCAGATGCGCATGTACGGCGGGGCGGGCGCGATGCCGTTCAAGTGGTTCACGCTGAAGGGCGAGGGCGCGTACTTTTCATCAACAAGCCGGGCTGCCGATAATTATGCGCTGTATGTTGCGCAGCTAGAAAGAACGGTTGGCGAGTGGACGATGGTGGCGGGTTATTCGGGCGAACATGTCACCGCGCGAAAGACCCAATTGGACTTTGCCCCGGACCGGGGTTTGGCGAAGGCGATTTTGACGCGCGTAAGCTACACGATTGACGCGGAACGAACCGTAGCGGCGGAAGCGGCCATCCGGCAGAACGGCGACGGGGCGTGGCTGAAGGGCGAGTACACGCAGACACTTTCCACCCACTGGCAGGCGCGGGTGAGCGGGACGCTGATCCGGGGCGTGCCATCGGACTTTCTGGGGCAGTACCGGCGAAATTCGCACTTCATCTTCGGGTTTCGGTTTAGCTGGTAGGGATTGTTCTTTCTTGGCAAGAGCTTATGGGAGTTGCGCAAGCATCCGAAGGGCGGCCGGGTGGGCGGGTTCGAATTCGAGGACGGCTTTCAGGGAAGCCTTGGCTGAAGCGGGGTCTCCGGACTGATACTGGGCAACGGCGAGATTCAGACGGGCTCCAATTAGCGCCGGGTTCTTCGCCAGCGCCCGCAGCCAGAGGGCCATCGCCTCCTTCGCCTTCCCGGCTTTAATGCGCAATGTTCCCAGGTTGATGAGCGCCGTGGTATTGGCTGGATCCGATTGCAGGATTTCCGTATAGAGCGTTTGGGCTTTTCCGTCCTGGGCGTATCGTTCGTGCTGCTGCGCCAGTTGAAGTTGCAGGGGAAGGTCTTTGGGATTTATCTTTACCGACTCTTGTAGTAATTGATAGGCGTCGTCTAGATTTGTAATGGAATGAGCCATGGCGGTGTCCCGCTCGTTCGCTTGGCCAGTCCAGAATTCCTTTATTTTTCCATGATTTGCGGCGGCTGCCCCGATGGACGGACGGCGAGGAATGGAATGGTCGGTAAAGGCCAGATGTTCCAGGGAATGGGTAGGACGCTTGGGCATGTGACAACCAACACAGTCGTTACCGGCGTTGGCTGTGCAACTGCCCGGTTGGTGGCAGCCCTGACACTTACTTTTGTAGTATTCTGGGGTGGAATCGGCGTGGGCAGTATGGCAGGTACCGCACCAGAGCTTGTCGCCGGTAGCCAGTTGGCAGCGGCTGGCGGCGAGTTTTTCCATGTGGCTGGTGGCGGATAGAGCCGCGTCTTCAATGACGAAGATCGCGATCGAGTCGCTGAGCTTATCGCCGGGCTGATAGGCGCCACGTTCGCGGTTGGCACGGGCGAAACGGGCCACTCCCGTAAGGTGGCATTGTGCGCAGACGCTGTCGCGCTGTTCGGGGGCGAGTTTGGCGGGGTTAACGATGTTGGATTTGGCGGGGCGGGCGGCGTGGCGTTCGCCGGGGCCATGGCAGCGTTCGCAGGTGACGCCGGAATCGGCGAAGGGCCTGGAGGGGCTGGTGTGGCACTGGAGGCAGGCCGGTTCGACGGCGCGGGTGAACTCCGGATATGGCTTGTGCTGGAAACCCGGGGAGGTGTTCCATTCCTTGGGCGCCGAGAAATAGGACAGGGGTGCCTGAAAGAGCTGCCCGGCGCGGCGGAAGAGATAGCTGCGGCCGATGTGGCCGGAGCCGATGAAGTATTCCAGTTGCCGGGAGGTTTCGCCGAGTTGAAGCAGGAAGGCAGGGGAGACGCGCGGGTCGGTGAGGTTTTCTTTGAACGGCGACTGGCCGACGCGCCCACTGGACTGGGCCATGCCGGTTTGCGCGTATTGGCGGGCAATGGCGGCGTGGCAACGGGCACAGACGGCGTTGCCCGTATCGGCAAGGGCGGGGAGCGCGCAGACGAAGAGGAGCAGCGTACGCATCTACGGGATGGCGAGGAACTCCGCGGTGGATAGGGCGCGACGGGTCATACGGGAGAGGCGGATAGCGCCTTTGAAGTAGTCCACCTTATTAATACGGACGCCAACGGAGGTGCGGCCTGGGCCCTGCGGGGAAAGAGTCGCCGGGGCCGCGACCTGCAGTTTGCCGTTGACGTAATTGCGATACTCCTTGCCGTCGTAGACGGCGGCCACGTGGTACCACTTGTCGGCGGGGTGGAGGAGCCCCACGTCCATGAGCGCGCGGGAACCGTTGGAGGAGGCTGCAAAGCTATCAAGCGCCCACTGCTTGTTGATGATGCGGGTTTCGAAGAGATAGCGATGCTGGGAGCCATTTTCCTGCATGTGGAAGAAACGCTGGGCGGGCGGGCCGTCGCTATCGGGGCGGAAGATGACTTCCCAGGTAAATTTTTCAGCGCCGGCGAGGGGATGGACGTCGAGGAAGAGCGCGTCGGGAGCGCCGTTAAACTGAATGGCCTTGCCGAGTGGAGTGTCGATAACTTTCGGCGCGCCGAACACAGTGGTGGCGTGGCCGCCGATTCTATTGAGGTTGTCGAAGGTCCAGGTGATGGAATCTTCGGCGGCGAAAGCGCAGAAAGCGAATATCGGGAAGAGCAGGCGTGGAAGAAACACGTTTGCGGTTATATCACACAGCCGGGGCACTGAAATCTTTTGATACAATTTGCAAACTCACCTATTCGCTTAGGTGGCACAAAATCTTTATGAAACAGCTTCAGTCGCTTGGATTCGCCTTACTGGCAGCCTCAATGCTATTGTCACAAACGTTCACCGGAACAATATCCGGCGTGGTGACTGACCCGAATGCCGCAACCGTTCCCGGCGCCAATGTGCGCGCGAGGAACGAAGCCACCGGCGATGTCCGCCAGGTGTCGACGGGGGCCGATGGACTCTTCGTATTTTCGCAACTGCCTCCTGGCTCCTATGAAGTGAGCGTGGAGTTGAAAGGGTTCCGAAAAAGCGTGCAGACGGGCGCGGCGCTGCGCGTGAACCAGACACTGGAGATGAACTTCGCGATGCAGTTGGGCGAAGTGAACCAGACAGTGGAAGTGGCGGCGGCGGTGACGTTGCTGGACACGCAAACGGCCAACCGGGCCGTGACGCTGGACCAGCAGGCGATGCTGGACCTGCCGACGAACGCGCGGAATCCGTTCCAACTGGTGCATGTGAACGCAGGGGTAATCGCGGTGCGCACCGGTATCTCCCAGGCGACGCAGGATCAGAACCACAACCGGTTTTCGATGAATGGCGGCCGCGGGCAGGCGGGGCTGACGCTGATAGACGGCGTGCCGGCTTCGGCAGTGGATTGGGGTGGACTGATCGCGTCTCCTTCGGTGGATTCGGTGCAGGAGATGAACATTCAGCGCAACCAGTTTGACGCTCAGTTTGGGAAGTCCGACGGGTCGGCGGTGAACATGATTACCAAGGGCGGGTCCAACTCGTTCCACGGGTCTGTCTATAATTTCCTGCGAAACAACAATCTGGACGCCAATAGCTGGGCGAACAACCGGTCCGGCATCCGCCGCCCGAGTTTCCAGCGGAACCAATTTGGGGCGACGTTTAGCGGCCCGATCTGGAAGGAGAAGAAGCTGTTCTTCTTCACTGCATACGAAGGCCGGCGTGAGGGGAACCCGGGCACCAATATTTCCAACGTGCCGACGGCGCTGCAACGAGCGGGCGACTTCTCCGAGACGCGCAGTTCGGCCGGGGTGCTGTCACCGATTTTCGACCCATTCAGCACGGTACCAAATCCCGCAGGCTCGGGTTTTGTGCGGACCCCGTTCGCCGGCAACAAGATTCCCTCGTCGATGTTCGATCCGGTGGCGGTGAAGGTGATGCAGTTGTTCCCGAACTCCAATACGACGGGCGATGTATTCACGAATGCCCGCAATTTTGTGGCAGCCGGGAAAACGGTAACGAGCAACGACCGGTTGGACCTGCGCATCGACTGGGCACGGAATGAAAAGATGACGATGTTCGGGCGCATGACGAAAGCGTGGCAGGAGAACAAGGCGCCAACGTTTTTTGGAAACGGCGCCGACACGAACTTTTCCGATGTAAATCCGCGTCACCAGGCTGTAATCGGCACAACGCTTACGCCAACGCCGACATGGGTGATTAACATCCTACTGGGCTCCGGGCGATGGAGGGAGAACCAGATCTCGCCGTCGCAAGGCTTGAACGGGACGGCGTTGGGCTTTTCAGCGGCAACGGTTGGCCAATGGCAGGCGCAGACCTACCCTGGATTCTCGTTCCAGAACTACACCGGCCTGAACAACCGGCGGTGGCTGAACGTGCCGCGCGAGACGCACAATTTGCAGGCGAATATCTCAAAGGAACAGGGCTCACATAGTTTGAAGTTCGGGTGGATCACCGAACTGGCACGGCTGAACAACACGGATTTCAATACGCCCACGTTCTCATTCGACAGGGGCCTGACATCCGGGCCGGTGGCGGGACAGACGTCGTCCACGTCCGGCGACGCGCTCGCCTCTTTCCTTCTGGGAACGGGCAGCGGCGGGAGCGCGCCGATTGGGGCGGCGACTGCGGTGACCGCGATGTACCATGGAGCCTATTTCCAGGACTCCTGGCGTGTGAACCGGCAATTAACACTGCACCTGGGAATTCGCTACGAGTTGCAGCAGGCGCGCACGGAGCGTTACAACCGCCAGAACAACTTTGATTTTAATGTCGTCAACCCGCTGTCGCAGCAGACTGGCCTGGCTCTGAAGGGCGGACTGGTGTTCAACGATACCAATAACCGCGGAGCGTGGCAGACCGATAAATTGAATCTGGCGCCACGCTTTGGCATGGCGTACAAGATCACGGACAAACTCGTGTTCCGGGGCGGATACGGGATTTTCTATCCGCAGACCGGCGGCGGAACGCGAGACGGCTTCGCGACGACGACGACGTGGGTGTCTACGGTAGGCGGCGACGGCATCAATCCGAACCGTTCGGCGCTTCTCAGCAACCCGTTTCCGCAGGGTTTGTCGCAGCCGATTGGGTCGTCGCGCGGATTGCTGACGCAGACAGGCGACGCCGTCAACGCACTCAGCGCTTATCATCCGTTAGGGTACGTGCAGAATTTCTCGGCGGATTTCCAGTTCGAAATCAGCCGCGGAATGGTGTTTGAGTTTGGCTACACGGGTTCGCAGGGCCGGAAGCTATTGTTCGGCACGGGCCAACAGGCGAACCAGTTGGACCCGAAGCACTTCAGCCTGGGCGCGGGGTTGGACACACCAGTGCCCAACCCGTTCTTCGGCGTCATTCCGACAGGCGTGCTGAGCGGGCGGACGGTGCCGCAACAGCGCTTGCTGCGGCCGCATCCGCAGTTCACGGCAGTGAACCTATCGGGCGATACGGCGGGTGCGAGTTCCTCGTTCAACGCGCTGGTGATTCGGTATAACTGGCAGGTTTCCGGCGGCCTGAACCTGTTGACGACGTATCAATGGTCCAAGGCGATCGACAACGCGAGCGAATGGCAGGGATGGGAAGTGGGCGATACCATGCGCAACTACTATGACTTGAGCTTGGACCGTTCCATTAGCGCGCACGACTTGCCGCATAGTTTTGTTAACGCGCTGGTCTACGAATTGCCGGTGGGCAAGGGCCGAAAGTTCGCGGCCGACATGCATCCGGTGGCGAACGCCGTGCTGGGCGGATGGCAGTTGTCGTCCATTGTCCGATTCGGCAGCGGGTTGCCGCTGGGCTTCACGGCGCCGAACACGCTCGGCAATTATGGCGTGCAGGTGCAACGGCCGAACGTGGCGGACCTGAAGACGGCGGCGGTGGACAATCCAACGCCCGACCGGTGGTTCAACGCGGCGGCGTTTACGGCGCCTTCGACATACGTGATGGGCAATGCGCCCCGATGGATTCCCAACATCCGCTTCGGTCCCACGAACCACGCGGATTTGGCGATTCTGAAGAACTTCCGGTTCTTTGAAACGTTCAAAGCGCAGTTCCGGGCGGAGATGTTCAACTTCACGAACACGCCGCAATTCGGAAGGGCCAACACGTCGTTCAACGACCCCAACTTCGGACGAGTGACCGGCACAACGAACATTGGCGCAAGAAACGTGCAGCTAGGGCTGCGCATTCAGTTCTAGCGCAATTGGCAATGCCGAACAGCGGGCCCCGCCTCCGGGGCCCGTTTTTTATTGGAAAACGTGTTTGCGAAGGGCGGCGAGGGCGTCCTGCAGTTCACGGTTTCGCTTGCGCAGCGCGGCAAGCTCCGGATCGGGCTGCACGGAAGGAGGCGTGGCGGCAGGAGCGGCGGCCTGCCGGAAGCCGAGATAGGTGGCGGAGCGAGAAACCGCAGCGGCATCGGCATATTGGACACGCAGCGTGACGACGAGATCGGACGCCCTCGGCCTGAGCGTGACCTGACCGTGTGGCGAATACGTGCTGGTGATATCGGTGGTCCTTTCCGACGCGCCTTCTTGAATGGCAAGCGTGGCCAATTCGAGGCGGGCGGCAGGGGTGTTCTGTTGCTCCCAAGCGGCAACAAGTTCGCCGTCGCGCGCCAGCAGGGAGAGGGAGAGCGCGAGGCCCAGAGCCGGCTGGGGCGGCAGGCGCCAATAAGTAGCGGCTGCAGCGGCCGCCACAGCGATGCCGCCGGTTGAGAGCAAGCGGCGGGAAATAACTGGTTCGGCCATTCGGACGCGGACTACGGATGGGCGCACAGGAGTAGGCTCCGTTGGTGGGTTATCGAGGGAGAGTTGCTCAATGGCGGCCTCCCCGGTTGGCTCTCGTGTCCAGGCGATGGCGTCCACTTTGTCACCCGCAGCCTTTACCAATAAAAAGAGGCCGCGCCCGGTACTTTGCGCCCTGCGCAGAAGCGCTTCTTCGTCGGGACGGAGAGAGACGGCTCCAGGGGTCTGCAGGCGATAGAAGCCGGCGAGGGCGGGACCGGCGTCGCAAGCGGCCTGGAACATGGCGGCCGGGGCAGCGCGCTTGAAACCGGTGACGCGTGTGATGCCATCGGACGAGGAACCGAGTAGGATTCCGGAGGTTTCATCCTGCCGGGAAAGAGCGCGGAGGCGCGCCTGTACATATGGGTGAATCTCCACAGTGGCGCGGGTAGAAATTACCGGATTTGGACGCATAATGCTCCGATGGAAGACGGGAGCACGTGGAGTGCCAATCGGCTACTTCTTAACAAGCACAACGGCGGCGGTGGTGGCGCCACCGATCTGTTCAAAGAATGCACGGACTTTGGCGTATTCGGCGGGCGGCGCGGTGATGCTGTAGATCTCCAGCGCCTGCTCCATTTCCACTTTGCCGGCCGCCATTTTCCATTTGGCGGTGAACTCGCCGTAGCTGGTCTTGAGCTGAACTGGATCGGGGAGTTCGTCGAGTTGGAAACCATCAGGGACCTGGACGGCGACGCGGTCTTGCCGCACTTCGGCCTCCAACTGCACGGGCAGTTTGCGATCCGCTTTAGCGGGCAGCGAGTAGCGGGATCCAGACAGGAGAGCGCCGGGAGCGAGAATGAGCAGTCGATCCTTCAGGAGTTTGCCGAACTGCTGGGCGGTGAACGCCAACCGCAGATCGAGGCGGCCGGCGGCGGCGCTATCGGCGGGTTCGATTTTGTCAAGCTTCAGTCCACCCAACTGGCGAGTGAGCGCGTACTCAAACATCTTGCGAATGGCGGCATCGTTGCGTTGCTGCAAAAGCGAGCGAAGGCCGCTGGCGGTCTGGCCGAAGTACTGCCGCTGGACTTGGGCGACAAGCCCGCCGTCGGTGTTCAGGACGGCGTTGGTCTCGGAGGTGACACGATTGGCTGTGGCGGGAGCGCGAGGAACACGGACAAGCGCACCGCTGTCGCCGGCGACGACAAGAGCGTGGCTGCCTTGCTCGTCATCGGGGAGGTCGCCGACGGGGGTGTATGGATCCGTGGGATCGAAGAAGAGCAATCGGCCGAGGGTTTCATGCGAGGCGATGGTAGGCAGTGTGACGCCATCGGGGGCGCGGACGGCGATGATCATGTGGTTGAACTGCATGGTGGAGGGCCACTCCGGACGAACGAAATCGCGGGCGCCGGAGTAGATGGCGACGAGGTGAGAGCCAATGCCGGCGGCGGCAAGGAGGGCCTTCATGAGGTTGGCCTTGTCCTTGCAATCACCATAGTTTTTGGCCAGAACGTCGGCGGCGGGGTGGGGCGTATAACCACCGCCGCGTGTGAGGTTCATCTGGACGGAGATGTATGTGGTTTGCTGGACGAAGGCGGCGATGGCGCGGATCTTTTCGAGCGGAGTGGCGGCGCCGGCCGTGAGTTGCGCGGCTTTTGCCTCCAGGGCCGGGGTGAGTTGGGACTGAGAATCGGAAAGAGAGGCGACCCAACCGGAAACCGCGGCCCAGTCCTTTAATGGGCGCAGTCCGGCGGCACCGTTGGACGGAAAGTAGTTGAGGGCGAGACGGGGCGTGAGGACATGCGCGTCGGGGCTCATCTCTTCGTCCTCAAACCAGGGCAGGTCCCGCAGTTCCCAGGTGTGTGTTGTTCCGGTGTTGGTGTAGCCATCGTTGCCGGGGGCACGGTTGAGCACTTGGCCCTTGGCTTCCCAGCCCACGGGGAGCGTCAACACGAAGCGGGAAAGCAGCGCAGGCATGTTGGATTGGAAGCTGTAAGGATACTGGGTAAAGAGCGTCCGCTCTTCTTCAATGATTTCGTAGGCGAAGGCGGCGCCGGTCTCCCAGTCGTCGCCGGGAGTGATCATTTTGATACGGGCTTCGTCGTAGAGCGAACCGCTGTCGAGAGCGGCTTCGACGACGCGGTCCTTTCCGTATTTGATCTCCTTGCCGGAGGGGTTGATGACCCAGGCGCGGATATCGCGGATGCGGCCGTTCTTGACGTTGAAGGCGCGGGAGGCGTTGAGTTTGACACGTCCAGTGGTGAGTTTGCGGATGACGGCGCGTTCCTGCATGAGGCGGCGGCCGTCGGGTTCAACGGTGAGGGTTTCCTCCTGAAAGAGCACGACGGCGGGCGTTTTGGCGGGGTAGGCCGGGGCTGATTTGGAGGCCGCGTCGCGAGCCCATGCCGGCAACTCATCCGCACCGAAGAGGGCGACGGCGGCGCAAAGCGCGACGAAGACTGGCCTCATTGCGCTTCCTGCTTCAGGCTGATGATGGCGCCATCGCGCCGGTGGAACTCATCGAACAACTGCTTCAGGGCCGGATAGGCTTTTGTGTCGAACATCAACGCGCCGCCACGGCCAAATTCCAGGATACGTCCGACGACAAACTGGCCATCGTTGGTTAGTCCCATGGTGAGCTTGTACGCGCCGGGAGGGCCGAATTCCAGACTTCCAGGATTCTCGCCGTTATCGATTTTGAACCCGGCGGGAAGTTTGATTCGAATTTCGTCGTCCTCCTTCCAGGCGTAGCGGAAGGCGATGGGGTACTTACGTTCACTGGCGGAGAACCGCGGCGATGCGCCCTGCTGAAAATAGAGCGGGGAAAAGAGCAGGCGTTTACCGGTACGCTGGGCGAAACCGGGGATGCGCACATGATATTTATAGGCCAGTGCCTGGGAAGTGTTCTCCACGTTTTCGAGTTTGATATCGGTCACTTCGGCGCTGGCAAACGTGCCGGTGACCATTTCCTTCACCTCTTCCTGTTGCTTTTCCGGAGCATCGCCCACCTTGCCTTCGCGCCGCTCGGCGGCGGCATGGCCGGTGTAATAGAGCTGCACATCACCTTCGAGCGTTCCATCCTCGGCAAGGAGGAATGTGCCACGGCGGAGCGAGACCGAATCGCCGGGAGGTGATAGGGGGGTCTGAATGAAAACGGGGGCCTTGGGGTCGCTGACCAACGCCTGCGATCCCTCTTCGCCCCAGCCCACCATATTGGGCGGCAGGCGTTTGGTGGAGGCGTCGAAGAGTTTCCAGGCGCCACCGATCTTGACGGCCATATCGATGTTATCGAGGAAGTAGCTATCGGCCAGGCGCGGCTCAAACAGGACGTTGTTCCGGTCGGCCACCAGAGCCGGGCGGGCCTCCAGCCCTACGGCCTGGGCCATGGCCGCGAACAAAGTATTCAATTCATCGGGAATGCCGATGCCGCTTTTGAACACCTCCTCCGACGTGCGGGCACGCTCCTTCGGCATGGATTTGATGATTTTGCCGCGTTCGGCGGCGGTGACGGAAGAATCGTAGAGATTCCGCAGATTCTGGCGCAGGTATCCGATGAGCGCCACCACCTTTTGCTCTTCGCCCGTGGCGCCTTCCACCGCTTTCGCCGCGGCCTGCCGGATTTCGTCGTTCACCCGCAAGGACTGCTTCAATTGCGTATAGATGTCCTTGCCGCGCTTCTCCCAATATTTATTCGGGTCGCGGCGGTCGCCTTCAGAATAGAAGAACAAAATCCAGGCCCGCACATTGGCCTCGCTGATCATGTAGGGCTCTTCCTGAAAGGCAGGCAGGTTCTCCACCGTCGTGGAGGTGAAGCCGTTCATTTCCAGATTGAGCGGCGAGTTCCGGCAGTTGAAGGGCCAGACGCGCATGGTCATGTTGATATAGTCCCGGCTCAACGGCTTGACGTAATAAGTCATCTTTTGAATCGGGTATTCCCGCTGTATCTGGGCGCGGAGGTAGCGGATATTTTGCTTAAAGTGGACCTCGCGGACGCGGTATTCGACGATAGAACCGGGTTCGACGGCGGGTATGGCGAATGACTTTACCTTGCGGCGTATCCCGCCGAGGCGAACCACTTCCCGCTCGTGAATGTCCTCCTTCTTCAAAACGACGATGGTCCCATCCGGCTGTATGGTCCGGGCGTCGATCTGCGTCACAGAGATATCGTTCCCATACGGAAACTCGAACGAAGATATCTTTTTCTTGCCCTCTTCGTTAAACACTTTCAAACGCACATAGTGGACATGGTGACGCTGCCAATCGCTGCTGATTACTTCATCCCATACATGGACGCGCCAGAACAGAGCTTCTACGCCGGCTGTCTTATCTACTAACGGGGCTTTCTGGTTCTTCTCCGCCTCGGTGATCGGAAGCCAAGCGGTTTCAACGGCTATCTGGCTAAATACTCCCTGAGTAAGACACAGGAATACTCCGAATAGGAACCCTTTTCGCAATAACATGTGCCCTCAGTATAAGCTACTTTCGTAAATTTTGATCCCCGTGATTCCCCGCTTGACAGCGACCGCGGTTCCCGCGACAATGGAATCTCCAAGGGCGAACAAAAGGCGAAATCCAATGTCGTTGCCGCTAAGAAAACGAATTGACCTGGCCCCGAGGAAGCCCCCGGTTTCCGCGGTGTGCCCGTTTACGCCGAAGGATTTGCAGGGATTGCTGCCGGGGTTGCCGGAGGGGGCAGTGACGGAAATCAGCGGTGTGCGCTCATCGGGGCGGACGACGCTTTTGCAGGCGAGCCTGGCGGCGGCGACGGCGGCGGGGGAACTGTGCGCAGTGGTGGACGGGAGCGACGCGTTTGACCCCACGTCAGCCACGGCGGCGGGCGTGCGGCTGGAGCGGCTGCTATGGGTACAGTGTCATCACGATGTACAAGATACGATGAAGGCAACGGATCTGATACTGCATGGGGGCGGATTCCGGCTGGTGGTACTGGACTTGTGCGATCTGCCGCCGATTGAATTGCAGCGGGTGCCGATGGCGTGGTGGCACCGGTTAAGACTGTCGGTGGAGAATACGCCGGGGGTGCTGCTGGTGGCGTCAACGGCGCCGGTGATGCGGCAGGCGGCAGCGGTGCAGTTGGAATTGAGCGGGGCACGGGCGCATTGGCCGGGGACGTTGTTGACGGGCGTCGATATGCAGGTGCGGCTGCGGAAGCCGGTGCAATCGGCGATGGGCGCGGCGGTGCTGCGGGCGCGAGCGATTTAGAGGGATGTATGTTTGCCTGTTTGCAGATACAGCGCGGCGCCGTCGATACCCTGTTGGCATTGGCCGATGCGTTTTCGCCGCACCTGGAGCGGTGCGATGAACGGACGGTGCTGATTCCGGCCTATGGGTTGGAGCGGATGATTGGCACGGCGACCGAAATTGCCGAGGCGATTGTGCGGCGGGCGGGGGAGTTGTCGATCGAAATATCGCTGGCGATCGCGGGGCATCCGGATACGGCGGTGCTGGCAGCGCGGAACATTGAGGGCATCACGATCATTGACGCCGGGAGGGAGGTGGAGATTCTGGGGCCGCTGCCGCTGGAGGTGCTGCCCACGTCGCTCGATGTACTGGACACGCTGCAACGGTGGGGCGCGGAGACGCTGGCCGATTTCGCCGCGCTGCCGCCGCTGGGCGTGATAGAACGGCTGGGCGATGAAGGCGGACGGCTGCAGGCATTGGTGGAGGGGCGAGGGACGCGGCCGCTGCGGATTGCGCGGCCGCCGGAGGATTACACCAGGCAGATCCATTTAGACGAACCGCTATCCAACAGGGAACCGCTGCTGTTTATCGTTTCCGGCATGGTACACGACATTGTGAAGCGGTTGGCCTCGCATGGGTTGGCGGTGGGGCAGTTTCTGGGGGTGCTGACGCCGTTTCACGAGATACGCATCGCCTTTCCGGTGCCGGTGCAGGACGCAATGGTGATTCTGAAACAGGTGCAACTGGGCCTGGAGGCGCACAAGCCGAAGCGGGCGATTACGGCGGTGGCGGTGGAACTACAGCCGACGCCGCCGCGGACGACGCAGCACGGATTGTTCACGCCATCGGCGCCGGAGCCGGCGCAGTTGCAGACCTTGTTGGCGCGGCTGCGGGCGATTGCGGGGGATGACAGCGTGGGCTCACCGGAGCTGTTGGACACGCACCGGCCAGACGCGTGGCGGTTGCGGCAGGACGTGTTGTTTGAAGCGGGCCGGGTGATGCCGGCCGCGGAGGCGGCGGTGCGGTTGTCGTTCCGGTGTTTCCGGCCGCCGTTGACGGCGCGGGTGGCGATAACGCCGCAGCACCGGCCGGCGCGGGTGGAGGCGCGCGGGTTGCGAGGAAGCGTGGTGGCGGCGGCGGGGCCGTGGCGCACGACGGGCGAATGGTGGACTACGGCTGAATGGGCGCGCGATGAGTGGGACGTGGGGTTGGACGATGGCGCGCTGTACCGGCTCTATCGGGATCACCGGACGAACGACTGGTTTGTGGAAGGAGTGTACGATTGACGGCGCTGCCGGAGTTGCGCGCGCGTTCGGCGTTCAGTTTTCTGGAGGGCGCGAGCCTGCCGGAGACGCTGATAGAACAAGCGGCGAAGCTGGAGATACCGGCGGTGGCGCTGCTGGACCGGGACGCGGTATCCGGGGCGGTGCGATTTCATAAAGAAGCGAAGAAGCGAGGCGTGCGCGCGTGGATTGGGGCGGAGGTGACGGCTGAGGAGGGGTTTCGCTATCCGTTGATCGCAGCGACGCGGGAGGGGTACCGGAACCTGTGCCGGCTGATTACGCGGGTGAAGCTGCAGAGGCGCGCGGCGACGTTCGCCGACGTGGAAGAGTACGCGGCGGGGCTGGTGTGTCTGGCGTCGGATCCGTTGGAGTGGGCACTTGCCAATGGCAGCGCGCCGGCGATGGTGGACAAACTGCGCGGCGCATTCCCGGATGGGCGCGCGGTAATCGACATCCAACGGCACCTGCTGCGCGAGGAAGAGGCTCGTACGCAGACGTTCCTGCAGATGGGCCTGCCGGTGGCGGCGGCGAATGGGGTGAGCCATGCGACGCGGGAGGATCGGGCGCTGATGGATGTACTGACCTGCGTGCGGCACCACACCACGATTGACGAAGCGGGCCGGCTGCTGGCGCGGAACTCCGAACGCTTCTTAAAGACCGGGCGACAGATGGCGGCGCTGTTCGCCGATATTCCGCAAGCGCTGGAAGGGGCGAGGGCGCTGGGCGAGCGACTGGAGTTCACGTTGGAGGATCTGGGCTATCAGTTCCCGCTCTACCCGGTGCCGCCGGGTGAAACGATGGACAGTTTTTTGTGGAAGCGCACGTTTGAGGGGGCCGAGCGGCGCTACCGGCCACTGCACGATCGCGCGCGCCGGCAGTTGGAGCGAGAGTTGCGGCTGATTGAAAAGCTGGAGTTGGCGGGCTATTTTTTGATCGTCTGGGATATAGTCGAGTTCTGCCGGCGGGAAGGAATCATGGTGCAGGGGCGGGGTTCGGCGGCCAATAGCGCGGTGTGTTATTCGCTGGGGATTACGGCTGTCGACCCGGTGGGGATGGAGCTTTTGTTTGAACGGTTTCTTTCCGAAGAGCGGGGGGAGTGGCCGGATATCGATTTGGACTTGGCGAGCGGGGAGCAACGCGAGCAGGCGATTCAATATGTCTATGCGCGCTACGGGCAACTAGGCGCGGCGATGACGGCGAATGTGATCAGCTATCGCGCGCGTTCGGCAGTGCGCGACGCGGGGAAGGCGCTGGGCTTTCCGGAAGAACAGTTGGGGCGGCTGTCGACGCTGATCGGGCGCGGGGACGGGGCGGATTTGGAGAAGGCGGGATTGGCGCTGGACTCACCGCGGGAGCGTCATCTGCAAGCGATGGTGCGCGCGATTCTGGATCTGCCGCGCCACCTGGGGCAACACTCCGGCGGGATGGTGATCTGCGAAGGTCAGCTTGACTGCATTGTGCCGTTGCAGCCGGCGACGATGCCGGGGCGGGTGATCGTGCAGTGGGACAAGGAAGACTGCGCCGATATGGGGATCATCAAGGTGGACCTGCTGGGGCTGGGGATGATGGCGGTGTTGAAAGAATCGCTGGATCTGATCCGGATCCACTACAAAGAGGAAGTGGACCTGGCGCTGATTCCGAAGGACGATCCGGTGGTGTACGACGCGCTGCAGCGGGCGGATACGATCGGGATGTTTCAGGTAGAAAGCCGGGCGCAGATGTCGTGTCTGCCGCGGATGCGGCCGGAGAATTTCTACGACATTGTGGTGCAGGTGGCGATTATCCGGCCGGGTCCGATTGTGGGCAACATGCTGCATCCGTACCTGCGGCGGCGGCAGGGGATGGAGGCGCCGGAGAGCCTGCATCCGTCGCTTGACCAGGTGTTGAAACGCACGATGGGCGTGCCGCTGTTTCAGGAGCAGTTATTGCGGATGGCGATGATCGCGGCGAATTTTACGGGCGGGGAAGCGGAGGACCTGCGGCGGGCGATGGGATTTAAGCGCTCGCAAAAGCGCATGGCGGATGTGGAGGAGCGGCTGCGGGCGGGGATGACGGCGAATGGGATTACGGGCAAAACGCAGGACGCGATTGTGCAGTCGATCACGGCGTTCGCGCTATATGGGTTTCCCGAATCGCACGCGGCGAGCTTCGCGCTGTTGAGCTATGCCAGCGCGTATTTGAAAGAGCATTATCTGGCGGCGTTCACGGCGGCGATATTGAACAATCAGCCGATGGGGTTTTATAGTCCATCGACGCTGGTAAAAGATGCGCAGCGGCATGGGCTGCGGGTGTTGCCGGTGGATGTGACGGTGTCGGACTGGCTATGCACGATTGAGGCGAGGGACGGGGCGCTGTGCCTGCGGCTGGGAATGAACTATGTGAAGGGGCTGCGGCGGGCGGTGGCGGAGGCGCTGGTATTGGCGCGGCCGTTTGGGAGTATCGATGAGATGAAGCGGCGGGTGCCGGCGGTGTCGAAGGAGGATCTGTACCGGTTGGCGGAGTTGGGTGCGTTGAATAAGATCGGCGGGTCCGAACAGCGGCACCGGCGGGATGCGGTGTGGCAGGCGAGTTTGGCGGCGCGGCCGTCAGGGCCTTTGTTTGATGCGGGCGGGGATGCGCCGTCGCCGTTGGCGCCGATGGAGGACCTTGACCGTTTGCATGCCGATTTCCGCAATAGCGGCCTATCAATTGGCGCACATCCGATGCAGTATGCGCGTGAGCGGTTGGACCAGCAAGGGGTGTTGCGCGCGGGCGATTTGTGGAACGTGCCGAGCGAGCGGTTTGTGCGGGTGGCGGGATTAGTGATCTGCCGGCAGCAGCCGCAGACGGCGAAGGGGTTTGTGTTTCTGAGCCTGGAAGACGAGACAGGGATTTCGAATATCATTGTGCCGCCGAAGCTGTTTGCGGAGGTGCGGACGACAGTGTTGCAGCACTCGTATTTATTAGTGGGCGGGGTGCTGCAAAATCAGCGCGGGGCGATCTCCATTCGGGCGCGGAAGGTGGGGCCGGTGCGAAATGCGCAGGTGGCGGTGAAGTCGCACGATTTTCGTTAAGGGGGAACAGACGCAATAACCGCGAAAAGTATGGCGGTGAAGAAAGCGGAATCCGCGCAGTTGCATCGTACCCCTTCCAAAACCCGCTATACTAGGCAACCAAATTCGGTCCGCCTTGCGAGGTGCATTTTGAAACTGCTAAACGTTTCGCTGTCCCTGCTGCTGATCCATAGCGTCGCCTATACCCAGACGACGTCCACCGAAATCCTTGGCACTGTAGTAGACCCTTCGGGTGCCTCCGTTCCCGGAGCGCAGATCACGCTGCGCAGAGCGGGAACAGGCGCCACACGCCAGACAGTCACCAACAATGACGGCAACTATTCCTTTCCGCTGATCGATGTGGGGGAATACTCGGTGACAGTGGCGGCGAAAGGTTTCAGCACGCAGGAGCAAAAGAATATTGCCGTGCAACTGCAGCAGAAAGCGCGCGTGGATTTTCAGATGCAGGTGGGACAGGCCACCGAGGTGGTGCAGGTCTCGGCGGCGGGTGTTGTGTTGAAGACGGAAGACGCGGCGGTGGGCGGAAACATAGACAACAAGCGAGTGGTGGAACTTCCGCTGAATGGGCGAAATGTGGCCACGCTGGCGGTGTTGATACCGGGTGTGCAGTTCGGCATTCGAATGGGGCTGGATGGTTCGGGCGGGTTTCCGATTCCGGGCAACGGAGTGGCCATCAGCGCCAACGGGCAGCGGGAGGTGAATCAGCAGGTGACACTGGATGGCGTGATCGCCACCGAGCCCCGAGTGAACACAGCATCGTTTTCGCCTTCGATTGACGCGCTGGAAGAGTTCCGCGTGCAGACCTCTTCTTACTCCGCCGAGTATGGACAGAACAGCGGCGCGATTATGCAGATGGTGGTGAAATCCGGGACGAATCAACTGCACGGCACATTCTACGAATTTCTTCGCAACGACAAGTTCGCGGCGAAGGACTACTTTCTGAACTTCCAGCAGCCGGCAGGCGCGCGCGAATCGCCAAAACCCGTGCTGCGGCGCAACCAGTTTGGTGTGTTTGTGGGCGGGCCGGTGCTGTTTCCGAAGATGTACAACGGCAAGGACCGCACGTTTTGGAGTTTCAACTACGAAGGCCGGCGCGAAACGCGTGAGGTGGTGCAGGAAGCGTTCTGGTTTCCGGCCGCGTTCCGGACCGGAGATTTTTCCTCGTTGCTGACGCCGCCGCTGAATGCGAGCGGTGTGCCGATTCGCCAACCAACCATCATCTTCGATCCGCTAACCGGGGACCCGTTCCGCGATTCCTCCGGCCGCATTACCAATATCATTCCCGCCAGCCGGATCAACAAGGCCACGCAGGACTATGTGAACCGCTACCTGCCGCTGCCGATGTTCGTTCCGTCGGATCCACTCGATATCAACGCGCGCGGCTCGGTGCCGAACATCATCAAGAACAATCAGTACATGTTCCGGATCGATCACACGCTTTCGTCGAAAGACAAGGTGTTTGTCCGCTACATTACCGATCGCGGGTCGTGGACCAATGGCGACCTGAACCCGAACCTGACATATTTTGTAACTTCGGTGAACGCCAATATGGCGGCCCAATGGGTGAAGATCATCAATCCCACCACGGTGAACGAGTTCCGCTATGGGCTGAACAAATCCGATAACAATACGCTGAATCCGCGAACGAACACGGGCTTCGACCTGGACACGCTGGGACTGGGGCAGTTCCGGGTGACCAGCGGCCGAAAGTTCACCGACCGCGAAGTGGGCCTGCCGCCCACTATCATCGCCGGCGACCGGGACGGCGGCAACGGCTACGACTTTAACACGGTACACCAATTCACCAATAACCTCTCGCTAACCCGCGGCTCGCATACGTTCAAGACCGGCTTCGAGTACCGGCGGCTGCTGTTGGACCGCGCGGCGGCCAACGTTGCCCGGGGCTCTGTCGCGTGCTGTCCGGGCGGGTACAATTTGGCCGGGTGGCTGATGGGCTATTTCGGCAATACGGAAACCGGAGAGGGATTCCCGTTCACCGCGCCCAGGCAGAATCGGTGGTCCGCCTATTTCCTGGACGATTGGAAAGTAACCCGTAAGCTCACGATGAATATCGGTCTGCGCTGGGATTATTTCCAGGTGCCGCTGGATTCGTTCGGCGCGTGGCGCACGCTGCGGCTGGACGTGTTGACACGGACGGCGGACGGGCGGAACCTGCCCACCGTTGTGCCCAACGTGAATACCGTGAATTGGGCGCCCTATAACAAAGACAATCGCTATTTCATGCCGCGTGTCGGATTTGCTTATCGTGCGACAAACAAGTGGGTGATGCGCGGTGGCCTGGGCTGGTTCGCCAACGCGCAACAGTTGAATAATTACACGATTCTCAACCTGGTGCCGCCCGTGTCCGGGACGATTGCCTATCAGATACAGCAGGATATTCTACCCACGTTCAACTACGACTACGCTGGGCGCACGTACCAGGTGCAGCCCAGCCGGCTGCGACCCGGGTTTATCAACTCAGTGGGCAATATTTACGGGGTCGGAAGCGGGTCCGTCTCCTCGGTCCGGAACACCATTCTGGTTCCGCCGGATAACAGATCGCCAAATCATTGGCAGTGGAGTTTCGATGTGCAGCGCGAACTGCCGTTCAGCATTCTGTTGACGGTCGGCTACGTTGGCAGCAAATCGAGCCACATTGACAATACGGTGACGTGGAACAACCCGGACCCTGCCTATCTGGATACGAACATCCAGGCACGGCGTCCGTATCCGTTCCATGTTTCGCAGGGGGAAAACGATGCCAACGGACAGCCGCGCGTTTTCGGCACCGGCAACATCCGCTATCTGGATAGCTACGCCAATGGCAGTTACCACGCGCTGCAGACAAACTTTGAAAAGCGTTACAGCCATGGGCTTGTGTTCGGCTGGGCCTACACGTATTCCAAGGCGCTGGGCGAAGGCTATGGCCGCAATGAGGGCGGAGCGGGTATTCAGAACGGATCACAGAACCCACGCGACCGGCGAGGGAACCGGGGCCGGTATGGATTCGACGTCACGCATAACAGCGTTTTCAACTTCGTGTATGAGATGCCCTTCCTGAACCGGTTCCGCGGCGTGGCAGGCGCGTTCCTGGCCGGATGGCAGACAAACGGCGTCTATACGCTGCGCACGGGCTTCCCCTTTACAGTTACCGGCGGAAACCTGAACACCGGCGGGTTCACGATGCCAGACCGCGTGGCCGATGGACGATTGGGCGACGCCGCCAGCCGCCAAATGTGGTACGACATCACGGCATTCCGGCGTACCGACTGTAACATCAACGGCCGCCCGGACCTTTGCCACTATGGCAGTTCGGCGATTGATGCGATGATAAGCCCCGGCGGGAACATCATGGACTTTTCGATATTTAAGAACTGGAAGCTCGGGTTCCTGGGCGAACAGGGCCGCATCCAGTTCCGGTCGGAGTTCTTCAATCTGCTGAACAAGCCAAACTTCGGTCAACCTGGCGGAATCAGTTTCACGTCCACGGCTTCCATCATCCCCGATGGTCCGCGGAACGGTGAAATCCGAGGCCTGCGGAATCCTATGCGGGTGATACAGTTCGCGGCGAAAATCTACTTCTAGATTGTCGCGCGCACCACGGCCAGGAACCGCTCCACCGGCCGGTGGGATTGCGCCGCGATGGAGACGCGCTTCAATTCGGGCCAGCTTTGCGCCAGCACACGACGCAGAGCCTGGCCCGAGCTGGCAATCGAATCAGCGCGCAGGCCGAGCCCAAAGTGTTCGACGCGAGCGGCGTAATCGAACTGGTCATAATCGTGGGGAATAACAACGCTGGGCACACCCTGCAGAATGGCCGCATACGTAACGCCCGCGCCGCCGTGGTGAATCACTGCATCAAAGGAGCCTAAGTCCCGCGCGTAGGGGACAAAGGGGTGAACGGTCACCGCCTCTGAAACACGGACGGGGATGCCTTCGCCGCCCCCCATCGACACGGAAAAGTGAACACCGGGAAATGCGGCCGACAGCTTGACCACGCTTCCGGTGAGCGTTCGTTTGGCCCACAGCAGGTGCGTCCCCACTGTGACAAGCACGCGCCGCTGGCCCTCCGGGAAGGACAAAGCTGGGCCTTGCTCCGGCGATTCGACAACCGGCCCGATCATTTGAAAGCACGCGGGCCAATCCCGTGGAAACTCAATTTCAGGCAGGCCGAAGCCAAGAATCGCCCGCGAAGAGTAGATGCGTTCCGACCCGTCTTCCCGGTATGGGAACCGTTCTCCGAACGCTGCGAAGTCCCGGCGGAAATACCATGCCACGGTACGCTTGAAGCCACGTATGGCCATGCGCCCGAGCGCATCACGGATCGGCGAGCCGGGCCGCCAGCCGCCGCAGTAGGCGGGCACGCCGTGGCGGTTTTCGATAGCGAAAGGCGTGGCGATGGTGGTAATCCAGGAGATGCCCAACGCATCGCAGACCATCCCAGCAACGGGTGCAACGGAATCGGCCACCACCAGGTCCGGCGTTTCCTGGCGCCACAGGTCCAACAACTCCTGGCGAATGGCTGGCAGCAGAGCCAGGTTCTGCCGGAACTGGGCGAACAACCGGATGGGATTGCCGACGACGCGCGCGGGGCTGTTGGCGATCGACTCCAGCGCATCCGCTTCAACAGAGCGCAGTGCGTAGGCGGGCAGTCCCAGTTGGCGAATGGCGGCCAGTTTGCGGGCGCCCGAAATTACGCTAACCTCGTAGCCGGCATCCCGGGCGGCGACGGCCAGCGGCAATAGCGGGTTCAGATGCCCGGCAAAAGGCGGCGCCACGAACACGATTCGTTTCATCGCAGCAGCCCTCGCACCAGCACACGCGCCTCTTCCGATTCCCAGTATTCCAGATGACCGCATCCACAAACATGGTCTACCCGGTCTCCATAGAATATCCGGCTCCACACGTCGCGACGGCCACGCACGATCTGCGCCGGCAGGTGAAGGCCGCCGAAGCAAGCCGGGCCTAGTGCGATGACGTCTATTCGAAGCTGGGGCGGCAGGCCCAAATGCGGCCAGGCGGCATTTGCCAGTTGCAACCCGCAGCTTCCCGTGACGATGACCAGCCGGCGCCGGGTCGAGTCCAACACCGTTTGCAGACGCATGGCCACGGCTTGCTGAAAACGTTGCGAGTGAAGCGCCCAGTAAACCTGCCGGGCATTGCGCCAGGAGGCGCCGATGATGCCCGTACTGGAGAAACCCACGCCGTCGAACGAAGGATCAAAAGGGAACCCGCGCTCCACAACCGAGCAACCCGGTGGCGCCACTTCCCGCAGGAACGCGATCTGCGCCGGGCTAAGCGCGGAGGTGGTGAACGAACTTTGCCCGGTGAGCAGGACAATTCTGGACTCCGCCGGCGGCAGCGTGGCGGAGGCCGCGGCCAGGCGCTGTAGATATGCGTTCATCGATACCGGATCCGTTCCCCATCCATCGCAATCCGGCGGCTGCGCCAACGCAGTTCATGCGGCCGGACAAGCGCGGAAAGATAGAAGAGCGGCGAGAGGACATCCGCCAGTACTTCAAAGACAACGTCCATGATGCCGCTGCTTATGCCGGCAACTCGCCACAGTAGCCAGCGGTTCATCGCGGCCTTTCCGGCGAGCAGCACGAACCATGGCCAGCCGAAAACAACCCCGGCGAGTGGCAGAACAGAGGGCAGTCCAACGAGCAGCAGTAATGGCAAGCCGGCGTTATCCCGCAAGTAGCGGTTTGCAAAGAGAAACCATCGCCGCAGCACGCGGCCGCAGTGGGCGGCGTCGCGGATGGTCATGCCGACGCGTACACACACGGCCGTTTGCAGAATTCTCCGGCCGTTGCGTTCGAAAAGCTGGGCCATGGCGTAGTCGTCGGTAAGCTGGGTCTGAATCGCAGCAAAGCCGCCCAACGCACGGAGTTCCTCCGTTCGCGCAGCGTAGATCATGCCGTTGATTGTGTGTTGCGTTCCAACAGAGGCGGCGGGCAGGTAGGTGAGCAGTGCGTTACCGTTCACGAATCCGCCCACGAAACGCTCGTAGATTGAGCCACCGGAGACGAATACAGGGAGTCCGGTGACGAGGTCCGCTATCTCCAGCGAGGCAAGCAGACGATCCAGTTCGAGGTTCCCGATTCGCGTGTCGTCATCGAGCACAACGACGGTGGGCTCCGCAACCAGCGCCAAGGCACGCGCCAGTTTCACCGCCTTCGGGTTCTGGCCGTCTCGCGGCGCCGGGCCCGTGACCACTTGGGCAATGCCGCCCTCGGCGGCGCTCTGTCCGGCTGGATCGTCATCGTCAACCAGCCAGTACAGCCGTTCATTGCGCAGCGTTTCGGCGTTTTCAGCAAGGGTGGCGGCCAGCAGCGGATCCCCGGAGAGAATTGGCTGCAGAATGGCCGCGGGACCAGACGGGCGGGCATGGCCGAAACGGCGGCGGGCATATGAGCAGGCCAGGCCAAACCGCACGGCGAACAACAGGAGGAAGACGGTGGCTAACGCTGCCATTGGACGAACCGCTCCACGCCTTCGACGAGCGAAACCGGCGGGGGCCCAAAAGTCTCGACGGCCCGCGCAACATGGAACGTCTTTGAGTAGGCCATGACTTCCACGCCGAATCGTGTGATGGGCGGCTCCCGGTAGCCGCCGAAAAGGCGCGAGCCCCACTCCATGGCGCCGGCAATGGCGAAGGCCAGTGGCACAGGCACGGCGCGTTCGGCGGGCCGGAGTCCCAGCCGGCTGATCACGTCGCGCAGGAAGCGGAACAGGTCCACCGGTTCGTTGTTGGTGAGGTTGAATGCGCCGGTACAGGGCAGGGCGATGGCGCGTTCGATGTAGTGGCTTAGGTTTTCAATGTAGATTACGTCACCGAGCGGCGCGGCGCCATCGGCACGCTTCATGCGCGGCAGCACGCCTTTACGGGCCGCGCGCAGAATGCGCGGGAAGAGCACCGTATCGCCAGGCCCAAAGACAGCGCGGGGACGGAGGATTACTGTGTGCAGTCCACTCTCCCGAACCAGCCGCTCGCCCTCCACTTTGGTGGCCGCGTATTGATTAATCGGCACTGCGGGAAACGGCGTTTCCTCAGTAATTCCGAGTTGGTCTCCGTGGCGATAGTAAACGCTGCTGGAAGAGATGAACACAAATTTCTGGCAGCCGGAGCGTTGAGCGAAAGCGATCATGTTCCGCGTAGCCAGAACATTTTGGGCCTGAAAGGCGGAGGGCGCGCCCCAGGGCGCGGATAGAGCCGCGGCGTGGACGATCACGTCAAAAGGGCCGGCCAGGCCGGACAATGGCCGGGTCAGGTCCCAGCGGTGAAACTCATCCACGGCACCAGCGCGGGGCGCGCCGCGGCTGATTCCGGTGACGTGATATCCGCCAAGGGAACGCAGATGCGCGCCGAAGGCGCCACCCACAAATCCACTGACTCCTGTCACCAGGACACGACAAGACATGTCCCATCACAGTAACGTAGTTACCTGGGCATGACCAAACCAATCCCGCATCTCCGCTGGTGGATCGCAGGCGCGTTGTTCCTTTCCACTGTCATCAACTACATTGACCGGCAGACACTTTCGGTCCTGGCGCCGTACATCAAGGCCGAATTCCAATGGAACAATACGACGTTCGCGCTGCTGATTATTTCGTTTCGCGTTGCCTATGCGATTGGGCAGTCTGTATCCGGTCGGTGGCTGGATCGCGTGGGCATTCGGCGCGGACTGCCATTTGCGGTGGGTTTCTATTCGTTGACGGCGATGGCTACGTCGCTTGCCAGCGGATTGACGAGCCTGTCGGCCTTTCGATTCCTGCTGGGCGCTGGAGAGTCAGCAAACTGGCCCGGCGCGGCAAAGACCGTTTCCGAGTGGTTCCCTCGAAGAGAGAGTGGATGGGCGGTTGCGATCTACGACAGCGGTTCGGCAATTGGCGGTGCGGTGGCGCCGTTTTTGGTTTACGCCGTGTATCGCTTTTTCAACGATTGGCGACCGGCGTTCGTTATAACGGGCCTCCTGGGGCTGTTGTGGATTCCGCTCTTTCGCTGGCTGTACCATGCACCGGAGGCACACCCGCGGATTTCTGACGCGGAACGCACGGACATTTTGACGAATCGCGCGGACCGCGCACCCACAGGCGAAAAGAGTCTGCCGTACACAACACTTCTGCGGCAGCCAACTACCTGGGGCATTGTGCTGTCGAAGGCGCTTACGGACCCGGTGTGGTTCTTCATCACGGATTGGTTTGCCATCTATTTGGTATCGAAGGGCTATCAGCCGGAGCAGAGCCTGCTGGCGTTTTGGGTTCCATTCCTGGCGGCTGACATTGGCAACTTCGCCGGTGGCGGACTGTCAAGCTACTTGATTCAGCGGGGATGGGAGACACAGCGGTCGCGGCGGCTGGTGGCGGCCGTTTGCGGATTGGGCATGGCGACGCTGGCCGGCGCGGCATTCACCGATTCGTTTGCCGTGATGGTGGGCTGCTTTGCCGCATCGACGCTGGCCTATGCAGGCTTTTCCACCATCGTATTGGCGCTGCCGGGAGACCTCTACCCGACAGGCTCCGTAGCTTCCGTAAGCGGACTGAGCGGAACCGGAGCCGGCGTGGGCACAATCCTTGCCACGTATCTCACCGGAGTCGTTTCGGACCGCTATTCTTTTGAGCCGGTGCTGATCACCGCCAGCCTGGTACCCCTGCTGGCGACACTCGCGCTGGTGACGCTCGTACGCCCCCCGGCTCCTGATATAACGTAACTCAATGCCCCTCTCGCGCCGTCAATTTCTCGCAGCCGCCGCCGTCCCGCTCTTCGCGCAACCGAAGCGGCCCAATGTGGTGATCCTCCTGGCGGACGACCAGGGTTGGGGCGACCTGAGCGTTCACGGCAACACGAACCTGAAGACACCAAACATCGATTCATTGGCGCGCGATGGAGCACTGTTTGAACGTTTCTATGTCTGCGCGGTATGCGCGCCCACGCGGGCCGAATTCATGACGGGCCGCTACCATGCGCGTGGCGGCGTGCGCGGTGTCAGCACGGGCGAAGAGCGCCTGAACATCGGCGAACGAACCATTGCGGAAGTGTTTCGCGAAGCGGGCTACACGACGGGAATTTTCGGCAAGTGGCACAACGGGACGCAACCGCCATACCATCCGAATTTCCGCGGCTTCCAGGAGTTCTACGGTTTCACCTCCGGCCACTGGGGACAGTACTTCACCCCGGAACTCGACCACAATGGCAAGATGATTCGTGGCAATGGCTATATTATCGACGACCTGACGGACCGCGCGATCGACTTTATCGGCCAGAACCGTTCCCGGCCCTTCTTCTGCTACATACCTTACAACAGCCCGCATTCGCCGATGCAGGTGCCCGACAAGTTCTACAAGAAGTTCAGCGGCGCGGAGTTGACGTTGCGGGCAACGGACCCAAAGCTGGAAGAACTGGAGCACACGCGGGCGGCGCTGGCGATGTGTGAGAACATCGACTGGAACGTGGGGCGGGTGCTGGCGAAATTGAAGGATTGGAAGCTGGCGGAGAACACTGTTGTCATTTACTTCAGTGACAACGGCCCCAACGGCTGGCGATGGAATGGCGGCATGAAGGGCCGCAAAGGCACTGTGGACGAAGGCGGTGTGCGCGCGCCGTTTTTGATTCGCTGGCCTGGCCGCGTTAAGCGCGGGCATCGGGTGAAACAGATTGCCGGGGCTATCGATATATTGCCGACACTGACGGATCTGGCCGGAGTGAAGTGGACGGCGCCGAAGCCCCTTGACGGCGTTAGCTTGAAACCGCTGCTGGAGAAAGAAGCTCCGGAGTGGCCGGACCGGATGATCTTTTCACAGTGGCGCAACCGGGTAAGTGTTCGAACGCAGCAGTACCGGCTGGATGCCGAAGGAAGGCTCTACGACATGATGGCCGACCCGAATCAGACGCGGAACGTGGCTGTGGAACGGCCGGAGGAAGTGACACGTTTGCGCAAGGCGGCCGCGCGCTTCGCGGCGGAGTTGAAGTTCGTACCCGACGACCGGCCATACCCGGTGGGCTTCGCGGCGGTCACGTGGCTGCCGGCCCGTGACGGCAACGGGCATGGCCGCATCCAGCGCAGCGGGCGGGCGCCGAACTGCTCGTTCTTCACGAATTGGACGAGCACGGACGACCGCATCACATGGGACGTGGAGGTCTTGCAAGACGGCGACTACGCGGCGGAGCTTTACTACACGTGCCCGGCCGCCGATATCGGATCCACCGTGGAGTTAAGCCATGGAACTAGCAGCGTTAGCGGTTCCATAAATATTGCCCACGATCCGCCACTCGAGGGCAGGAAAGACGACCGTGTGGACCGTGGCGCTGAATCGTATGTGAAGGATTTTCGGCCCATTCGACTGGGAATGCTAACGCTGGCGAAGGGCCGTTCTGCGATGACGCTTCGCGCCACGGCGATTCCCGGCAAGCAGGTTGCCGATGTGCGGTATCTAATTCTCACCAGGGCTTGAATCGTATGCGATTTATCTGGCTGTTCCCATTCGTATCGCTGATCCACGCACAGGACGCGGCAAGCCTGTTTGCGACGCGGATTCAACCGGCGCTGGTGAAGGAATGCCAAGGGTGCCATGGTGAATCGATGAAGCTGAGCCGTCTCGATTTGCGGACCAGAGAAGCAATGCTTACGGGCGGTGCGCGCGGGCCGGCCATCGTTCCAGGGCGCGCCTCTGAAAGTCTGTTGCTCCGAATGATCGAAGCGAAAGACGGTATGCAGATGCCGCCCGGCGATCCGTCCAAACGATTGCCTCGGGAGACAGTGGAAGCAATTCGCGCGTGGATTGACGGGGGCGCGCCGTGGGCTGCTCTGCGGACAGACGCCTGGAACAACTACAAGCCGGAAGACCTTTGGGCGTTTCGTCCGCTGCCCAAGTTGGACAAGACCAAGAGCATCGACTCCTTTGCGCCGGGCGGCCGGGCGGCGGACCGGCGCACGTTGATTCGGCGTGTAACGATTAACCTGACCGGGCTGCCGCCGGCGCCGGAGGAGATTGACCGCTTCCTCAACGACAAGTCCAGCGACGCGTGGCCAAAGCTGATTGAGCTGCTGCTGGCCAGCCCGCGCTACGGGGAACGTTGGGGCCGCCACTGGCTCGACGTGGTTCGCTATGCGGACACGAGCGGGTATTCCAACGATTTTGAACGGCCCAACGCGTGGCGCTATCGGGACTATGTGATCCGCGCATTGAATCAGGACAAGCCCTACGACCAATTCATTCGCGAGCAGATCGCCGGGGACGAACTGTACCCTGACAACCCTGAAGCCCGAATCGCAACGGGTTTTCTGCGCATGGGCCCGTGGGAGCACACGGGCATGTCGGTGGAAGCGGTGACGCGGCAGATGTTCCTGGACGATGTGACGAACGCAACGGGTGTGACTTTCCTCGGATTGACACTGGGCTGCGCGCGATGTCACGATCACAAGTTCGATCCGTTGCCAACGAAGGATTACTACCGCTTCCAGGCCGTGTTCGCATCTACCGAGTTTGTCCGGCCGGCGCTGCCGTTCCTGCCGGAAGAGAACATTGCGGGCGTCAACACGGCCAAGGTTCACTTGCAGAACGTCGCTGCGCGGGCCAGGCAAAAGATGGAAGCGCTGAACGCAGAGAACAAGAAACGGAAGGACCCGGAACTGTTCGAAGAGTTCAAGCTGTACCAGAAGCACACGGCTTTGTACAAGGAATCGCTCGACCGCTTCGAACCAAAGGCGTTTGCCGTGGCCAGCGGCCCGATTGACGGCGCAAACGACGGCGGGCCGAACCTGCGATATCCAAAGGCGGCTGCCTATCAAGCGCCGGCCGTTCACATTTTGCCTGGCGGGAATATTCAGGCTCCGGCGGAGAAGGTGACTCCAGGGGTTTTGAGCCTGCTGGAACGGTACGGGAACTACCCTTCGGCAGCAATTCCCGAAACCACCGCCGGACGGCGGGCTGCGCTTGCGCAGTGGATTGCCGATGGTCGAAACCCGCTAACCGCGCGGGTGATGGTGAACCGCGTATGGCAGTATCATTTCGGCGAGGGGCTGGCGGCGGACGCCAGCAACTTTGGAAAAATGGGAAAGAAGCCCAGCAATCCGGCGCTGTTGGATTGGCTGGCGGCGGGCTTCATCGAAAACGGGTGGAGCATCAAATGGCTCCATCGTGCAATTCTCAGTTCGGCGGCGTACCGGAGCGCGGAGTTCACCCCGAGACGCGTGGAGGCCGAGGTATTGCGCGATAGCATTCTCGCGGTGACTGGAGAGCTGAGTCTGGACGCCGGCGGGCCCGGCACGTTTCCGCAGATCAATGAGGATGTAGCCCGGCAAGCGCAGCATCGCATGGGATCGCTGGCGCCGGCGTATCGGGCATCGGCGTCCAAGCGGGACCGCAATCGCAGGACCATCTATACATTCCAGCAGCGCAGCCTGGTGGACCCGTTGCTGGAGGTGTTCAACGCGCCGAGCCTGGACTTGTCCTGCGAACGCCGGGACACGGCCACGGTACCGACGCAGGCGTTCGCTTTGTTTAACGGCCATTTCGTACACGACATGGCGCTGGCGCTGGCAGCCAAGCTCCAGAACCAGCCGCGGCGGCAGCAGATTCGCACTCTTTTTCAACGCGTGCTCGGGCGGGTTCCGGACACGGCAGAAGAGAAGGCCTCCCTTGCCTCGCTGGAGCGGCTTAGCAAACTGCACAGCGCCAACCCCGCGGCGCCGCGTCCCGCCGCAAGTCCCGTCGTCCACACGATCACCAGTGAACTCACCGGAGCGCAACACCGGTTTGTTCACCAGGAGGACCCGGCCGTCTACGAACACAACCTTCATCCCAGCGAAGTTTCTCCGGCCACGCGCGCGCTTGCGGGCGTCGTCCTGGCACTCCTCAACTCCAACGAGTTCGCCTATGTCTACTAACAGCATGCGCATCGTCACCCCTTCGCGCCGCGATCTGCTTTTCGGCTCCGCCATGGGTTTGGGCTCGGTCGCGCTTTCGGCCATGATGGCCGCGCAAGGCCCGCACCACAAGGCGAAAGCCAAGAACTGCATCTTCCTGCTGATGGAGGGCGGCCCCAGCCACATCGATACCTTCGACCCCAAACCCCGGCTCGACGCGCTTCACATGACGAAGTTCCAGAAAGAGCGCAACAAGTTCGAAGCGAACATGAACACTGGCGAGCGCTACTATGTCAAATCGCCGTTCCAGTTCCGCCGGGCCGGGAAAATGGGAATTGAGATCAATAGCCTGTTTGAGCAGTTCGCGGGCGTGGTGGATGATGTCTGTTTCTATCGCGGTCTGCGGGCGGAGAGCGTCAACCACCCCACGGCGCTGTATCACCTCAATACCGGGACACAGTTTGGCGGCGACCCGGCCATCGGCGCGTGGACATCGTATGGACTCGGAACGGTGAACAGAAACCTGCCATCTTTCGTTGTCCTGCCCGACACGGCCTATCCGCAAGGCGGTGCCGCCAATTGGTCGAACGGCTTTCTACCCGCAGTTCATCAAGGCACGCCGTTACGCCCAACCGGCGCGCCGGTTCTCGATATGGCGCCCCCTGCGGGCGTGACGGCAGAGAATCAACGGGCGACCCTTGATCTATTGAAGGAGTTGAACGCAAGGCACCAACAACGGCATCCAGCCCACGCTGAACTGGCGGCACGCGTGGAGAGCTACGAGTTGGCGTTCCGGATGCAGGCGGAGATGCCCCGTGTGCTCGACATCGGCAAAGAAACGGCGGAGACGCTGGCCATGTACGGCATTGGCGGCGCGAACAAAGACGAAGACGCGATTGGCCGGCGGTGCCTGTTGGCGCGACGGCTGGTGGCCGCGGGGGTGCGATTCGTGCAGGTGATTGTCATGGGCTGGGATTCACATGACTACATTCAAAACGCGCACGGCGCGCGGATTCGCGCCATAGACCGCCCGGTCGCCGCGCTCCTAAAAGACCTTAAACGCACGGGCCTGTTGGATGAGACGCTCGTCGTATGGAGCGGCGAGTTCGGACGCAGCCCGGACAACGGCATTCGCGGCGGCGGCGAAGCGTGGGGACGGGATCACAACGCAACGGCTATGACATGCTGGCTGGCGGGCGGAGGCGTGAAGGCTGGGCACATCATCGGCGCGACGGATGAGACAGGGCTGAAGGGTACCGAAGCCGTCCATCCGATTCGCGATTTTCACGTCACGCTGCTGCATTTATTAGGGCTCGACGATTCCAAGCTCCGCTACCTGCACGCCGGGCGGGAGAAACAGCTCAGCCAGACAGGCGGCGAACTCATCAGGGAACTGTTAGCGTAGTGGGCATGTTCGCAAGAGCGTTTTTGCTTTTCTCCATCCTTTCGGCCACGTTGCTGGCCGGGGACATCCGGCTGCGCGGCACTCTTGTCGGCAGTGTGGAATCGAGCGGCGATGTCCGGATCCACGGCTCGCTAGTGGGCCGATTTGAGAGTGGCGGCGATATCCGCGTGAAAGGCAGTCTGATCGGGAAGATTGAGTCCGACGGCACCATTCGCAAGCATGGTTCCATCGTTGGCAAGGTGGAGCCCGACGGCGACGTCCGCGTGAACGGAACCCTGCGCGGAAAGGTGGAAAACGATGGGGACGTGCGCGACCACGGGACGATTATCGGGTCTGCGCGTGGTGTAGCCAAGGCACAGGCGGCGTGTCTCTTCTTCTTCGGTTTTTTTGAGTTGAAGTGACCGTTAACTAAACGCTTTTCGAACTTTATTGAGGAAGGCGGTGACGACCTCAGCGGGATCGCCCTCTCCTAAGGCTTCGATGGGAGTGAAGCCGCGATAGCCCACTTTGTCGATGATGGATCGAACGCGCGGCAGGTCGATTTCCACCTTCTTCGTGCCGTACCAGACGTGCTCCTTAATTTGCCAATTGCTCGAATAGGGCAGCAGCTTTTCGATCTCGGTATAAGGATCGCCCTGGCGCAGGCTGCCCACATCCAGGATCACGCTGAACCAATCGGAGTTGACCATTTTCACGACGCGGATCGTTTCATCGGCAGTCTTCAGAAAGTCGTCGTGATGCTGCAAGCCAATGATTACGCCGTTCTTGCGGCCATATTCGGCGCATTCCTGGAATGCCGGAATCATCCAATCCAGTACCTGTTCAAATGTATAGCCCTTCGGCACTTCCTTGCCCGCGAAGACGCGCACCATGTCGCTGCCAAGTTTGGCGGCGACGTCAACCCAGTCCTTGACCAGTTGCACATGGCCGCGACGGCTCGAAGGATCGGTTAGCGCGAAGTCGTTACGTACACCGGTGCCGGTAATGGTGACACCGTTCAAAAAAGCATGGCGCTTCAGGGAATAGATGACTTCGTCGGAAGGAACTTGCGGGTACCCCTTGAAGTAGTAGCCCGTCATATCCACGCCGTCGATCTGCTGTTTGGCGCAGTAATCGATGACGTCGTGAACGTTCATTTTCCCAGCCATCAGGGGCTTATTGAAGGAATACGCGTTCAAGCCGATCTTGATTCGCGTTCCCGCGCTTCGCCGCACTTCGCCGCCCGTGGCGGCGGCCAGCGCCGGGGTCATCAAACAGCCCGCAAGCAGGCTTCGCCGATTTACCTGGTTGTTCATGCAATGCTCCTACGCCAGAATCTCTTTCAATACTCGCGCCGGTGTCACACCCACCAACGATTCGTCGCGGCCTTCATAGAAAAACGTGTTCTTTTGGTAGTCCAGGCCCAACAGATGTTGAATGGTCGCATGGATATCGGCGTGGCCCACGCGGTCTTCCGGCACGGCGGCGTAGCCCAGTTCATCGGTCGCGCCTAAGTCGTAGCCGCGTTTCACACCGGCGCCGGCCATCCACATGTTGAAACCGTATGGGTTGTGGTCGCGGCCAGGCGAAGATGTCCGCGCCTCAATGGTCGGCAGTCGTCCGAATTCTCCGCTCCAAACGACCAACGTGTCGTTCAACATGCCGCGCTGGTCCAAATCGGCCAGCAGCGCTGACATGCCCTGATCAATGTAGTGACACAAACCAGGCAACTGCGGAACAATGCTGCTGTGCGTGTCCCAGCCGCCGCCGCCATAGATCTGCACGAATCGAACGCCGCTTTCCACCAGGCGGCGGGCCATCAGGCAGTGCTTCCCAAACTGTCCGGAGGCCTTGTCATCGCACCCATACAGCTTCCGTGTCTCTTCGGTTTCGGCCGACAGGTCGGCCACGCGCATCGCCTCCACCTGCATCCGCGCGGCCAGTTCGTAGTTGGCAATCCGTGCCTCCAGGTCTTGGTCCAGCGGGTGATGCGCCTTCTGCTCACGGTTCAGCGCTTTTACCATCTCCAGCAGTTTCACCTGCTGTTCGGCAGTCATGCTTTCCGGGCGCTTGATGTCGTAGATCGGCGCTTGCGCGTCGGCCCGCATGGCGGTGCCGCTGTAAACCGGAGGCAGCCATGCCGCCGAGTGCGCGCGGGTTCCGATGCTTGCACCCTCGCCGAGCGCAATATAGCCGGGCATGTTCTGGTTTTCAGAGCCTAGCGCGTAGTTCACCCACGCCCCGATACTCGGGAAACCCGTGAACCCACGCCCGGTGACGAAAGTGAATTGCGCCGTCGAATGGTCGATCCGGTCCGTGGTCATCGACCGCACGAAGGATACTTTGTCCACTACCTTTTGAAAATGCGGCAACAGATTCGAAATCTCGCGCCCGCTCTGCCCGCATTTGGTAAACGGCCACGGGCTGGCCATTACTTGCTGGGACCCATTCAGCGCGCGCCCTTTGATTTCGAATGGCGCCGCCTGGCCATCGTATTTCTTCAGCACCGGCTTGGGGTCGAACATGTCGATGGTGCTGGGGCCCCCGCCAACGTAGATGAAGATGACATTCTTGGCCTTCGGCGCAAAGTGCGGCTTCTTCACGCGCAGGTCGTACGCCCGGGGCGCGGCGCCGAACGCCATCATCGAATTCAGCGCCAAGCCACCGAAACCGAGAGCGGCTTCCTGCAGTGCCTGCCGGCGGGATAGAAATCGTTTCATAGCGTCATCTCCTCAATAGCTGTACAGAAAATCGTTCGCCCCAAACAGGGCCTGCAAAAACAACCGCAACCCTTCGGGCCCGGCGGAGGCGGCTTGCCGCCCAATGGCAAGTTCCCGGTCCGTGGGCGAGCGGGTATAGGCTGTGCTCACCGCCAATCGCAATGCTTGTTCCATATCACCCTTGCTCTGCTCCAGTAATTGGTTGGCGAACGCCTTGGTGGCGCGAAGCAGCAGCGGGTTATTCAATAGCGCCAGGGACTGGGACGGCAGCGCCGAACGGAACCGCTGCGTCTGGTTATCGGCGGTCATCGTCGGCGCGTCGAAGGCATGCAAGAACGCCACAGGCCGCGTGCGTGACTGCTGCAGATATAGGCTGCGCCGGTTTGCGTCGCCCTTTTCGGCGTCTTCCAGCCATTGCCCATCGTGTCCGCGCTTGATTGGCTCCTGGCGGCCGAACATCTTGGTCCGGAGCAACCCGCTCACCTGCAGCATCGAATCGCGAATTGTCTCCGCCTCCAGCCGAAGCGGCGGCTTGCGCCACAGCAGTTTCGACGATGGGTCAGCGGCCAGATACTCCGGCACCTCCGCCGAATTCTGCCGGTACACTTGCGACAGCATAATTTGCTTGGTTAGCCACCGCAGATCCCAGCCCTTTTCCTGGAACGTGACGGCCAGCCAGTCCAATAACTCCGGATGGGTGGGCTTGTCGCCCTGACGCCCGAAATCGTCGACGCTGCGCACGAGTCCTTCGCCGAAATGAAACTGCCATACCCGGTTCACGAACACACGGGCCACAAGAGGGTTTTCTCGCGATACCAGCCAATTGGCAAGCGTTAGCCTGCGTCCGGTGTGGTTCCAGTCCGCATGCGCGTGCGGATCGGGAAACACAAGCGGCTTCTCCGGATGATCGAGCACCGTGGGCAATCCGGGCTGTACTTCCGCGCCCGGGGACAAGTAGTTCCCGCGCTGCAAAATGTAGGTCGGCGACGGGGTCTTCGACACGTCCCAGGCGGCTTCAATGTAGTTGGGATCAATCGCCGATTGCTTCTTGCGCCGGTTCGCGCGCAGCGTGACGATCTCCGCCTTCCAGCCCGCGAACTCCGGAAAGCGTTTTTCCAGTTCCTCATCGCTGATGCCGTCCCGTGGCGCGTTCCGGTCCACTTCCAGGTCTGGATCGTTTTCAATCGCCTGCCGGATCTGTGCCCGGCGCTCGGCTGGCATTTCCCTGCCCGCCTTCAACTCCGCGCGGAACCGCTGATACGTCGCCTCCAGCAGGTCATCTTTCCGCCGCAGCAGTTTCGCGCCGCTGCTCGTGACATCCTTGATCCACGCTTCACGCTGGTCCGGTGCCATGTCCAGCACCATGCGGCTCGGCCACGGTCCGAAGTTCAGACTTCCGGCCAGCCAGTTTTCCGGATCCCAAACCGATTGGTAGACAGCAGTCAACTTATAATAGTCGCGCTGCAACAGAGGGTCAAACTTATGGTCATGGCAGCGCGCGCACCCGATGGACAGTCCCAGCACGGACGACAGACTGGTCTCCATCGCTTTCTGCAGCGCGTCAAAGTACTTGTCAACTTCATAGATTGTCTGGTTGTCGGTGATATCGGCCGTCGTTCTTAAGAAGCCGGTGGCGGTTAGGGGTTCGATTTGTTCCGGCGTTGGCACCGCGTTGTGCTTGTAGTTCACCAATTGGTCTCCGGCAAACTGCTCCAGCAGGAAGCGATTGATCGGCTTGTTCTTGTTGAACGCCTGAATCACATAGTCGCGATATTTCCACGACACTTCCCGTTCCGAATCCCCGGCATCTCCACGCGTATCGGAGTAGCCCGCGATGTCCAGCCAATGGCGCCCCCAATGCTCGCCATAGCGGGGAGAGGCGAGCAGCCGGTCCACCAGTTTTTCGTATGCACCCGCCGTTGTATCTTCCAGGAATTGCTTGGCCTCAGCGGGAGTAGGCGGCAGACCGATTAACCCGAAATAAGCCCGCCGCAGCAGCGCGACGCGGTCCGCCTCCGGCTGCATGCGCCATCCCTTCTCTTCCAATTTCGCCAGCACAAACCGGTCAATGTCCGTCCGCGCCGTTCCCTTCACCTCCGGCAGCGCCGGCTTTACCGGCGCCACAAAAGACCACCACTGCCGGGCCTCTGGCGTTATGCGCTTGGCGTCTTTCGCCGCCCGCTCCGAATCTGTCTCCCCTGCCGGAAAGCGACCCTGTTCAATATAGGTCTTGATCAACTGTTTCTGCGCCGCCGTCAGCGCACCGCCCATCGGCATCTTGTTGGACTCAATCATCGTCCACAGCAGGCTTCGGCCGGGTTTCCCGGGTGCAATGGCGGGGCCGCTCGCGCCTCCCTTCATCACGCCCGTGAAGGTGCTCAGGTCCAGCCCGCCCATCTTTTGTTGCGGGCCATGACACTTGGTACAACTCTTCTCGAGCACCGGCAGAATCTCGTCCTTGAAAAGAGGAGCACGCTGCGCGTGGACACACAACACGCACAAAAGTAGCCAATACGACCGCATCCCCAATTTCATATCATAGTGTCCACCCATGCCGCTCGCCCTAATCGCTTTGTTCACGCTTTCCCTCATTACCGCCGCACAGGTTCGCCCGCTTCACACCCGAGACTTCACCCGCCTCAGCCAGGTCCAGGTGGCTGAGGCGCTGAAGAACACGGATATCATTTTCGTCCCAGTGGGCGCCGTGGAAACCAACGGCATCCAGCCGAGCAACAGGGATTACACCTGGCCGCTGGCCTATGCAAAACTGATGGCCGAGGAAACGGGCGGCCTCTACATGCCTGGCCTGATGTGGTCGTACCCAGGAACCACTACGCTCGCGCCTTCCTCGATCGCGAACACGCCGCAGGCGGGCACCGTGTTTTTAAAGCAACTCGCCCATTCACTTCTCCGCCAGGGATTCCGCCGCCAGGTGTACATCTCCGCCAGCCATGGCCCGGCACCGCTCACGGTTGGAACGATGGTCCGCGAGTTTTTCGAGGAAACGCAGGTCCCGATTCTATACATCAACATGGACACCTATCTTCCGCGCCTGCAACTCACCGCCGGCCAGCGCAGCCGGACGCTCTACGGGGCGCACTCGATAGCCGGCCACATTGAGGACTTGCCGCTGCGGGGTGACTACGGCCAAAAGGAGTCAGGTCCGGCCGCGCCGGTGCCCCAGAACGAGGGGCTCGCTGCATTGGGCAAGCTGGGCTTTTCCGGCAGTCTCACGCTGGGCTCATGGGTTCCCGATGTGATGTCCCACGGCCGAGATAATGACTTGCCGGCCACCGCCGCCGAACGGGCCGCGTGGGCCAAAACGGGCGTTGAGCAACTGCGTGAGATCGTCAAGAAGATGCGAATGGCAGAAGCGATGGAAGCATTACGCCGGCACGACCGTTACACGCAGGAGTACATTGTTCCCAAGTTTCGAAAGAGCTTAAGGTGAGCCGTCGCCGTGAAACGCGGGTAAACTAACATCGTGCATTCGGACACAGCCGCCGTCCGCCAAGGCGAAGAACTGAACGTGGCGAATCTCTCGGCCTGGATTGGGGCGCCTGTCGCCGTAGAGCAGTTTCCCGGCGGCCATTCCAACCTTACCTACCTGATTCGAACCACTGATGGAGAATACGTTCTTCGACGCGCTCCGCTTGGGCCCATTGCTCCGAAGGCGCATGATATGGCACGCGAGTTTCGCGTACTCTCCGCTGTCCACCCGCACTTTCCGGAGGCGCCCAAGGTGTTCCGGCTTTGCGAAGATCCGCAGGTGACCGGCTCCACGTTCTTCCTGATGGAGCGCCGGCGCGGCCACATCCTTCGTGACAGTATTCCAGTTGAACTGCCGGACACGCCAGCCGAAATCAGCGCGCTTTTCGTTGACAGCCTGGCCCGCCTCCATTCCGTCCCGTTGACCGGTGATGTCGCTGCGATCGGCAGGCCCGAAGGCTTTGTGGAACGGCAAGTGAGAGGATGGGCGGACCGTTGGCGGCGGGCGCAGACGGAGGAACTCCCGCTGATGGAAGACGTTGTTGCGTGGCTTGAAAATCACTTGCCGCGGGGCGGGCGCGCCACTATCGTCCATAACGACTACAAACTGGATAACGTGATGCTGGCGCCCGGGCGCGTGGCCGCCGTTCTCGATTGGGAAATGGCAACCATCGGCGACCCACTGGCCGACCTCGGACTCACGCTTGCCTATTGGTGCTGGGTAAATCGGCCGGACGTACGGACCGCGGGAATCCCGGCCCTTACGCTGGAACCGGGATGGTTCTCCCGAACCGGGTTGCTGGAGCACTACGAACGGATAACCGGATACGACGTTGGGAAAATCGGGTATTTCGAGGTGCTTGGCGTCTTCAAGCTCGCCGTTATCGTGCAACAAATTTATCTTCGCTACCACCGCGGCCAAACTGCCGACAAACGGTTCCAGGACTTTGGGAATCGCGCCAACGCACTGGTGCTACTGGCCGCCGAACTCGCGCAGAGACACGCATGAGTCAAATCTACCTGATCCGCCATGGCCAAGCCGGAACCCGGCAAAACTACGACACGCTTTCCGCGCTTGGGCAGCGGCAGGCCCGACTGCTTGGCGAGTACTTTGCAGCCCGGGGCCTGGTCTTTGACGCCGCCTATTGCGGCGGCATGGAGAGGCAGAAACAGACCGCGGCCGAAGTGGCCTCGGCTTACAGCGAAGCGGGCCGCCCGTTTCCCGCCGTCGAAACTCACGAAGCATGGCGCGAATTCGATCTCGACCATGTGTATCATGCAATGGCGCCGCAACTCTGTGCCGCAGATCCCGCCTTTCGGGCGGAGTTCGAAACCCAGCGCCAACAGGCCCGCGCGGATGCCGCTGACGAAACGGCGGAGATTCATCGCCGGTGGACTAGTTGCGACATGAAGATCGTCGACGCCTGGCTGCACGGACGCTTCCCCTACGATGGGGAATCCTGGACGGCGTTTCAGGATCGCGTGGGCACCGCGCCGCTTGCCGATGGCGATGCCAACATCGCCGTCTTCACTTCTGCCACTCCAACGGCCATCTGGGCAGGGCGCGCCCTGGACATTCACGACGCGCGCGCCCTGCGCATAGCCGGAGTGCTGCATAATGCTTCCATCACCGTTCTGCGCGTACGCGGCGGGCAGGTTCGGCTGTTCAGCATGAACGAAGTTCCTCATCTCACCCGCGACGAATGGAAGACTCACCGATGAGCTACACAGAAATCCTCTTTGAAACGTCTGAACGCATCGCAACCATTACGCTGCACCGCCCGGAAAAATTGAACGCGTGGACGGCGAGAATGGACAGCGAGGTGCGGGCGGCTATTGCGCAAGCGGAGGCCGACGCGGAGACTCGGGTCATCATCCTCACAGGGGCGGGACGCGGCTTCTGCGCCGGTGCGGATATGTCGCTTCTGCAATCGATTGCCGGAGCCGGTTCGATTCCCGAGGGCGCAGGCCACGCGCTGGGCCACCACGCGCCCGCCACCGGCAACACGAATGCCCGCCCCGATTTTCAGCGCAAATACTCTTACTTTCCTTCGCTCACCAAGCCGGTGATTGCCGCCATCAATGGCCACGCTGTCGGCCTCGGCCTTATTCTGACGCTCTACTGCGATCTTCGTTTCGCATCGCCGGAGGCCAAGTTCGGCACCGCCTTCGCCCGGCGCGGCCTGATCGCTGAATACGGCATGGCGTGGATGCTGCCGCGCCTGATTGGCCATGCCCACGCGCTGGACCTCTTGCTATCGGCAAGGATCATCGACGCTGACGAAGCGGTTCGCATGGGCCTGGTGAACCGCGTCATTCCGGACGAGGAGTTCATGCCGGCCGTTCGCCGCTACGCGCTGGATTTGGCCCGAAACGCCTCCCCGAGGTCGATGACCGTAATCAAACAGCAGGTCTATAACGCAATGTTCCAATCGCTGGAGGAAGCGACGCTCGCCTCCGAAGAAGCAATGCTTGCCAGCCTGGCCTCCGAGGATTTCAAGGAAGGCGTGGCCCACTTCCTGGAAAAGCGCTCTCCAAATTTCACTGGAAGATAACCCATGCATTTCGATTTCACGCCCAAGGTGCGGGACCTGCAGGGGCGCCTGCGGGCGTTCATGGACGAGTACATCTACCCGAACGAAAGACTCTTCTATGAGCAGGTGGCTGCCAGCCGGTGGCAACCCGTTCCAATCATCGAGGAGCTGAAACCAAAGGCGCGCGCCGCCGGCCTGTGGAACCTGTTCCTGCCGGAGAGTGCCCATGGCGCCGGCCTCACGAATCTCGAATACGCTCCACTTTGCGAGATCATGGGCCGGGTCCACTTCGCCCCGGAAGTCTTCAACTGCTCCGCGCCCGACACGGGCAACATGGAAGTCATCGAACGATACGGCACGGAGGAACACAAAGAGCGATGGCTGCGTCCGCTCCTGGACGGCAGTATCCGTTCCTGCTTTGCGATGACGGAGCCTGGCGTAGCATCCTCGGACGCCACCAACATCGAGAGCTCCATCCAGCGCGATGGCGACGAATACATCCTGAACGGACGCAAGTGGTGGACTTCCGGCGCGGGCGATCCGCGCTGCCGGGTGGCCATTTTCATGGGCAAAACGAACCCCGCCGCACCCAAGCACAAACAGCAATCCATGATTCTGGTGCCAATGGATTCGGCCGGCGTAAAAGTGGAACGTATGTTGACTGTTTTCGGGTACGACCACGCGCCGCATGGCCATGGAGAACTCACGTTTGAAAACGTCCGGATTCCCGTTTCCAATCTCCTATTGGGCGAAGGGCGAGGCTTCGAAATCGCCCAGGGCAGGCTGGGCCCCGGGCGAATCCACCACTGCATGCGCCTGATCGGCGTTGGTGAGCGGGCACTGGAGATGATGTGCCGGCGCGTCAAGGCACGTTCGGCGTTTGGCAAAGCAATCGCTGAGCAGGGCACAATCCGGGAGCATATCGCCCAATCGCGCATGGAACTGGAGCAGGCGCGGCTACTGACGCTGAAGGCCGCCTATATGATGGACACGGTAGGCAACAAGGTCGCTCGCGCAGAGATCGCCATGATTAAAGTGGTGGCGCCAAACGTTGCCTTGAAGGTGTTGGACCGTGCCATTCAAGCCCATGGGGGCGCGGGAGTGAGCCAGGATTTTGAGTTGGCCGCCATGTGGGCAAACGCACGCACGCTTCGCTTGGCTGATGGACCGGACGAAGTACACACCGAAGCCATCGCCAAATGGGAACTCAATCGTTCGCCGGCGTGAGCGAAAGCTGATAGCGCTGGGCTTCCAGGTCCGCCGCCTTTTCGTTCGCCAACAAGTTCCGCACTCGGGCGGCCATGCGAGCGGCGTCGGCCGGGCGGCCGAGTTTTTTGTAGAGAGTCACCAACTGGTAGGCGGCGGCGCGGTCCGCCGCATCCAGCCGCAGCGCGGTTTCAAGCTGGGGGACAGCCGCCCGTGTTTCGCCGTTCTGCGCAAGCGCCCGGCCCAGTAGGCTTCGAGCGGCCGCATTGGAGGGTTCCTTTGCGATCACCCGCGCCAACAGATTCCGCGCCTCCACCCACTCGCCCAACTGGTGCAACGCCCGTGCCAGCGTCAACGCCACCATGGGATCCTCCATCGGCATCTGGCGCAGCAGTTTCGCCGCCTCGCCGGCCATCCCCATTTGCATCAGCGTGGAGGCGGTGGCCACCTGGCCCAAACCGCTAGCCGGGGCCATTTTTCGAGCCTGCTCAAAATCGGATTCGCCTTGCCCGGTGTCGCCGGCGCGAACGCGGAACACGCCAAGTGCTGTGCGCAGCCGTGGCGATTCCGGGTTGTTGACGACTCCCGCTTCCAGCACTTTCACGCCCAACTCCACAGCGTTCTGGTCGAGGCAGAGCAGCGCCAGTTCCACCAGCAACCGCTCGTCCTTGGGGTACCGGCCCACCGCTTCCTGCAGAACAGCCAGCGCCTTCGGCACGTCCTTGCCAGCGCGAAGCGCCGCGGCACGCAGGCTGGCAGCGTCGGCATCGTCCAGGTCCCGCAGCGAGTCCAGGGCTGCCGCCGCGTCCCCTGCGCGCCAATGGCTCAGCGCCAGATTGAACCGCGTCGGCGCATGTTCCCGTAGCTGGAGCAGCGCCGAAAACTCGGCTGCCGCCTCGCGCCACCGTTCGAGATTGAAAAAGCAAACGCCCTGTCGCCAACGGTTCAGCGGAGACTTCCCCGCCTTGGCAAGGTGGGGAAGGGCCCGCGCGCAGTCGCCGTCGGTAAACTCTAGTTCCGCCAACATCCCACGCGCCGTTTCGTTCAACGGGTCCAGACGGACGATCGTTTCCAACGTCGCGCGCGCCCGCGCATCTTTGGATTCAAACTCTAATTGCGCAGCCGCCTGCAGGGCCGGCACGTAACCGGGCGCCGACTGCAATGCGCTTCGTAGCGACTGCAGCGCCGAAGCCGGGTCGCCCGCGCCCCGCAGTGCAAAGCCGCGCAATGTCAGATATGCGGCATTCCCTGGCGCCCGCTTCAACTCTGCGTCACACGCCGCCACGGCGTCGGCATAGCGCCCGCCGCGTATCAAGTCCTGAATGGCGGCGACGCCGGCGAAAACCGGCGCCACCGCCATCAAGAAAAACACCAAACAGCTAGAACGCAATCCTCGCTCCGATTTGAACCGTTCGCGGACCGGCACTCCCATTTTGCCCGAGAATGCGGCCGAAGTTTGGATCGGCGACGTTACTGTTGATATTGCCAAGATTCACGCGATTGATCGCGTTGAAGAACTCGAACTTCAATTGCAGGTTGCCGGCCTCACCCAACATCGGGAGCCGGTTGTTCTTGATAACACTGCCATCCACAGCCAGCACTCCCTGCTGCCGGAAAGCGTTGCGCGGGCTGTTACCGACCGTGCCGACGGCGGGCGCCGTAATGGCGTTCACGTCATAGGCGGGTTTACCGGCATTGGCGCCGAGGAACTGCGCGCGATCCGGTTTCGATACGAAATTGGCGGGGACGTTCGGCAGATCGAAGTTCACACCGTCGGCATTGTAGTCGCCACTCAACGGACGGAATCCGGTCACCTGCCCGGCGGCATCGCGAATGGGATTGAACCCGGCGTTGTTGGTGATCCAATACGGCGTTCCCGTCTGCGCAATTACGGTCGACCCGATCTCCCAACCGCCCAGAACGTGCCTGGCGATCAGGTTCTCGCGGAACGGGGTGCCGAACCGGTAGACGCCCGAAACGGAGAGACGGTGGCGGACATCGAACGCCGAATTGGCACGGAAGGCGCGCAATTGGGATGGGTCGGGAACGTTACCCGAACCGGTGGAGCGGGACCCACCCTGGTAATAATCGTTCGTGACACCCGCGGTGTAGGAGCCTTGGACGGTACCCCGGTTCCCGAAGCGCCGCCGTGCGGAGAGGATCATGGATTGATACGTGATGGAGTTCGAGTTGAGAATGTAGGTCATCGAGCCGAAGCTAGGATTGATACGGTCTAGGCGTCCATCGATCAGATCACCGGCGATCCGGTTGTGATCGGTGCCGACAAGTCCATTGACCGCACGGGAACCGCTGTAGTTGATCCCCAGAACAGTGCCGGCCACCTCACGCTCCACGCCGATCAGGTAGTTCAACGTGCGCGGCGCTTTCAGATTCGGATCAATACCTCCAACCGAGGAGTTCACACCGGCCAACCCGCCGCGCGCGTCCAGGCCGACAGACGGAATCGTCGGAAGCGTGAACCCATACGGGTAGGTGTCTGAATTGCCGACGCCGAAAATCGGTTTGATCGGGAGCAACTGGCCGACGTTGGGGAACAGGAAGTTGGGCGGATTGATATTCACGCGGTCAATCGATTCCCCGAGAGTGATCCAGTCATAGTACATGCCGATGCCACCCCGCACACTCCACTTGCGCGTCTTTCCGGGCGCCCACGCAAACCCAAAGCGCGGACTCCAATTGTTCCTCAGGCTTCCCGGGAACTGGGCGTCCGTTCGCCTGATGGACGCGCCGCGGAATTGGTCGACATAATTCGAGCCTTGTCCAACGAAAAGGTTCGTATAGAGGAATTCCTGTATCCCATACGGATTCCCGAAATCGTCATAGCGAAGGCTTAGCGTCAGCGTCATGTTCGGCCGCACCTTCCATTCATCCTGCACAAACAAACCCAGCGTGCTAACGGCAGCGCCGAAGCGGTAGCGCTTTTGTTGACCGGTCAATGGGTCGCGCGCCGCGCCGGAACCGGAGAACGGCTGGTCGCGAACAAGGTCGAGAAGATTGTTGAAATTGAATGTCGGGCGGCTGTTGCCCTGGGGGAAATCGGCCCAATCGTTGCCCCAGAAGTAGTTGCCGCCGAACTTGAGCGAATGAGACCCTTTCACCCAGGTCAATACGTCACGCCAGTTCCAGTTGTTTTGCACGAACAGGCCGCCGCCCACACCCAGCCCGCGCGAACCGGAGATGCTAATGGATGGGATGCGAAGCTTAGCGTCGAACCCATTGAAGCCCTGTACCCGGTTACCCGATACCGCGAATTCGTTCAGGATGGACGGCTTGAACGTATGCGTGTAGTTGGCTTGAAAGGCGTTCACGAATCGGTCCGAATTATTATCAAAAAACGGCCGGGGATCCAGGTTGTTATTGTCTGACTCGGTACGAATGAAACTGCCGAAAACGCGATCCTTACCTTCGCGGAAGTAACGGTCGCCGCGAACACTGTACTGCAGTCCGTTTCGCCGGGGCGCACGTCCCCAGGTGCCTTGCGCCAGCACCGGCAGCGCGCAGGGAATATTGGCGGCGGCCGCCGTTCCGCAATCAGCCCCGATAACCTGTTGCGCGGTCCGGAAGGCCGGATTGGTGACCGACACGGCGGATGCCGGATAGTCGGTCAGGAGTTTGGTGCCAAGCGTGTTGGGGAACGCGCCTCGCGCCCACGTCAGGAATTGCGGGCTCTCGATGGTCTCCACGCTTGCGGTCGCGTCCGTCTGCCGCAACATCTCCACGGCGGTAAAGAAGAAGGTCTTGTTTTTTTGAATTGGGCCGCCGAAGGCGCCGCTCACATTGTTGCGCTTGAACGGCGCGTAGGCGGCGATGAACGGAAGGCTGGTGCGCGCCCGCATGTCCTGGTTCGTGAACCAGTAGTTCGCCGCGCCGTGAAACTGGTTCGTTCCCGCTTTGCTCGTAATGGAAACGACGATTGAACTTCCAAGACCCTGCTCGGCTTTGAATGTGTTGGTCTCGACAGTGAGCTCTTCCACGGCCTCGGGGTTTACGCCCAGATTCGCCGTGCCGTTCGTAATGTTTGATGTGATGCTGAGACCATCCACATTGTAGGTATTGCCCCGCGGGCTTGCGCCGTTCGCACTCATTCCCGCGAAGTATTCCGGGTTGAAGTTGTCCGAGGCGCCATTGAGCCCGGTTACACCGGGCGCCAGCGTGAGAATCGCGAAGATGCTGTTGTTTAATAGTGGCAAGTCGCGAATCTTTTTCTGGTCCATCGTCAACTGCTGGCGCGATTCCGATGTATCGAGCACCGGCGCCTCTCCTGTTACGCTTACCGATTCTCCGGTGCTCTGTACGGCGAGAGTGATGCTCAAATCGCGCGTCTGCCCCGTAGTCAGCGTGACCAGCGTCGTGGAAACGCGAAAGCCAGGGGCCTCGGCTTTGATCTCATATTCGCCGGGCGCCAAGGCGCTGAAGCGATAGAAGCCGGAGGAGTTCGACACCAAATCAGAAGTAATTCCCGTACGGTCATTCCTTAACGTGATTTTCGCGCCAGCTACCGAGGCGGCGGAAGGGTCTAGCACCGTCCCCTGCACTGCGGAAGAGAACTGAGCCATTGCCGGCAGCGCCAGGCAGGTTAGCAGGATGAATAATCGTTTAGTCATTTCGGCTGAGGCGTATTATATTACGTTCTCGAGCCAACGGCCGTGCATGCGTCGCGTTAAGCAGACAACCGGCCACTGTTTCTGCCATCCTGACGAGAGTCCGAATGGAGATCACGCACGAGCCAAATGAAGAAACTTCTTGTTTTCCTCGCCCTCCCCGTCCTCGCGCAGCAACTCGACACAGGCAAGCGCATCTTTGAATCGCAATGCGCGTTGTGCCATGGTCCGGATGGGTCCGGCGGCCGCGGCCCCAACCTGCGAAAGGCGAAGTTGAAGAACGCGCCGGACGAAGACGTTCTAAAGAAGGTCATCGTCGATGGCATCCCGCCCGAGATGCCTGGGGCCTGGCAACTGCACCCGGCTGAGGTGACCGCCACGGCCGCTTATGTCCGGTCACTGGGCAAACTGGTAGTGGAAGAGATCGCCGGAGTTCCCGCCGCCGGCGAAAATGTATTCGCGAATGCAGGTTGCGTGGCCTGCCACATTGTCAACGGCAAGGGCATCGCGAACGGCCCGGAACTCAGCGCCATCGGCAGCCGCCGAAACGCCAAACACCTTCGGGAGTCCATTACTGCGCCGAACAGCTTTCTTCCTGATGGCTTTCAAATATTGGAGGTGACCGACGCCGCGGGCCGTATTAGCAAAGGAGTGAAGGCCAATGAGGACCTCTTCACCATCCAGCTCACACTCTCCGACGGCCGCCACGCCAGCTTCCAGAAAGCAAGCCTGAAGGGCCTTCGCCGGATTACCGGTCAATCCACGATGCCGGCCTTCAACAGCCTGGCAGCCATCGATCTGGATAACCTCGTCGCCTATCTCGTCAGCCTGAAGGGGGCCGAATGAAGCGCGTTCTACTTTTAATCAGCAGTATCGCCATTGCGCAGGTTCCCTACGAACGGATTCGCGACGCGGCCAAGGAACCGGGCAACTGGCTCACCTACTCGGGCAACTACCAGGGCCATCGCCATTCGCCGCTCGCTGAAATTACGCCCGCCAATGTGAGCGGGCTCAAAGTGAAATGGGCGTACCAATTCCCGGGCGGGCGGAACCAAACAACTCCCATTGTTGTGGATGGCGTAATGTACATCACGTCGCCGAACCGGGCCGCAGCCTTGGATGCGAAAACAGGTCGTGAACTCTGGACGTGGGAGCGCCCGGTGCCGAAGGACTATCAGTCGATCGGGTTTGGCAGGGTCAATCGCGGCCCGGCCATTCTTGACGACAAGCTCTTCGTTGCCACCCTGGATTGTTATCTTGTCGCGCTCGACCTAAAGACGGGGCAGCAGCGCTGGGAGACGAAAGTAGAAGACTATAAACCCGGCTATTCGATGACCCTCGCGCCACTCGCCATAAAGGGGAAAGTGCTGGTCGGGGTAAGCGGCGGCGAGGCTGGAATCCGGGGCTTCATCGACGCATATGATGCCGCCAGCGGCCAGCGCAGTTGGCGATTTTTCACGATTCCTGCGCCGGGCGAACCCGGCAACGAGACTTGGGCCGGCGACAGTTGGAAGACGGGCGCCGGGTCCACATGGGTCACCGGCTCCTACGATCCGGAATTGAACCTTGTCTATTGGGGCGTCGGCAATCCGGGCCCCGATTGGAACGGCGACAGCCGCAAGGGCGACAACCTCTATACCTGCTCGTTTGTGGCGCTCGATGGCGACACCGGCAAGCTGAAATGGCACTTCCAGTTCACACCGCACGACACACACGACTGGGATTCTGCCCATGTGCCGATGCTGGTGGACGCACCGGTAAACGGCAAAGTCCGGAAACTCATCGTAAACCCCAATCGGAACGGGTTCTATTACGCGCTCGACCGGGTGACGGGTGAGTTCATCGCAGGCCGCGCGTACGCCCGGCAGACCTGGGCCAAGGGACTGGACGACAAAGGCCGCCCGATTGTGATCCCCGGCACCGACCCGACGGAAGAGGGTAATCTCACTTGGCCTGCGCTCAACGGCGCCACGATCTGGTACAGCCCAAGCTACAGTCCGAAAACGAACCTGGTGTACGTTGCCACGCGGGAGGTTGGTGCGACGTACTTCAAGCGCGCGGCCGAATTCAAACCGGGCACCTTTTTCGCCGGGGGCGGCGAGCGCCAGATTCCAGCCAGCGAACAATGGGGCGCCATACGGGCACTAGAACCGGCCACGGGCAAAATGGCTTGGGAATACAAACTCCTGTCCGCTCCTTGGGCAGGAGTGTTGTCAACGGCCGGTGGGCTGGTGTTCTCGGGCTCTAACGAGGGTAATATCTTCGCGCTTGACGGCAAAACAGGCAAGCCGCTGTGGAATTTCCATTCCGGCGGAGCGGTGGCGTCCAATCCGATCTCATTCTCTATCGATGGGAGGCAGCACGTCGCCTTGCCGGCCGATAAGGTGCTCTACGTGTTCGGTCTTTGAAACCGGAACGATGGCGGTTAGCCGCCGGAGCCAAGCCCCATCACGCCGCCCATCCCTTTCGCCATCTTTACGCCACGGACAATGGACTGGCCTACGGCCTCCGCCGCGGCAACGCCCAACACATTCATCTCCTCTTCCATCGTCCCTAACGAAAGGGCGATGACAATGTCACCATCCACCATCGTGTGTCCGGGCGAGAGAGCACGCAACACCCCGGCCTGCGCCATCTTGGCCAGGCGCGTCGCGCCAACCTTACTTAGCTTCGCGTTCGTTGCCACCACACACAACGTTGTGTTCCCGCCCGTCTCCGCGGCTCCGCCTCCGGCGAGCATGGTCTTCTCCGTCCCAATCAATTCCCTGCTCGCCGCGGACCTCCGGCAACCCGCCACTAACTTTCCGGTGCCCGGTTCGCGCACATCACCGAACGCGTTCACCACGGCCAGCGCCGACACCAGCACCCCCTTCTTCCCCACGGGTACCGTGAACGTGCCCACGCCGCCTTTCATCGCCCGGCCCATGCCGAACAACTTCCCAACCGTCGCGCCCGTGCCCGCTCCGATGCTTCCCTCCACCACGGGACCGCTATGCGCGGCCGCCGCCGCCACTTCGCCCATCTCCCGCGTCGGCCGCACATCCGCCTTGCCGATGCCCAGGTCGAACAGGATCATGGACGGCACAATCGGTATCCGCGACGGACCGAATACGAACCCGACACCTCTCTTTTCCAGATATTTCCTGACGCCGCTTGCAGCTTCCAACCCGAAGGCAGACCCGCCGGCAAGCGCCACTGCATGTACCGTGGGCGTCACATGCAGCGGGCTGAGCACGTCGAGTTCCTGCGACCCGGTGGCCGCACCACCGATATCGACGCCGGCCACCGCCCCGCCTTCGCACAGCACTACTGTCACGCCCGTTAGGGCGCCCATGTCGCTGGCGTGGCCAACAAGAATCCCAGGAATATCGGTAAGGCCCTTCATGCGCGTGTTAGCATCGAGTTTTTGGAGGAGCGTTTCGGTTGCTCGACATATTGAAGTCGCCCATCGTGACGTTTCAGGAGTTTATTCTCCTGGCGGGCCGGGCAACAGCAAACATCGTACGTCGTCCATTCTATGGTAGCGACGTTATCCTGCAAATGGACACGATCGGCGTGGGCAGCCTTCCCATTACCATTCTGATCGGGTTCTTCTCCGGTGCCGTGATGGCGCTCCAGATGTCGCGGGCCCTTTCGCAGTATGGCGCCACGGGCCAGGTAGGCCAGATCACCGCCATCACACTGGTGCGAGAACTGGGGCCCGTGCTGACAGCGCTGCTTGTCGCCGGCCGCAACGCATCCGGGATCGCCAGCGAACTCGGCTCCATGAAGGTGACCGAACAGATTGACGCCATGCGCGCCCTGGGCACCGATCCTATTAAGAAATTGGTAACGCCGCGCCTCATCGCTACCTGCTTCACGCTGCCCCTGCTCACCATCGTCGCCGATTTCATCGGCATTATCGGCGGCTATCTGGTGGCGGTTCCACTGCTTGCGTTAACCACAACTTCGCAGTACTGGAACAACGCATGGCGGTCGCTCGAATACAACGACATTACCCAAGGCCTTTTTAAGCCACTGGTATTCGCCTACATCATTGCGCTTGTTGGCTGTCTTTACGGCATACGCACCACTGGCGGCACGCAGGGAGTTGGCCGCGCCACAACACAGGCGGTGGTTGTCGCCTCCGTTTGGATCTTCGTCTGCACTTTTCTGATCACGCGGATCTTCGTCAATATCTGATGCCGACCCACGCCACAGAGCGCCCCTGCATCCTGCGCCTTCAGAATATTTCGTTGGCCTTCGGCGAAGGGGCGAAGGTGCTCGACAACGTGTCCCTTGAGATGCGCGCCGGCGAGACCAAGATCATTCTGGGCGCCGCTGGCGCTGGAAAAAGCGTGATGCTGAAGGTGGCGCTTGGCTTGTTGAAACCCACGGAAGGCCGGATCTTTCTTTTCGGCCACGACGTTACGGACTACACCGAAAACCAATGGTACGAAGTCCGCAGCCATATTGGCGTTTTGTTTCAGGAGGGCGGCCTGTTCGATTCGCTGACCATTGAAGAAAATGTCGCCTATCCGCTGGTGAACCGTTCCAGCAAGAAGCCGGAAGAGGTCCATCCCCAAGTTGAAGAGGCGCTCCGGTTCGTCGAACTCGGCCATACGCTCGAAAAGTTTCCCAGCGAACTGTCCGGCGGCATGCGGCGCCGCGTGGGAATAGCGCGTGCCGGAATCTCCGATCCGGCGCTGCTGCTCTACGATTCGCCCACCGCGGGTCTGGACCCGATCACCGCCAACAACATCATGTCGCTCATCATTCAAGAGCGTGAAACACGAAACGCTACATCGGCGATTGTGACTCACCGCTTCCAGGACGGGCACATCATGGCCAACTTTCGCTACAATCCGGATAGTAAGCGGCTGGAACGAATTCCCGATGACTCGCCCCTGCGACAGAGCACGCGTTTCGTCGTAATGAGGGACGGCCAGATCGTTTTCGAAGGCAGCGAAGCGGAGTTGGACGCGTCCACTGACCCCTACATCGCCAAATTTTCCATGCAACGTTCCGCTCACTGAACCCCATGCCATCCGCCGCCAAAGTATCCTGGGCCCAACTCCGTGTCGGCATCCTTGCCGCCGTCGCCCTCTTCATTCTTGCCGTTCTCATTTTCTTATTGACCGGCAACAAGAGCCTCTTTGCAAAAGAGGTAACGATCTACACGTTCCTTGACGATTCGGCGGCCATCACGGAAGGCTCCGCTGTAAGGTTGAGCGGCATCGCCATCGGCAAGATAGGCCGCGTTGGGCTGTCGGGCGAGAACAAACCGAACCGTCGCATCAAGCTGGACCTCATTATCGACGAGGACAAAATCCGTCAGATTCCCGCCGACTCCCAAGCCGCCATCGGTGCCGAAAATCTGCTTGGCACCAAATACATCAACATAAAGATGGGCAAGGAGTCGAAGCCCATCGTGGCCGGGGGCGAACTGCGCAGCCTGGATACCCGCGAGTTCCAGGACCTGGTGAACGCCGCCTACCCGTCCCTACAGTCTTTGCAGCAGATCGTCGAACGCGTCAACAACATTGTGGCGACAGTGGAAACCGGAAAGGGGTCAATCGGCAAATTGTTGGTAGATGACGAACTCTACCAACGGCTGGTGGCAACCGTCGCGGAGGTACAGAAAATCTCCGTGGCCATTAGCGCCGGCAAAGGCACGGTGGGTAAGCTGCTCTACGACGAGGCGATGTATGACGAAGTTAGGGGCACCATCAAACGTGTGGATGCAACGATCGCCGGGCTGCAAACCGACCTCAGCGAAGGGAAGGGCTCCGCGAGCAAGCTTTTGAAGGACCCGGCGCTCTACGACGAAGTTCGTGCCACCGTCGCCGAGATGCGCAAGACGATTGATGAGATCAACAAGGGCAATGGAACCGCGGGCAAGCTGATCAAAAGCGACGAGCTGCACGCCAACATGAACAAGCTGATCCTGAATCTGGATCGAACCATAGATAAGGTGAATAGCGGCCAGGGAACAATGGGTCAGTTAATGGTGAATCCCGCGTTATACGACTCCATGAACGGCTCCATGAAGGAGATGAACCAGTTCATGAAGGACTTCCGTGCCAATCCCAAGAAGTTCCTGACCATTCAACTCAAACTGTTTTGAAACGGCTGATCGTTAATGCGGATGACTTTGGCTTCACGCGGGACGTGAACTCGGGCATCATCGAAGCACACACACGCGGCATACTGACCGCGACGACCTTGATGGCGAATGGCGATGCATTCGATGATGCCGTGCGTCTCGCCAACGCCAATTCCGGGCTCGATGTCGGCGTTCATTTCGTCCTCGTTGGCGGACGTTCGCTGGTGACCGGCAACCCGCTTCCCAAAGATGTTCCCGCGCTGGTTCGCGCCGTATACTCCGGCCAATTGAACCTTTATGACGAACTTTCCGCGCAAGCGGACAAGATTAGATCCGCCGGTCTCGCGCCTCTCCATGCTGACGCCCACAAACACACGCACCTGCTCCCTCCGGTTTGCCGGGCGCTGTGCGCCGTGGCGGAGGAGTTTCACATTCCGTTCGTCCGCCGGCCGGCGGACCTGCCGTTGGCCTACCGCGCGCCGCTGCAAGCGCGTCTTGTCAACCTGCTCGTTCGCGACCGCGCGATAGCTATGGACCTCTCCGGGCGTCGCGTCACCAACTATTTCGCCGGCTTCGCCCTAACGGGCCGCTACAACTCCAAGGACCTTGCAGAACTCTTTACGCATCTACCGGAAGGGGTTACCGAATTGATGACTCACCCCGGGCACTGCACCGCTGAATTGCAGGCCGCGCCAACGCGCCTGAAGCAAAGCCGCGCCGCGGAACTCCAAGCCTTGACGGCGGCCGAAACCCGGGCCGCCCTCGAAACAAACCACATCACTCTAACCCGTTACCGAGACATATGAGAACCCTCATCGCCGCTCTTTCCACCATGACACTCCTATCCGCGCCGCCCCCGGAAACCCGCAAAGACACAACGGTCGACGTCCTCCACGGTGTCAGCGTTCCGGACCCGTACCGCTGGCTGGAAGACCAGCAGAGTCCAGAGACACGGGCCTGGCTGAAGGCACAGATGGACTACACAAAATCCTTCGTTAACGCAGTGCCGCGTCGCCCGGCGATTGTGAAGCGGCTCACGGAGTTGATGCGTGTGGAGAGCCTCGGCGTTTCCCACGTCGGCAACTACTTTTTCTTCATGAAGCGCACGCCCGAGCAGGACCAGGCTGTGCTGCTGGTTCGCAAAGGAGAAAAGGGCAACGACGAGGTGTTGATCGATCCCAATCCGTGGGGTGGATCGAAATCAATCTCGGTGCAGGATCACAGCACCGACGGCAGATTGCTTGCCTATGGCATTCGCCAGGGCGGGGAAGATGAGGTGGAGGTCCACTTCCTGGATGTGGAAACAAAGCGGGAGTTCGGCGACGTGCTCCCGCGCGGCCGCTACTTGAGCGTCAACCTGCTGCCCGGCGCCAAAGGGGTGATGTTTTGCCGCGCCACCAAAGACGGCCCGCGGCTTTTCGAGCAGACCTTTGGCGAGCAGCCGAAGGTGATCTTTGGCGAGGACCTCGGCCCTACCTATCTGTTGTTTTCCGACCTTTCCCACAACGGCCGCTACCTGCAGTTGACCGCGGCGATGGGTTCGGCCAGCGAACAGGATCGGTTGCATGTGCTGCGCCTGGCGGATCGGAAACTGATCGTCATTAACACGGAACGGAAGGCCTCCTTTCGCGGCGCGATTGGCGGTGACACGCTGTTCCTGAAAACAAACCTGGATGCGCCGCGCCACCGCGTGATCGCCGTCGACTTGAACAAGCCGGAACCCGCGAACTGGAAAGAGATTGTTCCGCAAACCGAGTGGAACATAGAGGCCATGGCGTTGACAGGCGGGCGTATTGCCGTCAACACACTGGAAAACGTGCTGCCGAAGACGCGGCTCTACACGCCCGCCGGCAAGCTGGTGCGCGAAGTGAAGTTTCCGGGCATCGGCACCGGAACCAATCTGGAAGGCACCTGGGAGGACGACATCGCCTTCACCACATTCAAGTCCTTCACCGAACCGGGGGCTACCTATTTGCACTCTATCGCCACCGGCGCCAGTCGCGAGTTCTACCGGCAGAAGGTGCCCGTGGAGAGGATGGCGATGAGCGTGACACAGAAGTGGTTCACATCGAAGGACGGCACCAAGGTGCCGATGTTCGTCGCGCATCGGGCGGACCGGAAGCTGGATGGCGACCTGCCGACGATTCTCTATGGCTACGGCGGGTTTTCCCTCGCGATGACGCCCGGGTTCAGCGCTACCTACAACTGGTGGATTGAGAATGGCGGCGCGGTGGTGATTGTGAACCTGCGTGGCGGCAGCGAGTTCGGCGAAGATTGGCACAAAGCGGGAATGCTCGAAAAGAAGCAGAACGTTTTTGACGACTACATCGGCGCGGCGGAATGGCTGATTGCGAACAAATACACGCGGCCAGAGCGGCTAGCGATTTACGGAGGTTCGAACGGCGGCCTGCTGGTGGGCGCGGCGATGACACAGCGGCCGGAGCTTTATGGCGCTGTTGTCTGCGCGGTGCCGCTGCTTGATATGGTTCGATTTCATCTGTTCAAAGTGGCGCGATATTGGACGCCCGAATACGGATCGGCCGAAGATCCCAAACAGTTCGCCTACATTCACAAATATTCGCCGTATCAGAACGTGAAGGACGGAGTGAAATATCCGGCGACGATGTTCGTTACTGGGGACGCCGATACGCGCGTGGACCCGCTGCACGCCCGGAAAATGGCGGCACGCGTGCAGGCGGCGAATGCTTCCGGCAAGCCCATCCTGCTGCACTACGACACCGAGGGCGGCCATTCCGCCGGGCTGCCCATCGCCAAGCAGATCGACAATGCGGCCGACATGCTTGCGTTCCTCGTTTCGCAGGTATTTCCGGCGCGGAACTAACGCTCTCGTGGCGTGTACGCGTTGAAGCGAAGCCGCCCCCCGCTTGCCACCGGGCGATTCATGCGACATAATCCGCCAAGCATTCCGCCCACCGTGGATTCTCCACTGTCGTCGCGGGGCCACTGCTGGCAAGCACGTCCACCGTGCAGGGTTGGGCGTGTTTGCCGGCATTAACTTTTCCCAACTTGCGGAGCCCCTGAACGGTTTTGTACCTTAGCGAGACGGCAACTACGTTTCCGGGGAGTCACAATTACATGAAAACCAAGTTTGTGACAGCAGCACTCTCGTGCCTGCTGTTCGGGCTGACCATGTTCGGTCAGACCTTTGGCGATATTTCGGGCGAAGTGCGCGACAGCTCCGACGCTGTCATCGCGGGCGCCCGCGTCACAATAACCAATGCCGACACCGGCGCCGTTCGCGAAGCGATTTCGAACGAGAATGGCCTATACGCCTTTCCGTCGCTCTCGCCCGGCACCTATAACCTCCGCGCGGAGAAGATGGGATTCAAGTCCGCGAACGTTTCAAAATTTCAGTTGCAGGTCCAGCAGAGCGCCCGGCTCGACCTGGAAATGCAAGTAGGCCAGGTTTCCGAATCGATTGAAGTTTCCGCCGCCGCCGCCGTGCTCTCCACGGAAAACGCGACCGTCGGCACCGTGATTGAAAACAAGCGAATCGTCGAGCTTCCGCTAAACGGCCGCAACTACCTGCAACTGGTTTCGCTGGCGCCGAACGTCAGCTTCGGCTTCCCCAACGCGGGACAGGCCGGCTCCCGCCAGGGCGGCATCCGCACCGATCAGAGCATCTCCATTGGCGGTCAGCGCGCTCAGTTCAATCGCTTCACACTGGACGGCATCGAGAACACCGACCCGAACTTCAACGCTTTCATCGTGCAACCCTCCATTGACGCCTTGCAGGAATTCAAGGTGCAAACGGGCGTCTATCCGGCTGAATACGGCCGTTCCGCTTCACAAATCAATGTGTCCACCAAGGGCGGCAGCAACGACTACCACGGCACGATGTTTGAGTTCTTGCGCAACGACAAGTTCGACGCCAAAAACTACGCCTTCACCGCCGCCCGTCCGCCGAAAGACCCCTTCAAATGGAACCAGTACGGTTTCACCTTCAGCGGTCCCGTGATTATTCCGAAAATCTTCAACGGAAAGAACAAGTTGTTCTTCATGACGAACTACGAGTGGTTCCGCCAGCGCCGGTCTGTGCAGTCGGTCTACGACCTTCCGCTGGCCGAAATGCGCACCGGTAATTTCAACATTGCCGGCGTGAACCAAATCTTCGATCCCCGCTCGCGCGCCCAGCAAGGGACGACCGTAACCGCCACTCCCTTCGCCAACAACCAGATTCCTTCGTCGCGCTTCCACGCCACATCGCAGAAACTGCTGGAGTTCTTCCCGGCGGCCAACCTGCCTTCGGCCGGTCTGCGCCGCAATCATCAGATCAGCCGGTCGCTGCCAATTGATCGCGACCAGTTTGTCACCCGTGGCGACTGGGTAGAGTCCTCGAAATCGAACTGGTTCGGCCGCTATTCCTGGGGAGACGAAAATCAGCTGACTTCGCAACTATTCCAAAACGGCGACAAGATCATCACCACGTTTGACCAATACATGGTCTCCAACACGCGTGTGCTTTCTCCAACGATGGTTAACGAAGCCCGCTTCGGCCTAAGCCGCTTTTACAACACCACGGGTCCGGAACTCGCCTTCACTCGCGACGTTGTCGGCGAACTAAAGATCCCTGGCCTGAACTCCGGCCCCTCCGTGCAGTGGGGCATTCCAGCCATCGGTTTTGCCGGCGTCTACTCCGGTTTCGGCAACGGTTCCGAAGGTCCGTACGAGAACAACAACCGGACCATTCAAGCCGTAAATAACTTCTCCCTGATTAAGGGCAAGCACACCTACAAAATGGGTGGCGAAGTGCGCTGGGACAATTACTTCCAGATCGGCAACCAGTTTGCCCGCGGCGAGTTCCTGTTTAACGCTGACGCCACGCGTAACTCCGCGGTGGTCAACTCCAAAGGCGACGGCTTCGCGGACTTCCTGCTTGGCGAAATCCAGCAGGCCGAAGCCGCTGTCTCCATTGCCAATGCGAAGTTCCAGAGCGTCGGTTACGCCGTATTCTTCGACGACACCTGGAAGCTCTCGCAGAAGGTCACGGTGAACTGGGGATTGCGCTACGAGTACACCCCGCCGTGGAAAGACGCCACTGGCACGCTGTTCAACGGCATCATCCGGCAGGACATCAAGCCAACCGACTTCCGCAACGCGAACGTGAGTGACCGCTCGCTCTACCCGTTCTTCATGCGGCAGGGGGCTTCGAGCAGCGACCCGTACAGCGGCATTCGTCTGCGCTGGCCCGATATTGAAGTCCGGCAGGACGGCACGCTGGGAGACCGTCTGGTAGGCATTGACCGCAACGACTTCGCCCCTCGGTTTGGCGTCTCCTGGAACCCATCGTCAAAATGGGTGATTCGCGGCGGCGCCGGTATGTTCTATAACCAGGACACCGGCAACCCGCGTTTCGACATGGCCCGCAACCTGGCTGGCCGCCTGCGCGACAACTCCAACTCGCTATTCCCGAGCTTGCGTTGGGAAAACGGGTTGGCGGCAATCGCCGGCGGTATCGCCAATGTTCCGCGCCCCTACACGTTCGCCAATCCCTACGACCGCCGTACACCGTACTCCATGCAGTACATGTTGAACGTGCAGCGCGAACTGGGCGGCGGAACTCTGTTTGAAATCGGCTACCTCGGCTCCGTGAGCCGGAAGCTGGAAGGCCTTCGCGCGGTGAACGAAACCGTACCCGCGCCACGCTCCACCGGCTTGAGCCTGCAGGCACGCTCCCCGTTCCCGAACTTCGGCCGAATTCAACTGGTCGACAACGGCGGCACCGGCAACTACAACTCGCTCGGCGCGAAACTCACCAAACGGTACTCCAACGGAATCACCTATTTGATGAGCTACACGTGGGCTAAATCCTTGGACACAGCCACCGCCATTCGCAATCAGGGCGGCGACACCTTGTTCCCGCAGAACAGCTACTGCCGGACCTGCGAGTACGCCCGTTCCAGCCACGACGTTCGCCAGCGCTTTGTTACATCCGCCTTGTGGGACGTTCCATTCGGCAAGGGCCGCAAGTTCGACATTGCGAACAGCTTCGCCAACGCAATTATCGGCGGCTGGCAGTTGGGCTCCATCATTACCCTGCAGTCTGGCTTCCCCATTACCATGACGGTGGGCGGCGATCCCTCCAACACCGGTGGCCAGTTTGACCGTCCGGACTCGGTTGGTTCGAACGCCGAGATCAGCAACCCGACGCCCTCCCAGTGGTTCAATTGGCAGGCCTTCACCAAACCCGTGGACGGCACCTTCGGTAACACCGGGCGGAATACGCTCAACAGCCCGGGCATCTTCGGCTGGGATTTCAGCACCATCAAGAACTTCCAGATGCCGTTCAGCGAAAAACATCAGTTCCAGTTCCGGTTCGAGGCGTTTAACTTCCCCAACCACCCGAACTGGGGCAACCCAAACACTAACCTTGCCAGCGCGACATTCCAGGGCTCCAACCTGGCACCTAGCGCGCAGGGCGCTTTTGGCACCATCACTGGAACCCGCACCAACATGCGCCAACTCCAGTTCGCACTGAAATACAGCTTCTAACCGGAAGCCCCAACACCGAACGCAAAGAAGCCCGGCGCAGGCCGGCTTCTTTGCGTTTACTGGATCCTTCCGTCCATCGGGCTGGACGCCGTGGCGTAAAGCCTTTTGCCCATCCGGCCCGCCTCGAATGCCAAACGGCCCGCCTCCACACCACGTTTCATCGCTTCGGCCATCTTTACGGCGTCGGTCGCCGCCGCGATCGCTGTGTTCATTAGAATGGCGTCGTAGCCCAACTCCATCGCCAGCGCCGCGTCGGACGCCGTTCCCACACCCGCATCCACAATCAGCGGCACGGTAGTGATCTTCTCGCGCAGAATCCTCAGATTGGTCATATTCTGAATGCCCAACCCACTGCCGATAGGCGCCGCCAACGGCATGACGGCGGCCGCGCCGGCATCAATCAGGCGCCGGGCGTTGATCAGGTCGTCCGTCGTATACGGCAACACCACAAATCCTTCCTGCACCAGCACACGCGTGGCCTCCAGCAGCCCCTCGTTGTCAGGGAACAGCGTATCCACATCACCGATCACCTCCAGCTTCACCCAATTGGAAAGACCCACTTCGCGGGCCAGCCGCGCCGTGCGGATCGCGTCGTCGGCCGTATAACAGGCCGCCGTATTGGGTAGGAGAAAGTACTTATCGCGCGGGATGTGGCTCAGCAAAGATTCGCCTGAAGTATCGTTCAGATTAACCCTACGAACGGCGACCGTCACCACCTCCGCGCCGGACGCCGCATGGCACGCCGCCATCTCCGCGTTGCTTCGATACTTTCCAGTTCCAACGAACAGGCGCGAGGTAAACCGTCGGCCCGCAATTTCAATTCCGTCTGCCATGCCCTTATTTTACGCCCACTTGCGAGTTGTAACGATTCGTGTGAACCGCGCACTAAACATTCTGCGAGCTCTTTGATGGGAATTCTACGCGATTCACGCTATGACATTCAGAGAGCAAGTGAGCACGATGAAAAACGGGAAAGCGAGCTTCATGGGGGGGACAGCATATCTCTTGACTGCCTTCCACCACACGGATATACTCGCTACGGACTGCACCCTGGCCCACCGGCGAAATCGTGTCTGCGTAGTGCACGGCCGGTGCCACGGCACCTATTAGTAGTGTTCCGTTTCCTGATACAGAATTGAGGAGATTATGGCAAGAGAAAGTACGCAACACAAACTGGACCGGGTTCGCCCGCCACGGGTCCAGATCACCTACGACGTCGAAACGGGTGGAGCGATTGAAATCAAAGAATTGCCGTTCGTCATGGGCGTCATGGGTGATTTCACCGGCCAGCCAACCGAACCCCTTGCTCGCCTCCGCGACCGCAAGTTCACGGAAGTCAATCCGGACAACTTCGACCAGGTTCTGGCCGGCATGAAGCCTCACCTGGCCTTCTCCGTAGAAAACAAGTTGAGCGACGACGCCGACGCGGGCCAGCTCAAAGTAGATCTGCACTTCAAGAGCCTGGACGATTTCGACCCCGAAAACGTCGCTCGTCAGGTGAAACCCATCCGCGAACTGCTCGACCTGCGCACCCGGCTGTCCGATCTGCGCGGCACGCTCCAAACCAACGACAAACTCGAAGAATTGCTCATGAAGACGGCCAAAGATCCGGCCGCCATGGAAAAACTGAAGGGCGAAATCGGAGGCCAAGGCAATGAGTGACGCACAGAAACTGCAAGCGCAAGCCCAAGAGACGGTTCTCGAAGGCGGCCTTCTTGACCAGATCGTAGAAGAAGGCAAGGTTGGTTCCGATAGCGCATCGAAGGAACGCGGCAAATCGCAGATCAAAGAGTTCGTCTCCCAGATCCTCCAGGGCCACATGACGGTTTCGCGCGATGCCGAAGCCACCATCAACGCCCGCATTGCCCAAATCGACCATCTGATCTCTCTGCAGTTGAACGAAATCATGCACCATGAATCGTTCCAGAAGCTGGAAGGCTCCTGGCGCGGCCTGAAGTACATGATGGACCAGTCGGAAACCTCGGACATGTTGAAGATCAAGGTCCTCAACTGCTCGAAGAAAGAACTGCTCCGCGACCTGCAGCGCGCTCCTGAGTTCGATCAAAGCGCGATGTTCAAGAAAGTTTACGAAGAAGAGTTCGGCGTGTTCGGCGGTGCACCGTTCGCCTCCATTATTGCCGACTACACCTTCGGTAAGCACCCGGAAGACATCGAACTGCTGGAACGTGTCTCCAACGTCGCCGCCGCCGCCCACGCCCCCTTTATCGCCGGCGCGGACCCGACGATGATGAACCTGGACAGCTTCGGCGCTCTCGATCAGCCGCGCGACCTGGCGAAGATCTTCGATACGACGGAATTCGCCAAATGGAAGTCGTTCCGCGCTTCGGAAGATTCGCGCTACGTTGGTCTCGTGCTGCCCCGCGTTCTCGGCCGTCTGCCTTATGGCAAGGACACCAAGCCCGTGGAAGCCTTCAACTACGAAGAGCACGTGGACGGCACCGATCACAGCAAGTATCTGTGGATGAACGCCAGTTGGGCCATGGGCGCCAAGCTCACCCAGTCGTTCGCTAAGCACAAGTGGTGCGCGGCGATCCGCGGTGTGGAAGGCGGCGGCATGGTGGACGGCCTGCCGGTGCACAACTTCCAGACCGACGATGGCGACATCGTCATGAAGTGCCCGACCGAAGTGCCGATCACCGACCGGCGCGAAAAAGAACTGGCCGACCTGGGCTTCATCCCCTTGGTCCACTGCAAGAACACCGATTACGCGGCATTCTTCAGTGTCCAGTCTTCCCAGAAACCCAAGCTCTACGACAAAGACGCCGCCAATGCCAACGCCCGCCTTTCGGCGCAGTTGCCCTACATCTTCGCCGTTAGCCGCTTCGCCCACTACCTGAAGGCGATGATGCGCGACAAGATCGGCTCCTTCATGTCCCGCACCCAGTGCGAGTCTTATCTCAACACCTGGATTGCGCAATATGTCATCCTCGATGACGACGCCTCGGCCGACGCGAAAGCCTCGCATCCGCTCCGCGAAGCCCGTATCGATGTTGTCGATGTTCCCGGAAAGCCCGGCGCCTACCGTGCCGTCGCGTTCTTGAAGCCCCACTTCCAGCTCGACGAGTTGAGCGTGTCGCTTCGCCTGGTTGCCGACCTGCCGCCTTCCGCGAAGGGCTAAGCAACCCGGGCTTCCCATCTTCCTCTTTACCGGCGGGCGCCCCAGTCGCCCTAACCACACGGTGTGGTGTGCCCGCTAACCTATAACCAAAATAAACCGTTTGAAACAAAGGAGAGTTTCCCCATGGCTTTAGATTATTTCATCAAGATTGACCAGATCCCCGGCGAGAGCACCGACGAGAAGCACAAGGACGAGATCGAAGTCCTCGCGTTCGACTTCGGCATGAGGCACGGTGACGCTGGTTCCAGTTCCACCGGTGGCGCCCGCACCGCCGGCCGCGTCTCCCACAAGCCTTTTACCTTCGTCAAAGTCACCGACAAGGCCTCCGCCAAGTTGCTGGAAAAGTGCTGCAATGGCACCCACATCCCGAAAGCGGTCTTCACGGCCCACCGCGCCACCGGTGACAAGCAAAAGTATCTGCAGATCGAATTCACTGACATTATCGTTTCCGACTGGAAAACCGAGCAGAACTCCCCCACGGAACGTTCGGCGGGCAGCGAAGCCGGCGGCGGCGTGATGTTGATGTACGAAACGGTCGCCCTGAACTACGGCTCCATTAAGTACATCTATACTGCCACCGACCACAAGACGGGCAAGCCCTCCGGCGACGTCCAGGCCGGCTGGGATCTGGTCGCCAACAAGAAGATCTAACTTCTTGCGGCTTCACTCGAAACCGCAACTGTCTTTCCTCCTACAGTGTCTGCCAGGGAACTTCCAGCGGGCGCGCCAATCGTCCTGAACCCACGGTATGGTGTGCCCGCTAACTTCAAACCAAGAAACCATTTAACAATAGGGGATCGTTGTTCCCATGGCTTTAGATTATTTCATCAAGATTGACCAGATTCCGGGCGAGAGCACGGACGAGAAGCACAAGGATGAAATTGAAGTCCTTTCCTTCGAATTCGGCATGAAGCACGGTGATGCTGGCTCCAGTTCCACGGGCGGCGCCCGCACGGCCGGCCGCGTTTCCCACAAGCCCTTCACCTTCACGAAGATTACCGACAAGGCATCCGCCAAGCTCCTGGAAAAGTGCTGCAACGGTACTCATATCCCGAAAGCGGTATTCACTGCCCACCGCGCCACCGGCGACAAGCAGAAGTACCTGCAGATCGAGCTCACGGATCTGATCGTTTCCAGCTTTTATGCCCAGATTGATGGTCAATACGGGGGCTACGTGGAACGTGCCGCCGGGAGCGCCGCTGGCGGCGGCGTCATGCTAACAATTGAAACGGTCAGTTTGAACTACGGCTCCATCAAGTACATCTACACAGCCACCGACCACAAGACGGGCAAACCCGCGGGCGACGTCCAGGCTGGTTGGGACCTCGTCGCCAACAAGAAGATCTAACTGCAACTTCACTCCCTCCTACTATGACTGCCAGAGAACTCTACAAAGCGGGAAGACTTAAAGAGGCCATCGCGGCGCTGAACGTCGAGGTCCGGGACAACCCGGGCGACGTGCAGCGTCGCACCTTTCTCTTTGAACTCCTCGCCTTCGCCGGTGAATATGACCGCGCGGAGAAACAACTCGGTGTCCTCTCCGGTGGTTCCGGAGAGGCCCAGCTTGGCACCGTCCTCTACAGGGCATCGCTCCATGCGGAAAAAACCCGGAAGGACCTGTTCACCAAACGGGAATTTCCTGGCCACCCTGGCGATGGAGACGCCGAGCTTTCCGGCACGTTCAACGGGAAGCCGTTCTCCGTGCTTGTCGATGCCGACCCCACGATCGGCCCGCGGCTGGAAGCCTATGCCGCAGGCGCCTACATCTGGATCCCCTTTAAACATATCGATTCCATCGAATGCGAAGCCCCGAAGCGCGTCCGCGACCTGCTTTGGATTCCGGCCCTTGTCAAAACGGGTCCGGCCTTCAAGATGATGGAACTCGGTGAAGTCCTGCTCCCCGCCTTGACCTGGGACGCTAGTTCCTCCGATGATGAACTGGCTCGCCTGGGGCGCGTTACCAACTGGGTGGAAGATGAGAATGGTGATGTGAAACCGGTTGGCCAGAAGATGTTCCTGGCCGATGGCGAAGACATGCCAATCCTCGAACTGCGCAAGCTGGAGTTCTCGCGTCCACAAGCGGAGGAATCGGCGGAAGAATAAGAATACATGCCCCTCCGCGAAGACCTCCTTACACCCATCCCCGGAGATAATCCGAGCGGAGCGTACCTTTACTACGCCCCGATTTACGACAAGATCAAAGAGGCCCGGCGCCAGGATGAAGACACCGGGCCCTCTGGCATTTGGGCCCGCGAACGCAAAGTCGCCGATTGGAACCAGGTCATCAAACTGGCCGGGGAAGCACTGGCCACGCAGTCCAAGGACCTGCAGTTGGCCGTATGGCTTGCCGAAGCCTATTTCAAGAAGGAGGGGTTTCCGCTCCTTCGAGACTCGCTCATCATGCTCCGGCAATTACTGGAGACATTCTGGGACACTCTTTACCCGGAAGTGGAGGACGGCGACGCCGAGTTCCGCGCCACGCCGCTTAGTTGGCTCGGCAACTTCGACCTGCAAATCCGCATGGCGCCAATCACGCGCGGCGGATTGTCCGCCGTTGACCTGAAAGTCTCTTCCAGCGTCGGGTATAAGGCCGCCGCCGAAGAGGCGGGTTCAGAAAAGCTCCAGGACTACAACAACGCCGTCGCCGAAGGTAAAGTCAGCGCCGACGCCTTCGATGCCGATTTCGACAAAACGCCCAAGAAATATTACGTGGAGCTCGTCGAGACGTTTGCGTCCTGCATGGAGGCGCTGGACGCGCTTCAGGTTGTCTGCGAGGAAAAATTTGGCGATGACGCGCCCGGCTATTCCAAGCTCCGCAAGGCGCTGGAAGAGACCGGCGCAACCGTGCGGAGCCTGTTGAACCGGAAACGGGAAAAGGAACCGGACGAACCGGTCGCAAGCGATGAGCCCACCGCGGAAGTAGAAGAGGAAACGCCCGCCGAAGAGCCTTCCTACCAGCAGGAGTCCGCCCCATCCGCCGCGCCGGTCAAGAAAAAGAGCGGATCGCTTTCCGCTGAGCCCCAGGATGTCGACGACGCCATCTCCCGCATTGCCGTCGCCGCCCGGTACCTGCGCGAACAGGACGCGTATTCACCGGCCCCTTACCTGATGCTGGCGGGATTCCGCTTTGGGGAACTGCGCGCCGGTGGCGATACGCTGGATGCCTCCAAGCTGGAGGCGCCGCCCACAGAGCTGCGCCAACAGATCAAGAAGGCTTCCGTTGAATCAGACTGGGCTGGCGTACTCGCCGCCGCCGAATCCGCTCTCGCCCTGCCCTGCGGGCGCGGTTGGCTGGATGTGCACCGTTACGGCGCGCGCGCCTGCGCCGAACTCGGCTGGTATTACGAGGGGTTGCGCAAAGGGATCATCGCCACCGTGCGCGGCGTTTTGACGGACTATCCGGACCTGACCAAGCTGACGATGATGGACGACACGCCCACAGCGAACGCTGAAACCCTCCAGTGGATTGAATCCGACGTGCTCATCGCTGCCAGCACCAGCACGAACAGCTACGAACCGGCGCCGGTGTCTTATCCGGCCTACTCCGAACCCAGGGAAGAAGCGTCCGGCGCCCCCCCCGACGCATGGGATCTGGCGCAGCAGGCGCTTCGTGCCGGCCGTGTCCGGGAAGCGGTGGAGATGATCGACCGGGAGGCCAAAATGGAGCAGTCCGGCCGCGGGCGATTCCTTCGCAAAACGCAACTGGCCCGCATCTTCATCGATAGCGGCAACGAACCGATGGCCCTTCCGCTCCTGGAACAGTTGGCGACGGAGATCGAGTCCCGCGGCCTGGAAGACTGGGAGCCCAGCGAGACCATCGCGCATCCCCTTTCTTTGCTCTACCGCTGCCTTTCGCGTACGGACCGTGAATCTCCCGAAGTGAAAAAGCTCTACGCCAAGTTGTGCCGCCTGGACCCCGTGGCGGCTATGGGCATGTTGAGATAGAGGAACCATGGCGCGCTCCGATCTCGACAATCTCGTCACTATTCCGCTTTTGGATCGCCTCATTGATCGCGATCCCAAGAACTCGCAGGAGCCGCTCATGTCGCGCGCCCAATCGGTGCGGCTCTTGAAGGAATCCTTGCGGCGGGACATCGAGTGGCTGCTCAATACGCGCCGGATTCTCGACGAATCCACCGATCCCAAGGCCGAACTCACCCACTCGCTTTACAACTACGGTTTGCCCGACATCACCCACTTCTCGTTCTCTTCCCAACGCGACATGACGCGCGTCACCTGGCTGTTGGAAAACACCGTTGCTATCTTTGAGCCACGCCTCCGCAACGCAAAAGTCCACATCGAACCCAGCGAAAAGGGCACCCTGCAAATCCGATTCCGCGTTGACGGAATGCTGGTCATGGACCCGGCCCCGGAACGCGTTTCGTTCGATACCACGCTCGATGTCACCAGCCAGAGCTACACCGTGGAGGGCGGCTGACCGTGCGGGACGACCTGCTGTTCTACTACGAGCGCGAGCTCAGCTTCATTCGCCAGATGGGCGCCGATTTCGCGGAAAAATATCCGAAAATCGCCAGTCGCCTGGTGCTGGAAGCCACCCAGTGCGAAGACCCGCATGTCGAGCGGCTCCTGGAGGCCTTCAGCTTCCTCGCCGCCCGCGTGCATCTGAAAATTGACGATCAGTTCCCGGAAATCACCGAAGCGCTGCTCAGCATCATCTATCCGCACTTCATCCGGCCCATTCCGTCGATGACAGTCGTTGAAATGTATACCGACCTGGAAAACGCGGGCCTCGTAACCGGTACACATATTCCGCGCGGCACCAGCCTGCAGTCGCGTCCTGTCGATGGGCTTCCCATGCGGTTTCAAACCTGCCAGGAAGTGACTTTCTGGCCGTTTCAGATCGGCGGCACGCAGTGGAAGTCGCCCGATCGCCTCACCCCTCCGCCCAAGGTCACCTCCGCGGCCGCCGCCCTTCGCACCGAACTCCGGCTCACCGGCCAGGCCCAGTTCGACAAAATGCCGTTGAGCGAAATACGGTTCTACGTCAATGGCGAAGCCTCCATGGCGAACACGCTGTATGAACTGCTCAGCCATAGCTGCTCGCAGATTCTGCTCCGCGACATGGCGCCCAACTCGCGCCGGCCTACCATCACTCTTCCCGGCTCCTGCCTGGAGCCCTGCGGCTTCGACGAAAACGAAGCCATGCTCCCATACCCGAAGCGCTCCTTTGAAGGCTACCGCCTGATTCAGGAATACTTCCACTGCCCCGAAAAGTTCTTCTTCTTCCGCTTGAAGGGCCTCGACGCACTAGCCGCGTCCGGTTTCAAAACCGGCGTGGAAGTTGTCTTCCTCATTGATCGGTTCGAACGGTTCGAGCGCATGCAACAGCTCGAAGTCGGCGTTGACTTGAAGACGCTTCGGCTGAATTGCACGCCGGTCATCAATCTCTTCAATCAAACCGCCGAACCCATTCTGCTTACACAGAATAAGACCGAATACACCATCATCCCCGATGTCCGCCGCCAGGGGGCCATGGAAGTCTTCTCCATTGAAGATGTCGTTAGCGCCAACCCCACCACAGGCGAAATCACCAACTTCGAGCCGTTTTATTCTTACCGCCACGGCACCGTGCGCGAACGCCGGCAAACATTCTGGCACGCTGTCCGCCGCGCCTCCAATCGCCGCAACGACGAAGGCACCGATGTTTCCATCTGTCTTGTCGATGTCGCCGGCCGCCCCATGCGCCCGGATTTCGACGCCCTCACCGTTCGCTGCGTTTGTACGAACCGCGACATCCCAGCTCGTATGCCCTTCGGGAACGAACAGGGAGACCTGGAATCCCAAGGCATGGCCTCCATTCGCAAGGCGATCATTCTTCGCAAGCTCTCCCCCACCGTGCGGCCGCCCACCGGCAAGGGCGCGCTTTGGCGGTTGATCTCCCACCTCTCGCTTAACCATCTCTCGCTGGTGGAGGATGGCCGGGAAGCGCTGCAGGAGATCCTGCGTCTCTATGAATACGCCAGCTTTTCGCACCTGCAGAAACAGATTGCCGGCATCTCCTCGCTCAGTCACAAACGCGAATTCGCACGCCTGATTTCAGAAAACGGCATCACTTTCGCCCGCGGCGTGGCCATCGATATTGAATTCGACGAAGAACAGTTCGTTGGCGCCGGCGCCTATCTATTCGCCGCCGTCATTGAACGCTTCCTGGCGCTGTACACGAACATGAACAGCTTCTCGCGTGTCACCGCGTACAGCCGGCAGAGGAAGGAGGTTCTCGGCAAATGGTCTCCGAGAGCGGGTCGCCAGATCCTGATCTAAACGAATCCGCCGGCCCCGCGTTGAAAACGCCCATGCCGCCGCCAGGCCACGCCTACATGCGCGACCGCATGGAGGAAGAGGGCTTCTCGTTTGAGTTCTTCCAGGCCATCCGGTTGCTGGAACGGCTGGCGCCGGATCGCTCCCCCGTCGGCCAATACGCCCCGCCGGCTCGCGAGGTCGCCCGGTTCAAGGTCAATCAACAGCTTGGCTTCCCCGCCAGCGAGATCCAGCGCATCGAGTTCAAGGAGTCCGGCCAGGCCGAAGTTACCGTCAACTTCATGGGCCTCACTGGGCCGCAGGGTGTCCTGCCGCTCTACTACACCGAGTTCATTCGCGAGCGCTTCCGCCAGCGCGATACAACCACCGCCGGCTTCTTCGACATTTTTAACCACCGGATGATTTCGCTGTTCTTCATGGCCTGGGAAAAATATCGCTTTCCCATCGCCTACGAGCGCGGCGACCGCGACCGGTTTTCCCACATCCTGCTCGACCTCGTCGGCATCGGCACTCCCGGCCTGCAGCGCCGCATGCCCATCCCCGACGACTCGCTCATCTTCTATTCCGGCCTGCTGAGCTCCCGTCATCGCCCTGCCTGCGGCCTGGCAAATTTCATTGCCGATTACTTCGATGTTCCCTGCGACGTGCAGCAGTTCATCGGCGCCTGGTACCCGCTAAACGACGACTCGCTTTGCGTGTTCGAAGATGCTGACGGATTTTCGGAACAGTTGGGCGTGGGCGCCATTGTCGGCGACGAGGTCTACGATCAACAATCCGCCGTCCGCCTCGTCATCGGCCCGCTCAGCCTCAAGCAATACCGGGACTTCCTTCCCGATGGTTCGGCACATGTCCCGTTACGGGAGATGGCTCGTTTCTACGCCGGCCCGTCCATGGATTTCGAGGTACAACTGATCCTCGCCAAGGAAGAAGTCCCCGCGTCCCATACCGGCCTCGGCGCGGAGCCTCCACCCGTCCCCGGCCCCACCCTCGACCAGGTTCAGCTCGGCTGGACCACCTGGGTAAAAACCAAACCTCGTACGGCTGACGCGTACGAAGCTGTACTCCGCTTTTAAACTCGAAAGGAAACCCTATGAGCGTGAACTTGAAATCGCTAATTGGCAAGCTGAACTCCAACACGCGCAGTGCAGTGGAAGACGCCGCCAAATTGGCCATGTCCCGGACCAATTACTACATCGAGGTGGAGCACTTCCTCCGCCTCCTGATGGACGGTACCGACAACGACTTCGCCTACATCGCCAACCACTACGGCTTGAACGCCAACCGCCTGACGCAGGAAGTGGACGCCTCCATCGACAAACTGAAACGCGGCAACGCCCGCACCCCCGGTATCGGCGATAGCGTCCTCAAAATGCTCACCGAAGCCTGGACCGTCGGCTCCATCGAGTACAACTCCGGCCAAATCCGCACCGGCTTCTGCGTCATCGCCCTGCTCTCCAATGAGGACCTCAGCCGCCAGGTCAAGGAGTTCTCCAAGGAACTGCAGAAGATCAACGTCGAAGGTCTGAAGAAGGAGTTCATGCTCATCACGCAGAACTCCAGCGAAGAAACCGCCCCCCTCTCCGGCGGGGCGGCCAGCGCCGGCCCGGCGGCAGGTGGCCCCGGCGCCAAGCCCGGCTCCGGCAAAACCCCCAACCTCGACGCCTACACCGAAAACCTCACCGAAAAAGCCCGCAAAGGCAAGGTGGACCCCGTTCTCGGCCGCGACACCGAAATCCGGCAGATGATCGACATCCTGCTCCGCCGCCGCCAGAACAACCCCATCCTCACCGGCGAACCCGGCGTCGGCAAGACCGCCGTCGTTGAAGGCCTCGCCGTCCGCATCGCCAATAACGACGTTCCCCCGCCGCTCAAGAATGTCGAACTGCATTCGCTCGACATGGCCCTGCTCCAGGCCGGCGCCGGCATCAAAGGCGAATTCGAAAACCGCCTCAAAGGCCTCATCGAAGAGGTCAAGTCCAGCCCCAAGCCCATCATCCTCTTCATTGACGAAGCCCACACCATGATCGGCGCCGGCGGCGCCGCCGGCGGCAGCGACGCGGCCAACCTACTCAAGCCCGCCCTCGCCCGCGGCGAACTCCGCACCATCGCCGCCACCACCTGGAGCGAGTTTAAGAAGTACTTCGAAAAGGATCCCGCCCTCACGCGCCGCTTCCAGGTCGTCAAGGTGGAAGAACCCACCGAAGCAGTCTGCATGGTCATGATGCGCGGCGTCGTCACGTTCCTCGAAAAACACCACAAGGTCCGCATTCTGGACGAAGGTGTGGAAGCCGCCGTCCGCCTCTCGCACCGCTACGTCGCCGGCCGCCAACTGCCCGATAAAGCCGTCAGCGTCCTCGACACCGCATGCGCCAAGCTCTCCCTCGGCCAGAACTCCACTCCCGCGCCCATTGAAGACCTCCAACGCCGCCTCGACGATCTCGAAGTGCAGGAACGCGTTCTCACCCGCGAACAGGCAGTCGATACCGACCACTCCGTCCGTCTCGCCAAGATCGTCGCCGAACGCGCCGAAGCCTCGGAAAAGCTCGCCGCCATGAAGGAGCGCTTCGCCAAGGAGTCTGAACTCGTCGGCAAAATGCGCGAACTGCGCGGCAAGATTGAAGAAGCCGCCGCCGAAGCCGACGCTGCCGAGAAGTTAGGCCCCATGCGCGCCGAACTCGCCGCGCTACAGACCGAACTCGACGCCGTGCAGGGCGAGGACCCCTTCATCGGCGTCACGCTCGACGCCCAGCAGGTCAGCGAGATCATCTCCTCCTGGACCGGCATTCCGGTCGGCAAAATGCTGAAGGACGAAATCGAGTCCATGCTGCACTTGAGCGAACAGCTCTGCCAGCGTGTCATCGGGCAGGATCATGCGCTGGAAACCATCGCCCAGCGCGTCAAGGTTTCCAAGGCCAAGATGGAAGATCCCGATAAGCCCATCGGCGTCTTCATGCTCGTCGGCCCCTCCGGCGTCGGCAAGACGGAAACCGCGCTCACCCTCGCCGATCTGCTCTACGGCGGCGAGCGCAACATGATCACCATCGCCATGAGCGAGTTCCAGGAAGCGCATACGGTTTCCACGCTGAAGGGTTCGCCTCCCGGATACGTCGGCTACGGCGAGGGCGGTGTGCTAACGGAAGCGGTTCGCCGCCGGCCCTACTCGGTCGTCCTGCTCGACGAAGTCGAAAAGGCGCACCCTGACGTGCTCGAACTCTTCTTCCAGGTCTTTGATAAGGGCCGCATGGAAGACGGCGAAGGCCGCGAGATTGACTTCAAGAATACGATCATCATCCTGACGTCCAACGCGGCCACGGATACGATCATGAAGCTAACGGCGGATCCGGACACCGCGCCCACCGTGGAAGGCCTGGTCAAGACCATCAAGCCGGAAATGGACAAGATCTTCAAGCCGGCCTTCCTGGGCCGCATGGTGATCATCCCGTACTATCCCATCCGCGACGAGGCATTGAAGCAGATTATTCGCCTGAAGCTCGGCAAAATCCAGCGCCGCCTGAAGGAGAACCACGCCATGGCTCTCAACTATGACGACGCCGTGCTGAACGCCATCGCCGACCGCTGCACGGAAGTCGAATCCGGCGCCCGCAACGTCGATAACATTCTCACCAATACTGTGCTGCCGGAGATCTCCAACCGTATCCTCACCATGATGGCCACGGGCGAGAAATCCGACTCGATTACCGTCTCGGTCGCCGAAAACGGTTCGTTCCTCTATAACTAAACGGAGCGGGGGGACAGTGGTCGCTGTCCTCCCGTCTACCCCGGACACGGTCGCGATGGTATTGGACCGTCTGTTCGAAATTGCGGATGCTCTCGGCGAAGGCGGTGCGCATCGAACGCTTCCGGCCGGTTTCAATCACTTGCGAGGCGTACAGAAACGAGTCTTCGTCACGCGGATAAACGAACGACGGAATTCCCCAGAAACGACCGTTTTCCATTTGCAGAAACAGGCGCGTATTCGGTTTCAGGACGGCCTGGGCGCGAAGCCCTTCGGCGGAGAGACCCCGGTCAAGCGCCTCCTGGAGACTAAGCGCGATAGCCGGAGTGATGGAAAGAACGAGGAGAACGTGTCGCATGTTGACTGCTTGGCCCATCGTACAGACCAGAACCTAAACAGAAGATGAACGGGCTGGGGCACGCCGCGGCAACAAAGGCGATAGAGTACAAGTGGCAGGAAGATGCTCCGGCGTAACCTGGTAATCTCCGCACTCGCCGCGCCCGCGGCCGTCGTGGCGCAAGGCACTCGTCGCGTCATGATGTGGTCCGACGGCTCCCGTCTGGGCCGCCCCTACGCGAAGGACCCTTCCGTCGTCGCCTTCCGCGGCCGCTATCTGCTCTACTTTTCGCTGCCCGGAACAGGCGCTGGCGGGCGAGGCTGGGGCATCGGTATCGCGGAGAGCCGAAACTTGGCCGATTGGCAGCGAATCGGCGAAGTGATGCCGGTGCAGGCGTGTGAACGGAACGGGATCTGCGCGCCAGGAGCACGTGTGATCGGCGGGCGGGTTCACCTGTTCTACCAGACCTATGGCAACGGAAGGAACGATGCCATTTGCCACGCGGAATCGGTGGACGGGATACACTTCACGCGAGATGCAACAAACCCCGTGTTCCATCCTACGGGAGACTGGAACGCGGGACGCGCGATTGACGCGGACGTAGTGAAGTTCAAAGGACGATGGTTCCTCTACGCAGCCACGCGGGACCCGGCGATGAAAGTGCAAATGGTGGTTGGCGCCGCAGCCGAGGACGGCCGTGGCTTTCAACGCGAGGCTTGGAAAATGCTCGGAGATGCCCCCCTGCTGCGGCCGGAACTGGACTGGGAGCGCAACTGCATTGAGGCGCCGGCAACTCTGGTACGCGCCGGTAACCTCTACATGTTCTACGCGGGCGGGTACAACAACGAACCCCAGCAGATTGGCTGCGCCCGTAGCGAGGACGGCGTCCGTTGGACACGGCTATTCCAGAAACCGCTGCTGGCAAACGGCGGGACCGGAGAGTGGAACAGTTCCGAATCCGGGCATCCGGGCGTGCTGGAAACAAGCGACGGCAGGACGTATCTGTTCTACCAGGGCAACAACGACCGGGGCCGCACATGGTGGCTCTCGGCCGTGGAAATCGGCTGGCGCGACGGCATTCCATACGTGGTGGAGGAGCGATGAAGCACAACCGGCGAAGATTCCTGCAGGCCACCGCGGCAACGGCCGCGGCCCAGGATGCGCGCGGCCGGCAGGAGTTGGACACCACGGTGATCGCGCGACGGCACCCGATTGTGCGCACGCAGGCGACGCCAGATTTTTTTGAAGGTATCCTGCTGGGCAATGGCGATCTGGGCGTTTGCGTAACCGTGCGGCCGGACGCGCTGGGTTTGCATTTTGGCAAGAACGATGCCTGGGACATTCGCGTAAGTGAAGAACACGCCAGGCACATCAAGACGTTTCCCGAAGTCCTGGAATTGTGGCGCAAGGCGAGCGAAGAGGCCAAGCGGCAAGGGCAGCCGGAGTTGACGTTCCTGGAATCGAAGATTTCGTTTTTTCGCGAATACGCCGATCTGATGCAATCGTCCTATCGCAAACCGTGGCCGCGGCCATGGCCGTGCGGAACGGTGTGGCTGCATTGGGACGCGCGAATGGTACGCGTAGCGCGGCAGGAACTGGATATCGCCAGCGGGATGCTGACGCTTCAAATGGAGTACAACAACCTGCGCGGCTCGGTGAGCCCGTTTGTCCTTACCTGTTTCGTGAGCCGGGAAGCCAACCATCTATCGGTGACCAGCGACGTGGCGGCGCCCGTTGTTTCGTGTGTTTACCAGGCGCACTTTGAGCCCGAGGCGCAACTGCCGGAACCTCGCGTGGAAACAGGCGCCAACGGGTTCTCCGGCGTCCAGGAGTTTCCAGCCACCGCGCCAACAGCCGAACAGCCGCATCCGCCGAAGACGAAGGACGATCGCGCGTTCGCAATCGAAGGGCGCCTGCAGGGAAGTTGGGAGCGAGCGGTCCCCCGCGCCACCACACGGCACGCCTCTCTGCGGGCGAAGGCCCCGCAACCCCTTCGGTTGGACGTAGTGCTGCTAACCACACGCGACGCCGCGGAGCCTGCCGAGGCTGCAAAAGCGGAACTCGCACGATTCACGGCGCGGCCCGCGGCGGAAATCGGGCACCATTCGGCCGCGGCCTGGGCAAAGTTCTGGGCCGCCTCCGCGGTCACGATTGCCGATAACGAACTGGAACGAACCTGGTATTGGAACCAGTATTTTCTTGCGTGTTGCCTGAAGCCGGGGAAGGTGGCGCCAGGCCTGTTCGGTAACTGGAGCAGCGGCAAAATCGGCACGGCCTGGCACGGTGACTACCACATGAACTACAACACGCAGCAAGTGTGGTGGGGCGTATTCAGCAGTAACCATGTGGAGCAGCACGAACCATACACCCGCCTGGTGGAGGGGCTGATGCCGATGGCCGAATGGAACGCGCGGGTGCAGTTCGGCTTGCCCGGCGCCTACTTCCCGCACTCGGCGTATCCGGTGCCAAGCACTGTGAACCCGTATCCCGCGCCGCCATGGGGCTACGAGATTTGCGAAACCCCCTGGACCGTGCAGAGCCTTTGGTGGCAGTACAAGTACACGCTGGATGAAGCGTACTTGCGGCGCGTATACCCAATGCTGCAGGCGGCCGCGGAGTTCCTGGCGGCGTTTGTCACGAAGGAAGACGACGGGAAGTATCACATTGTCCCCACGGTGTCGCCTGAAAACTGGGGCGCTACGGTGGACTTCCGTTTGAACCGCGATTGCATCATCGATCTGGCGCTCACGGAATTTCTGCTGGATGCCGTGGTGGAGGCAGCCGGTGTATTGCGAACAGACGCCGGGAAACTTCAGAAATGGCGCGAGATTCGGGCGAACCTGGCGCCCTACCCCGCGGGCGATGGCCCGTACGGGCGAGTCTGGCTGGATGTTGTGAACGCCCCGCACGAGTTTATCTACAATGTTCCGGTAACGCTTTCTCCCGTGTTCCCGGCCGAACAGGTAGGGCTGGGATCGAACCCGGAACTGCTGGAACTGGCGCGGCGAACCACGCGCACCGTCCGCCTGGAGGGCGGAAACGATCTGGTATGGCAACCCTTTGTACGCGCGCGCCTGGGCATGCTCGATCTGGAATGGTTCAAGCGCGAAATACGCTATTCGATGACGCCGCTGGGAGTCGCCAACGACCGCGTTCGCCAGGCCGGCGGACGATACCGCGATTCCACGAACTTCGACTTCATGATGCGGATGGGCGTATGGACAGAGAACCTGTCGCTGCCGGCGGTGATCAACGAGTGCCTGATGCAAAGTTATGACGGCGTCATCCGCCTGTTTCCGAACCGGACGAACCTCGGCGCCGCGGCGTTCCGGGACCTCCGGGCGGCCGGCGCGTTTCTGGTATCGGCCGCGTTCGATGGTCAACGGGTAACGGCGTTGACCGTGAAGAGCGAAAAGGGCGCGCGTGTCCGGCTGGAAAGCCCATGGCGCCGGAGCCTCGTGCACACAGGCGTCAGAAAGGCGAAAGTGGCTTTCACGGACCGCGATGGAGTGATGGAGTTTCCCACCGCTCCAGGTGAATTCTATGCAGTGACAGCGGCGGGATGAAGGCGAAGTTGCATTGTGAGCCAGGCCAGCCACTTGTCGAGCCCGGCTCCGGTGGTGCACGATGTCTCCAGAATCTCCATGTCCGGATGAATGGCGCGCGCATTCGCCTTGGCCAACCCTACGTCGAACGGCACATAGGGAAGCAGATCCACTTTGTTCAGGATGAGCAACCGGGAGCGCACAAAGGCGCCTGGGTATTTGAGTGGTTTGTCTTCTCCCTCGGTGACGCTAAGCAGCACCACTTTGCACGCCTCGCCAAGGTCATAGCTGGTGGGACACACCAGATTGCCTACGTTTTCGATGATGAGCAGGTCCAGCGGGTCAACATCCCACTCCTCAAGCGCGCGCTCCACCATGCGCGCGTCAAGGTGGCACGCGCCGGCGGTTGTGATTTGGCGAACGGGAAAGCCGTAGCGAACCAGGCGGCGAGCATCGTTATCCGTTTGGATGTCCCCGGTCACCACCGCCGCGCGAAAATGTCTCGGCAACCGCTCCAGCGTTCGCTCCAGCAGCGCCGTCTTCCCCGAACCCGGCGAACTAATGAAATTCAATACCAGCGTCCCGTATTCGGCGAAACGCGCCCGCAGCGCCGCCGCCACTTGATCGTTCGCGCTCAGCACTTTCTTCTCCAACGCAATCCGTTCCATAACTTTCCTCCAGCTCCAGGAACACAATGTCCAAGGCCAGGCTTTCCGGTTGATACTCAATATCGATGGCGAACGGGGCGATCGTCTCCATACAAAACCGGAGAGACTCCGTATCGACGCCAGCCCATTCGCCAATACGCAGCCCAATCCTGGTGACGCGCGCGCCGGGGCGGCGAGCCGCCTCCGCGCACGCGGTATGAAGGATTGACGATGCGATGCCCATTTCGTGCATTAGCAGATCCTCGGCAGTTGGTCGCCCGACAGCATGTCCACAATGCGCGAGGTGCCAAACGCCGTGCGCATTGTCACCAGTCCGGCGTTCGTATCGGTGACGCGGCCCACACGGCACGCCCCGCTCCCCAGCGGGTGCCGCCGCATGGCGCACAACACGGCATCGGCCGTATCCGGCGCCACAATGGCCACCAGCTTCCCTTCGTTGGCGACGTAGAGCGGGTCCAGCCCCAGCAGTTCGCATGCGCCCCGGACTTCGTCGCGGATAGGGATGGCACGTTCTTCCAATTCGATTCCCACCGCGGCGCGAGCGGCGATTTCGTTGCAGGTGCTCGACAGTCCGCCGCGTGTCGGATCGCGAAGACAGCGAATCTCCCCACGCGAATCGAGCATCGCCTCAACCAGCCCGTGCAGCGGCGCCGAGTCGCTGCGCAGTTCCGAATCGAAGCGGATACCCTCGCGCTCGGCCAGGATGGCGATGCCGTGATCGCCAAGCGTTCCCGACAGCAGAACCGCATCGCCTGGCCGTGCATGACTCGGCGATAGGTCCACGCCAGTTCGCACCAGCCCAACACCAGTGGCGGTGATAAACAGGCCGTCACCGCTCCCTTTTTCCACAACCTTTGTATCGCCGGTAACGATTTCCACTCCCGCCGCCTCCGCCGCTCGCGCCATGGATTCAACAACCCGGCGAAGAGTCTCCATCGGCAGACCCTCTTCCAGAATGAAGGCCACGCTCAGGTATAGAGGCCGGGCGCCGCCCATGGCCAGGTCGTTCACAGTCCCATGTACAGCGAGCGAGCCAATATCTCCGCCCGGAAAGAACAGCGGCTTCACCACGAACGAGTCCGTTGTCAACGCCAGCCGCAGGTCCCCCACGTTCACAACGGCCTGATCGTTCAATTGGCCCAGAATCGGACTGCGAAAGTGACGCAGGAAAATGTTGCGGGTGAGTTCCGCGCTCAGCTTCCCCCCCGAGCCATGGCCGAGCAGCACTTTATCGTAGTCCGCAATCGGCACCGGGCAAGGGAATGCGGGAAGAGTGCCCATGGCCTACACCGCCGCCATGAATGCGTGCCGCCGGTAGGCATAGTATGCCGCGCACGCACCTTCCGCCGAAACCATTGGCGCGCCCAGCGGGTGTTCCGGCGTGCAGCGCGTGCCGAATGCCGGGCAGTCCACCGGTTTTCGGATGCCCTGCATCACACGCGCGCCAATGCAGTCGCTTGGCTCCGGTGCGCGAGTGGACTGAACCTCGAAAAGCTGTTCCGCGTCATGCGCCGCGTACTCCGGCCGCAGCCGCAGGCCGGAGGCGGGTATGGTTCCGATGCCCCGCCAGTCGCGGTCCGTAACGGTGAACACCTCCCGCATCCGTTCGCGTGCCGCCGCATTCCCCTGGCGGCTGACGCAGCGTGTGTACTGATTTTCGGCTTCGCAGCGTCCGGCTTCCAACTGGCTGACAAGCATGTGAACCGCCTCCAGCAGATCGAGCGGTTCGAAGCCGCCAACAACAAAGGGCACTCGATACCTGGCGGCCAGTTCCTCATACTCCGCAATGCCCATCACGGCGCAAACATGCCCCGGAGCAATAAAACCCTGCACCCGATTGCCAGGCGATTCGAGCAGCAAAGAGATAGCCGGCGGCACCAGTACATGGGCGGCAAGAATCGAAAAATTGGCAATTCCTTCGCGCTTGGCCTGCCACACAGCCATGGCGTTCGCCGGGGCTGTGGTCTCGAACCCGACGGCGAAGAACACCACCCGGCGGTCCGGATTCTGGCGCGCGATTCGCAAGGCGTCCATCGGCGAATAGACGATGCGAACATCCCCGCCGTTCGCCTTGACACGGAAGAGATCGCCGGCCGAACCCGGCACGCGCAGCATGTCGCCATAGGAAACAAAAATAACGCCGGGCGTGGAGGCGATCGCAATGGCTTTGTCCACTGTCTCTATCGCTGTCACGCACACCGGGCAGCCGGGCCCATGCACGAGTTCTATATCCTTGGGCAACAGTTCATCAATGCCATAGCGCATGATGGTGTGGGTTTGCCCGCCGCAGATCTCCATCAGCACCCACGGACGCGTCACCAGCCTTTGCATCGACGCCACAAGCGACGCTGCGTGCGCCGCGTCCCGGTATTCGTCAACGTACTTCATGGAATCGGCTCCGGGCCAAGTTCTTCGGCGACGAGCCCAGCCCCTTCCAGCAACGCCAGCGTTCTGGCGGCCTCCGCTTCGTTAATCCGGCTGATGGCGAAACCTGCATGGACCAGCACATAATCGCCGGGCCCGGCCTCCGGAACAAACGCAAGGCAGGTGTCTCGCGTGATGCCGCCAAACCGTACCTTGCCAATGCGGAGGCCGCCGGTCTCGCGCGTCTCGATCAACTCGCCGGGAATCGCCAGACACATAAAACCTCTCGGATGTAGCCTGCAATTCAGTGACCAGCGCCAACGCGCGTTAGCCGCGAAAAACGGGCCGTCCGCCGTCCAGGCGACGGGGCATTTGGCGCGTTTCGGTTGCCTTCACCCACCCGAATCCACTATCGTTGGGGGTTTGCGGCGCAGACTGTACGTTCACGGCATTGTGCAGGGAGTGGGCTTCCGGCCCTGGGTGCATGCCCTGGCCAATCGCTTCTCTCTCAAGGGCCACGTCCTCAATTCCACACTCGGTGTTGAAATCGAAATCGAAGGCCCCACCGCCAGCGTCAACGCCTTCCTCGCCGAGTTCCGCGCCCACCCTCCCCAACTGGCTCAACTCGATGACATCATCGACGAAGAGCTCCCGCCCGGCACCGCTTCTTCCTTTTCCATTCGACCCAGCCGCGCCGAAACCGGCGAGTTCGTCCTCGTCCCGCCCGACACCGCCACCTGCCCTGATTGCCTCGCCGACCTCACAAACCCGGCCAATCGCCGCTTTGGCTACCCGTTCACCAACTGCACCAACTGCGGCCCCCGCTACTCCATCATTTGCGACATCCCCTACGACCGGCCCCACACCACCATGGCCGGTTTCGCCATGTGCCCCGCCTGCCTGGCCGAATACGAGAATCCTTCCGACCGCCGTTTCCACGCGCAGCCAAACGCCTGCGACGTGTGCGGACCTTGGGTCGAACTGCGCGACCATGCGCGGACGCTCGCCGCCAAAGCCGGCGCCCTCACCGCCGCCCGCGAGTTGCTGACCGCCGGCCATATCCTCGCCATAAAAGGCCTGGGCGGCTTCCATCTCGCCTGCAATGCGGCCGACCATGCCGCCGTCCAGCGCCTCCGCGACCGCAAACACCGCTCCCGAAAACCCTTTGCCCTCATGGCCGCGTCACTCGAAGCAGTGGACCGGTTCTGTGAAGTCACAGCAGCCGAACGCGCCATGCTCAGCGGCATCCGCCGGCCGATTGTCATCCTCCCGGCCCACCCTGACGTGGACCTTTCGCCCGCCATCGCGCCGCGCGTCAACTCCTTCGGCGTTATGCTGCCCTACACGCCGCTGCACCATCTGCTCTTCGCCGGCGGCCAATTCTCCGCCCTCGTCATGACCTCGGCAAACGTCAGCGAGGAGCCCATTGCATTCCGCGACGAAGAAGTTCCTAAACGCCTTCACCCGCTGGCCGGCCACACGCTTACTCACAATCGCACCATTCACACGCGTCTTGATGACTCGGTGGTTCGCGCCTTCGAAGACCGGGAACGCGTGTTGCGCCGCGCCCGCGGCTATGCGCCGCGGCCGATCGATGTCCGCCGGCCGCTCGCCCCCATCCTCGCCTGTGGCGCCGAGCTTAAAAACACGCTCTGCCTCACCCGCGACCATTACGCCGTCCTTAGCCCGCATATTGGGGATCTGGAGAACCTGGAGACCGTGGAACTGTGGCAGGAAACACTGGCGCATATGCGCCGGTTCTTCCGGGTAGATCCAATGGCCGTCGCTTACGATTCGCACCCGAACTACGCCACCACTCGACTCGCACTCGCCATGGAGCGCGTCGAAAAGTTCGCCGTCCAGCATCATCACGCACACATCGTCTCCTGCATGGCGGAAAACCGCATCACCGGGAAGGTAATCGGCGTTGCCATGGACGGCACCGGCTACGGTACTGACGGCAAAATCTGGGGTGGCGAGTTCTTCGTTTGTGACGAAGCGAATTTCCAACGGTTCGCGCACATCCGCAACGTACCACTGGCCGGCGGCGACATGGCCATTCGCCAGCCCTGGCGCTCCGCCATGGCCTGGCTCGCCGCCGCCGGATTACCGCTCCCCGCAACGCTTGAAACCGTCCCCGCCGCGCATCGCTCCGTTGTCAACACGATGCTCCGCCGCCAGGTCAACACCGTGGATACCTCCTCCTGCGGCCGGCTTTTCGACGCGGCTTCCTCCCTGCTCGGTCTCTGTCAGGTATCCACTTACGAAGGCCAGGCGGCCATCGAACTCGAAGCCATTGCCGCTCCAGGAAACTCGGACGCCTATCCGTTCGACTTTGCCGGCGCCACGCTCGATTTCAGCGAAACGCTGCGCCATGTCATCGCCGATCGCCACAACCCGGCCCTCGCCTCCGCCCGGTTTCACAACTCGATAGCCGCCGCTATCGCCGAAAGCTGCGCCCGCATCTGGCAGGCCGAAGGATTGACACGGGTTTGCCTCTCCGGTGGTGTTTTCCAGAATTTCACGCTCCTCCGCCGCACCGTGGCGCTGCTGCGCGAAGGCGGCTTCGCCGTCTACCTCCATGCGCAGGTTCCGCCCAACGATGGCGGCCTCTCCCTGGGCCAGGCTGTGGTCGCCAATGCACGGCTGGCAGGCCCGGGCCGATAGTGTATTCTAGGGGCGAAGGCGGAGGGCCCTAAGCCGGTTGAATCACGGCAGTTCCTGCCCGGTTGAACCACTCTGGGGTATCCCCAGGGATCTTTTCCGATGGAGCATTTCGTCGCGTGACCGCCGCTGCGCCTTGCGCAGATATGGTCACGCCAGGTGAGACTCGTTGGGACCCTCCGCTGATTCCGCTATGTTTTTGCACACCTTAGCACGGGCATTTCTGGCGGGAGAACTCAATGCGCAGTCCGCCGCCGCACGTGCCGCCGCGCTGTTTGCGACGCCCCCTCGGTGGCTGCCGGCCCTCGCCGCCCGGTTCGTCGCGGCCTTTGCCGGCAAAACCCGCCCGCGCTTCCTCCACGCAGTCGCCTTCCTCCAGGCCCAGCCGCCCAGAGCCGCTAAGCTCATCAACTGGCTCACCGAACCTGCCGTCATGCAGCCCGTGGAGGCCGCCAAGGGCTGGGCGCTCCCATCTCTCACATCCACCGGCGAACTCGCCACGTGGCTAGGCCTCTCCATTCCGGAACTCGAATGGCTGGCCGATCTCCGCGGCACCGCCCGGCCCGGCCATTACCACTATCAACCGGTGGCCAAGCAATCCGGCGCCGCCCGCCTGCTGGAGGCGCCAAAACCGCGGCTGAAAGCAGCCCAGCGCCAGATCCTCCGCCAAATCCTCGACCTCGTCCCTGGCCACGCCGCCGTGCACGGCTTCCGCAGGCACCGTTCGATCCGCACTTTTGCCGCGCCCCACGCCGCCCGGCCCGTCGTCCTCCGCATGGACTTGCGAGACTTCTTCCCGTCCATCTCGCGCACCCGGGTCGATGCTGTTTTTCGCACCCTTGGCTATCCGGGCCCGGTCGCCGCCCTGCTGGCCGGTCTTTGCACCACTGCCGCCCCAACCGGCGGCCCGCTCTACCGGCAACCCCACCTTCCGCAAGGCGCGCCCACATCGCCGGCGCTCGCCAATATCTGTTTTCACCGTTCGGATTGCCGTCTGGCCGGCCTTGCCGCCGCCACCGGGCTTCAATACACCCGCTATGCCGACGACCTCGCGTTTTCTGGCGAGTTCATCTCCGAAAACCTTCAGGCGAGAATCGGCGCCATCGTGCTCGAAGAAGGGTTCACGTTGCAATATCGCAAGACGCGCCTCATGCGCCAGAGCGTACGGCAGCACCTGGCCGGGTTGACGGTCAATGCCGGGTGCAATGTGCGGCGGGTTGACTTCGATCGCCTGAAGGCCACACTCCATCGCTGCGTCCAACTCGGCCCGCGGGACGAAACCCGCGACGCCCTCACCGGCCACGTCGCCTTCGTGGAAAGCGTCAACGCCGCTCGAGGCCGCAAACTCCGCGCGCTGCTCGAAAGAATCCAGTGGACGAGCCATGGCTGATTTCGAAAAGGCGGGCTTGCTTTGCGTGCGCAATGGCCGCGTTTTGCTGTGCCGGAAGATCCACACCACGCCGTTGTTGATCCTCCCTGGCGGCGGTATCGAACCCGGCGAGACCGCCGAGGAATGTCTCCACCGCGAGGTGGCCGAAGAGCTTGGGGCGGTTCGACTTGGCGCCCTGGAATACCTCGGCGTCTATGAATCGCCGGCGGCGGTCGCAGGCAAAACGGTGAAAGTGGAACTCTTTTCCGGCGCCCTGTTGGGCGAGCCCCAGGCCGCCTCGGAGATCAAAGAACTCATCTGGTTTGGTCCGGGCGATGACCCGGCCAGCTTGGCGCCCAGCCTCCGCGACGTTATCTTTCCCGATCTCACCCGCCGTGGCATCCTGTAACACCACCGGTCAGTCACGTTACAATAGGAACGTTGCCTATTGAAGACATACCGTTAGGAATGGAGGGCGGCACTTCTCCGTTCGCCGTCACTTGGCAGCGTGTGCAGTTGGCGCGTCATCCGAAACGCCCGCATACGCTGGACTATGTGGAGCGCCTTTTCACCGGCTTTTCCGAAATTCACGGCGACCGCGCCTACGGAGACGATGCGGCCATTGTCGCCGGCATGGGCTTCTTCCATGAAGAACCTGTCATGCTACTGGGCCACCAGAAAGGCCGCGATACCAAGCAGAAGCTCATTCGAAATTTCGGCATGCCCAAGCCGGAAGGCTACCGCAAGGCCCTGCGTTGCATGCAAATGGCGTCGAAGTTCAAGCGGCCCATTGTCGCCCTGCTCGATACGCCGGGCGCCTATCCCGGAATTGACGCCGAAGAACGTGGCCAGGCCGAAGCCATCGCCATTAGTCTTCGGGAAATGACGCGCCTGCAAAGTCCCGTCGTCTCTGTTGTCATCGGCGAGGGCGGCTCCGGCGGTGCGTTGGCCATGGGTGTGGCCAATATCGTGCTCATGATGGAGAATGCGATTTACTCTGTCATCAGCCCCGAATCCTGTGCTGCGATCATCTGGCGCGACGCCGGCAAAGCCGAACTGGCCGCCAATGCGCTCCGCTTAACCGCACGGGATCTTTTGGAACTCGGGTTGATCGATGGCGTAATTCCGGAGCCGAACGGCGGCGCCCACAACGATTGGGATAAATCGGCCGCAAATCTCGATGAAGGTCTGCAAACGGCGCTGGGCAGGCTCTCCGGGCTTACCCCCAAGGAGCTAGTGGACCACCGCTACGAGAAATTCCGTAAAATCGGCAGTTTTTTTGAAGGATGACGGCGTGAAACCCATTACTTGGATCATCGCCGGAGTCGCTGCCGTTGTGATTGGACTCATGGTGTACTCTTCTTTATCTCTGGGCGGGTACAGCGTCGAAGTCTGCAAGTCCTATCAGGGACGCGAGGCCTGCGGCACCGCCGCCGGAACCTCGGAGTCTGACGCGTTGAACATGGCCTCCTCCGTCGCGTGCGCCAAAATTGCATCTGGAATGACCGAATCGACGCAATGTCAGGCGACGAATCCGGTTAAGGTGAACTGGCTAAAGGGCCGGTAACCGAAACGAAATCCTGATTTTTTGAACATTTGGCGGCCTGGCGCCGTCTAACTAGTTCGGGAGCTTGACCTGTGAAAACGTGGAAAATTGTAGCTGGTGTCGTTGCACTGGCGGCGGTTGGCGGTTCGATATACGCCAGCATGAAGTGGAATCAGAAGGGCATTGTCACTGTTCAGACCGGCAAAACCATCCGCCAGGATTTGACCAGCCTGGTCACCGCGTCGGGAGAAATCAAGCCGCGCAACTACATCAACATCGGCAGCAACGCGCAGGGCGCGTCGCGCATTACCGACATTCTCGTTGTGGAAGGGGCCAGGGTACGCAAAGGCCAGTTGCTGGCCAAGCTCGAAAGCGTCCAGCCGGAAGCTGAAGTCGCCGCGCAACGCGCATCGGTCAGCTCGTCGGAAGCCGATTCCGGAGCCGCGGAGGCGGCGCTGAAGGCCCAGGATTCCAACATTCGGACGCTGCAGGCCAACCTGGACCGGGTAAAGGCAGACCTCGTCCGGGCCAAAGCCGACTTTGATCGCGCAAAACTGCTGCTCGATCAGGGTCTGGTGTCCAGGCAGGATTTCGACATGCGGCGCGCGTCGTATGAATCCTTCACCGCGGCCATTCCGGAAGCCGAAGCCCGCATTATGCAGGCCCGCGCCCAGCGGGAACAGTTCGCCGCCCAGCTCGTAGGCTCGCAGCGCCGAATCGTCGTCAGCCAGGCGAATCTTCGCCGCGCGTCCGATTCGCTCCAGCGCACCATGGCCACTTCGCCCATCGATGGCGTCGTTACCAATCTTCCCGTGCGCGTCGGCGAAACCGTCGTCCCCGGCATTCAGAACTCCGCCGCCTCGCTCATCATGACCATCGCCGACATGTCGCTGATTACGGCGGAGGTGAAGGTGGACGAAACCGACATTGTGAACGTAAAGCTTGACCAGGTTGCCGATGTAACGATCGACGCGATTCCCGGCAAGACCTACAAAGGCCACGTTATCGAGATCGGCAATACCGCCATTCTCCGATCCACCGGCCTTGCCGCCTCCCAATCGGCCATTTCCAGCCAGGAAGCGAAAGATTTCAAAGTAGTGATCGCTCTTGACAATCCTCCCGACGAGATTCGCCCCGGCCTCTCCTGCACCGCCAAGGTCATCACCGCCACGCGGCCCAAGGCTATTTCGCTTCCCATTCAGGCCCTGACGGTCCGCACCAAAGGCGACCTGGAGAAGAAAGAAGGCCAAAAGGACGCTCCGGTGGTAACCGACCCGGCTGTTTTGCGCGCCAACAAAGAAGAGATCCAGGGCGTATTCGTCGTTCGCGGGGACAAAGCTGTGTTTGTGAAAGTGGAAACCGGCATTACCGGCGCGACGGATATAGAAGTACTGGGCGGCCTGAACGAAGGCGATGAGATCATCACCGGCAGCTACAAGGTGATTCGAACCCTTCGGAATGAGGCTAAGATCAAGGTAGACAACAAGTCCCCCGTCAAGACAGAATCGTAAGGGTTTCGAACACACAAACATGGCACAGGCAGCCCAACTCAGCGCGCAGGCTCGGGGAGAAGAACTCCGCCGCCAAGGCATCATCATCCGCACCGAAGATCTCTGGAAAACCTACCAGATGGGCGACCAGACCATTAACGCCTGCTCCGGCATCTCTTTTGAGATTCGCAAGGGCGAATATGTTGCCATTATGGGCCCTTCCGGTTCCGGCAAATCCACGCTGATGAACCTCATCGGCTGCCTCGATACTCCAACCAGCGGCGATTATTTCATCAATGGCAATCTGGTCTCATCCATGGACGACGATCAACTTGCCCACATCCGCAACAAAGAGGTGGGGTTCGTTTTCCAGACGTTTAACCTGTTGCCCCGCGCCACCGCGCTCCATAACGTCGAACTCCCGCTGATTTACGCCGGCGTCCATGCCGATGAACGCATTGCCCGCGCCCGGGAAGCCCTGCGCCAGGTGGATCTCGAAAAGCGCATGTACCATAAGCCGAACGAGCTTTCCGGCGGTCAGCGACAGCGCGTGGCCATCGCTCGCGCCCTGGTTACCCGGCCGTCGATTCTGCTGGCCGACGAACCGACCGGCGCGCTCGATTCCGCCACCGGTATCGAAATTATGGCCCTGTTCGAACGCCTCTACCAGGCCGGCAACACCATCATTCTGGTTACCCACGAACACGATATCGCCATGCACGCCCACCGCATCGTTTTCCTTCGCGATGGTAAGGTGGAGCGCGACGAACCGGTTAAGAAGTAGTCCGTTTCAATCGGGCTTGGCCACGCAGGCGGCGTCGAAGATCGCGTCCAGTTTCCGCGCTGCTTCGGCATCTTTGGTGGCGTAGCTGATTGTTTCGCCGAAGAGGCCCAGGAACCGCCATCGAGTGCCGTCGGGCAGGGTGCCGCGTGCCCTGGTTACTCCGTCTTTGTAGCGGGTTTCCTCATATTCGACGGACTTGCGAAGATCGCTTTCTTCTGGATTCCCAAACGACCAGAGCGGCCCGTGCCCGTGCTGGAGGTAGTGGCGCCCGGTGGCGGTTTTCACTTCGTAGCTTCGGCCGCTGTAGTCCACGTCGTGAAATTCTCGCCCGCCATTGCCAGGTAACTCGAAACGTGTGCCGTCCCAGTTCCTTTCCCAACGGCACCTTGTAATGGCTGGCGCCGCGGCGGACGGCATCACTATCACCATACCCTCCGCCGGTTTCACGATCACGGTCTGGTACCCCGCCTTCCGGAACGCCAATCGCGGCGAACTGGAACTGCCCTTGAACCGTCCATCGGCCGCCGTGACCGTCCATCGGTCGCTATCGATCCCCGCCACGGCCACACCCTCCAGCGGCGCGCCGTCGTCATCCACAACCAGCGCGCTCACCGCCGTCAACGCCAATACCTGCAGCAGACTCATTGCAACAGCCCGTTAATCTCCCGAATGGTCTTCACATCGAACTTCGGCTTCCGGTCATACGTTAGCAGACCGTTGATCTCCTGCTCCACATCGGTCAATTGGGTGTAGCAGATGCCCATGATTTGCGGGATCTTCGCGATGCCCACATACAAGCTGCGCAACCGTTCCAACGCCGCCTCCGGCGATTTCTCCACCCCGGCGTAGCCCCACGCATCGGCCGGCACCGGGGAACCCGGCATCGGATACGCAATCCCGCCAAACTCGCTCAGAAACACCGGCGACCCGTTGTACTTAAACCCCGGCGCCAGCGCTGCCCTTCCGTTCCCCGGAAAATCAAACACCTTTTGGCTCAGTACGCTGTACTTTTCCACCAGCCGCTCGCCGCGCGCCGAATAATCGTGAATACCGAATAAATCGGTGACATCGGTGTGCTCCCAGCCGTCGTTATCAATCACGGGCCGCGTCGGGTCCAGCGACTTCGTCAGGTGATAGAGCGCCTTCAAGTGTTGCGTCTGCCGTGGATCGGAAACGTCGCTCACGCCCCAGGATTCGTTGATCGGGATCCACATCACAATCGATGGATGGTTCACATCACGTTCCACGGCCTCAATCCACTCGCGGGTGAATCGGGCCGCGTAATCCTCATCGTAAAGGTACGCGTTCGCCATCTCGCTCGACACCAGGAAGCCCATCTTGTCGGCCCAGTACAGGAACCGCGGATCCTCCAGCTTCTGGTGCTTTCGCGCCCCGTTGAAGCCCATGTCCATGGTCATTTTGATGTCGTACTTGATCGCCTCATCGGAGGGCGGCGTGATCGTCGATTCCATCCAGTAGCCCTGGTCCAGCACCGTTTTCAAATACGTCGGGCGGCCGTTCAAATGGAATCGGCCGTTCTCAATCAAGATCGACCGGTAGCCATAGTAAGAAGTCACGCGGTCCAGCACCTCGGCGCCCTTGCGCAGTTCAAACTCCACGTCGTACAGGTTGCCCTGGCCGATGTTCCACTTCACCGGATCGTTGACATACAGCCCCAGGCTCGCGCGCTCGCCGGTGGCCGCTGCAGATCCGCTCGTCACCACGCGGTCGCGGAACTTCACTGTCGCATGGAGCGTCAGCCCGGCCGTCGCCCGCGCGATCTTCGTGTTGAACACCACGTGCCCATCGTTCTGGGCCTGCGTCCGCAGCTTGTCCAGATAGCTCGCCCCGGTCGCTTCCAGCCATACCGGCTGCCAGATGCCCGTCGTCCGCGTATAGAAAATCCCCCGGCTTTGCGGCATCCAGTACTGTTTACCGCGCGGAATGTAGCGGTCCTCCGGCGGGTCCTCGGCGCGCACGACGATTGCCTGCGGCCCCGTGCCACTCAGAAAATCCGTGATGTCCACCTTAATCGGTACATGCCCGCCCTCGTGCTGCCCGCCCAGCCGCCCATTCACCCAGATCATCGCCCGGTAGTCGACAGCCCCGAAGTGCAGCAACACCCGCCGGCCGGCCCAGTTGGCCGGCATCTGCACCGCGCGGCGATACCAGACCCATGGATGGAAACTTGTATCGCCGATGCCCGAAAGCTTTGTTTCAAATGCGTAGGGCACGGTGATCTTGCGCGTGAGCGCCTTCTTCGTCGCCGCCCAGTTCTCGCGGAGGCCCGCGTTGGCGTCGTCAAACTCAAACTCCCATTCCCCATTCAACGTCTGCCACTCCGGACGGGCGAACTGCGGCTGGGGAAGCTCCGGCCGCGGCACGGCGGCGGAGACGGTTAACGCGAAAATAGCAATAGTAAGCGCTTTCGGCATGGCGATGGTATTGTATCAGGCCCGCCGCGCGCCCTACTATTCCGCGCCCTTGATATCCTAGTGGACTCCATGTCTGCCAATCGAGAAATCTCCGCTGATAAGTTCGTGTTCGGATGCCACCGCTTCGGTTTTGGCCCGGCGCCCGGCGGCGGCCCGGTCATTGTGGAAAAGCATGTGGTTCCGATGGTAAAGACCGCTTGGGAGCAGGGAATTCGCACATTCGATTCCGCGGTGCTCTACCGCGCCACCCTGCAGTTCGGCCAGGCTCTCGAAGCCCTTCACATCGACCCCAACTCCGTCCGCCTGCAGACCAAGTGCCTCCGCTACCTCGGCCTCTCCGTGGACGCCAAGGAGCACCAGCCGGAGCTTTCCCTGCAAGGCACGCCCGCGCGCTACCACGGGCTGACCGATAAATGGGACACCTCCCCAACCGCCGTCGAACAGCAGATCTGCCGCGAACGCATCGAGTATGGCGGCGCCAGCCTCGCCGGGGTCGCCCTGCACGACCCGCCCGACATGGAAAAGCAGGTTGGCCTCGTTTGGGAAAAAGATATCCGCCCGGCCGTCGAATTCCTGAAGAAGGCCAAGCGCAGCGGCTTCATCGAACGCATCGGCCTCGGCATCAAAGAGCCGGGCTTCGTCAATCGCTTCGTTACGGAGGAACCCGGCACGCTCGATTACGCCGGCATCACGTTCTGCCCTGCCATCCTCGATCAGCTTCTGCCTGTCATTGCGCAAAGCCGCGAGCAAAAATTCCAGATCACGCTCATGGGCATCAACTACGGCCAGGCGTTCACTCTCACCGAAGATCCGCTTACCGCGCCGCCGTTCTTGTACAACTACGAGGTGGCCAACGCCGAGGAACGGGCGCTCATGTCGCGCTTCTACCGCATCTGCGGTTCCACGCCGCTGCTCCATCTGGCCGCCGCCGTCGCCGGTTTGCTGGTGGCACATTTTCCAGAATCGGTGACGCAGATCGTCACCGCCACCGGCACCCCAGCGCGACTGGTGGAGACTATGCGCCTCATCCGCGAAGCCCACGTTCCCGCCCCGGTTTGGAGCGAACTCAAAGCCGCCGGCCTCATCCCCAAAGAGTTCCCCGTCAGCTAGTTCCGGCGCGGCGGCGCGCCGCACGGCTAGAATGGAATAATGCCCATTGTCGTCGTTGGCTCCGTCGCGTATGACGGCGTCGAAACCCCGCACGGGAAGGTCGAGCGAATGCTCGGCGGTTCCTGCACTTATATCGCGCTCGCCGCGAGCTATTTCACCCCAGTCAAAATCGTCGCCGTGGTCGGCGAGGATTTCGCCCAGGAAGATACGGACCTGCTGGCTTCCCGCGGCGTAGACCTCGCGGGCCTGGAACGTGCCGCCGGCAAGACGTTTTTCTGGAAAGGCGTGTATTCGGCCGACATGAACGACCGCGACACGCTAGTCACCGATCTGAACGTCTTCGAGCACTTTGAACCCAAACTGCCCGAGTCCTATAAGGATGCCGAATACCTTCTGCTCGGCAACATCCAGCCGACGCTGCAACGCAACGTCCGCGCCCAGATGAAGCAGCCCCGCATTACCGGCGGCGACACCATGAATCTGTGGATCAACATCGCCCGCGAAGAGCTGCTGCAGACGCTCAAGGGCTGGGACTTCCTGCTGATCAATGACGGCGAGGCCCGCCTGCTTTCCGGCGAAAACAATCTCCGTAAAGCCGCCCGCGTCATCCAGGAGATGGGCCCTAACACGGTCGTCATCAAGCGCGGCGAATACGGCGCCATGCTGTTCCGCGGCGATGACTACTTCATTGTTCCCGGCTACCTGCTGGAAGAGGTGTACGACCCCACCGGCGCCGGCGATTGCTTTGCCGGCGGCTTCAATGGGTATCTCGCCCAGCAGGGAATCGACCTCGGCCAAGGCCATATCGATCGCCGCGAGCTGTCCCGCGCCGTCATCTATGGCAGCGTGATGGGCAGCTTCTGCTGTGAACGCTTTGGCGTGGACCGATTCCGTACTTTGACGCGCGCGGAGATTGATGCCCGCTTCCAAGAGTTCAAAAAGTTCACCGACTTCTAAGCGCCCCGCGGGCCGCCGGCCGGCAAGGAGGGGATTCTCCCCGGCCGGCGCCGCTGTGCCTTGGAAGGTTTTGCTGTTCCTGGTAACCGCTTCCGCCCTGGCCGTGCTCTACTTCTGGCGCCAGGGCTATCTGCATTGGTGGGGCGACGCGGCCGCGCATCTGAACATCGCGCGGCGCATCCTCGACGGCCGCACACCGGGCTACGAACAGATTGGCACCGTCTGGCTACCGCTGCCGCATTTGCTGATGCTTCCCTTCGCCAGGGTTGATTCGCTCTGGCAGTCCGGCCTTGCCGGCTCAATCCCCAGCGCCATTTGTTTCATTTGCGCCGGGCTGCTTCTCTACCTCATCGCCCGCGATACGCTGGAATGCGAATGGGCCGGGTGGACAGCCGTGCTGCTGTTCGCGTTGAACCCGAACATGCTCTACCTGCAGTCGCTGGCCATGACGGAAGCGATTTTCGCGTGTTCGGTGCTATTGACGCTCTACGCCTCGCTACGCCAGAAGGCCTGGCTCGCCGGTTTTGGCCTGCTGACCGCCAATATGACCCGCTACGAAGGCTGGATGCTCATCCCCTTCGTGGTGCTCTATTTCTTCTGGCGGGACCGCCGTGCCGGGTTCGTTGTCGGGCTCATCGCCTCCGCCGGCCCGCTCTATTGGCTGGGGCACAACTTTGTTTTCCACGGCGATCCGCTCGATTTTTATCGCGGCGTCGGATCGGCCAAATGGATTTACCAGCAAGGGTTGGCCAAAGGCTACGGCCCGGCCCCCACCGAAGGCCACCCGCTGGTGGCCGCCCAATACTACGCCGCCGCCGCACGCCTGTTCACTGGCCTTCCGTTGCTGGCGCTGGGGGGGCTGGGGCTTTTGGCCGCGCTTGCGCGCCGCGTTTGGTGGCCGCTCTTTTTCCTCGCCCTTGGCCCGGCCTTCTTTGTGCTCAGTATGCAAGGGTCGGGCGCCGAAATCCACGTGCCGCAACTGCCGCCCCACGGCTACTACAACACCCGTTACGGCATGATTGTGCTTCCCCTGGCCGCGCTCGCCGCCGCCGCCATTCCAGCCGTCCTGCCCTTCGGCAGCCGGCGCATCGCAACGGCTCTCGTGGTGTTCATCGGCATCTGTCCGTGGCTGGCCTATCCGAAACAGGAAAACTGGATCACCTGGAAGGAGTCCCAGGTGAACTCGGCCGCCCGGCGCGAATGGACCCGGGAAGCGGCCAACTTTCTGCGCGGGCAATACGTCCCCGGCCGCGGCATTGTCGCCCATTTCGGCGATCAAACAGAGATTTTCCGCGAAGCCGGCATCCGCTTGGAAGAAGTGGTGCACGACGGCGATGGATTGTACTTCCAGGCCATCATCCTCCGCCCGGAGGTCTTCTTGTGGCAGGAATGGGTGGTAACCATCCAGGGCGATCCGCTCTCCCGCGGCATGCTTGTCTACACGTCGAGTAACCCACGCTACCGCCGTGTGAAAATGGTGGAGACGAAAGGCGCGGCGCCTATTGAAATCTGGCGTCGCGTGGCACACTGAACACCCGGTATGGAAATCCCCTTTACGAAGGCGCACGGCGCGCGAAACGACTTTTTATTGACCTGGGCCGACACAGCCCCGGCCAGCGATCTTGCTGAAGCCGCCATCGCCATCTGCGACCGGCACACCGGCGTCGGCGCCGACGGCTGGCTGCTCGTTTCCCCCCTCCACTCGCCCCCCGAAGGCGCCGACCTCCGCATTCGCCTCTTCAACCCCGATGGCGGCGAAGTGGAGATGTCCGGAAACGGCACCCGCTGCGCCGCCGCCTTCGCCATGGCCAACGGCTACGCCAAACAGGAAATCCGCATTGCCACCGGCGGCGGCGTCAAGCACCTGCGCTTGCTTGAACGCAGCGGCAATCTGTTTTCCTACGAGATGAACATGGGCCAGCCAAAGGTGGAGCCCGGCGACGCCCGCTGCGCGCTTGCCGTCGGCGACGACATCTACGATTGCACCATCCTTTGGGTGGGCAACCCCCAATGCGCGGTCTTCGTTGAGAATTTTGACTTCGATTGGCGCGCCGTCGGCGCCGCCATCGAACGCCATCCGCGCTTTCCGAACCGCACCAACGTCTCGTTCGTGAAGGCCGCCGACGGCCTCAATATCGACGTGCTCTTCTTCGAACGCGGTGTGGGCGAAACCATGAGCTCCGGCACCGGTTCCACCGGCGCAGCGGTGGCCACCATCCTTCGCGGCTTCACCGGGCGGCATCTCACCGTTCGCACCCCTGCCGGGCCGCTCGAATTCCGCTGGCCGGCTAACGATAGCGACGTGATGATGAACGGCCCTGCTGAAATCACCGCCACCGGCCGATACTACCTATAGGACGAACTGCATCCAATGAGTCATTTTGACGCGCTAGCGAACAAGATCCAGAACAAAACCGCCGTTTCCGGCATCGTCGGCTTGGGGTACGTCGGCCTGCCCCTGGCGGTTGAATTTGCCCGCGCCGGGCTGCCTGTCATCGGTTTTGACGTCACCCAGGGAAAAGTAGACACGCTGAACCGCGGTGAATCCTACATTCAGGACGTGCCCACGGAGATTCTTGGGCCCCTGGTCAAGGCTGGCACGCTGTCTGCCACCACCGATTTTTCCGAAATCGCGAAAGTGGACACCATTAACATCTGTGTCCCTACACCGCTGCGCAAGACGAAGGACCCGGACATGTCCTATATCGTCGCTGCCACGGAGCAAATCGCCAAGTATTTGCACCCGGGAATGCTTATCATTCTCGAATCCACCACGTACCCCGGCACCACCGACGAACTGCTGCTGCCGATGCTTGAAAAGAGCGGGTTGAAATGCGGTGTGGACTTCTTCCTCTGCTTCTCTCCGGAACGCGTGGACCCGGGCAATCCGAACTTCCAGACGTTTAATATCCCAAAGGTCGTCGGCGGCATGACGCCGGAGTGTACCGAACTCGGCCGGCAATTCTATTCGCAGTCGCTCGAAACCGTGGTGCCGGTGAGTTCCACCAGCGTCGCGGAGATGGTGAAGCTGCTGGAAAACACCTTCCGGATGATCAACATCGGCATGGTGAACGAATTGGCGCTCATGTGCGATCGCATGAAGATCAATGTTTGGGAAGTGATTGACGCCGCGGCGACAAAGCCCTTCGGCTTCATGCCTTTCTACCCCGGTCCCGGCCTGGGCGGCCACTGCATCCCCATCGATCCTTTCTATTTGAGCTGGAAAACCCGCCAGGCGGGTATTGAGGCGCGGTTCATTGAGCTGGCCGGCTACGTCAACGGACAGATGCCGCATTTTGTCGTGGACAAGATCCAGAGCGCGCTGAATGAACATTCCAAATCAGTCAAGGGTTCTCGCATCCACGTGCTCGGCGTAGCTTACAAGAAGAATATCGACGATGTGCGCGAATCCCCGGCGCTAGATATCATCCACTTGCTGCAGCAGCGCGGCGCCACCGTCAGCTACAGTGACCCTTACGTCGGCGACCTGAAACATGAAGGGCAGAATCTGGAAGCCATTGGCGTTGCCGAAGGTTGCAGGGCGGCCGATTGTGTCGTCGTCGTCACCGATCATCGCGACTTCCAGTATCCGGAAGTGCTGGCGGCTTCCAAGCTGATAGTCGACACCCGGAACGCGCTCAAAGGTCTGCAGTCGGATAAGATCGTCCGGCTCTAGAATCGTTTGCCACGCGACATCGTCACTCTCGCTCCGTCCCAGGTGAAGGAGTTTCTTCCCTCCCTGGTGGAACTACTCATCGACGCCGTCGATAGCGGCGCCTCCATTGGCTGGCTCCCCCCGCTGGGAGTGGCGGAGGCAACCGCCTATTGGCATACCGTTGCCGCCGCCATCGCGGCCGGCGAACGGGAACTGATCGTCGAACGGGAGGGCGGCGAAATTCTGGGTGCCGTTCAGCTCTTCCCGGAGATGCGCGCCAACGGCCGGCATCGCGCGGAGGCGGGAAAGCTCTTCGTCCACCGCCGGGCCCGGCGCCGGGGCATCGCCCGTGCCCTGTTGGCCGCGCTGGAACGCGCGGCCGAAGCCCGCGGCATTACCCTCCTTCTGATGGACACGCGATTGGGAGGCGAGGCCGAAAAGCTGTGTGATTCGCTGGGCTACACGCGCTGGGGAGAGGTGCCCGAATACGCCCGCAGCGCTAATGGCGATCTGCACACCACTGTTTTCTTCTACCGCCGCCTAGTGAATACGAAGGTGCCGAAAAAGTAGGGGCCTGGCGCCGTTTCCGTCTCCAATGGCACAAAATAGTCGAAGTATCGCCCGGTGACGGCGATTACACGCGCGCAGAACTCCGGCGGCCAATGCATGCACCGGTCAATGTAGTTGGCAAAAAACCGCTGAAAGTGGCGAGCACGGTTCTTCCGGTTGGTTTCGGGATCCACAGTAAAGTACCAGTTGGGAAAGCAGGTTAAATCCAATCCAACCTCGCGGCCCTGGAGGAGCAGTTCGTCCGGGCGAAACAGGTGCTTATCTTCGGCCTGGGATTTGTCCACATCACGCCGGGCGTAGAACTGCATGGTGGCCACCAGCGTATCGACGAGCGCGCGCTCTTCTGGTGTACACGGGCACCCAGCGCCGGCCAGTGCGTCGGGAATGCACTGCGCCAGAAAGCCCATCAGCACATACCCGTCGTAAAACGGCTCTTCACAAATCAGCAGCCCTCCGGGCGGCAATACGGCGGCGCAGCGGCGAAGAAATTCGGGAACTCCGGTGATGTGATGGAGCACGCTCCGCAATACGATCAACGCCACCGACCCCGGTGGAAGCACGTCCACCTCCTCTGCCAGCAGCATCCCGTAATCGACGCGCGAAACCTGGGCAAGATCTTGAGATATCCGTCCTCGGGCAATCCGTGTGAACGCTGGCGATGGGTCCGTGCATAGCAGGTGGCCAAATTCCCGCTGCGTGGCCAGCGCCGCCGATACCCACCCCGGACCGCAGCCAATTTCAAGTACAGGCTGGCCCGGCTGGTACCCTTGGTCGCGGAAAAACGAAAGCATATGGCCGCCCTGCCGGCGCAGAAACTCCAGCGTGCAGTTCTCCGGCGGCCGCCTCTCGTCGTATTGTTCCTCCGCGTGCTGGAAAGCTCGCGGCGGCGAAAGTTGGTAAACACCATCTACAAGCGGCACCTTGGAGAGAAACCGCGCGAGCGAGTCCGTCCCGTCCACCCTTCCATCCTCCCACACGAATTTCGCATACAATCATCCCTATGCGTTTTCTCGCCTTGCTCCTTCTGCTCAGTTGCCCCGCTCTGCCGCAGGCGTTCGACCAAGCCAGGCTCGCGCGGATCGCCCCAAGAATGAAGGAGTTCGTCGAAGCGGGCAAGGCCGCCGGAATTGTTACCCTCGTGGCCCACAAGGGAGAGGTTGTCTCCTTCGACGCCGTTGGCTATACCGACCTCGAAACCCGCCAGCCAATGACGAAGGAAAACATCTTCCAGCTCCACTCGATGACCAAGCCCATCGTCGCCCTAGCGGCCATGCAACTGGCCGAAGAGGGCCGTCTCTCGCTCGCCGACCCTGTGGAAAAGCACCTTCCGGAGTTCCGCGGCCAGATGATGATCGGCGCCCCTCACGACGCCGGTGCCAAACTGATTCGCAAACCCGCCCGGCCCATCACCATCCGGGACCTGATGACCCACACCTCCGGCATGATGCTGAACCCGCCCCCCGGCATCGGCGAACTCCACGGCGCACTCCACAAGTCGCTTGCCGACGTGACGCTCGTGCTCTCCCAGCAACCTCTCGAATTCGAACCCGGCTCCAAATGGCAGTACTCCAACACCGGTATCGCCACGCTAGCCCGCATCGTGGAGGTCATCAGCGGCCAACCTTTGGAGGTCTACATGGCCAAGCGGATCTTTGAGCCGCTCGGTATGAAGGACACCTACTTCTTCCCGCCGAAAGACAAATGGAACCGCATGCCAACCGCCTACATCCTTCGCGATGGCAAGCCGTTGAAGTATACCTCCGACCCGCTCGGCGAAGGCGCCATGAAGTTCCGTGATGGCGCCAAATACTCGCTCCCCGAGGGCGGCCTTTACTCCACCGCCGCCGACCTGTTGACGCTCTACAAGGCCATCCTCAACGATGGCCGCCATGGCAGCTTCCGCCTCCTTAGCCCCGCCGGGCTGCGCCTGATGCGAACCTCTCATACTGGCGATTTGAAGACCGGCACTCCCGGCGCGGGCTGGGGCCTCGGCTGGTTCGTTATGAAAGAGGAGGCTTCCGGTCAGCCCATGGCCGAGGGAACCTTCGGCCATGGCGGCCGCTACGGCACCTACTGTTTCCTGGACCCAACGAACGGACTAATCGGCATCTTCCTCATTCACCGCGAAGGCGGCAGCGACGAACGCCAGGCGTTTGTCCAATTGACCTACGCCGCGCTCCAGCCCTAAATCTTCTTCTTTTTCGCCTTCGGCGGCGTCACCTGGACAATGCCGAAGCTCCGGCTCACCGGCACCAGCGAATTGCTGGCCGCTGGCGGCGTCCGTGTATGCTGCGACAGTTCTTCGTTTAGCGAAACCACAAACTGCTCAATCTGGCGCTGCATCTCTTCCATCTTTTCGCGCATGTTCAGGATGATCTCCACCCCGGCCAGGTTCACTCCCAGTTCGCGCGTCAGCTTTAGTATCACTTCCAGCCGTTCCAGGTCTTCCTCGGTATATAGCCGTGTGTTCCCGTCGCTTCGGCTCGGCTTTAGAAGCCCTTCCCGCTCATAGAGCCGCAGAGTTTGCGGGTGCAGGTCGTATTGCAGCGCCACGGCTGAGATCATATACGCGGCTTTCGATCGCTTCGCCATATGGTCTTACCTTTATACCTTGCTCCACATATCGGCGCGCGGATCTTCCGGATGCAACTCCGCCAGTTCCCGCAACAACTCGCGGGTTCGTTCGTCGTTCGCCTTCGGCGGCTGCACCGCGATCCGGACAATCTGGTCGCCGCGCGTCTCTTTCCTCGCGTTGTGGACGCCCTTCTCCCGCAGCCGGAACTTCTGCCCGTTCTGGGTGCCCATGGGAATCTTCAATAACGCGCGCCCGTCGATCGTCGGTACCTCGATCTTCGCGCCCAGCGCCGCTTCCGGCACCGAAACCGGAACGGTGATCTCTATGTTGTCCCCCTCCCGCTCAAAAAACGGGTGCTCCGCCACGCGTATGTTGATATAGAGGTCGCCCGCCGGGCCGCCGGCCATACCGGCGTTGCCTTTCCCGGCCACTCGCATGCGTGTACCGGTGGAAACGCCCGGGGGAATCCTTGTGTCCACAAAGTCCATCCGCGCCATCCGCCCCTCGCCTTTGCAGGCCGCGCACGCGCTTTGCAGCTTGCCGGTGCCGTTACAGCGCGGGCAGTTCAGCGTAAAGCGCATCGCACCCGCCATCTGCGTCACATTGCCGCTGCCGCTGCACTCCGGACAAGTCACCGGCCCGCCGGCCCCCGTACCGCTTCCGTAGCAGGTCGCGCAAGTGTCGTGGCGGGAGATGTTCATCCGCGCCTGCGTTCCCTTAATGGACTGCCAGAAATCGATGTTCAACGTGTACTCAAGGTCGGAGCCTTTTTCCGGCACGTGCGCCTGCGGGCCGCCCTGCTCCTTCTGGCCGAAGAACTGGCTGAAAATGTCGCGGAACCCGCCGCCCCCGCCCGCTCCCTCATGGCCATGCCCTGGCGCCCGCCGCCGGCCGCCGCTTCCAGGTGTCTGGTTCTGTTGGTTCAGGAAATCGGAGAAATCGAACCCGCCAAACCCCATCCCCGGACCGCCTGGGCCGCCCCCGCCCGGCATGCCGGAATCGGAGTAGAAGCCCACCTGATCGTACATCTTCCGCTTTTTTTCGTCGCCAAGAACGTCGTTGGCTTCGGAAACCAGCTTGAACTTCTCCTCGGCCGCCTTGTCGCCCGGATTCAGGTCCGGATGGTACTTCCGCGCCAACTTCCGGTACGCCTTGCGGACATCGTCCGCCGTAGCGTCCCGGCCGATGCCGAGAGTCTCATAGTAGTCCTTCCGCTGGGCCATTTTGCGTTCCTGTTTGGGAACGGGGGCTTTGATCAGCCCCCGTCTCGTTTATCGCCGGTTACTTTTTGCCTTTGTCGTCAACATCGACGAATTCGGCGTCCACCACTTCATCTTTCTTGGCGTTGTCGCCAGGAGGCGGCGGAGCGCCCGCGCCACCGGCGGCTGGCCCAGCCGCACCGCCCTGCGCCGATTTGTACATCATCTCGGCCAGCTTATGGCTAGACGCCGTCAACTTGTCGATCGCCGCATTTATACCTTCCAGCGACCCCTCATCGCGCGCCTTCCGAGCTTCTTCCAACGCGACATCCACAGCTTTTGCCTCGTCCTCGCTCACCTTATCGCGGTGGTCTTTCAGCGTCTTCTCTACACTGTAGATCAAGCCGTCAATCCGGTTCCGGGCTTCCACGCTGTCCTTGCGCTTCTGGTCGCCGGAGGCGTTTTCCTTCGCCTCGCGCGACATCTTTTCCACTTCGTCCTTGCTCAGGCCGCTGGAAGAGGTGATCGTGATCTTCTGCTCGTTGTTGGTGGCCTTGTCCTTCGCCGTGACATTCAGAATGCCGTTGGCGTCGATGTCGAAGGTCACTTCAATCTGCGGAACCCCGCGCGGAGCCGGCGGGATGTTGGCCAACTGGAACACACCCAGCGAACGGTTGTCGTTCGCCATCGCCCGCTCACCCTGGAATACCTTGATCTCCACCGAAGGCTGGCTGTCGCTCGCCGTGGAAAACGTCTCGCTGCGCCGCGTCGGAATGGTCGTGTTGGCTTCAATCATCTTGGTGAACACGCCGCCCAGCGTTTCAATGCCCAGCGACAAAGGCGTCACATCGAGCAGCAACACGTCTTTCACTTCGCCGCCCAGCACACCGCCCTGAACCGCCGCGCCCACCGCCACCACTTCGTCCGGATTCACCGTCCGGTTCGGCTCCTTGCCGAACAGGTCCCGAACCATCTGCTGCACTTTCGGAATGCGGGTCGATCCGCCCACCAGCACCACTTCGTCAATCTGCGAAGGCGTCACTTTGGCGTTCGCCATCGCCCGCTTGCAGGGCTCCAGGGCACGCGTCAGGATGTCGTCGATCATTTGCTCAAAACGCATCCGCGTCAGTTTCATCACCAGATGCTTCGGCCCGCTCGCGTCGGCGGTGATAAACGGCAGGTTTATTTCGGTTTCCAGCAGCGTCGACAGTTCGATCTTCGCCTTCTCGGCCGCTTCCTTCAACCGCTGCTTGGCCATGTTGTCGTGCGAAAGGTCGATCCCGGCTTCTTTCTTGAAGTCGGTGATGATCCACTCCATCAACCGGTCGTCGATGTTGTCGCCGCCCAAGTGCGTATCGCCGTCGGTGGCCTTCACTTCCACCACGCCGTCGCCCACTTCGAGCACCGAAATATCGAACGTGCCACCGCCGAAGTCGAACACGGCGATCGTCTCGTCTTTCTTCTTATCCAAGCCGTAGGCGAGCGCCGCCGCCGTCGGCTCGTTGATAATCCGCATCACTTCTAGACCAGCAATCTGCCCGGCGTCTTTGGTCGCCTGCCGCTGCGCGTCGTTGAAGTAGGCCGGCACGGTGATTACCGCTTTCGTGACTTTTTCACCCAGATACGCCTCGGCCGCTTCCTTCAGCTTTCCCAGCACCATCGACGAAAGCTCCGGCGGAGCGTATCGCTTGCCCTGAATCTCGACGCGCGCGTCCCCATTCTCCCCAGGCATCACTTTATACGGCACCAGCTTCATCTCGGCGCAAATTTCATTGAACCGCCGGCCCATGAATCGCTTGATCGAGTAGATGGTATTCTCGGGGTTGGTGACGGACTGCCGCTTGGCTACCTGGCCCACCAGCCGGTCCCCGTTCTTGGCGAATGCCGCCACGGACGGCGTCGTACGCCCGCCCTCCTGGTTGGCAATCACGACCGGATTGCCGCTTTCCATTACGGCGACCACGGAATTCGTGGTCCCGAGGTCGATACCGATGATTTTGCTCATAACAGTTGCTGATGCCTCCGTGGAACTCTTGCGCTCAGGCGGGGGGCTCCGTTGAGCCACGCTCGCGCCGGACTGCGCACATTCACAGTATGGAACTTGAGTGTTTGTTTGTCAACCATGGGTTTAGTCCTAGGCACTCAACTCAGCGCCCAGGACCTCCTCCTTGCCGCCGCCAGTGACCTTGCCCCTGCCATCCCCGCCCTTACCTCCCAAGTCTCCCAATTTCAAAAACTTACACTCCGCGCCTCCGTCGGCTCCTCCGGTCAGCTCGCGCGCCAGATTGAGCAGGGCGCCCCGTTCGATCTTTTTTTATCCGCCGACGAAAATTTCGTTCAACAGCTCGTCCAAGCCGGCAAAGCCGACCCCGCTTCCGTCCGCGTCTATGCCACGGGCCGCCTTGCCCTTTGGTCCAAATCCGGCGCTGTGCAACAGCTTAAGGACCTTGCCAACCCGGAAATCAGACTAGTTGCCATCGCTAATCCCGCCCATGCCCCCTATGGCCGCCTGGCTAAAGCCGCCCTGGAACGCGCCGGGCTCTGGAAGGCCGTGGAGCCAAAACTCGTCCTGGCGGAATCCGTCCGCCAAACCATGCAGTTCGCCTCCACCGGCAATGTCGACGCCGCTATCACCTCCTGGACCCTTGTCCACAACAATGGCGGCGTCCTGTTGCCCGATTCCATTCAACAGGCCGGCGTAGTCCTGCGCGGCGCCAAAAACCCGGCCGCCGCCGCCGGGTTGCTCCTGTTCCTACAGTCTCCGGACGGCGCCCGCATCCTCGGCGGCCACGGCCTGTTCCCCGGCTCCCAGCCCCTGCTTCAGGAACTCCAGAACAACAATGGTGATGGAAAGAGCGGCCGGGCCGATAAAAAGCCCCAAAAATCCAAACGCCTGCGCCCCGCCAAGAAGCGAAATAAAAACCAGTAGCGGATGGAGTTGTACGCGGCCACTGACAATCCACGGCCGCAAAATATTGTCGGTGGTGCCGATCACTCCCGCCCCGACGGCGGTCACAATCGCTGCCTTCCCCCAGGCGCCCGACGCCGCGAACGCCAGCGCCACGGGCACCCAAACCACCGGTGGACCCACTATCGGGATCATCGAACAGAATCCCGCCACTACGCCCCAAAGGACGGGCGAATGGACCCCCACCAGGAAAAACAGCACGCCCGTCAGCGTGCCCTGCGCCACCGCCACCGCGCCCACGCCGTATACGTTCGCCATCACGCTTTGCCCGACCTCAGCGATCAGCCGGTCATAAACGGCGTGTTGCAGCGGCAGAAATTCGCGGGCCTTGGCCAGCAGTCGCCTCCCATCGCGGAGCAGATAGAACAGGATAAATAGCGCCACCACGGCGTTAAAGAGGAACGTGGCGACGTTACTGACCACCCCCTGAATGCCCCGCAAAAGGGCTCCGCTGATGGATTCCAGCCGGTCGGTAAGAAAGGAACGCACCTGTTCCTCCGCCGTCGCCGGGTCGATACCAAATCGAACCAGCGGTCCGCTCCCGGCGTGGGTAATCCACTCCGTCCACCCGCCGTCGGCCGCGCTCTTGTTCTTCAGCGCGGTATAAGTGCTGGCCAGTTCTTTCGACAGTGTGGAGACAATCCAGGCCGATGGCAGCACGAACACCATCACCACGATCAACAAAGTAAGGCCCGCCGCCAGGCCGCGCCGTCCCGGAATGCGGCGCAGCAGCGCCAGGTTTACCGGATAGAACAGAATGGCCAGCGCTCCCGCGCTCATAATGGGACCTAAGAACGGCTCCACAATGACATAACAGACCCACAATGCCGCCACGGCAAGCGCGGCGAGAAACAACTGTTGCAGGTTGGCGCGTTCCATCATCAGGTGACAGCCAGGCGGAACGCGGGGTTCCGCCCCATGCTGGTCTGAGTGTAGAGAAACCCGTTGGCGATCGCAATATGGGCGTCATATGGGCGTCGTATCCGGCCAGCCTCACGAAAGCTCCCGCGCATCCACATCGTGCGCCACCACGGCCACACAATCCCCCTGCTTCACTATCGACGGCCCGCGCCCGGCGATCAACATTCCATCGGCGTTCGCCAGCACCGCCACCGGCTCCCGGTCCGGCCGCTCCAAAAAGTGAACCCGCCCCAACACCTCCCGCTTCTCCACCGTCCGCCCCAGGTCAACGCAGCTCTCATACAAGCCCGATTCCGGCGCGAATCGATAATCCTCCCGGTCCAGCGCCTGCACCCACCGCACCGGTTTCTCACGGCTTGTCACCGGCCCCCGCAACACGCCGCAATGCGCCAGCACGTTCCGCAATCCTCGCTGGCATAGCTGATGCACACTGGCCGGCACCACCTCCCCGCCTCCCATCTCCGTCGTGATGACAATCTTGCCCTGCCGCTCCGCCTCCACCGGCAGCAGCCCCGTCCCAGCCACGTCCGCGTACAAAAACGCCACGTCGGTAAGAAACGCCTCCGTCGCCGCCAGCATGGCCCGGCGTTGCGCCTGGTCCGGCACCAGGTGCATGTGCGCCGTCGGCACAAACGTCAGGCTGCGCCCCCCGGTGTGCAGGTCAATAACTACATCCGCCATCGGGAACAGCTCCGTCGTTAGATGATCGGCCAATAGTTCGCTCGGCGTACCCTGCGGATCGCCCGGAAAGCAACGGTTGAAATTCTTCCCGTCAAGCGGGGATAGCCGTGTGGCCGCCTGCGCAGCCGGCGGATTCAGGCACGGAATCAGAATCAGATGCCCCGCCACATCGGCGGCCCGCAACTCCCGCCATAGCTTTAGAATTGCCACTTGGCCCGGATACTCATCGCCATGGTTGCCGGCCATCAGCAGCACCGTGGGCCCCTCTCCGTTTCGCAGAGACGCGATGGGTACCTGCAGGTTCGCCCACCCGCCCAGGTTGTAGGAGTAGGGAATCGCCAAATGGCCGTAATGCGCGCCGGCCTGCGCCAGATCGATTGTCGAATGAATGGAGGACACAGTGCCAATAGCGTATCCCAAAAACAAAGCCGCCTCCCGCGCCGGCAAGGGCGCAGGAGGCGGCGAATGCAGTGCTCCGGCGCTAGAACTGGAGCATCAGCGTGAAGTTCATCAACGGCTGCCCGCCGAGCGACGCCGTGCGCGGGTCGTCCGTCAGCTTGCCGAAGGTCTGCGGGTTGCGGAAGTCCACCGTCGTTGTCGGACCGGTGAAGTTGTACGTTTTGAAGGCGTTTTGCATATCCCAGCGCAATTGGACTTGTGTACGTTCCTTGACGCGGAAGTTCTTCTGCATCGAGAACTGCGCCCACGCCATGCTGGGGCCAGTGAGGATGTTGCGGCCAGCGTTGCCCACCTGGAACGCCGCCGGATACGCAAAAGCGCTTTGGTCGATGACGGCCGGCCGGTTGTTGGTGACGAACCGGTCGCCGCCGCCATTGTTCCACTTGCTGAAGTCGTAGTCAGGCGTGCCCACCAGGTTCGGCCGGCGCGCGCCCGCAAACGTTGGATAGTAGTTGTTCGGGCTGTTGGCGAAGGTGAAGTTCAGCGGGTTGCCGGTCTCCAGCGTCTGCACCGTCGATAGCTCCAGACCGCCGAAAATCACGTTGCCGATCCGGCTATTGGCAATCCACTTCTTGCCGCGGCCAAAGGGCAGTTCGTAGTTCACCGTCGCGATGAAGCGATGGTTACGGTCGAACCCGGCGCGCGCCTTTTCCAGGTTGCGATTCTGAATGGGCGCCACGCCGCCGCCGGAGTTGTCGGTGTCGGAACTGTTGATGGTCTTGGAGAACGTATAGAACGTTGAGAAGAACATCCCGCGTGACATCCGTTTTTCCAGCTTCAAAGTGCCGCTGTGGAAGGTGGAATGGCCAAAGTTCGAACGCATTGTGATATTGCCGAACTGCGTATAGGGCCGGAAGTTCTGCGGCGCCGCGAAGACGCGGTCGCGCTGCACTGCGTCGTTGGCGAAATAGTCCACCGGGAAGCTGTTCAGCTCCCAGCGTTCAATCAGCCCCACCGAGCCAGAACCCTGATAGCTGGCTTCAATCACATAGTCGCGTGCCACTTCGTGCTGAATGCTCGCGTTCCAGTTCATCACGTACGGGTTGCGCATGTTCGGATCCCACATGCTCACATTCCGTCCGCTAAAATTGGTGCCGATGAACGGGCTCGACCCATCCGGCAATACCACCGGAGTTCCGGGCACCGTGCCGCGGCTGATCTGATAAATCGGCGTTGGATTCCCCGGCAGCGCCTGCTGCACCGCCGTGCCCACAAACTCGTCGTACTGGTCGCGTCCGGACGGGAACTTGACGTCCACCGTGTAGAACCCGAACCCGCCGCGGAACACCCACTTTTGCAGCGGATGCCAGGCCAGGCCCAACCGCGGGTTGAAGTTGTTGTTGTCCCGCGTCGCCAGCGCCGTTTTCGGATGAACGACCGCGCCCCTCCGCCCCGTCAATGGGTCGGTGGCGTTGGGGTCGAACTGGCTCATCAAGCCATACTTCGTATTGAACGCACCTTCGTTGGAATAGCGGATTCCCATGTTCACCGTCAACGTCGGCGACACCTTCCAGTCGTCCTGGAAATAGAAGCTGTGAATGCTCGAACGCGGCAGCCAACTGGTCAACTCGCTGCGGAACGTCGCCGATGTGACGTAACCGGTAAGGAAGCCCGCAAACGGCGTGCCCGTGTTCGGCACCGCCGCGCCATTGGCCTGCAAGCCGGTCGTGGAGCCGGAGAAATCAAAGTTCACCGGGTTGGCCAGCGTAGCCGTGTTCAGCCGGAACCGCAGCACTTCATAGCCGCCCTTGAAGGCATGCGTGCCCCGGATGATGGAAAGATCGTTCCGGAAAGAAATAGTCTCGTTCACCGTCTGGTTGGGCGTCGCTCCGGAAAGTCCATAAATCGAATTCGGGCTGTTGCGGTCCCCGCTGCCAAATGCGGGCATCAGGTCGCCATTGATGTTCGGAATTCCCAACTGCTGGCCCCAATTCTGCTGGAAGGACGGCACGATCAGTTGTGACCAGCGCCGGTTGTACCCCACGCGGGCGTCGTTCACCAGGGTCGGCGAAATGATCCAGGTCTTGCCCAGCGACATGTTCTGGTTCCGCGACGGCGCCCGATTCCCAGCCACGCCGTCAAACTCGCCGCGATCCGGCCGGATGTTCCACGGCCGCTGTAAGCCAGGCAGATATTTGTTGTCCGTCCAGGAATAGTAGATCTTGAACGCCGTGCTGAACTGATGGTCGAACCGGTAGTTATAGTCGTTCAGATACACCTGCGCCAGTTCATTCGCCAGGTAGTTCCCCGACGCCCCGGTGGAAATGAAATTCCCCGCGCGGTTCGGCAATTGCCACGGGTCAAATTCCAGCACTTTGCGAGCCACGGGGTCAATTCGGCTCGTCGGAATGCGATTGCCGGCGAACGGGTCACGCTGCCATACGCCGTTCACCAGACGCGTCGACGCGGGGTCGAAAATCGCATTCGCGCCGGTCCAGTTAAAGTCCCCCTGCCGCATCCCCAGGCTCGGCACCGAAGCGTCTACCTGCGCCACTTTTTTCTCATGGAGCCGCTGAAAACCAAAGAAGAAGAAGGTCTTGTTCCGGCCATCGTAAACTTTGGGGATCACTACCGGACCCGACACATTCGCGTCCGGCATCATGAAAAAGCTCCCTACTCCCTGCTGTTCCGTCGTCACCCGGTCAAAAAACAGCCGGTGCTGCATGCGCCGCGTGCGCCCGTAGAAGCTCCCCATCATGTGCAGTTCGTTGGTCCCGCTCTTTTTCACCGCGCTGATGACGCCTCCCGCCGAATGCCCATATTCGGCTGGCGGCACCGTCGTAATCACTTTGACTTCGGCTACCGAATTCAGAATCGGCTTCGTCGTTTCCGTGCCGCCCTGCTGGTCGTTGCCGTTCACACCGTCTTCAAAAATCCCGATCGCGCCCGCGCGCTGGCCCGCCAGATGGTAGCTGCCCAGGCTGCCGCCGTAGGCGTAACCGCCCGTCGTCATTCCCGGCACCAGGTTCAACGTGGAGTTTACGAATCGTTGATACAGCGGCAAATCGTAGAGGACTTTCCCCGTCACCACTGCGCCCGTCGCCGACGTTTCCGTCTCCAGTGCCGCCGCCTGCCCTTGCACCTCCACCGATTCGCTCACCGCGCCCACCTGCAAGGCTACATCCACCGCCAGCGTATCGCCTGTGCGCAGATTCACATCGTCTCGCACCGCTTTTTTGAAGCCAGCCACTTCAAACGTCACCCGGTAATCGCCAGGCTGCAAGGAGAGCACACGATAGATGCCGTCCGCGTTCGTCGATGTCGAACTCGTGAAATTAGTCGATTTCTGAACGACTGTTACCGTTACGTTAGCCACCGTGGCATTGGTCGAATCGGTCACGCGCCCCGTGATCGTCGAAGTGCCGATTTGAGCCACGGCTATGGTGGACGCAAGACATACCAAAGCGATTAGTTTGCGCATATTGCCCCTAGAAAGAAAAATGGAGCCGGACGCGAACGTCACGGCTCCATATCTTAGATCACAATTTCAAGGGTCTCCGCAACTGGGGTTACCACAGCTTACATTGCTTTTCCGGCGGACGGACCATCGCATCCCCGATTTTGCACTGAAATGCCATGTGAAACTCCGGAATGTTCATCAGCGTTCCATTCGCCCGGAATCGTGCCAGCGGGTGCGGGTCGGTCTGCAAGCGCATCCGCATCGCCTCCGGCCGGTAGACATTCCCCCACACCCGCGCAAACGCCAGGAAGAACCGCTGGTCCGCCGTATACCCATCCAGCGCTGGCGGCGCCGGCTTCCCTCGCAGCGTCCGTTTGTACGCCTTGTAGGCAATGCCCACACCGCCCAGGTCGCCCAGCGCCTCCCCCACCACCAGCCGTCCGTTATGCCGCAGGTTCTCCCCCACGTCCATCGTGTTGAACTGGTCAATCACGCACTGCGCTCGCGCGTCGAACTTCTTGCGGTCCTCCGCCGTCCACCAGTTTTTCAGGTTGCCGCTAAAATCGAACTTCGATCCCTGATCGTCAAAACCATGGCCCATCTCATGGCCGATCACGGCCCCAATCGCCCCATAGTTTGCCGCGTCATCGGCTTCCATGTCGAACATCGGCGGTTGCAGTATCCCGGCCGGAAACGCAATCTCGTTCATCGTCGGATTGTAATAGGCGTTCACCGTCGGCGGTGTCATGCCCCAGTCGTTGCGGTCGACAGGCTTTCCAATCTTCGCCAGGTCCAACGTCCGGCTCGCCAGCCTTGCCGACCGCACTCCGGCCAGCAAATTGTCCCGCCGCACCTGGACTTGTGAGTAATCCTCCCACCGCTCGGGATAGCCAATCTTCGCTTGGAACGCGTTCAACTTCGCGATCGCATTTTTCCGCGTCTCCGCGTTCATCCACGCCGCGTTTTCCAACTCCTCGCGCAGCGTCGCCCGCAGGTTCTCCACCAGTTCGTTCATCCGCTTCTTCGCCGCCGGCGGAAAGTGCTTCTTCACATACACCTCCCCCAACGCCTCGCCCAACGAACGGTCCACTGTCGCCGTGCAGCGAATCCACTGGGGCAACTGTTCCTTTGTCCCGCTCAACACCCCTTCGCTAAACCGGAAGTCCTCTTTCTCCAGCGCTTCACTTAGCATGGGCGCCGCGCCCTTCAGCACCCGCCAACGCAACCATAGCTTCCAGGTGTCCAGTGGCGCTTCGGCCAGTTGCCGGGCGAAATGCTTAACCACATTCGGATCGCTGACGATCAGCGGCGTTGTGACTGGAATCCGCAGCGTCCGCAGCACCGGTGCCCAATCGAAGCCCGGCGAAATCGCATTCAGCCCGGCCAGGTCCATCTTGTTGTAGCGGCTGTAAGGGTCCCTCCGCTCCACGATCGTCTTCATCACCCGTGCCTGCTCGGTCTCAAAAGCCAGCAGCGTCTGCCCCGCGCCTGCCGCCGCCACTCCGCCCAACCCCAGCAGCCGGTCCACATGTGCCACAAACTCTTCCCGGATCTTCCTGGAGCGCTCATCGTCGCGGAAGTAGTATTCCCGCTCCGGCAGCGACGTCCCTCGCACAAACAGGTTCGCCACTATCTCCGTCGTGTTCTTCATGTCCGGCCCGGACCCAATGCCGAACGGCACCGGCAGCCCTTCACCCAGGAACGTAAGTAGCAGAGCCTGCAATTCCGCCCGCGTCGAAACGTTTCCAATCCGGTCCAACTCGGCCCGCACCGGCTTCACACCCAGCGCCTCCCGCTGCCCGGTGTCCATGCACGCCGCGTACATGTCGCCTATCTTTCGCTCGTTACTGCCAGCAGCGGCTTTTCCCGCCGCGGCAGACTCCAATATCACCCGCAACCGTTCCCGGTTGCCGTCCTGCATTACGGACATCGTGCCCCAGTTCGGCCGCGACGCCGGGATTGGGTTCTTGTCCACCCACGTCCCATTGGCAAATCGCCAGAAATCGTCACACGGCTTGCAGGTCTTGTCGATAGCCTCCGTGTCAATACCGCTCTTGGGCGGCGGGGCGGCCAGTACAGCTCCGAAGAGCAAAGGAATGGATAGGAATAGGCGCGAGTACTTCACATTCGCAGTAAAGCACACATTCGCGGTGGTGGACAAAGCGGGGCCGCGGCCCCGCTTCTCGAATTACTACTTCTTCTTCAGGCTGTTCACGTAGGCGATGATCTTCAAAATGTCATCCTGGCCCACGCGATTCCCGAACGCCTGCATTGCGCCGGTCGCTCCGGCATACACGACCTCGAAGAAACCGGCATCCGACTTCACTCTCGGATAAGTGACCTGCGCATCAATCAGGTTCGATCCCATCCGCCCTGTCGCATCCGCCAAATGGCAGCTCGCGCACCACTGGGCGTACACTTTCTTGCCATCCGCGATCGCCGCCGCCTGGCCATTGTACGGGTTCACCCCAGCCTTGCGGAACTGTTCCACCGCCGGCGTCACCTTGTCGTTCGCCATCAGGTTAAATTGCAGCGCCTTGTTATCCAGCGGGTGCATTAACTGGAACGCACCGCCCGTGGAGGAAGTCTCCACCGGAGCCGAAGCGGTGCGGGCCACTTCAGCTCCAGCGGGGACTTCACTAGCGGGCATCACCCGCCACAGCGCACCCGGGGGGTTCCCGGTGGCGCCCTTGTCGGAGGTGTAAAAACAGTTGCAATTCACGGCCATCACGTAGCCATTCTCGTCGTAGCCTCCGGCGGTGAACTGCAGATTCGTGTGCAGCATCTCCTGCAGAATCCACTTATCGCCGTTCCAGCCCATCCCAAATACCCGGCCTGAACACCAATCGCCAACCAGGTAAACACCCTTCATCCCGCCATAGTTCGCCACGCCCAAGCCCTCAATCGAACAGCCATGGCCGTCCTTCAACGGCGGCGCGCCGGGATACGGATTCTCATGCGGATACTGCGCCGCCGGCAGCGTGCCCACAATGCCGCATTTGTCATCCGGACCCGTCATCGGGAAACACTTCGTGCCCATGTTTCGCGGCCAGCCGTAGTTCTCGCCGCCCTTGGAACTGGCCGGCTGGAAGTCAATCTCTTCCCAATGGTTCTGCCCCACGTCGGCAATGAACATATCGCCCGTCTTCAAATCGAAGGAGAACTCATACGGGTTGCGCAGGCCGAACGACCAGATCTCCGGCCGCGCCTTCGTCTTAATCTTGTTGAAGTCGTATTCGCTGATCCCGAATAGCGACATCAACTGCTCCTTGGCCGCGTACGCAAATGGGTTCGACGGCGGCACTTTGTACGGAATCCGGTCGTCTTCCACGTTCACATCAATACGCAGCATCTTGCCGAGCAGCGTGCTCAAGTCCTGCCCGCTCTCCAGCGGATCGCCCTCCCACCCGCCATCACCGGATGCGATGTAAAGGTATCCGTCGGGGCCAAACTCAATCTGCCCGCCGTTATGGTTGTAGTAGGGCTGCTCAATCCGCAACAGCACCTTCGATGTCTGCTTGGTTCGTTCCGGCGTCAGGAAGTTCGGATTGTTCTTGTCCACCTGAAAACGCACAATCAACCCATCCCCGTTGAACGGCAGCGACGCATAGTGGACGTAAAAATAGCCGTTCTCTTTGAACTTCGGGTGGAACGCCACCGAATAGAGACCCTGCTCCACAAATCCCGTTTGCACGTCCGTGCCAAGCGGATTAATGTTCGTCAGGTCCAGGAAAGGCTCTTTTTGCACGGTGCCGTTCTTGTTGACAACGCGAATCCGTCCCACCCGCTCGCACACGAACAATCGCCCGCTGCCGTCGTTCGCCGCGGCCACGTTCGTCGGGTCCAAAAACCCATCGGCCACCTTCACCAGCGCGATTTTCGGATTCCCCGGCAGCACGCCGCCCGGCTCGGCCACGTCGCTGACTTTTACCGGAACCTGCGGCGCCGTCGCCGCCCACAACAATGCGGCCCCGGCCAAGAGGCCGCCGCTCAACACGATTTGTTTTTTCACAGTGTCTTCTCCCGAACCCAGTGATTATATGCCATGCCCTACCGCATAGGAGAAAAAGGCAGCGCCCGCAGGAACATGCTGGAGATATTGGACACAATCTCGGCATCGCTCCACCCAGGCGTCGTCCGCAGTTTGATCCAATCCGGATGCGATAAGAACTTCTTCCAATTCGCGTCCCGCGCGTTCCAGTCGTCGTACCCCAGCATATAAGTAAGGTTCGGCTGCTTCTGGCCAAAAACCGTTTCGCCAAAAAACACCGGGTCCAGCCCGGACTTTTGAAATAGCGAAATCTCACCCTCATTGAACATCCGGATCTTCTCCGCCAGGCTGGACGAATCGTCGCTCTCGTAGGTGCGCAGTTCGAACAGCCGGTTCAGCTTTGCAGCGTCTGGAGAAACGTTAATCGCCATGTTTGGGAACCCGGCGAACCCGCGCAAAAGGGTCGTTTCGTAACGCATAAAGCGCAATCCAGGCGCCGAATTGTACGCTTTTAGCGCGTTTTGGTACGCCGAATCGGCACTTAATTTGGCCTGCGCGGCCTCATAAGCGGCCAAAGTCGGGTAACTGGAGAGCGCCAGGAAGAACGGAGAATCCGGCGCCAACTGGGAGGCAAAGAACCCCACGGCGGCCGCACCGGAACGCTGCACGGCCGGAAGTGCCGCTTTTTCAAGGAATTCGCTCAGCTTAGCCACCTGGTTGTCGGCGCTATTGCGCAGGAACAGCTTGCGCATAACGATGTAGTGGCGCGCGGCCGGCGATTGGGCCTGCGTTTGTGCCGCCGCCCCGGCGGCGGCGGTGGCGGTGGATAGGATTTTGCGGCGAGTCATCAGACACAACGGTATCAAAAACCACTGCCGGCAACGACCCCCGGCACGTTGCGCTCAAAAGCGCTCCTTCGGTGACGATATGAATTCTTGGGGCCAGCGGGCGCACCGAGGAAAGAGTAGTAATGCGAGTCACACAGGCGCGTTGGACCGAACTGGGAGGTTGGCTTCCCGAGGTCAATCAATGGCCCGGCCGAAGCGTGAACGTGGTTTTCCTTTTCGGCAGCACGGCCGCGCTTCGGCGGGAAGACCTAATGGCCACGCTGCGGGGCTCGGCGCCCGGAGCGGTGTTTTTTGGCTGTTCTACGGCTGGGGAAATTCAGAACGCCGAAGTGCGCGACGACACGCTGTCGGCGACCTTCGTCGAATTCGAATATTCTAGAGCCGCCTTCCGCGCCGTACCCGTCGCCGATGGCGTGGCGAGCCGCGTGGCGGGCTCCGAGTTGGCCGGGAAGATCGATCCCGCTGGGCTAAGGCACGTAATAGTGCTATGTGATGGGCTGCGCGTGAATGGCACGGAACTGGTGCGAGGACTGCGCGACAGTTTGCCCGCCGGAACGCCGGTAACCGGCGGCCTTGCCGCCGATGGCGACCGCTTTCAGGAAACGCTGGTCGTATCCGGGGAAAGCGCGCGGAGCGGTTTGGCCACCGCGCTTGCCCTGTACGGCGACCGGCTCCATGCCGCTTGTGGTTCCATGGGCGGCTGGGATCAGTTCGGCCCGGAACGGCTCGTCACGCGGTCGTCCGGGAATGTACTTTACGAGTTGGATTCCAAGTCCGCACTGGCGCTCTACAAGCTGTATCTTGGCGACCATTCCGTGGACCTGCCGGCATCGGGATTGCTTTTCCCGCTCGGAATTCGCAGCGATCACAAGGGCCGTATCGTCGTCCGGACGATTCTCGGTGTCAACGAAGCGGAGCAAAGCCTGACGTTCGCCGGCGATATTCCCGAGGGCTGGTATGCTCGCTTGATGCGAGCGAATTTCGATCGATTGATCGACGGCGCCACTGGCGCTGCCCGCGCCGGTGTGGAAAAGCTCGGCGCCGTCGCGCCGGACCTCGCGCTGCTGATCAGTTGTGTAGGGCGGAAGCGTATCTTAAAACAGCGGGTGGAGGAGGAAATTGAGGCGGTACGGGAGGTGCTGGGGGACAGGGCGGCCATCGCCGGCTTCTACTCCTACGGCGAGATCGCTCCCTTCGCTGCCGGCACCGCCTGCGAACTGCATAACCAGACAATGACCGTCACCACCCTTCGGGAAGAGTAGCCGTGCCGAAGGAATACCATTCCCTGCTCCGCCGCCAATTGAAGCGCCACCTGGGCGCGGCAGCTCCACCGGAGGGCTGGGAGGCGTTCCTCGATAGTGTCGATCAGGCCTATCGGCAGGCCGACGACGACCGTATGATGGTGGAGCGCTCCTTGGAGCTGAGTTCCCGCGAACTGCACGAAGCCAACCACGGACTGTGGCTGGCCAAGGAGGCCGCCGAAAAAGCAGCGCAGGCAAAGGGCGAATTCCTGGCCAACATGAGCCACGAGATTCGCACCCCCATGAACGCCGTGATCGGGCTTACCGCGTTGCTGCTGGATACCGAACTTTCCGCCGAACAGCGCGAGTATCTGGAAACGGTGCGCTTTGCAGGGGAGTCGCTGTTGGAAATCATCAACGACATTCTCGATTTCTCTCGCATCGAAAGCAGCCGTCTGGAGTTGGAGCAATGCCCGGTTGACGTGCGTGCGTGCCTCGAATCCAGTATCGATTTATTCGGCTTACGAGCGGTGAAGGGAGGTGTCGACCTGATCTGCCGCGTCGACCCTTCGGTTCCCGCCATAATTCGAGGCGACAGCACTCGGATTCGTCAAATTCTTTTGAACCTGATTGGCAACGCCATTAAGTTCACCGAATCCGGTTCGGTGACGGTCTGGGTCACCACACTGAGCACAGGGAACGGCAAATGCGAACTGCAGTTCGCGGTGGAAGACACCGGCATTGGAATTCCGGCCGGGAAATTGGACAAACTGTTCGATTCGTTCACGCAACTGGACTGCACAACCACGCGGAAATACGGCGGAACGGGGCTGGGCTTGGCCATCAGCCGCCGGCTGTGTGAGCTGATGGGCGGACAGATTTGGGCCGAAAGTGAGCCTGGCGCAGGTTCAACGTTCTATTTCACCATCCGGAGCGAACTGTTGCAGGAGCCCCCGCCGGGTGGAATGTACAAAGGGAAGCGGGCGCTGGTGGCCGACGGTTCCGCGGGGGTTCGAACCGCCCTACGGGAGATGCTGGAGTGGTGGGGTGTGGAGGTAACGGCGGTCGCCACCGCGGATAGCCTGGAACTGGCGCTGGCTGGCTCCCATTTCGACGTACTGGTGACCGATGCGGCGCTCGCGCGCGCCAGGGTCCGGCAAGCGTGGCCTCAACTGCCTGCGATCATGCTCGATAGGCCAGGCACATTCGGCAGACTGACCGGCGGATGGGAGACGGCGTCTCGCCTGCCAACACCTGTCCGCGAAACACCGCTCCGCGTCACCCTGGATTGCCTATGGAATGGCGCCGGTCGTCATTTATCGCAAACGCCTTGGCCCGAACAGGATAGCGCCAGACTCGGTGACCGCAACCCGCTGCGCATCCTTCTGGCGGAGGACAATCCGGTCAATCAGCGGGTATTGCTCAAACTCTTGGAGCGGTTCGGCTACCACGCTGATCTAGCCGTCAATGGCCACCAAGTGCTGGACGCCGCCGAACGGAATCAGTACGACCTGGTGCTGATGGATGTTCATATGCCGGAGATGGATGGGTTGGAAGCGGCGCGTCAACTTCGGCAACGAAATGGCGACGATCCGCGGCCGCGGATCGTCGCCCTCACCGCCAGCGCGCTGCATGAGGATCGCGAACGCTGCCTGGCGGCTGGCATGGATTCTTATACAACCAAACCGATTCGGGTGGAAGAGCTCCGGCGGGTGCTCGAGGAGTCCGCGCCATCCTCCAGCCGGGTTTAGCGCGGTGGAAATTGCTGCAACAGCCCTGTCCCGCCGATCACTTTTTCAATGTCCGCCAGCTTTGAAGGCAGAAAGTCCGTAAAGTTCTCACAACCCTTCTCGGTCACCACCACCACGTCCTCATACCGGATGTAGAGGTTCTCGTCGTTCACTCGCAGTTGCGGATCAATCGAAAAGACGTGCCCTGGCCGCAGCGGTCCGCGGTGGTACGGACCGTCGTCATGGACGGCCAGCCCGACAGGATGCGAGAACACACCGCCGCCGGTTTCCACCAGCACGCGCGCCGCCTTCTCATACTTCGACTTGGAAAACTTCCACCGCTTAAACACCGGTTCCATCGCCGCCGCCGCTTCTTCCCGGATGTCGTCTACCGTCCTGCCGGGGCGAATCAAGGGAATGATCGCGTCGCGATACTCGAGCACGAACCCGAGCAGTTCTTTCTGCACGTCGCTGAACTTGCCTGAAACCGGCCACATGCGCGTCACATCGCTCGTGTAATAGCGGTAGTCCGGCGCGAAGTCCATCAGGATCAGGTCACCGGATTTCAACTCACTGTTGTTGCGGAAGTAGTGTCCGTTCCAGATGTTCGCCGTGCCCGCCGCCGTGATGGACCGGTACCCTTCCAGCCGTGCGCCGCCGGCCAGAAACACATAGCGCGCCGCCGCGTCCAGGTGGTACTCCTTCAGCCCCGGCCGGGTGCTCTTCATCGCTTCCAGAATGCCGTAACCGGCCAATTGCGACGCCCGCTTGATCAACGCAATCTCTCGCGCGCTCTTCACGCTGCGCAGTTCATCGAGCACGGGCGTCAAGTCCTCCACCTTCGCCCGCGGATAGCGCTGGCGCAGTAGCCCGGCAAAGTGCTGTTCCCGCGAAATGCGTCCGTCCCAAGGGTCGTTGGAGATGGCGGCGTTCGCGCTCTGGAGTTCGATGCGCTGTTCGGCGGTGCCTTCGGCGGGCGCGAAGGGGGTGTGGATCACTGTCGCCGCACCGAGCCAATCGCCTTGCATAGCGGCGGTGCTCAATACGCTATCGGCGCCCATCAATTTGGCGGCCAGCTCAGCATCGTCGGCCGATAGCACGCGCCCCTCGCTTTGTTCCAGCCGCCGGTTGCGCGGCGGCAGGAAGAGCGTGGCTTTCCGGGTGCGCCCATCGAGCAAAAGATAGCTGTGCGGAGTTTCGACGCCTGTCAGGTAGTAGAACTCATTGGATTGACGCGGGAAGGCGAAACCGCCCTCATAGCCCGCGCCCTGTACGAGCGCCACGGCTTGGGCGCCGATGCGGTCGTAGACTTTCGCCCACCGCGCCTGGAACTCCTCGGGCGGGAAGTCAGTTTGAAAATGCAGCGCGCTCTGGGAAACGAGCGGCAGGGAGAAGAGGAGCGTGATGAGGGGGCGCACACCTCATTCTACTGGTGCCCGGGGCGGGACTTGAACCCGCACTCCACTTTCGCGGAAACGGATTTTAAGTCCGTTGCGTCTGCCGGTTTCGCCACCCGGGCACATTGAAACGAAACGAGTTATTGTCTTGCCTCCGCTTCGGCCTCCGAGACTGTGCCCGGATTTGTGCGTAGCCGCTGCATATTCAGCACTGTCAACCGCTCGTAAGCTAATTCTACCGCCTCCGGAGACGGATGAACATAGCGCTGTGAAACTGTCACGGTGGAATGCCCCATCAGCCGCATAACAGTGAACGCATCGGCCCCAGCTTCGCCCAGCCGCGTCCCGAAGGTGTGGCGGAGGGAGTGCAGTACAAAGTCCGTCGGCAGCTTCAATAGGTCCCGTACCCGCTTCTGCTGCTGCCCCATGAGGGACTTCTCTAACGGCGTACCATCGGCGCGATGGAACACCAACCCCTCCTCTTTCTTTCCCTGCCGTTGCAGGACCTCCACCGCCCGTCCGCTCAACGGCACGTTGCGCGATTTGCTGCTTTTCGCCTTCCCGGACAAAACCGTCACATAGCCGAATCGTGCGCCCTTCGCTGGTTCGAGCTTCACTTGCCGCCAGTCAAGAGAGATCAACTCTCCCAGGCGAAGCCCGGTATCCACCAGCACCATGGCAACATCGCAGAGAGGGGAAGGCAGCGCCGCGAAGTAGACCGCCTCCATGCTGTGCGGGAGGATGAACTCCCGGTTCTTCTCGCCTCTTAGCAGTTTGATCCGAGGGACCCGGTTTATCATCTTCCACTCATACGCCAGCCGCAGCGCACGGCGAAGGGTTGCAAGTTCACGATTGACAGAGGCCGGGGAGAGGGTCCGCTTCCGCCGGGACTGCGAGACGGCGCGGGACTGCCGGTACTTCTCAATGGCCCCTTCGTCGATAGCATCCAGTGTCTTGGCCCCCAACTCGGACGCCAAAAGGGTGTTGAACCGGCTCCGGTAGAACTCCACGGTTCCGGGCTTCCCGGCACATTGGGTTTCGATAGTTCGCATGAACTCGGCCCCAAACTCCTTCAACGTCGGGACTTTCACCTTCTCCCGGATGCCCACCTCGCCCTTCGCGAGAGATGTTTTGTGGGCGGCCTCCATCTGTTCAGCCACCCGCTTATTTGTGTGTTTCGTGGATTCACGAATCTCCTCGTTGTTCCACCGGAACCGATACCACCAAATTCCACCGCGCTTATAGACGCTCATCTAAACTTCCTTTCCTCTTCATGGTAGTAGTGTCAGTTGTTGATAGCAACTAGCATGCAGTGTTATTGGTTGTCCGGTTCGGTAGACTGAATCAATGGGACGCCCACCTGCCGCGAAAGATCCGAAAGGCCAACCGGAGATGACTTCGACTTGGCCGAAACTTGCCGTTAGTGTCCGGCCCTCGGTCCGCTCATTGGTTCAAGCACTCGCCATGCTGGAGCGCCGCCCCGCGTGGCAGGTAGTGGAGGATGCCCTCCGCCAATATGGGGACCGCCTCCCGGCCGAAGATCGAAAGATCGTGGATGCCCTGGTTCGCCGCGCCGAAGCGAAGCCCAAGAAGCCCTAAGACAAAAAACTCGAAACTCGGAATTCATTGCGCGTAGGCGCGAGGGGTCTTTTGAAGTGCGTGCTGCAAGTACCGGATACCCCCTCCGCCCATCCAGAAAAACGAAAAGGTGGAACAATTTCGCGGGTGTGACAACGGGCGGTGTGGGGTCAGAAGGCAGGAGGACTTGGAGCGCCCCCGCCCCCTTTTCGCGTTATGGATTTTGGTAAGAGATGCGCGTGACGCAACGGGCGGTGTTGTCTGAGCACCTCTAAGGATTCTACGTACCCCACCGGCGGTGGCCCCTACCACAACCCAAGAGCTTTGCATGCATCACGCCGGTCTGCTTCATCGACAGTAAGCGAGCCCAGCGTTTTCGAACCAATCTGTCGCCGAAGTCGTTGGCATGTCGCCTTCGCCCGCGCAACGGCGGCGGCTTGTCTTGCTTCCTCTTTTGCGATGCGCGCCTCTTCTTCGGCTTCCTCCCTCTCCCTCCGCGCCCGAGCCTCAGCCTTCCTGGCGGCCTCTGCGGCCGCCTCTCTAGCCCGTTGCGGCGCGGCATCGTCATATTCCTTAGCGCGCCGCGCTTGTTCTGCGGCCCTTCGTTCTTGCTCCTGCAACTGCGCGGCCCTTTCCGCTGCTGCTGCATCGGCTGCGGCCTTCGCCTGACGCGCTCTCTCTGCGGCCACTTTGGCCTTGTACTCCGCAACGGTGAGAAAAGAAACGACTTCAAATCGAATCATGTCTGAATCGACGGGAAGATTGAAACGGAGGCCGCGATAGTATTCTGGCCTACTCTCCTCGACCTCCAGCCGCAACAGTTCCTTCTCCCCGACGATTACCTTCAATACGAGATCATGCACTGGCTGCGTGCCGTTGTTCCAGAATTGGCCACTCAGGTGAAGATCGTTGCCGTCGATTCTCATATCGAGTAGGTCCACACTGAAGGACTTAGCAACTCCACCAGCGGATGGCATCCACTGTTTCCGAGTAACCGGACAAGTCTTCCATTCAGTCTGCGCACTGAGGGAGGCGGAAACTAGCAGCGAGACAATCGCGATGAACTTCGCCATTCTTTGATCGTATTCCGAAGTGCTCCGTCGTGCACCCCTTTACCCACTTTCCCTTCCTATCCCGTCCCCGTCCAGGAACCGCACCGGCAGGCCATCCAACCGCAGCACCGCCAGCGCCTCCCGCACCTCCGGCCCGTCCTCGGCAGACCATAGCCCAATGGACGAGACGCCGCCCACCCGGAAGAACCGCACGCCGCGCCGGTTCAGAGTCGCCCGCGCTTGCCGGTGCAACTCCTCCACCCCCGGCGAAAAGTTTTGACTTTGCCCCGGAGTGGAACCCGCAAAACCCCCAGAACCCCCCGCCGTCCCTGGCGGAGGAGGTATTGCAGGTTTTGAAGGTTCCGTATCAGGCCGCGTCTCAAACTTTTTCCGCTGCTGGCCCCACTCCATCCACCGGCTTTTCGTCGCAGCGCCGCTCACTTCTGCACCTTCGGGTTCACCACATAGCGGGTGGAGGGACGGCCCCCGCCGGGTCCCGGCCGCGCCGACTCGCACCGAATCCACCCGGAGTCCGCCAGCACGTCCGCCGCCGCCTTCACCGTCTCCGGGGTGTCGAGTCCGCTCCAGCCGTTGCCGTAAACGTCCCGTGCAGTGAACGAACCGGCCGCGCCAACCTCTCCGGCCTTCAGCTTCTTCGCCAGTTCCCGCGCCGCCCTCATCTGGGGAGTCGTGATACAGGAGTAGAGCCGGTTCGCATGAGACTCCAGATACTCGCACCACGCCGCCGCCTGCTGTGTCGATTGGAGCGGAATCACCTCCAGTTCTCCGCCGTCCGCTGCCCACTCGGCAAGACAAAAAAGGACGGCCAGCGAAGGCATCAGGCTCCGGTACTTGGATAGATGAGCCTCCAGCGCCGGATGGATCGCCCCTCCCCGAAGCCGCAACTCCAGGCCGGTCAGCCACTCGATGAAGAGTTCCTGCGCCGCCTCAGAGAACCGCAGCAACTTTGGGTTCTCGGCATCCATTTGAACCAGCCGCTTGAAGATCCGCGTCACCTCGGCCTCCGCCGTCTTGTCCGGCCGCCGGTCCACATACTGCCACTTTCCCGTAACGTCCGGCCAGACCAGCAACTGGAACCGCTGAATCAATCCATCGTTGCCGGGTCCATCCGAGAGGGCATCCACCAAGTAATTGCGAAGCCGTCCTGGCTGGATGCCTCCCAGCATCGACATGCAGCACGCCTCGACATAGATTGTGCCTCGCCCAATCCTGTCAATCGTATGCCCGGTGTCGCCGTTCCAGGCTTGCAGGCAGAAGCCACGCTCCCCCTCTCGCCCTGGCTTGTCCAACTGGCTCCACCAGCCCACCAACTCATCGCGGAAGACGAGTATCCCGGCCGGGTTCTCGCTCATCGTTTGGTGGAGGGCTTCGAAGGTTGCATCGTTCACAATGAAACGCCGCATCGTTGGGGATTTCGGAGGATCGGGCGGCCGTTCCGGCATGCTCGCCTCATCGACTGCGCCGCCGGTCCGGGCTTTCCAGCTCTTCTTCGCCTTTTCCTTCCAAGCTGAGAGGCAGAGTTCCGCTAGCTCCACCTCCCGAACATGCGCCTCCATCGCCTTCTCGTGCGCCCGTCGCGCCTCTTCTTCGATCTCTCGGAGGGGTTTCGCGGCTGCCGCCAACGTCGGGGTTTTGAGTTGTCCCGGTTGAGCCACGATGGCCCCCCAAAGATTCGGTGTCACCAGCCAGCCAGAGTCCTCCGCCTTCGGCTGGACCCTTGCCCGCCGACTCACCGCCCCGCCCAAGCAGACCACCAGCGCCACCGCTACGAAGTCGATAGGGCATTGCATCCGGTCCGCTGTGTCCACCGCGAAGTCCCGGAAGCTATAGGGCAGGAGTTCGGGATCGAAAGCCATCACTGGGGGAAGCTCCCCCGCCAGCGGGATCGGCTCCGGCCACTCCGCCTCCGGTTCCTCCGGCCCATCGAGCCCCCACCGGGCTCGCAACGCTGCCAACTGCTCCGGCCCCATCGGCTCCGCCCTGGCAGTGAGTTGTAGCAGTGACTCCACAGTGCCACCGGCCGCCGCCCAGTCGCTCACGTCGCCCTTTTCGGCCAGCCCCGGCAACTCCAGCACGCGAACGGAGGCCGCCGCGTCCATGAGCGCCTCAGCCACTCCCGCCGCATGTTTGCGCCCTGGCCGGTCATTGTCCGGGAGTATGGTCAGGTGCTTACCAGCGAAGATGCCGGTCCATTGCGCATAGAGCGCCGTTGAGCCACTGCCGCCGGGGTTGCAGGTTGCCGCCAGCCCCAGCGCCTCCAACGTCTCCACGTCCTTCTCGCCCTCAACGATGAACACCGTGTCTGCCTTCAACACGTGCGCCAGCCGATACGGAACACGCCGGACACCTGCCACGCCCTGAATCCACTTCGACCCGTTCCAGGACTCCTGATAGAAGTTCTTTTCCCGAGCGTGACCCGCGCCGCGTTCGCGCCGTATCACCCGCATCACCGGCCGCCCTTGCTCATCTTCATACTGGTAGTGGCGAGTCGTCTGCCACCCGCCGACGCTACCCCGGCCGGTCTTCCCGCCCCGAACTGGCGGCTCCTCGGTCCTCCCCACGATGCGGAATACCTCGGCCTTCGCCTCCGGAAAACTGGTGCCGGTCAATTCCATTTCGAGGGCGAGGATATCCCCGCCCCGACCACATTGCGAGTGGCAGAACCACCGCCCGGAATCCATCTCCACCGCGAAATTGTCGCCGCTCCCGTGGTGAATCGGACACCGGCCGCGCCACTCGGCCCCGACTTCCTTCAGTCCCGGGACCCGCGCCGCGCAATAACGTTCGATCTCGGCTGGAGTGAATGCAAGGTTATCCCGCATATGCCACCTCCGCCCAAAATTGGCTATGATTCTGGTGTGTGTGCAGTTTAGAGCCCTCGGGTGCGAACCGGGGGCTTTTCTTCGTGTGCATGGTTAGGCGGCCCGCCCTTCGAGGTACGTCTGCACGTCTTCGGGCCGGTAGCGAACTGCGCTTCCCAGCTTGAGCCACTTCGGGCCCTTGCCGGTCATTCGCCAGTGACGCATTGTTGCGACGGATAGGCGGAGGATGTCCGCCACGTCGTACTCATTGAGGAGGCGAACCGTCTGTCCGCCGTTGCTTGGTGATTGCATACTGATATCTCCTTTGTCCGTGTTTGCGGGTTAGGTTCAGGATGCGCTAGCGTCCATGGGAAAGTCAGTGGAAAGCGGGCGGATTCCATTGGAGAGTGTAGGAATCTCTATAGCGGAAGTTCTGCGACCTTGATGCCAAGCCCGGTCGCCAGCTTGACACGGGTTGAACGGTAAGCCCGTTTCGTCGCCCCATTCAGAAAGTCATTTGCAGTATGGAAGTCCACGTTGGACGCAAGCGCCCAATCAAGTACCGACCATCCTCTGGCTTCCAGGATCGGTTTGATAACTTCCGCTCGTGTAGGAGCAACTGCCTTCTTTGTTAGTGCTTCGCCAGCCACATGATCTAGGAACCGCGTCCAGGCTTCTTCTTCCATTGTTGATCCCCAGTACGGCAACAAGCACATGAACCCCCATGGGGGTGGTTCCGGTAGTGGTTCATCTGGATTCAGATTCCAATCCCACATCCCTTCTGCGCGATACTCCCCAAACAGCCGGTTCATCTCCCTCTCAATGACTGTGTGAAGCGTCCGAATGTACTTCTTGAATTCTTCGTCCGAATCACCAATAGTCGGATTCGACTTTAGGACGCTCTCATAGCAATACCGAAAAATCTTGGTCGCAGATTCGTTGAGATGCTGCTGTAGCGCCTTGTTATGCGCAGAAACCTCCTCGTCCGATCTGTAGCTATAGCGGTTCTTAACGTCAATAGTGCGGAGGAGGCGCACGTACGAACGCCGCATGCGCCTCTTTGAGTCGGCGGCTCCATCGGAGTCCCCCGGTATCAACTCGTCTATCCACATCGTTCCCTCAACGGCCCTATATGAAGTGCCGCCAGCCGGGTAGGGTGCCCGGCTTTCGCCCCGTCGAGCTAGGCGGCAGCTAATAGGATCTCTTAGAGAAGATCGGAACGCCAATTCGCCATCCAGCACTTAACGGGACGGAGACGGCTCCCGGGTTATACGAACAAAAAATTCTAGCTGCCGATTCGCACAGTCGCGAGAATGGCGAGACGCGCCTAATGATGGAAAAGCGGGCGGATAATCAGAACAGAGTACCGTTGGATGTGCAGGGCCGCGAAAACTCGATATCCCCGAGTTGAAGGTGTGCCTTACGGTTGAGCATCCCTTGGTCGCACGAGTAAAGGACTGAGCATTTTAGGTGGACGGCCGTTGCTATATGGAAACAGTCCCATTTTCTTCGCTTATTGTCCTGAGACTTCTCCTCCCTAGATTTCATCTTGGAAATCACCTTCGCTTCAATCTCCGCAGCCTCAAGGGAGATACTCCGAGTGATTCCTTCTATTCGGGCGATCTTGCTTACTTCTGAGGCCGCCGCTCCAGAAGGTTCCCGGCTCTTTGTGTATCCGGCAACGGAGACTTCTTGAATCGTTATGATCGAAGTGTATATAGTCACTTTCTTGCGCTTCAACTCAGCAAACAGAGCCTGAATGTCGCTCGCGACAGGCTCCTCTCCGTTCAGAATTGCCAGAAAAACCGATGAATCGATGTAAGCTGGCATTACTATTCCGGCTCGTAGCGCCGCTTCAACACGATTTCGAGCGGTGCATTGTAAAGAGCTTTGTTCAGTCCGTAGAGATCATCGAACGCCTTAACGTAGTCTCTTTCGTCGTCTCTGGCTATTTCCTTAACAATCAATTTTGGGGTTCTGGACTGAAAATAGTGGGCTTCGCCGGTTACTTCAACCTGCTCTTTGAACAAGAGTCTCACCGAGTCTGTCTGCGAATTCTTAAACTGAATTCGCCACAATTCACCGTTTTCTCTGAGGAGTTGCCCCCAAAAATGGCCTTCCTCCCGCTCTAAAGCGGATTTGTCCTTCAACTCGGCCAGCTTGCCGTGAATCGTAACGCCGCTCTCGCGAAACACTGGCTCTCGGAAAGCATATAGTGCCTGAAGACCGCGTTCGCTGAAAGTCGCCGCCTTGACCTTCTTTATTCCAGGTTCCACTCGAAAAGCCTTAGGAACAGTGACGCTAAACTTCGCGTCAGACCGGCTGACCTCGTGAATAGCAGCGATTTTCTCCAATCGGTTCAAGATTCGACCGGTTACCAACTCCGCTTCTGCTGAATATTCTCTTGCCGGTGGTTTCTTGACAGCGCTCAGATCGTGAATTGTGGCCAAAACCCTCTGCGCTGCCCGAATTCCTTTGGCGTGGTTCTTCGTTATGACGATCTGTGCCTTTAGACTACCTTTACGGAATGCATTGCCATCCAGGCCAGACGAGATCTCCAAACCAAAATCTAGGGGCTTGCCGTCCCCCTCATCGCTTTGCAGTTCGCTCGCCGCGTCAGCAATCATTTGCTTAACAGAAGAGAGTACAGAGATGACCTGATCAATCGGCATCCGGTGCCGGTCGGCAAGTCCTTTCTCAAGGCTGATCGTGAAAACTGGCTCTGCGACTTTCGACACTGCCGTCCTCTCAAGCTTCCATCGATGTGAGGTTATCAAAGTATAGCTTCGACTGCTAGTTTAGCCCCTTGCGCCCCGTCCGATTGTCCATGCGCCTGTCCAAGACGACTAAGACGGACAATGTTCCGGAAGCTGTGAGGAACCCACAAAGAACCGTTGTGAGGCATTGCCACAGGTACAGAACGCACCCCAAAAAAAGTGCGCCACCTAGCGATGGTTGGATAGAGATAAGACTGTGCCCACTATTGTGCGCACCCTGTGCGTAGAAGGGTTACCAAGGATTGTGCTGTGGACGTGGCCGCTCGTTGTAAAGCATTGATTCTTATGAACAAAAAGTAAAGGGTGGCAAACAGTGCCACCCCTTGATTTTCCAATCGGCTAGATTTTAAGTCCGTTGCGTCTGCCGGTTTCGCCACCCGGGCCTCTCAGAAACTAAACCGTAATTCAATTCTACCGCCTAATTCCCTCCGCCCGCCCAGCCGATATGTACCGTATGCCAGCTTTTGGCCGCCGCCGCAACAAACGTGTCTCGCTCGACACCCCCATCCAGATCTCCTGGCAGGACCAGCGCGGCAAACCGCACTGCTGCCAAGCCATCGCCGTCGATATCTCCGATATCGGCATCCGTGTCGAACTCCCCGAGCCTCCATCCAAAGCCGCTACCGTCCAACTTCGCTCGGCTCCCCTCAACCTCGCCTGCTCCGGCCAGGTCCGCACCTGCGCCCGCTCCGGCAACCGGTTCATTGTCGGCATCGAATTCGAAGGCCAGGCCCGCTTCGACCGTGTCTCCGCCGGCATCGAACCGCCCGCTCGCCGCAAAGAAATCGCCTAGCGCCGCCGGTACAGCACGTACTGCAGCCGCTCATAATCGCTATCGGTCAGTATCAGCAGATACCCGTTCTGAATCGCCTCCAGCCGCGCCGGATCGCTTCGTCCCGGCATTCGCATTGCTGTACGCCATCATTAGGAATATGTCCTCATCCATCGTTGCCGAGATTCAGGGCGATTGGCCTGTTGACTCATTCGTGCCTCTCATCGATCCGTTCGGTAGTAAATTGTGATACGGGGTTTCCTTTCGCCATCCTCGTCGCCGCGGGGTCGGCTCCGCATTCGATAAAAGCCAAACGCGGCAAGCGCCAGTGGCACCGGGATCGTCAGATACCAATAGCTCTGCACCCAATAGAACGGCAGACGTCTCAACCCGCCGGGCGCACGCACATAGTCGCCTGCCCGAAAATAGACAGGCTCCCCATCCACGGATAGGCGCAAGCCCTCTCCGTGGATACGAATGATGTCTCCGCCGTTGGCTGTCGCAATATGGGTTTGAACCAAACAAGTCACGACCAGAACGATTAGAAACAAACCCAGCCCAGTCACAATCTTTGCTCTTGTTGGCGTCATAGGTCAACTCTCCTTGTTGATCATCCACGCCGTTCCATTGGCCCATCCAGAACCAACGAGCCCGCCCTTCCGGACACGCAACGAACCGGCTGAATCGACAAATCCGGTGGCGGAAAGCACGCTCAGGTTGACTCTTTCATTGATTCTTCGCTCCTGCGACGCGAGTCCTTTCGCCGCTGATTCAAGAAAAGCGGTTTTGATGTATTCGCGTAGGCCAGGCTCAAGTGTGGTTACAGCGATGCAGTACTCCTGAGCTCTACCGGAAAGTGTCTCGATAGTGTCGCCATCGAAGATTTCGCAGCCCCGGAGCCGATCCGGAGCAAGAGTGGTAAAGAAGATCTTGAACGCGGAATAACCGTACATTCCGCCGCCAAGGCGATCAATGTCAAACACTATGGCTATCGCTGCGGAGTCGCGTTCCCTTCTCGTATCCTTGGCACTACGGCCGCCGAAGAGGCTTCGTAATTCGTTAAGCATTCCGTGCGTCTCTCTTTCTGAAAGGTGAATTGTGCGCGGGGTTTTACCTGTAAGGCAGTAATCCCGTTGAAATCCCGATCATCGCGAGCGTGCCAAGTCCAGTAAGGCACCACGCAAATGTGTCGGCCCAGCGTTTGATCTTGGCCCTCTCCTCAGCGGGTCGTGTGCTGTTCTTGAGATCGGGCAGGATCCACAACACGAACAATCCGAGCGGTCCGGCAGCCCCAAACCAGGCAAACGGACTATACCCCATGCTGCTGGCACGACCTGCGGCCAGGCAGCATACAACGAGTGGAAAAAACAATACTTGCGGCTCCAAAACAGTCACTCCAATCCTTTCCAAGAAAATGGCTCTGGGTTGCACCAAACCGCTGAACGGACCCACGTCCCCAACTACTCGGGCCGAGCGGTTATTGAACGGCGATCGTGACGCCATCCTGGCTGGCGCTATCGCCGGCAAGAACGACGATTGGGACTGCGGGGCCGGTCGGAGCATTCGCCGGAACGATTACGTTGATCTGGCTGATTCCGGCGATCAGACCTGGCGCCGGACCACCATAGGACACTTCAGCGTCAACGCCGCCGACTTTCGCTGTCATTCGTGCTAGTGCGCGCGGAAGCGGTTCCCTGGTGATCTCGCCATCTTTGCTGGGAGGCTCCGTTGTTCCCTGACCTGTCGCCCATAGCACAACAGTCTTCCCGCGAGTCACCGGAGCCGCCGAGGTGTTGGCCGAAAAGTCCTCATTTAGAGCGGCAGCCTGGCCGCGCCCCGTTGCATCCAAAGTGAAGATTCCTGGCGCCGACGGCACAAGCCGCACCGTGGCCAAACCGGTCGAGCAGCCGCCCGTCACGAATTCCGCCTGACTCCGGGTGAACTGGTCCATGGCGAATGGGATACTAAACGCGGATTGCGCCATCGTTGTGTAAAGAACGGAAGCCGGTAACCCGCCAACGCGCGCTTGGGATACGGCGCCTTCCAAGCGGGCACCGAACGCAGCGGCGAGCATTCCTGGCGCTAGTGGTTCCAAATAGCTGGCGTTGTTTACGAGGGCACTCAGCGCCGGTCCATAGGTAAGTTCATACCGGCCCACCCGTTTCCCGCCGCGTGTCCGTTCCGCGTTCACGCGGACAAGCCTCCCTTCCATTGCAAGGGGGATGTCGCCCCCAATCTGGTAGCCGTCCTCGTCGATCGCCCGCAACGCAAGCAACTGCCCCGGCCGTGCGTCTGGCGGCGTCAGGAACACAGGCGTATCGGGCCCGAGTGGATGCCAAAGCACCGTCGCACATGGCGAACGTTCGACAATCAGCAAGTGCGCACCGGCGGTGAGCGCGTTGCCGTTGTACGCCGAGAGCGCACCGGCAACAAGGGACCCATCGGTGGAAGTCGCGAGAAACCCACCTGGTGCGATTGTCGCTGTGTCCCGAACCAGCGGCGAACTCGAATTCCAGTTTGCATAGACCGTCATCCCGGGCCACGTCGACTCCGTCGCTTGCGAGGGGAGGGAATTGAAGGCCGTCATCCGCCTGCCGGCGAGCCTTGCGAACACGCGACGCTGAAACGTTTCTACGACGGACGACCACGATTCGTCTTGTGGTCCGTCTCTCAGTCCGGGCGGAATGTAGCTGAGATTTGTACCTGTAGCGGCGTTGAACGTTAAGACGGCGACGCTGTGCGTGAAGGAGTTTGGATTCAGATCGTGCTGGTAGAAAAGAACGGACTGACCCAGAAGAAGTTGTGCCAGCGGGTACATCGTCGTTTGGCCAACACCGAAGACGCCGTCGGCGGCGCGCAACGCCTGATCGGCCGTGGTGAGGGTTGGCGCTGACGGAAGCAGCGAGCCGTGGTAGCCAACGAACCTCCAGGTCAGAGGGAGAGTCCCGTCCTCGGTGTCGTAGCGGCTACCCTGTGGCTGCAGAGAAAGTATCTGCAACCAGCAGTTCAGGTATTGTTTTCGTGGAATCCCGACCGAGCCAACCTGATCCAGCAGAAACTCTTTGAATCCAAGTGACCGAAGCTCCGCAAGGTTCCGGCGGTTTCGGTCGCCGACAAACGACTTGCAGGGGTCAGGGAAGACTCCCAGGATCCCGTTGTACTCCCGCGAAATCGGGCGGCCGCTGGAGTCGAGCACCGCGATGTCCTCCAATTTCAATCCCGCGGGCAAGTTCTTTAGTGTGGGCGTATTCAGATCCGTCCAGACATTGTTCATGTAAGCGTTGAATCGAAGTCCGAACCGGTACCCGTTGTCCACAAGGGATCTCAGTTCCGTGATGGAACCCAACTGCTGCGCAGGTGGAAGAGGGTCCCAGTTATTCCTGTCGAAGCCCCCTTCGTTTGTACTAACGATATGCACCGTTTGCCCAGGGGGCAAGCGGGTAAACGAAGTGCCGGCCTCTTTGAAAGATTTGCCCAAATGCACCATGTCAAACTTGGAAAACGGTGAAGCTATCCATTTTTCAAGTTCTGAACCTGCCTTTTCGGCGACCGTGGGTGCGGTCGCCAATCCGCTGTCGATTCGCAGTGAATCGATCGATTGCGTAATAGAGTCCCCTATTCTAATCCGGACGGTGGGAAGGGAATCGGATTCACCCGATTTGGCGTCGGCATAAAAATTGTGCAACGCGTAAATCTGCGAACGGTCCCGATCATCATTTAGGAAACCGACTTTCGCGTGCCGGACGTTTTGCGGTTGGAGTGTGTAGACGGAAATCGAAGTCCGATTAGATTGAAGCCAGTAGTAGTCGGCCCAAAAGTCCTTGCTCGGGTATTCCTGCGCGTAGTTTACGTCCTGCAAAAAATAGCTCGCGGCAAGACGAACTCCAGGAAGCAGAGCCGGCAGTATCGCGTCCGTGATCTCTGCGCGGCGAAAGACCAGTTCGGAAGGAATCCGCACTTCCAGCAGTTGGCCCCAATTGTTCGTCAACTGCATGTCGATATCGAAGTAGTTTCCGCACGGGATGGTGATGGTCAATCGAGCCGATACGCGGTTGGCGGCAGCCGGATCCCCATCGTAGCTAAGCCGCAGCGCCGGCGCCTGCCAGGTATAGGAAAACCGGTTCGGTCCGGTGGATGAGTAGGCGGAGCTTCCAAGAAACTCACGCCCGGAATCCTTAAATAGCAGCCCCCACAGCAAGGACCCGCGTTGACCTCGAATCGGGCTTGTTCCAGTCGCTAGGTGCGTGATTGACTGAATCGCGCCATTCGCCCTGGCGAGCACCAGCTCAATGGTGCCATTTGACACGCGGATCGTTTCCTGTGTGTCGTTAAACTGATGCGAACATTGTGCTCCCAGTACGCCCCCGCAGCCAATTAGGAGCAGCAGTTTTCTGACAAACATTCGATGGTCTCCTCTGTGGATGTAAATGGTTCCAGTTGGACGCCCCGAGGAAGATGCTGGCGAAACCAGTTCCACGACGAATACCCAGTCAGAGTAAATTGGGCGCCGGCGCTTTTCCAGGGGACAAGTCCAGACTTTTTGCATGTTCTCGACGTGTCCCCCCCATGTCCCCCGCTACTCTTGCCACTCCACACCAGCGAGTTAGGGATCCTCAGACGCTTCCCCCGGCACGAAAGGCGAAGCTCTTGTCCGGGCGTTACCATGCAAAGCATTCTCCGGCCTCGGTTGTGATATTGTAAGCAGCCAAGCTGGACAATATGGAGTGCTCGAATCCCCTGGAACGTATTCGAAAGCTCGCCAACCTCAGCAAGAAGGAGGTTGTGAGGGTGCTGCGGGCTCATCGTTGGCGAAACTTCCCTCCGGTGTATTCCAGGGCCGCTGAGGACACTGAAGTAGACACGACAAAACTTGATAGGTTTGAGGATTCCAAGAAAGCGTTCAGTCAAGTCCAAAGTGTCGAGTATCTCGGACGGCTTTTGGACATCTATTCGCGTCCGTTGGAAAAGAGATTCCAGGAACTCCGGCTCAAACACGGAATCGGTTCGGACTCCGATCTGGATTTGATACTCGATTTACACTGGGCGAGCAAGGCAACGGCACTGTGCGAGGAGGAATTCGCCCGGCTACACGAGAAAGAAGGCGAGAACCTTAGCCCGGAATCCCGCCCTAGGATAGCGGCACTTGTCTGTTACTTGCACCGGACAGCGCCGAGCCAACTGATTCGTCCGGATGAGAGCCGGGCAAACGGGGACGCAGGGCGAGTAATAGACAACAGCGAGCCCGAAGATGAAGGTGGCGCGAGCGATGGCGAAGACACATCAGGATTCAGCTTTTGGCAGAACTTCCGGCACGGTCTTCGACGGCACGAGCGCCGGTATTGGTTCGCGCTATCCATCGTGTCGCTAGTGTGCGGTTATCTCGGGAGCCAGGCACTCCTTCCCCCCGAGCCCCTACTATTGGCTCCGCACGTGATCCGGTCTCACGAAGCCCCAGTCTCCGGCGTCTTCCCAAAACGAGATCAAAATTTATCGCTCGTTTTGTACGTGAAACCCGAAGACGGGCATCACAAGTACTGGCGAGATTTGACCGAAATCGACCGGCATCGATTCGGCTACTGGAGCGCATCCGAATTGCGATTCGGCAACAAGGACGCGACTACAATGGACAAACCGCTGCCCTTGGAGTTCAAGATTTTCGCGGTATTCGTTCGCCCGGAGCGCGCCAATCTCCTCCCTGGCAGCCGAGAGCAGCCTGATGTTCCCTTTGTCTCGGACGCGGAGTTCCTTGCAGCGGTTAGTCGGGTGGCGGATACGGTGGTCGCATCGGAGTCCGTCCGTCGTGACCCGCCGCGATGCACCGACAGCCTTGAGCTGTCCGGCACACCGGTTAGGAATGACTCTAGAATCCGCATTCATTGGGCACCACCCTCGAACGCGTTTGTCGAAGTTCGCCGGGATGGACGAGTAGTCCGCGAAGGGAACAGCAAAGACGGAACATGGGAGGACGAGTTGACAGCAGGCATTTACGAATTCACGTTGCGAGCAAAACAGGGGTCTGCCTGCTACCAGCTCAAAGAATTCGTGCTGGTGCCATAGCACTCGCTCGGCCCGCTATTTCCTGGGCTTGAAGACGTCTATACAAAGACGGCCCGATGCTGCCGCTAGTTCTCTGCATCGCTCCCGCGTTACCGCCGCCGGTACAGCACGTACTGCAGCCGCTCATATTCGCTATCGGTCAGTATCAGCAGATACCCGTTCTGGATCGCCTCCAGCCGCGCCCAGAACTTCTTCGCCTTCCCGTCCACCCGGTTCGTCGCCAACACCTCCCAATCGCTCACCGTGTACCGCCCCTTGTAGTCCAACCCGCTGAACTGCGTCGCCCCGTTGTTCGTGTTCGCATACCGGTGCGTGCTCTGGTAGCTCCCGTCTTCCCGAAATACGAACTCATCCGAAGTCGAATTCGCACTCATCCCCGCGTAGTTCCCCGTGTAGGCGTTGTAGTATTCCACACCCCCGCCCGCGTTCCGTACCCACGTGCCAGCCATGTCCCGCGCTGTCACGGCGAACTTGTTATAAACCAGCATCCGGTCCATGTCATTCGGCTGCGCGAATCGCTGCCGGAACGCGGCCTGGTTCGGCGCCACCGCCACCACTACGCGCGCCCCACCCTCATAGATCACCTTCATCCCCACATAGCAGGCCTGCCCCGTCCGCTTATCCGCCGCCGCGCCTTCCATGAAATAGATGGGCGGATAGTTCACCCCCTCATATTTCACCGGCCGCGCGGTCCGGAACGCCGCCTCCACGATTTGCGACCAGTAGAACTCGGGCGGGCCCACCGTATTCCCGCGCCGCTTCTCCAACCCGTCGTTCACATAGTAAAGCCGCACCTCCATTCCCACCCGCGTCACCTGCACGTACTCCGCCAACGGCGTCGCCGCCCACCCGTCGTCGAAATTCGTGTTGAACTTCGCCATCCGCATTCCGCCGGTCGCAACCGCTGGAACGCTGGCCGGCGCCTCCGCCATCGCAATCGAATTCGTCAGCGCGATTGTGTCCTCAATAAACGACGGGTCGTTCAGATAGTGCAACACCGTATAGCTCACCCCCCGCCCCGTCTTCGTAATCACCGAGATGACAAACCGCTGCCCCTTAAACGACGCGCTTCCCCCGCCCGATGTGATCTCCCATCCATCCTGCCGAATGGTGTTCACCTTCTCCGGCCGTGCCAACCCGTGCTTGGCCGCGTGCGTCCGCCAGTCGGCTTCGAATTCCGCCTGATGGTTTCCCGCGCTGGCCCGCGGCCTGAATATCCAGCTATTGCAGTACTGCCGCCCGTTGTCCTTCTTCAGCGCCACCGACGCATCCGACTTCTCCACCGTCCAGCCCTTTGGCACCGCGAACGAAAAAACGTCGAACGTGTCCCGGCTCTGGGCCAGGCAACAAGAACCAATCAGCAGCACAACCCCGCAGAGCAATCTCATAGGAACAGTATCCACCGCGGCACTCGTTTTCGATAGGCTTCCCACCGCTCCCCATGCGTCCGCGCCAGCCACGGCTCCTCTCCCCACACCACGCGGCACACGAATGCCGCCGCCACCGCACCCGCATACGCCAACAGCGCCAGCGACGCATAGCTCATCGCCCAACCCAATAGAATCAGCGTCACCGCGACATACATCGGATTCCGCGAATACCGGTACAATCCGCTCTCCACCAACTGCCGTGGCGGCGCCCACGGCGCCAGCGTCCCCTTGCCCATCACGTAAAAATCAAGCACGCACCACCCCAGCGCCAAACCGCCCAACCCCAGCAACACCAACCCGCCGGCGTGCCGCAACGGCTCACCACGCCGAATCAACCACGGCACTAGGAACGCCACCACACCAGGCAAGGCGAGAAACGCGAGCAGCGCCCGCGCGAACACTGGACCCTACTCCCCTACCATCATTCGCAGCTCGGCCAGCCGGGAGGCAATCTCCTCCCGTTCCATCTTTCGGTACTGCAACGGCAACAAGCTTCGCCGCGTACACTCGCTCACCGCAATCAGCGTCTGCATTTCAATCTCGGCCGGATACGATGGCGGAATGAAGTCCTCCAAAACATGCGTCAGGTCGGCGGCGTCCACGGCCGTTTCCCTTTCCAACGCGCTCTTCATGCTCGCCCGCACCAGAATCGCCTCGATATCGGCGCCCGACATTGATCCCGCCTTCTCCAAAAACAGCTTCTCCACCTCTGGCGACGCAAGCGTAATCCCGGTCTTCTTCATCATCGCCCGCAGCATGGCCATCCGGTCCTCATCGGTGTCCGGGTAGAACAGCGCTAAATGTTCCTCGGCCCGCCCCTGGCGCTTCAAATCCACCGGCAACAGGTCCGGCCGGCAGGTCAACAGAAACCAGATGACTTTGCCCCGGTTCTCCGTATTCCCCATGAACTGCGCGATCTGCGCGAACACACGTCCGCTGACGCCGGAATCCCCGCTCGATGACCGGTCGCCCAGTTGCGCGTCCGCCTCATCCACAATCACCATGATGGGGCTCATCGCCTGCAGCAGCGCCAGCACCCGCTGCAGATTCGCCTCTGTCTGCCCCTGCCACATGGACCGGAAATTCTTCAGCACCACCGCCGGAATGCCAACATCGCCCGCGAAGCAGGTCGCCAGAAACGTCTTGCCCGTGCCCACCGGACCGCACAACACGTACCCCATTGGCACCACGTCGCTGCGCCCCGCGCGGATCGCCGTCGCCGCGTCGGCCAGCATTTGCTTTGCCGCCGCCGAACCCGAAACATTCGCCAGCGTGAACCGCGTTTGCACGAACTCCAGCATCCCGCCGCTTTCGGCCTCAATCATTTCCCGCTTGCGCCGGCCCAGTTCCTTCGCCGTCAGTGGCTGCTTGTTGTGGTGCGCATGCGCCAGCAGCCCTTGCAACTGCACCCGCTTCAAGCCACTGGTCAACGCGGCCAATTGCGCCGCCGTCACGTCGGACCCCTCCGGCAGCGCCGTCTGCGCCAACTGCCACTCAATAAACTCCTGCCGCTCTGCTGTATCCGGCAGCGCGATCGGCACAGGCGCGACACCCGGATGCTGCACGATGCCCTGATTCACTTCCAGAATGTTTTCCGCGATCAGGCAGATGGTCACATCCCCGCGCAGGAAAGTCGGGTTCTGCGCCCAGCGTTTCAGGATCACCAGCGCGTTGCGGTCCTCCGCCGACAGGCTTTGCGTATCCCCGGCCGGCGCCACCGTCTCCGCGAACGAAATGCTGAACGCGATCTTCCGGCTGTCCAGCAGCCGCAGGCGCAGGTAGTTGTCCAGAATGTTCATCACGCCATCGGGATTGCGCGGCAGCCCCCCGGAATAGTTGGTCCCGTGAAAAGCGTCGTAGCCGGACAATGCCGACCGGAAATCGGCCTGCATATCGTTGGTCGCGAACGACAGCCCGCCGCCGCGGTCATAGTCGAACACAATCTGCCGCTGGCCGAACAGCCCTTTCTGCAGGAACTCCTTCAACGGCAGGAAATCCACTGCCCCATTGCGCCGCAGCGGCACCAGGTCATGCACATTGCCATGCAGAATGAACTGCACATACGCGCCCGAATAGTACTTCTGCGAAAGTTCCTGTGCCCAGCCGGGCCATTGGTTATCAGCCATCAGCGTGTCCGATCTCTATCGAAAGGGTTCAGCGAACCGCTCGCCCCGCCGGTGGGCATGGGCGCAATTGTATCTGTGCCGGCGATGGCGAAGAAATCTTCAATCTCCCGCACCGTCGCCTCGGTGGTCTCCACATCGGCAATCAAACCGTCCAGCCGTTCGGCCACCATCTGCGGGTCGCTCAACGTCACCGATTGGTCCCGTATCAACTCCAGCACGTCCTCAATCGCCTCCACCTGCACGTTAATCACCTGCAGGTCATCGACAATTTTCCGGTATCGCTCCTGACGCTTCTTCAGGATTTCAATACGTTTCTTATTGATCTCCTGCACCTTGGCCGGCTGTTTGGCCAAGTCGCGTTCCAGCAGTTCAATGTCCTTATCCACTGAGCGCGGATTCGCCCGTTGCAGGTGTTCGGCGTACATCGTTCCGGCATTAGCCAGCCGCAAAAACGCTTGCAGCAACCCGTCCAGCCGGTTCGACATCTGGTCCACAAATATCTGCGACGTGGAGGATAGCCGCGCATAATTTCCGCGAATCATCCCGCACATCTGCTCCAGCTTCGAGTACCGGTCGCGCACCATCGGCGTCAGTTGCATCTGCATCTGCCGCACCCGCAGGTCGTGCTTCTTCTTCTCTTCCTCGTACTGCCAGGAACGAACCAGCCGGCGGAACGCGCTCGATTGCGGCACCACGGCCAAATACATCAACTCCACGCCGGCGGCCAGCAGAATGGGCAGCGCCGTGCCGGAAACCAACGCGAAGGCGGCCGCGCCGGCCAGCCCAATTACGTTGTACTGCCACTTGAAGGCCTCCTTCAAGTAGTTCACATTGCCAGTCTCGATCTCGTCGACTTTGTTGGCGATTCGCGACTTGTAATTAAAATCGTCGGCCATTCTAGAGCGTCACCCGCACCTGCCCGCCGTGCCCGGCGGCGTGCCGCAGGCTTTCCAGCGCCCGGTTTTCCAGCTCCTGGAAACGAGCCTCCCCCTTCAACGCCTCCGTCCGCGGACGCGCGAACGGCACCGCGATCTCATCCACAATCGAACCTGGCCGGGAACTCACCACATACATTCTATCGGCCAGATACACCGCTTCGCCCACGTCGTGGGTCACAAACAGAATGGTCGCCGCCGTCTCCGTCCATATCTTCATCAGCAGGTCCTGCATGCCGCTGCGCGTTTGCGCGTCCAGCGCCCCGAACGGCTCATCCATCAGCAGCACCGAAGGCCGCACGGCAATGGACCGCGCAATCGCCACCCGCTGCTGCATGCCGCCCGATAACGTGTGTGGATAAGCATTTTCAAACCCGGCCAGCCCGGTGGCCTGCACCAGGTGCGCCACCGTCTCGGCGCGCTCCCGTTCGCCAACGCCCTTCAGCTTCAACCCGTATTCAATATTCTCCGCCACCGTCAGCCAGGCGAATGATGTGTATTTCTGGAACACCATCCCGCGGTCCGGCCCCGGCCCTTCCACACGCTTCCCGTTCACATACACTTCGCCCGTCGTCGGAAAATCCAGCCCGGCGATCATCCGCAGAATCGTCGACTTGCCGCAGCCGGAAGGCCCCAGCAGCACGCGAAACTCACCGATATCTTTCCCCAGCGGATCCACCTCATCGGCGATCTCCAGGTTCACGCCGCGCAGCGCTTCCACCTGGCGCCCCTCGGCGTCGGTAAAGATGCGGCCCACGTTTCGAACGGATATCTTGTTCATCGCCCCTCTTACTTAACCGGCACCGGCGCTTTTTGCCGCGCTTGCGACACGCGCCGCCATGGGAACATCCAGTGCTCGGCCGCCGTCAGCAGCCACCGGAACAGGAACGCCGCCACCCCGATGGCGATGATGCCCGCGTACACCCGCTCAAAATCCAGCACCTTCCGCGCCGCTTCAATCATGTAGCCCACGCCCTTCCGCGCGTTCACCATCTCCGCCAGAATCACGTAGGTCCAGCCGATATCGTAGAGAATCCGGAACGAACCGAACACTCCCGGAAACGACGCCCGGAACATCAGCCACAACGCTTGCGGCAGCCCCGCGCCCAAAGTATAGGCCGTCTCCAGCAGCGCTTCGTCCACCTTGTTCACTTCCTCCACCACAACGGCCAGCAGATAGAAGATCATGCCGAATACGAGGAAGCCCACCTTCATCGTTTCGTCCATGCCGAAAAGCGCCATGAACGCCGGCAGAAAGGCCGTGATGGGCATGGAGCGCATAGGCGCCACCAGCGGATTCACAAAGTGAAAAACCGCCGGAAACGCGCCCATCGCCAGTCCCAGGGGAATCGCCACCACCGCCGACACCACGAACGCCTGCGCGATTCGCCACCAGCTCATGAAGACGTTGCCGGCCAGGTCATACTCGGTCCAGAGCGAGAAAAACGCCTTCGCCACACCCATCGGGTCCGGCAGCGCGAACGGCGGCAGCAGTCCGCTATGCGACAGCGCGAACCATGCCGCCAGCACCAGTCCCCACGCCGTCACGCCCAGCGCAATGCGCGTCGGGCGGGCTATCGGTTGACGTATGGTGGCCATTTCGTGCCTTTATTTCAACGCCGGATTCGCGTACACCTTGATGTCCGTGCGCCGGTTCTTCTCCCGGCCCTCGGGCGTGTCGTTGCTTTCCAGGGGCTTGTCCGGCCCGTTCCCTGCCGTGCGCAGACGCACCGCCGGGAAGCCGTATTTCTCAATCAAATACCGCTTTACTGATTCGGCGCGTTCCCGCGAAAGGGTCATGTTGATCTCCCTCGCGCCGGTGGAATCCGAGTTGCCATCGATATCAACAATCGTGTTCTCATACGCGCGCATAAAGCCGCCGATTTCGTCCACCACCGCGCGCGAATCCATGCTGATGCGCGCCGATCCGGTCTCAAAGTAAATCGACCGCCGCTGCGTGGCGAATGGCGTGGCGCCCTTGGCCGGTTCCTTATACTCCACCGGCGCCTCGCTCGATGTCGAGGAGAACTTCCCGCTCAGCGCGTCCACGTACCGCCGGTCCACCGACGATTCCACATCCGGCGCGCCCTTGATCAGCCGCAACTCGCGGTACATCTCAGTGGCCATCTTCAGCACGTTCGCGTAGTCGGAGTCACTGCCCGCCGCGCCGAAAAAGCTCTTGTTGTCGGCATAATCGGCCAGCCGCACGCCTTCCAGCATCGTCTTCGCCAGGTCGGCCGGGATGTTGAAATCCTTGATCGTGCCAATCAGTGTATGGGCCCGGCTCGGCTCCTGGTTGATGAACGCCACGCCTTCCAGCCAGCCTTCAATCAGCTTCGAAACCGTTTGCGGGTTCTTCGCCGCGAACTTGTCGCTCACCACCAGCAGGTCGGCGATCAGGCGGTTGGCCACCTTGGTGTCGTAGATCTTTCGCGAACCGGGGCGCTTGGCCACCGCGTCGCTCATGTCCGGGTCCCAGGCCACCGCCGCCGCCACTTTCTGTTGCGCGAACAGAGTGGCCGGCTCTATGCCATCCTTCGTGTGTACAGCCTTGGAGAAGATCTCCGTCCGCTGCGCTGTCGTCAAACCGGAGTTCTTCAACCCGTTATAGAGCAGGAAGTGCGAAGGCGTGTACGGCGCATAGGCCACCGTCTTTCCCGCCAGGTCTTCAATGCTCTTGATCCCCTGGCTGCCAATGACGCCATCGGCCCCGCGCGACCAATCCACCAGATACGCCGCCCGCGCATTGAAACCTTTTTCGCGGAACTGCGCGTAGTCCTTCGCCCACACGTCGGCCGTCGTCAGCATCACATCCACGTTGTCGGTGGCCAGCGCGGTCGCCCCTTCCGTCCAATCGTCAATGATCTTAAACGAGACCTTCAAACCTTTCTTGTCATAGATCGATCCGGGCACTGTATCCAGGCCGCCATTGGCCACCAGGCCGCCCACGCAGCCCACCCAGATGTTCACGCGCACCCGCACGGCGTTCGTCGCCGAGTCCTTTGTCAGGCTTGGCAGGGGCTGCGTGGTATCCACTTTTTCCGGGCTTTTGCTTTTTTCGCCGCCCAGCAGCCCGCCAAAATTCACGATGTCGTACCGGTTCAACGCATAGCCGACGAGACCCAAACCCACCATGAAGATGAGCGCCCATCCGCCTTTTTCAATTTTCACAGCCATTATTCACGTCTCCTTTAGAGGGACTTCTCGCCTTCGCGGCCGCCAATGGTTTTTTCCGGAGCGGCGGCGCCCGCCTGCGGCGACACCATGCCCATCTCCACCTTGAACTGTTTCAGCAGTTCATTGGCCTGCAGCTTCTCGGCTTCCTTCTCGATCTCAAAACGTTGCTGGTCCACGTTGCTCAGCGCCATATCCATCCGCGCTTCGTTGACCGCTGTCTGCTCTTCAATCTTCCGCACCATCTCATCGTGCGTCTGGCTCACGCCCGCCACTTCAAACTGCTCCATGGCGTCGGCCACCTTGGACTGCCACTGCGAACGCCGGTTGTCGCGGATGGCGTTCATGGCCTCTCGCGTCTTCCGTTCCTTCTCGCGCAAAAACGCCTGCTTCACCATCATCGCCTTGTCGTAGGCCGCCTTCGCCGCCCCCAACTGTCCGCCCGTCCGCGCCAGCGCCGAACGCGTCTGTTCCAACTGTGCCGCGAACGTCGCCGCGATATCGTCACGCCCCGCCTGGATTGCCGCCTTCGTTTTTGAAGTCAGCTCCTGCACTTCGCCCTTGTACTTCGCCTCTTCCTTTTCCAGAAGCGTCACGTTCGCCTTCACCATCGCAATCGATTCATTCATTCGCGGAACTTGATCGTTCATATCGCGGATGTTTTGTTCCAGGATGATTTCGGGGTTCTCCGCCACCGAAATGAAGAATCCGATAAACGATCGAATGACTCTGCTGAGCCTGTTGAACATAGCTGATTGGCGCCCTTTCCAAGCGCGTACTTACGAAACTGGTTTTACCTGCGGTTGGGGATTGGCCGCTGTGGAAATCGGATTCTCGGCCACGAAATAAGATACGCAATCGGCAATCCGTTGTTCCTCAAGTTGCTTCTGTATCCGCCAGGCGGCAAAAGATTCCTTCTGTTTGGCTACCTCGTCCAGGTTCGCCTGCAGTCGCGCCTTCTGCTCCGCCACATACTTGTCTAGCGCATCCTGGATCTTCTTATTTTCATCCAATTTCCGCGCTTCCAGGTCTTCCACGGATTTCAGCCGCACCCGCTCGAAGCCATCCAGCGCCTGGTCCCGGCGAATGGCGTCCTGAATCACTTCTTGAATCTTCACGCCCGCCGCGTCCAGCGCCACCAGGATGGAGCCCTTCTTCACCTCGGCCGGCATTTGGCGGATGTGTTCGCTTTGCAGCATCTCCGAAACTTTTAGAATCGTGTAGCCGTGCGACGGTTGCTGAATATCGGCGGCGTTGTAGATGTCTTCAAATGTCGTGGCCGCGCCGCTCATCACGGTAGCGGCGGCACTGGAGAACTTCGCCGGCGGCGGGGGCGGGGCCGCGGCTACAGGTGCCTGCACTTGTGAAGCAATCTGCGCGATGGCGCTGGCCGCGTCGCCGGCGCCGGGCTGCCCTCCGAACGGGTTCAGCCCTTCCGCGGGCTTGTTCTCGCCTTCCACGGAGACGAAGTACTCGTACCACTTTTTGGATGACATAGCACTATGTATTGTGCCACGCGTCGATACATTCGTTTCGGAATCCGCAAACGGAAGCGGCCCGCCATCTCTCAACGAGGGGCGGGCCGGAAAAACTTGGGGTGAACGTTCTTAGGCGGCTTGCAGCTTGCGGAGACGCAGCGCAATGCGGCTCTTGTAGCGGGCGGCAGTGTTCTTTTTGATCACGCCCCACTTCGCCGCGCGGTCCACGATCGAAAAGGTTTTCGGCACGATGGCGGCGGCGCCGGTCGCGTCTTTCTTTTCCATCAGGGTGCGCAATGCCTTCAGACCTGTGCGGAGACGGGACCTACGAGCGTTGTTGATAACGGTACGACGCTCGGTCATCCGAACGCGCTTCAGAGCTGATACATGGTTTGCCATACACTAATTCGCCTTTCAGCTTAACAGGTCCCGGGCGGCGGCGTCAAACCCTCCCTAATGCCCCGCCGGCATCTTCTCCCCCGCCTCTATTGCCACCGGCAATATATTCTGCTTCGGCGGCAGCGGGCACGTCGCAAACGGCGTATATACGCACGGCGGATTCTTCGCCACGTTGAAATCAATCTCCGCCACCCCGTCCTTCGGCAGTGGCGCATACAGCATCCGCCCCGCCCCATAGGTCCCCTTGTTCGCCGTCTTATCTTTAAACACGAAGAACAGTTGCCCCTCGTCCTCCACCGGTTCCAGCCGCAGCGTTTGCCCGCCCAGCCGGAACTCCACAATCCCCGGGCTCACCATTTTCTGCACGTTCCCGGTATGGTCGGCGAAGTTCACCGTCCTCTTATAGGGGTGCGGAATGAACTTCGCGCGCACCTTGTATTGCGCCCGAATGGGATACCACACCGTCCCCGCGAACTCTTGCCGCATCTTGCTTTGCGCGTCCCGCAACCGGACCGCGAATTTCCCGTTCCGCTCGATCGCCACCAGCCGCATCCCGTCAATATCCAGCGTGTCCGGCGTGCCCGATGTATCCGTCCGCATCGGCCGCACGTTCCCTTTCCCGTCACGAAACCGGACTGTCTTCCCATCAAACAGGAACACGCCGACGCGTGCCGCGCCCCGCGGCAGCGCCACGTCATTCGTCTCCGCCGCCCCGCAACTATTCTCGCCCTCTTTCAACCAATAAAGACCGGCCACGCTCAGCCAGCCCGTATAAGGAGCCTTCAAACCCTCTTCGTACTTTTTCCGCCACTCTTCTACAGACTGGGTATGCGGGTCGGCGGCCAGCACGAGCAGTTGGCAGGCAACCAGCCAAACAATTCGTGTCACCATACTTCATGGTATGACTCCGCGCCTGCTTTTCCTACTCGCGTTCGCTCTCCCCGCCCAGGACTTTTCCAAAATCCACATCGAAAAGGTTGCCGGCGGCTTCACCTTTACCGAAGGACCCGTCTGGAGCCGCGACAACTACCTGCTCTTTTCCGATCCCCCGGAAAACAAAATCTACCGCCTTACTGTCGAAGGCAAATCCGTCTTCCGCGAAGCCTCCAATGGCGCCAACGGCAACACCTTCGATTCCCAGGGCCGCCTCTACTCCTGCGAATCCAAATCCCGCCGCGTCACCCGGACCGACGCCAAAGGCAAAATCGAAGTCCTCGCCGACAAGTTCGAAGGCAAACGCCTCAACGCCCCCAACGATATCGTCGTTCGCAAAGACGGCCATGTCTATTTCACCGATCCGGCCTTCGGCGCCCAGGCCGACAACCGCGAACTCGACTTCTACGGCATATATCACCTGCCGCCCAGAGGCCCTCTCACCCTCATCGCCAAAACCCCCGGCCGCCCCAACGGCGTCGCCCTCTCCCCCAACGGCAAAATTCTCTACGTCGCCGATTCCGACGACCGCCTCATCCGCGCCTTCGACGTGGCCGGCAACGGCGCCGCCTCCAACGAACGCAAGCTAATTACAAACATCGACGGCCCACCCGATGGCATCCGAACCGATGACAAAGGAAACATCTGGGTGACCTGCAACAACGTCTCCGTCTACTCCCCCGACGGCAAATTCCTCAACAAAATCGACTTCCCCGAAACGCCGCGCAACCTCACCTTCGGCGACGCCGATTTCTCCACCCTCTACGTCACCGCCCTTAAATCGGTCTACCGCGTTCGCCTCGATTGGAAGGGCTCGGTTCAATATTGAGTCCGACGGACGATCGCCGCTATCCGCCGCGCCCCGTTCTTGGCGTCGGCGCGCTGATTATCGAAGGCGACGAGATTCTGCTTATCCAGCGCGGCAAAGCCCCGCTGAAAGACTATTGGTCTCTGCCCGGCGGCGCCGTGGAAACCGGCGAAAAGCTGAAGGACGCCATCGCCCGCGAAGTGCTGGAAGAAACCGGTCTCACGGTGGAGGTGGGCGTGGTGGCCGAAGTGTTTGAACGCATGATGCACGACGCCGACGGCCGCCCCGAATACCATTACGTCCTGCTCGATTACCTGTGCAAAATCACAGATGGCACGCCAGCCCCCGGTGACGATTCGGCCGCCGTCGCCTGGGTCCGTCGCGAAGATCTGCCCAAACTCCTCATCACTCCGGGTACCCTGGAAGTAATCGAACGCGTGTTCGAACGTTATGGAAACCAGCAGTCTTGAGTTATTAGAGTACGCCGAGCTAAAAGCCATCATCGGCCGCCAGATCAGTTCCAACCAGGCCCGCCGCATCCTCGACGAACTGGAACCCTCCACCGATCAACCGGCCTTGGAAGAAGCCCACCGCGAAACCGCCGAAGCCGTCAACATACTGAACGAAGCGGCCGCCATGAAGAACGTCAACATCCGTTTCTCCGGCCTGCCCGATATTGACCAGGCCCTCGGCCGCATCGGCATCGAAGGCGCCTCGCTCGACGGCAAAGAGATCTACGATCTGCTGCAATGGCTGGACCGCGCCGCCGAACTCCGCGCATCCATTGCCAATGCCGGCGAAGGCTTCCCGCTCCTTGCCAAACGCGCCGCTTGCCTTGCCGATCTCCGCCCCGTTCTCCGTTCCATCGCCGGGAAAATCCACCCCAACGGAACGCTCACCGATCACGCCAGCGTCGCCCTCGAAAAGATCCGCCGCTCCATGGAGCGCCAACGCGACCAGATTCACCAATCGCTCGAAAAGTTCCTCCGCCAGCATAAAGACGATGGCGTGTTGCAGGACGACTTTGTCACCATTCGCTCCGAGCGCTTCGTCATCCCGCTCGTCGCCGGCCAGCGCTCCAAAATCCCCGGCGTAATCCACGCCGCCAGCGGCACCGGCGCCACACTCTTCGTTGAGCCCATGGAGACCATCGCGCTCAATAACGAACTCGTCCGCCTCACCGAAGAGGAGATGCGCGAAACCCACCGCATTCTCCGAGAAATCACCGAAACGCTGCGCGAACACGCCGCCGTCATCAAGTCCACCGTCCACGCCATGGCCGCCCTGGAATTCACCTTCTCCAAGGCCCGTTTCGGCAAGCAGTTCCGCTGCGTTGTTCCCGCTTTTGGGGACCGGCTCCACCTGGACGCGGCCCGCCATCCAATCCTGGAAGACGTGCTCCGCAAGGAGGGTAAACGCGTCGTCCCCGTCAGCTTCACGATGGACCGCATCCGCCGCACACTGCTCATCACCGGTCCCAACACCGGCGGCAAAACGGTCACCATGAAAACCGCCGGCCTGCTCACGCTCATGGCGCAGTCCGGCATCCCCGTGCCTTGCGAAGAGGCGGAATTCCCCATTTTTTCTAAGGTTTTGGCCGATATCGGCGACAACCAGTCCATCGCCGAAAGCCTCAGCAGCTTCTCCAGCCACGTCCGCCAGCTCCGCTACATGCTCGACGCCGCCACCCCCGATTCGCTCGTCCTGCTCGACGAACTCGGCCGCGCCACGGACCCGGAAGAGGGCGGCGCGCTCGGTGTCGCCGTCCTCGAAAAGTTCCGCGAATACGGCGCTTTCACCCTCGCCTCCACCCACCTCATGCCGCTCAAAGTCTGGGGCGCCACCGTCGAAGGGGTGGTGCAGGCCTCCATGGGTTTCAACGAAGCCGAATTCACCCCAACCTATATCCTTCTCACCGGCGCCCCGGGCCGCTCCGCCGGCCTCGCCATCGCCAGTAAACTTGGCCTGCCCAAATCGCTCATCGAACGAGCCCGCTCCGCCATGTCCACCAACGAGCGCGACATAGCAGGCTTCCTGAGCGACCTGCACCGCCGCCTGGATGAAGTGAAGGCCAAACAAATGGCGCTCGCCGAGGAGAAGGTGCGCCTGGAGCGCGACACCCGCACCGAACGCGAGGAACTCCGCAAAGCCGAGGAAGCCAAGCGCCGCGAAATGGAACGTAAAATGGAGGCCGCGCTGGCGGCTTTCGAAAAGCAGGCCAAAGAAACGCTCCAACACATTCAAGAGTCCGCCGGAACCAGCCGGAAAGCCGCCGATATCGCCGTGCGCAAAGTAATTAAAGCGCAGACGGAGTTCAAACAGGAAGTCCAGCAGGTGGTGGCGAAGCAGGAGACCGAAAAACGCGCAACGCTCCTTGTCGACGAAGGCAACCGTGTCCGCCTGAGCGGCATACGCGAACCCGCCCGCGTGCGTAGATTATTGCCCAACGGCATGGTGGATGTCGAAGTCGGCATCATGAAAATGCGCGTGCCCTACGCCGACATCACGGAGATTCTGCCCGACGGCCCCACCGGCCCCAAACTCCCTTCCGGCGTCACGTTCCAGGCCGGCCCCACCTGGGACACGGTGACCAAGGAAATCAATCTGATCGGCCAGCGCGCCGAAGAAGCCTGCGACGCCGTCGAAAAGTTCCTGGATGTTGCGTCGCTAGCCAGCGTGGATCGCGTCCGCATCGTCCACGGCCACGGCATGGGCATCCTCAAACGCGCCGTCGCCGACCTCTTGAAACGCAGCCCGCTGGTGACGAAATTCTACCCCGCCACAGCCGCAGAAGGCGGCAACGGCGCCACCATCGCCGAACTCAAAGAGTTCTAAAGCACCGCCAAAACCTCTTCCGCGTGCCCGGCCGGCTTCACTTTCTCAAAGATGTGCGTGATCTTCCCATCCGGCCCAATTACGAACGTCGTTCGCGCCACGCCCATGTAGGTCTTGCCGTACATCGATTTTTCCACCCACACCCCGTACGCCTCCGCGCCCTTGCTCTCGGCATCGGCCAGCAGCGTGAAAGGCAGCGTGAACTTGTTCTTGAACTTCGTCTGCGCCTTCTCTGTGTCCGGCGAGATACCAACAATCACCGCATCCTTCGCCGCGAACGCCGCCGAATGGTCCCGGAACTCGCACGATTCGGTCGTGCATCCCGGCGTGTCCGCCTTCGGATAGAAGTACAAAACCACCTTCTTCCCTTGCAACGACGAGAGCTTGAACGCGTTCCCCGCCTCGTCCGTCAACTTCAATTCCGGTGCTTTACTGCCCACTTTGAGTGCCATATACCTCGCTTAGATGCGTTCCAAATCCGAAGGTTCATCAATATCAAACCACGTCGAACCAATGAAAACCGAAAGCCCCGCCCGCCGGCAAGCCGCCGCCGTCTCCGCGCACACACTCGCGGTCGACCACGTGACCCCCGCAAACATCGCCGCGTCGGTCTTCCGGCAGCAGATTCCCCAGAACCCCCCATCCTCCGCCGGGCCCAGCGCCACATCCGCGTCCGCCGCCAACAACTCTTCCAAATGCGAAATCGGCACCGTCGGCACGTCCCCGCCTACAATCAACACCCGTGCCCGTCCCTCGGCCAGCCCGGTTTCCAGCGCATGCAGCATCCGCGCACCCAGGTCCCCGCTCGCTTGCAAACGCCTTGTAACAGCAAAGCCTCCCCAGGCGTCTGATCGAGTGTCGGTATGCAGTTCAACGTCGGAGGCCAGGCTCTTGGCAGCCTGTATCAGCCGTTGGAGAAGTACCGACACCATCCGCTCGTAAACTTTTGCCGCCTGCTCCGCCCCGATTTTCACCGCCAACCGCGTCTTTACGCGGCCCGGCGCCGGGGCCTTGGCAAAAACGGCAATAGCGGGGAGCATCGTCGCAATTGTAGAATAGTTTGAGAATTTTCATTAGGTCAGGAGATCGTATTCCCATGAAACTTGCCCAGCGCATCTTTGCCATTGGCTGCAGCGCGGTCATCATCAGCGCGCTTGCCTTCGGCGCGGACAAGAAAGGCGACGCGAAGAAGGGCCAGGAAGTTTTTGAAAACTCCGCCTGTATGGGTTGCCACAACACCGACAACGACGAAAAGCGCGGCAACGCGCCCGCGCTGAAGGGCCTCTACAAGAAGGCCGGCGTCACCGATGCCAAGGTCCTCGACAAGGTGAACAAGGGCGGCAACGGTATGCCTCCTTACGACGAACAGCTCGAACCGGCACAAAAGACCGATCTCATCGCCTATTTGAAGACCCTCTAAATTTGACGGCGCCCCCAGCCGTCGGTTATCCTAAAGAGAAGTGGCGGCTTCGCGCCGCCACTTCTGTCTCAACGCGTCCCCATCGTCTAGCCCGGCCTAGGACACCGCCCTTTCACGGCGTTAACGGGGGTTCGAATCCCCCTGGGGACGCCAATTCAAAATCGTTCGTCGCAGTTGTACCCTAAGCCAGTCCTTTTTCTGACAGTCACTGTGCCCGGCGCAGCGGATAGCGTTCGCCGAAGATTATACACCCGCGTTGAAGAACTCCATCGCTCGTTGTCAGATGTGTGAACTCGCCGGCCAGTTCGATTCGGTCCGTCCGCCGGTGACTGCCTGCTCAGTCTGCCCATTTCCCCCCTCACCGAAGGGCCGCACACAAATTTTTCCGCGCATTCAACGGATCGACAAACACGATCCTGAAAACTGTGGAAGGCGATAAGCATTCTTAGTGTGCTACGGGCAACTCGCCGTGTTTCCAGTGCTTATCGTCACCAGGATCCGATTCTTGCTGAATATGTATTTTTCGATGCCGCATACCAGGCACACGTACGAATTGCCCTGGTATTGAAACGACATCTGTCCCTTCACCCCTAATCGCCCTTTAGCGAGGATGTCCCCCGGCGAGATCGTCGTCGGTTTTTGGCCGTCGCTCTTTATCGTGCCCGGACCAATATCCAGATCCAATTGCACGTTTGACTGAACCGCGGTTTGAAGGGCCGGGTACTTTAATGCGTTTTGCACGAGCATGACTTCAGTTCTCTTTGACACCTCGTCAACGAGAACCGCGACATTTCCGCCGAAGGGCGGACTTGGAAGCAAATATGCACTCTCCCCCCGCAGTGAGAAGCTTATTTGGGATGAGTCCGCGTGAACAACCGGCACCAATCCGGATCTAATCGGTTTTGCCTTCTCATCGCTCCAGTCGAAGATGCGCAGAGGCTCCAGGCTGACGGAATTATAGATTCCGGCCGCCAACAGGCTGAGGATCAGGACCACAAGCACGCATCTCGTCAACACGCTGACCGGTGGGAAATTTACGATTGGTTTCGCTGTAGTAGGGAATGGCTTTCCCGAAAAGACAAGAATAATCAGCCCGGCAAGCGCAAGGATGAAAGGAATCAAGATCTGCGCGATCAGTGTGATTGCGAGCATCCCCACACAACTCGGAACTGCGACACGCCACCGGTTGTGACTATCATTCTCTACGCTAACCTGATTCGAAATATTTGGCATCGTACAGCTCCTTTCTCTCTCGACCTTAAGTGCTGCTATTACCCTATCCCCGCGAAAGGCGTCCAGCAACCGGACACGCTCCACTCTCGGTTCGCCGTTCCAGCCTGGGGCTTCAGCACGGCGAAGCCTTCTCTATTGCAGCCGCAGCAACAAATCCGCCGACAGCATCGTCGGCGCCCAATGCCGCTCAATATGCTCCACCACCAACCGCGTCCCCTGGTCATGCGCCACGTACGGCGCGTCCTTCGGGTCATACATCGCGTCCGTCAAATCCCGCAGCAGAATGCACCGCACCCCCCACTTCGTCATCTGCCGGATCGCGAACGACCGGTTCAATATGCACATGTTCGTATGTACCCCCGCCACCAATAGGTGTTTAATCCCCCGCAGTTTCAACGCGCTATAAACCTCTTCCCCTTTATCCGAAATCAAGTCGTTCGGCCCAATCTCAATCGCCGGATGCTGCCGCCGCCACGCCTTATAAAACTTGTCCCCCTCCGTGTCGCATCCCCCGTCGGAATCGTCAATCGGCAGCTTCGGTGCCGCCAGTTCTAACGGCGTTGGCGCCGCCGCCGCCGGAATCGCCAACATCGCCCGCCGCTGCGGCGCGTCCCGGTAAAAATCCATCGTCTCCGACGGCGCATGAATCACCAGCATCCCCTTCGCCCGCGCCGCCCGCAGCACCGGATTGATCTTCTCCGTCAATACCCCCACCCGCTCCGTCGCCCCGCGACACCAGTGCTTATCCCACAAATCGCAGAGGATTATTGCCGTCCGCGACGGGTCAATCGCCTCCTCCACTACCGCCTCCCGCCACTCTCCGCTCCCCCGGTACACCTCCGCCCGGCTCCGGATCGGCACCGTCACCGCCGCCGCCCCCATCGCCATCGCCAAACACGCCAGCCAGATGTTCCGCATGGGGCGAGTATATAAGGAAATCCCTCCCCCTAAGGTTTTACCCCGATGTATGTCCGCCGTACTCTCTCCGATCATTGAATCATGCAGAAGTGTGCGGCCTTGCTACTGGCTGTTGCGGTGTGTCCGCTCATGGCGGACCCGGTCCAGAAGGACCCGGAACCCAAAGTGCTGATCCTCAAAACCGGCCAGCGGATCGTCTATGACGATCTGAGCCGCGATGGCTCCAGCGTTTTCGTCCGTTCCGGCGGCCAGTCCATTGTTTTCGACTCTGCCGAAGTCGCCCCGCCGCCCGCTCCCGCCGCCACGCCCAACGCAAACCCGGTCATGAACGTGCCCGGCCCCGCCGCCCGCCTCATCGGTCCGTCCGCCGGAAAGCACAATCTTCGCCCGGAGCTTATCCAGGCCATTATGGAAGTGGAATCCGCGTATAAAGTGGATGCCCGGAGCCGCGTTGGCGCCATCGGCCTCATGCAGCTCATGCCACAAACTGCCAAGTATCTCAACGTGAATCCGCACGACCCGGAACAAAACGTCGATGGCGGCGCCAAGTTCCTCGACATGCTGGTGAAGAAGTACGAGGGCCGCCGCAACGGACTCTCCCTAGCCATCGCCGCCTATAACGCCGGCCCCGGCGCTGTCGACCGTTTCGGCGGCATCCCGCCCTACAAAGAAACCCGCCAGTACGTCGTCAAAGTCATCCGCCGCTTCCGCGAACTCGTTAACGAATAGGCCCTTGACATGTCTCGTGCGTGTCTTCACGCTGAGAACATGCCGAAGCGGATCGAAATTCGCAACGTCCCCGGCAAACTGTACGAACAACGCAAAGCGCGTGCCGCCAAACGCGGCATGAGTCTTTCCGCTTTCCTCATCGAAATAGCCGAAAGGGCAATGGCCGAGTCCTGGGCCAAAGTGCTGTTCGACCCTGAGGAGTTTTTTGCGCGTGTCCGCCGAATTGCCCCCGATACAAGTGATTTCGACTCCGCCGCCTATATCCGCCGCCACCGCGACGCTGGCTGATCGAAAAGCTGCTACGCAACATCAAACTACACCCCCACCCACCCCGTGAGAGCCAGAACGAGTTGCTCCCCTGTTCTACCCGCGCCCCGGCGCCGCAGCCCCGCTTCCATGTGCGCCTCCTCACACGAGACCGTAAACTCGCCAAAACAAAAGGCCATCGCGCCCGCATCGAACTCCTCTAACTCGCTATCCTGGAAGTTCGACCATGGCTAAAATCGAACGCGCTCTTCTGAGCCTCACTGACAAAACCGGCGCCGTCGAATTCGCGCGCGGCCTCCGCGCCCTCGACATCGACCTCATCTCCACCGGCGGCACCGCCAAACTCCTCAAAGACGCCGGCATCCAGGTCTTCGACGTCTCCGAAGTCACGCATTTCCCCGAAATGCTCGACGGCCGCGTCAAAACCATCCACCCCAATATCGCCGGCGGCATTCTTGCCATGCGCTCCAAACCGGAGCACATGGAGGCCCTCGAACAACACGCCATCCCCACCATCGATCTGGTCATCGTCAACCTCTACGCCTTCGAAAAGATCGCCGCCAATAAAGACGCCACCGTCCCCGAACTCATCGAAAACATCGACATTGGCGGCCCCACCATGATCCGCGCCGCCGCCAAAAACTGGAAGGACGTAGCCGTCGTCACCAACCCCGCCGATTACCCCGCGCTCCTCGAAGAACTCAACGCGAACGCCGGCCAGCTCTCCCGCGCCACCCATTGGAACCTCGCCGTCAAGGCCTTCCACATGACCGCTGCCTACGACCGCGCCATCTCCAACCGCCTGGCCGACATCACCGCCGTTGGCGACGGCTTCAACGATGTCCAACTCGACCTTCCCCGCACGCTCGACCTCCGCGTTCCCCGCGTTCTCGACATGCGCTACGGCGAAAACCCCCATCAAAAGGCGGCACTTTACGCCAACGGCAAGTCCGGCGTCGCCGGCGGCCAGCAGTTGCAGGGCAAGGAGCTGAGCTACAACAACCTTGTCGATCTCGACGCCGCCTGGCAGCTTGTCTGCGAATTCCCCCAGCCCGCCAGCGTCATCGTCAAACATACCAATCCCTGCGGCTGCGCCGAACAGGCGACCCTTGCCGATAGCTACCGCAAGGCCTTCGATGCCGACCCGGTCAGCGCCTTCGGCGGCGTGCTCGCGTTCAATCGCGCTGTCGACGCCGAAACCGCCCACGAAATCGTCAAGACGTTCATTGAAGCCATCGCCGCGCCCGATTTCGACGCCGCCGCCCTGGACATCCTCGCCGCCAAGAAAAATCTCCGCCTCGTCAAAGTCACCGCCAACGAAGACGCCTTCGTCGTCAAAGGCATCAGCGGCGGGTTCCTCGTCCAAAGTCCGGACTACGCCACGCTCAACCGCGAAACCGCCAAAGCCGTCACCGTCCGCCAGCCTACCGAAGAGGAGTGGCGCGGCCTGGCCTTCGGCTGGAAAGTGGTGAAACACGTGAAGTCGAACGCCATCGTCTACGCCCGCGAAGGCCAGTTGCTCTCCGCCGGCGCCGGGCAAATGAGCCGGGTCTTCTCCGTCGAAATCGGCGCGAAGAAGAGCGTGTTGCCGCTGGCCGGCTGCGTGCTCGCCTCCGATGCGTTCTTCCCCTTCCCAGACGGCCTGGAAGCCGCCGTGGCCCACGGCGTGACCGCGGTCATTCAGCCCGGCGGCTCCGTGAAAGACGCCGACGTCATCGCCGCCGCCGACCGGCTTGGCATCGCCATGGTGCTCACCGGCGTCCGCCATTTCCGCCACTAGAGAAGGGAGGGGCAACATGCAGCGTCCCGAACCGCGCCGTATCCCCGGGCGCTACGTCGTGTACTTCATGATCGTGTTCGCCATCTTCTGCGCCGCCTTCGCCACCTGGGGCATCCGCGCCATGAAGAAGCTGCCGCGCCCGCCCGGCGCCATCACCCACTCACCGTTCGGCTGAAGCGGCGCGCCGCTTCTGGCTCTCCGCCAGCGCCGCCGCCGCTTTCTCCGCCTGCCCGGCCTGTTGATACGCCCGGCTCAATTGAAAGTACAGCGCCCCGTCCGTATCCAGCTCCGGCGCCGCCGCTTCCAGGTGCGCCGCCGCCTCCGCCCCGCGCCCCGTTGCCAGCAAGGCCCGCCCCAGCGATGCCCGCGCCGGCAGTATCCCCGGCGCCTTTCGCAACGGTGCAATCGCTTCCTCCGCCTGCCCCTGCTGCAGCAAACAGTCCCCCTTCAGGAACCACAGCACCTGCGATTCCGGTTCATGCACCAGCAGCCGTTCCAGCGTGTTTAGCGCCTCCAGATATTGCGCCCCGGCATACAGCGACGCCGCCAACTCCCGCTCCGTCTCCCGGTCCCGCGGGTCGAACCGCAGCGCCGCCCGCCATTCCTCCACCGCCTCCAAGTGTTTCCCCTGCGCCCGCAGCGTTTCGGCTTTAATCTTGTGCAACTGCGGATTGTCCGGCAGCGCCCCCAACTGCGTGAACGCCCGCCGCGCCCCGTCGTTGAACGTTTCAATCTCCCGCGCCAGCGCCTCCGCCCGCGCTACCAACGGCCGGCCCGTTGCCTGCTCCTCCAGTGCCGCCGCCGCCTTCATCCGTTGTTGCTTCCGCCGCACCGCCGCCGTGGTCAGTAGAAACGCCCGCGATTCCGGAAACTGCTTCGCCAGCGCCCGGAACGCCTCTTCCGCCGCCGCCTCATTCGCCCTGCCCAACACAAACCACGCCCCGGCGTCCGCCGGCTCCAGCCGTGTCAAGGCCGCCAACTGCCCCACCGCCGCCTTCGGCTGGCCCGACTGCAAAAAGGCTTCGGCTAGCATCCGCCGCCCCTGCGGCTCGTTTGGTTTCATCGCCACCGCCCGCTGCAACGGCCCCACTGCCTTCCCAGCCTGCCCCAGGCGCAGCAACGAAGTACCTAGCAACGCATGGGCCGGAAACGCCTGCGGCATCGCCTGCGCCGCCGCTGTCAATGGCGCCACCGCCTCCTGGTCCTTCCCCGCCATGTGCAGCGCGATACCGAGGTTCAACTTCCAACCTGGATTGCCCGGCGCCTGCTTCACCAGCTTCTCGTACACACTCGCCGCCCCGGCAAAGTCACCGGCCGCCATCCGCCGCTGGCCCTCTTCTGCCAGTTGCCCCCAGCAAGTGAGGGCGAAAAAGAAAACGGGCGCTGGCCGAAGCCAGCGCCCGAGTTTGGTTGCGTGTATCAACCTTCTAGTTTAGAACCCAACGCGTACGCCGAAACGCATCTGGCGTTCGCCGCTGGCGCTGGTGATCAAACCGAAGTTGCCGCCGTCCACGTTCGAGTTTGGGTTGCCGAACTGCGGCGTGTTGGTCAGGTTCTGCGCTTCCGCGCGGAACTGGACTTTCACGCGTTCCGTGATGGCGAAGTCCTTCAACAGGTTGAAGTCCAATCCGGCGCGGCCCGGACCACGGAAGCGGTTGCGACCGGTGGTGCCGAAACGGATCGGGGCGCCAGCCGGGGTCGGATTGGCGAAGTTGGAAGCGGCAAAGTACGGGGTGTTCGTGCCCTTGCCGTAGAGGTACTTGAAGTCACCGATCTGGTCGGCCGTCTGGATGTTGCCAGGAGCCGCCAGACGGGTGCCGTCAGCCGAAACATTGAACGGCGTGCCGGACATGGCGTAGTAGATACCTCCGGTCTGCCAGCCGCCCAGAATCAGGTTAGCCGCCTTGTTGGAGGTGTCCATGAACTTCTTGCCCTTGCCCACGGGAAGCTGGTACATGTAGCCCATCTGGAAAACCTGCGTACGGTCGTAACCGGCCGTCGCACGATTACGGCGAACAACTGGATCCCAGTTCCAACCCACGCTCACCCAGCCATCTTCGTCGGTCATGTTGATGGCCTTGGACCACGTGTAGGCGCCCTGCACGAACAGGTCCTTGGTCACGTTACCGCGCAAGCTGCTCTGCAGGCCATGGTAGTTGGAGCTCATCCAGCCGTCCCACATGTTGATGGCGATACCGCGGCCGGTGGAGGCGAAGAACGGACGGCCATTGTTGCCGGCGCCAGGAGCGGCCGCGTTAATGTCGCGGTCACCCAGGACGTTCGACGACGAGGTGCCAACGTAGGCTACCGAGCCATTCAGGTTCTTGTTCAGGCGGCGTTCAATCGTGAAGTTCCAGGATTGAACCGTACCGCGCGTGATGGAACCCCAGGGGCTGCGCATCGCCACGGTGTTGGGCAGCGGCACGATACCGGTGGAGAGATCCGGACCGGTGATGGCCGGGATGCCGACCGCGAGGTTGCTGAAGTTCTGGAAGCCCGTGTTCTGCTGGAACGTCGCCGCGATCGTCAGCGGGTAGAAACCACGCATCGGGCGCGAGAACGGCAGCGGATCGATGGTCATGCCGTAGCCGGTGCGGATGACAGTATTGTCATTGACACGGATGGCCAGGCCAACGCGGGGAGCCAGGAAGAGCGGCTTCACGCTGATGCCGGGGTTGGTGGGGATGGGACCACGGCCGCCGAGGGTGACGCGCATGGTCGACAGGTCAAGGCGTTCAATGCCCTTGCCGTCGCCACGGTTAACAAGCGGGTAGGCTTCCGCGCGGACACCGTAGTTGAAGGTGACGTTGCGGTTGATCTGCCAGCGGTCACGCAGATACCAGCCGAACTGCCATTCGCGGGTGGTCATCAGTTCGTATTGAATCGACTTGGACATAGCGGTGGGCAGTCCGAGGAGCATCTGCGCCATCGAGTTGGCTAGGGTCACAGGTGCGCCAGTGGGCGAAGCAGTGACGCCGCCGCCGAAGCTGAACGCACCGCGCGGGTTGTCGGTTTCCGGCTGCCAGTGGTTCATCGCGTGACGAACTGAGTCAAAGCCCATCCGAACTTCGTGGGTCGACTTAATGATGGACAGGTTGGTGGTGAAGGTGTAACTGCGCTCGGCGCGTTCCAAGGGCATCCACGTGGCCGTCTGGCCCCAGGTGCTCAAACCGCCACCGAAGGAAAACACCGGCAGACCGCTCTGGCGCGGGTCCGATCCGTTCGTGCCGGGGATTCCGAAGGTCTCAGAGCCCCAGTTCTTCCCGAAGTCGTCGCCGTTGGCCGTCTGGTCCATCCGGGTCATACCCCAAGTGGCGTCAAACAGCATGGTGGGGCTGAGGGTGTAATTGGTGCCGATAGTGGCCAGGTACTGCTTGGTGTCACCCAGGCCCGGATCACCCGCGATGCCGCCGCCGCCCGCGGCGCCGAGGCCGAACCGGCCGCCGGAGAGCGCCGTCAGCATCGAATACTTCACGAACATCGTGTGCTTGTCGTTACGGTTCCAGTTCAGCTTGCCGTCATAGTTGTTCCGGTTCAACTGGCCACTGTCGCTGGCGAAGTAGTTATTGGAGAACGCGCCAGTGGCAGGCGTGACGGTGTAGCCAGTGCCGCCGGCGTTGTTGGGATTCGGCACCAAGGCGAGGTATTTTAGCGCCTGGGGCGAGAAGCGAGCCGACGGAATACGGTTGCCGGCGAAGGGTTGACGACCGCTGCCGTCAGCGGCACCAGTGGCGGGGTCGAAGATGATTCCCGGAACGGGACCACCGCTGGCGGGCGGGAGGCCTACGCGGGCGGAGAAGTCACCGGCGCGCATGGCCGCGTCTGGAACCGTGAACTGGCCTTGACCACCCGTCTTCTGCTTGGTGATTTCCGTGTGGGCGAACCAGAACAACTTGTTCTTGATGATCGCGCCGCCCAGCTTGCCGCCGAAGATGTTCAGCTTGTAGGCAGCATTGGGAACGTTAGCGGCCTGGAAGTAGCTGCGCGACTTCAGGTCCTGATTTTCGTGATATTCCCAAGCCGCGCCGTGCAGCGTGTTGGTGCCGCTGGCGGAGGCCACGGTGACGGCCGCGCCGCCAGCCATGCCCTGTTCAGCGTCCAGCGAAGAAGTCGTGATGTTCACGTTCTCCACCGTTTCAGCCGGGGCGACGTAGGCCACGTGGTGGGGCAACCAGATATTGATGTTGGTCGCGCCGTCCAGCCGGGTCACGTTGTTGTTGGTCGCGGTGCCGTTCACAAACGAACGGAGCGCGCGGCCGGGCGTGTCGGTGGCCGAGTTCTGCAGCGCCGCGGGCGTCGCGCCCGGAACCAGGTTGATCAGCGCCTGGTAGTTGCGGTACTGGTTCAACGGCAGTTCCGTCACAACCTTCGATGTAATTTCAGATTTCGTGTCGCTGCGATCAGTCTGCAACTGAACGGCCGAAGCTTCCACCGTGACCTGCTCGGTCACCGCGCCCACTTCCAGCTTGCCGTTCACGCGAGCCGTGGTGTTCACTGTCAGAACCACGCCTTCACGGGTCAAACCCTTGAAGCCGTTGGCCACGATTTTCACGGTATAGCTGCCAATCGGCACGCTGGGAACCGAATAGTTGCCGGAAACGTCCGTCGTGGTCTCACGCGTGAAGCCGGTGGCCTTCTCGCTAACCGTTACTTTTGCGTTCGGCACTACGGCGCCTGTGGCGTCCTCAACCGTGCCGACGATAGATCCATACAACACCTGCGCGGCCGCCGGAATCGCGTAGATTCCGAGCAATCCGGCAAAAACCAGCAGGGCCGATCGCCCTCGCCAGTGTTTCATTTGAGCCATGCTCATGTACAACCCCCTTAAACAGATAGGGATAACCCTGTCTAACAGTTAAAACACCCCGGTCCCCGCATGTCAAATCGAAGACCCGCGCCATTTACCCCGACCGGCGGGGCAAATCGCCCATATTCCGGCTCGAAGCCACAAGTTATGGCCGCTTCCGCGTGGAATCGGAATTGCTCTAATCACCTTTTCTAAGGAGCATGGCTATGCTAACCGCGCGCTTGTCGCTTGGGCTCCTCTGCGTTGTCTCATCCGTTCCGCTGGCCGCCCAAGCCCCCGCCATTGCGGACAATGGCATTCTGAATGCCGCCGATTACACCCAATCGGTGGCCCCTGGATCCATGGTGGCCGTCTTCGGCTCTAACCTGGCGCCGAAAACGACGGCCGCCACCACCGTTCCGCTTCCCAGAACCTTGGAAGGCGTCACCGTGGAGGTAATGCCTCCCGGCGGGGTTTGGACCGCGGCGCCGCTCTATTTCGTGTCGCCCGCGCAAATTAACATCCAGATGCCGTTTTTGTCATCCGCTACCGCACAACTTCGCGTTCGTTCCGCCGGCGGCGCCAGTGCGGCGGCCACCATTAACCTTACTCTCCGCGCTCCCCGGATCTTCACCCGCACCATGGACGGCAAGGGCGAGCCAACACTGTTCCACGCCAAAGACTTCTCCTGGGTGTCTTCCGCCGCGCCCGCCGTGCCCGGTGAGTTTCTTGTCCTCCTTCTCACCGGGCTCGGCGCGGTTTCCCCCGTGAAGGAAGCGGGTGCCCCGGGCGGGGACAACGCCGCCAACGGACCGCTGAACCAGGTCACGGAGCCGGTATTCGTCTCCTTCGGCGGCACGGAAGCAACGGCGGCATTCGCCGGGTTGATGCCAGGCTTCCCTGGCGTCTACCAGATCAACTTCCAGGTGCCGGAAGCAGCCGCGGCTGGCAGCCAAGCCTTACTGGTGCGTGCCGCCGCCATCCGCTCTCAGGCGAATGTGGCCGCAGCATGCGCGCGCTACGCGTCAGGCGCCGTGGTGCAGGTTGTGCCTCCGGCTGGTGGCGCGTTAACCACTTCCGGCGCCACAGTGACGCTGCCCGCCGGGCTGGTGGGCGAGCCGACAACCATGGCCATCGCGCGCCAGGCAGCAGGCGCCACCCCCGTGGACGCGTGGCGGGCAAGCGACGTCTTTACCATAACCGGGCTCCCCGAACAGCTAAACGCCCCAGTAACCCTGACGCTGGAACTGACCGGCCGTCCGGCCAGCGGCGAAACACTACTGGCAATCGCGTCCGGCCGCGGCGTACGCGGTGCGGGTCTGGAGTTTCTGGAAGCCACCGTAACCGGAAACCAGGCCGCTGTCACACTGCCCACCGCCGATACGGGCGGCGCGAAGGCGCTCATCGCCCGTAGCGTCGCCTCCGGCCCGGAAGTCACCTTCTACGTCATGACCTTCTACCGCCGCGTCACACTCGGCGATTTCATGCTGTTCTATCCCTCAAGCCAGTTGCAGGAAGCGGACGTGAACGCGGTGGCGGCGGTGCTTGCGGATGCGAAGGCCAAGCTGGAAGCGCTCGGGCTGAGCTGGGCGCGGCGCACGCGTTGGCCGCTTCGCGTGGTGATCTATCCATTTACCGGTGCCGATATCGATAAATGGGGTATGGCGGAGCCGTCGATTCTGGGCCTGAACTTCCATTCAATTTCGCTGAACGCGAACAAGCTTTCCGGCGGTGTCAGCGACGAGCTAAAGGCCACTGCGGGACATGAACTGTTCCATATTCTGCAGAATCTGTACGACCCGCGGGACGCGCTGCGGATTGCGAAATCACCGGGTACCTGGCTTTGGTTCCAGGAAGCGGCATCAACGTGGTTCGAAGGCATCGCCACTGGTAACCGCAGCGAAGTTCCGTCTACAGTACGCCAGAACAACTATTCTTTCCTCACCCAGCACGGGCTGGAATACCAGCCGGGCGACCCCGCCGAAGTGCAGAGCCACGGCTATGGCGCATCCATGTTCCTCCACTACCTGACAAGCAAGGCGGGCGGAGACACCGTGGTAGGAAGCATTTTGAAAGAAGGGCTGGCGCGGGCCCCGGGCATACTCGCCGCCCCGGCGCGGCTGCCCGTGGAGGGCGCCGCCGCGGTGCTGCCAGCTATGCTGTCTGAACACTGGCGCGGCTTTGTGCGCGACTACACGGAAGGCTCCATCTACGGCGGTGGTTTCCCCGATCACCGCGAGATCCTGGGCCAGTTGAAGGACCGGCACGTGTTCGCGGAGGAGACAACCGCCGGGAAAACCTTCACCTGGGACGCGCCTGCACTGTCGGCCGCCTTTTATACCGTCCGTTTCCAGGCATGGCCGAAGGATGTTAAGCTCACCGTTTCACTCACCGACGCGGGCGGCCAGGCGGAGCTTTCTATCTACCGTATCCGCGGCGACAACTGGACACTGGTCCAGCGGATGCGGGCCGGTGAACTTGATTTCCCAAAACCGGAGGAGCTTGCGGCCAATGGGGAGACACTGTTGCTCGCCGTGGCCAACGCCAATGGCAGCGGAAAGTTCACTGGCGTCGCCCCCATTCAGGTTGGTGTCAACAAAGCCGTTGAGAGCATTTTGCCTCTGCTGCAGAAGACAACGAAGTTCGGCAATCGGCTGTATGGAATTGTGAAGTGGACCGCTTCTGATCCGGGCGGCCCCAACCTCATGGGTCCGTTTTTTGGGCTCCCTGGGCTGACGTGGAAAGGTGCCGCCTTTACGGCCACCGCCGCCGACAGTGCCCTGGTCAACGCGGGAGACCCGCCCTTCGAAGTCACACTCACCGGAACCGTTTCTCCCGACGGCCTGAAGATCCTGAACTCTCACCTGAAACGCTACCGCCTGAAGGACAAGAAAGCGCCCGATTCCACCGGGAAGATCTGGCAAACCTACGCCGAGGAAACCTATGAGTGGGACCTGCGCGACCTGCCGGTCAACGTGCCCGTGCGGGGCTTCACGGCGACAACGTCCTCCTTCCGCTACGAATTGAAGGGCGCGGCGGCCAGCGCGGCGTTCAGCGGATTCGTTTGCAAACGAGTGCTCTACGACGGATGGGCCGACCAATTCACCCCGGCGAAGCTGAAAACGGAGAACTGTAGCATGACTATTCCGGCGGAGGACCGCTACTACGTGTACATAGAACTCTACCGTTAGCGCGGAACGGCGTGTTTGCCTATCAGCGCTTCAGTAATATCCACACCAAAGCCCGGCTTATCGTTTGCGTAAAGATAGCCCGCCGCAAAACGTGGCGACATCGCCTGCATAATGTCATTCCCCGGCTCGCCCACGCCGAAGCTTTCCGCCAGGTCGCAGTGGGCCGTGGCCAAAATGAAGTGCAGCCCGTAAACGCTGCCGCCTCGGTGCGGGATCAGCGGCAACTGCCGCGCGCTGGCAAGCGCGGCGATCTTCCGCAGTTCCGATAATCCGCCGCTCCACGTAATGTCCGGCTGCAGAATATGCGCCGCCTTGCGGGCGATCAGGTTCTCAAAGCCGTAGCGCGTGTATTCGTGTTCGCCGCTGGCTATCCGTGTCGTCTGCACCCGCGCGCACAGTTCCGCGTACCCGGCCATATCGTCCGGGTTCAGCGGCTCCTCAATAAACAGCAGCCGCGCCGGCGCCAGCCGCTCGGCCATCTCAATCGTGTACCCCACATTCCAACGGCAAAGCACGTCGATCATCAATTCCGCATCCGGACCAATCGCCTTTCGGGCGGCCTCTATGGGCTCGATAGCCTTTTTCATGCCGGCCCGCCCCTCGCTTGGGCTGCTGTCGATCGGCAGCTTGAACGCGCGTATGCCCTTATCCAGCCCGAACTGTACATTCTTGCTTGTCAAGTAGACCCGCACCTTGTCCTTCGTCGCGCCGCCCAGCAGTTGGTACACAGGCTTGTTCGCGGCCTTGCCCGCCAGGTCCCACAACGCCAGATCAATCCCGCTGATGGCCTGAATAGCCAAGCCCTTTCGGCCATAGAAGATTGACGAACTGTACATCTGCTCCCACAGCAGTTCAATGTTCGCCGGGTCCGCCCGCAACAGCAGATCCCGCAAATGCGTTTCAATCACGTGGACTGCCGCGCTGCCGCCCCCGCCCAATCCGTAGCCAACCAGGCCCCCGGTGGTTTTGATCTCCACCAGGATCGACCCCGCCAGTTGGGAAAACGGCCCGAACCACCGCGAGCGGTTGGGGTCGTGGTCCGAAGTAAACTTCGCCGTGCCGAACCGGCCCGTGCCAAGCAGCGGCATCACCCACGCCCGGACGGAGTCAATGCGCTGCGCCGGCGCGGTTTGCGCGGCCATCGGCAGGGCCGCCAGCAGCGCGCGGCGCGTCATTGCCCCACGCCTTCCCATAAAAGCTGCAACGCGCGTTTGCCGGCCTCATCGAGCTTCGTCCGCGTGGCCACCGCGCCCACCTCCGCGTTCCTTGGGCCGCGCACCACGTGATTGGGAAATACGCCGCGCAGCACCAGCAGATACTTCAACCCTTCAATGCCATACTGCTCGAACTCCGGAACAAACACGGCCGCCCGCGCGAACGCCCGCGCCGCCTCCTTGTACCGGCCCTTTTCGTAAAGTACGAAGGCCTTCGTATATAGGTCCGCCGGGCCCGCGGCGGGCATGGAGCCGGCCGCGCCGCGCAGCAGTTCGTCGATCAGCGTGCGCCCATGGGCACCGGTGAAAATGTGCAACTGCGGCGCTTTGGCGCGAAATTCGGAGATGCGCGGCAGCGTCACCCCAGCCTCGTCTTTCACGTACTGAACAGCCGGAACGGCGCGGGAAAGTTCGATCACCTCTTCCACGGAAAGCTTGCCCACCGCCTGCAAAAACAGCGGCAGGCCGGGGGCCGCGGCGGCAATCTGCGTGAAGAACTGGATGAGTCCGATACCGGCAGGCGGCAGGCTGATCAGCGCATCCGCGCCGTGCGCCGCGGCGTGTTTGGCCAAGCGGACGGAGGTGGCCGCGTCGTCCGATTGCACGCCGATAACAATCTTGGCCTTTCCGCTTTTCCCGGCTCGCAGAAGCGCCTCGGCGCCTTGCAGACGTTCCTCCACGGTCAGCGACCAGAACTCGCTGGCCAGTTGCGGCCACGCCATCCCTTGCACGCCGCACCGCAACAGAAAGGCGGTCTCCGCGGCCAGGGTGGCGGCGTCGAACGAACCATCGCCATGGAACGGCGTTTGCACAATGGGAAAAATACCGCGCATCGGGGCGGGCGCGGCCGCCAGCAGCGGTGTGAATAAAATGGCGCGACGGGAGAGGTTCACCACAGAGATAATACTCAATAACGCATGATTCAATACGATCCCCACAAGTGGCTGGACCACTTCTTCGACATCCGAGGTTCGCTGGTGCGGGAGATTTTCGGGCGCGTGGCGTTGTGCGTTGCCTGGTCGGCCGGCGTGGTGGCGTTCCACAAACATGTACACGACGTGGCCATGCCCTCTCTGCTGCATACCCTCATGGGCGTCGCCATGGGCATGCTGCTCGTCTTCCGGACCAGTTCCAGCTACGACCGCTTCTGGGAAGGGCGCAAACTTTGGGGCGGCATTGTGAACGAAACGCGGAACCTGGTCCGCGGGGCAAGTGCGCACCTCGCCGGCAACCCGGCGCTGCTGGCGCGGCTCACCCGTTGGACCGCCGCCTTTCCCTGGGCCGCTATGCACAGCCTGCGCGGCACCGATGGGCTGGGGCCGCAGGCGCATGAGTTGCCTGCCCCCGCCGCGAAGGAGGCCTTGGACGCCCAGCACACCGCGCTCGCCGTGGCAAAAAACATGACGGACTGCCTCCGCGAGGCCCGCGACGCCGGCCTCATCTCCGATATCGTGCTTGCCTCGCTCGACCAGAATATTCAACAGTTGGTGGATTACCTCGGCGGTTGTGAACGCATCCGCAAAACCCCCATGCCCTTCGCCTACGCCGTACACTTGCGCCGCGCCCTGGTGCTCTACTGCTTCACCCTGCCCTTCGCCATGGTGGAAACATTTGGTTGGACAACCGTGGTGGACGTTCTCGTGCTCGCCTATACATTCTTTGGTATCGAGGAGATCGGCGTGGAAATTGAAGGCCCCTTTGGACACGACGATAACGACCTGCCGCTGGAAGATATCTGCGAAACGATTCATAAGAATCTGTACGCGCTCGCCGGCATCGAGAAATTGAACCGCGACGCGCTCCCAGAGGGGCTCTAACAACGGTGCGCCCGCGGCTGCGTTGGGTGATGATCGGCCTCGTCTTCCTGGCGACGCTCATCAATTTTATTGACCGTTTCACCGTCTCTACCCTCGCGCCTCTCATCGTCAGGGACCTCCGCCTCTCCAACCAGCAGTACGCCGCCATCGCTTCCTGGTTCCTGGTGGCCTATTCCATCAGCCACGCCCTCTCCGGCCGGCTCTATGACCGCGTCGGCGTCAAACGCGGCTTCTCCTACTCCATCACTCTCTGGAGCCTCGCCGCCATGGCCCACGCCATGGCCCGCACCGCCGGGGCGCTCAGCCTCTTCCGCTTCCTGCTCGGCCTGGGCGAAGCCGGCAACTGGCCCGGCGCGGCCAAGGTCTGCGCGGAGTGGTTCCCGGTGAAGGAACGCACCTTCGCCATGTCCATTTTCAACAGCGGCGCAGCGCTCGGCAGCGTCATCGCCACGCCCATCATCGTCGCGCTGCAATTGCGCTTCGGCTGGCAGGCGACCTTTCTCATCACCGGCGGGCTGGGCTTCGGCTGGTTGCTCCTGTGGCTGCTGGTCTACCGCCCTCCCACCGCCCGCGAACGCGCTTCACTTGGCGTAGCCGAAGCCGCCCACGCCGAGCGCACCCCGTGGCGGGATCTGGCCGGGCACAAGGAGGTCTGGGGAATCGTGCTCGGGCGATTCTTTACTGACCCGGCCTGGTGGCTCTTTCTCAACTGGCTCCCGCTCTACCTCAACCGCGTGCATGGCATGGACCTGCAGTCCATCGCCTGGGCCGCGCCCGTGCCCTTCCTGGTTTCCGATATCGGCAGTCTGATGGGCGGGGGCAGCGCGGCGTTCCTGCTTGGGCGCGGCTGGAGCATCGACAAAACCCGCAAAACGCTCATCGTCATCGGCGCCGCCTGCATGGCCGGGGGAATGGGCGTGCTGACGGCCAATAGCGTCTACGCCGCACTGGCATGGATGTCGCTGGCCGCGTTCGGTTTCCAGTTCTGGGTCAACAACGTGCAAACGCTGCCGTCGGACTACTTTCCGCCGGAATCGGTCGGCTCCGTCGCCGGCATGGGCGGCCTCGGCGCCGGCGTTGGCGCGCTTCTCTTCACGCTCTCCACCGGTTGGCTGGTGGACAACTTCGGGTACACGCCCGTGCTCGTGCTGGCCGCCGGGCTGCCGGTGATCGGCTCTGTGCTTCTCCTCGCGCTGGGCGGCACTATCCGTCCGTTGTCAAAATAGGATAGGGTGTTGGCTATGAAGACGCTGCTTCTCACTTTCCTTGTTGGTTCTGCTCTGGCGTTGGCCGCCGATATTACCGGCAAATGGACCGCCAAGGTCCCCGGCCGGAACGGGGACCAGGAAACAACCTTCACCTTCAAACAGGACGGTGACAAACTCACCGGAAGCATCACCGCCCGCCAGGGCGAACGGCCCATCAGTGAGGGCTCCGTCAACGGAGACGCGGTCTCCTTCGTGGTGGAAAGCCAGCGTGGAAAACAGACCTACAAGGGCGTTGTTGCCGGCGCGGAGATCAAGTTCAAACGCGAAGGCGGGCAGGGGCAACCCAGAGAGTTTGTGGCGAAGAAGGCCAACTGATTGCGCCTGCCGTTGTTCCTGCTGCTCAGCTGGAGTGCCCTGGCTGCCGAACCCGCGCCGTTCTCGCACAAGACCCACGCCGGCCTGAACCTGCCCTGTTTGTTCTGCCACAAAACGGCCGCCAGCGCGGAGCGCGCCACCTTCCCGGAGTGGAAAACCTGCCGCACATGCCACACCGAAAAGGCCGAGCAGCCTATCCCCTCGCGCCGCGTCTACAAACTGCCCGATTTTGTTTTCTTCAGCCACGCGCGCCACAAAATGGAGTGCGCCGCCTGCCATGGTGACGTGAAAGCACAGGCGAAACTGGAGCCGCACCGGTCCACAAAAATGGCCGCCTGCGTCGATTGCCACAAAGAACACAGCGCCACCGTTGTCTGCAATGCTTGTCATGAGCTAGGACAGTAAAGGACCATTCGCCATGCCCGTTTCCCGCCGCCATTTTCTGCTCGCTTCGGCCGCCGCCGCGGCCGAAGAAAAACGCGTCATTCCCTGGTACGAGGAGCCGTTTCTCAACATTCCCTCTAAGGTGAAAGCGCCGGTGAAGATCGCGAAGATCGAACTGCTGAAGGTGGGCTCGAACTACTTTCTGGAAGTGGCCTCAACCAATGGCGCCAAGGGCATCTGCCGCACCAAGCAGATTGATGACTACATCGCCATCCTCTTCCGCCGCGTGGCCCCCCACTTTATCGGCAAAGACGCCCGCGATATTGAATCGCTCGTGGACGCCGTGTACACCGCCAATTACAAGCTCGCCGGCCAGGCCTTCTGGTGCCCCGTCGCCTACGTGGAACAGTCTATCTTCGACCTGCTCGGCAAAACCGCCGGCGTTCCCGTCGGAGCCCTGCTGGGCGGCGTCATCCGCAAAGAGATTCCCGTCTATCTGTCCGGCTCCGGCCGTGAAACCCCTGCCGAACAGGAGGTGGATGTCTATGTCCGCGGCGTCGCTGAAACAGGCGCCAAAGCCGTCAAATTCAAAATCGGCGGGCGCATGAGCCGCAATCTGGACGCCTACCCTGGGCGGACGGAGACCATGATGAAACTGGCGCGCAAACGGCTGGGGGATGGCGTTGTCATCAACGCCGACGCCAACGGTAGCTACAACTCGGCGAAGGCAATCGAAGTGGGCCGCATGCTGCAGGACCTGAACGTCAACTTTTTTGAAGAGCCTTGCCCGTGGGAGGAACTGGGCGAAACAAAGAAGGTGGCCGAAGCGCTCCGCATCAAAATCGCCGCCGGCGAACAGGACGCGAGCCTTTGGCGGTTCCTGTGGATGATGGAGAACAAAGTGGTGAGCATTGTGCAGCCGGACCTGAACTACAACGGCGGGTTCGTTCGCGCCCTCCGCGTGGCCCGCATGGCGAAGAAGTTCGGCCTGCCCATTGTGCCCCACAACACGCAAACCGGCGCTTCCGCCGTCAACATCGTGCAGTTCGCCTCGACCGTCGAAAACATCGGCGGCTACATGGAGTTCCCCCACCGCGGCGACGAGAAGAAAGAAAGCTGGTACACGCCGGAATTCAAGATCCGCAATGGGACCGTCTCCGTGCCCGCCGCGCCGGGCCTAGGCATTCAGTTTGACCCAGCCTACCTCGCGCGGGCCGAAAAGGTAACCGCCTAATCCTTCTTCGCTGTCCAGGTGCCTTCGGCCTGCCCTGCGTAATCGGCCCGCCCCTTCATCTCCGTGGCGCTGACAATCGTGCCCGCGTAGACCACCGCGGCGCCTTGGGTTTCAAACTGGAACTCCACCTTGTCCCCCTTCACCGTACCCTTCACCTTCGCCTCTCCCAGTTGCCCGGAGTAGGTGCCCGTCAGCTCTTCTCCCTTCTGCTGAAAAGTGAATCTCGGCGATCCGCCCTGGCCGCCAAGGTCCACCTGAAATGTCCACTTGCCGCTGATATCGGCCCCCAGCAGGGGAAGCGCAAGCAGGAAGAGTGTGAGTCGGCGGGTCATATCGTTCTCGATTATAGTAAGCCTATGCGTCTTGTATTGCTACTCGCCGTTTTCACGCTCTCCGGATTCGCCGCCGATTGGAAAAAGGAAGCGCTCTTCCGCGCCACTTTCGATGGGACCGTGGACGCGAAATTGGCGGGTGGAGACAAGGCTCTCTACTCCGCGGCCAACTACAAAGAACCCGGCAAACCCGGCCTGGAGGGCTCCGGCGTGGAACACGCCAAGGGCGCCGGCCGCAAAGGCGATGCGCTGCGGTTTCCGGTGAAGAACACAAAGGCCGTCTATTTCAAGGCCCTCAACAACGTGAACCCGAAGGAAGGAACCTTGAGCTTCTGGCTGAAACTGGACCCGGACCAGGACCTGGCCCCGGGCTTTTGCGATCCGCTGCAATTAACCGACAAAGCCTACAACAATTCGGCCATCTGGGTGGATTTCACCAAGGACGACAAGCCGCGCCACTTCCGGCTCGGCGTGTTTGGCGCGCTGAAGGCATGGAACCCCGGAAACGTGGAATCGGACAAAAACCCGGCCTTCAATTCCCGTCTGGTGGTGGTGAAAAAGCCGCCCTTCTCCCGCGAAAAGTGGACCCATGTTGCCATTGTCTATTCCGGCCTGGGGTCGAATACGGGCGCGGCCACGCTCTATCTGAACGGCGAATCGCAAGGCGCCAACAACACCATCAAAGAGGCCTTCGATTGGGAAATGGCCAGCACCACCATTCGCCTCGGAATCAACTACACCGGGCTGATGGACGATATTTCCGCCTTTCGGCGCGCGTTGACAGCCGCCGAAGTGGCGGAGTTGGCCAAAGGCAAGTGGTAGCTCACGCCCTCGCGGTAAGGCGAAGAATGAACTGCTCCATCACGGTCCGGTCATCGGGACGGATGTCGCGAAGCCCCCGGTCGGCATGGAATATCAGCTTAATGGCGCTGCGCATTTGCGCCGGTTGGAACGCCGCGGCCGTCTGCTGAATCTGTTCCGCGCGGGCGCGCCACATGGGCACTCCCTGTTTGGAAAAATGTCCCTGAATGGCCTGCGCGTTGCTCAGCCGCGCCTCCTTCGCCGCCAGCGCAAACCGGAACTGCGTGGCCAGAAAGCTCAGTGCCAACGGCAAATATTCCCCGTCCCGCACCAGCGTGTCCAGTATCTCCAGCGACCCCTTGCGGTCGCGTCGCCCCAGCGCGGCCACCAGCGCGAAAATCGTCGATTCCCGCGCATCCGGCACCAGTTGCTGCACGTGCTGCAGCGTGGCGTTTGCCGTCAACAGCCGAAGCTTTTCCAGTTCATTCGCAACACGCGTCGCATTGGCGCCGGTAGCTTCAATCAACAGGTCCAGCGCGTCGTTCGCAACCGTCAACCCAATCTGTTTTGCCAGCCGCTGCGCCAGGCTGCGGGCCTCCAGCGGCCCGGGGTGGGGAAACTCCACTACGGCCTTCACCGGGGCATAGAACTTTTTCACCCGTTCCAGCTTGGCCTTGTCGTCGCCATCAAAATCGTAGCGGCTGCACTGCAGCACCAGCGTCACGCCCGGCGTAGGGCTCTTCAGGAACCGCACCAGCGCCTCCGGCGGCTCCGTTGCGTCACCGCGGGGCAGCGCGCCCTCCGCCGCACTCACCCAAATCAGCCGTGTGCTCGCAAACAGCGAATACGAACACGCATCGTCCAGCGCGTCGTTCAGCGATACCTCGTCCAAATCCAGCCGTGTGTAACCCTGCTCCCGGTCCTCTTCGGGAAGCGCCTTTTCTATCAGCGCCTTCCGGCACTCGTCGCGCCGCCACGCGTCGGGGCCCAGGAACAGATACGCGGGCGCCACCTTGCCGGCTTTGAGTTGGGAAAGGAGTTCGTCGGGAGTCATGGTTAGAACGCCGAAAGGATGGAGCTAAGCACCGTCCGCGCCACATCGCGGCTAAGCCGTTCCAGCGCCTGGTCGGACTCTTCAAAGTACTGCCCAGGGTCCACCGAAACCTCGTAGCGCTCACGGAAGTCATAGTTCGGCCGCGTAAACAGCACCTTGCTCGTGGCTCGCTCGGAAAGCGTCAGTTGGAGGTTCACTTGAATCTGCACGCCGGCCGCGCGGCCGGTGGCGGGGTCGAATATGGTGGGGAACGAAGTGAAATTGAGTATGGTGCCCGTCAGCACCGCGTCGGCCTGCGATGGGTCGGTGATGATCTGATACTTCGTGCGCGCGATGAACTCACGCGTCAGCGCACCCGCCAGCCGGTCCGCCAGCTTGTATCGCACCGTCAGGTTATTGATCGGCGGAATGGCAATCGTCTGGATCGTTTTCGGCAGCAGGTCCGATTTGCCGCCAACGTGATAGCCGCAGCCACTGAGCAGGGTAGTGAGGGCAAGGGCGCTCCGGCGGGTCATAGCAGTTCGCGAAGGACCTCAATGGCCAGGTCCGCTTGCAAGCGGAAGTTGTCAGCCGCAAGCCAGAACCAGGCGCCGGTGGGATGGCTACGGTCGGCCTCTATCGCGCCAACGGCATAGCCCGCCTGCCCCGCCGCTCCCGTGTTGGTGGGCGGGTCGAGCGATTCGTCGCGGACATCAACTCCCTCTTCTTTTAACTTCGCCGCAATTTGCGCCATGTTGGGGCGCTTGGCGAAATCCACCCAAACGCTGGCCGCATAGCCATGAAATGTCGGTGCATGAACCAGCCGCACGCTTGGCACGGGCAGGCCTCCGGCGTGCAGTTTCGCCAGCGCGGCCAGTTCGCGATGGATGCGCGCTTCCCGCTCCGGCAGGTGAATCTTTGAGTCTTCCCCGGTGCGCGGCAACAGGTTGAAGCTGAGTTGGGCGTCGTATTGCGCCTTCGGAATCGGCTTGAACGAAAGCAGCGCAACTGTCTGTTTCTGCAACTCGTCAATGGCCGCCCGGCCAGACTGGCTCGCCGGTTCAAACAGCGTCACCACCGCCCGGGCCACCGCGTGATGCGCGTGCAGATCGTTAAGAAAACTGGCCAGCAGCCACGCGCCCGGCTGCGGAATAAGGTGGATCGCCGCCTCCACCGGCTTCGTTTCAAATAGCGGCGCGCGCAGAACCGCTCCGGCCTCTTTTTCCAGCGCGCCCGTAAGGTCCACCAGCGGCGTGGCCACATCCGCCCCCTGCACGCGGCTCCAGGCCTCCTGCGCAAAGTTCGTCGCCACCACGGCTCCGGCCTCTTCTATCATCGCCGCGTCCACTGCGGCCACTACTTCAATCTCATCTTCGCTCGCCGCGAACACCGCCGCTGCGTCCTTTTCCAGCGTCGCCGATTGCAGCCGCGCGCCAATCTTCCCCTCCGCGTAACGGTCACGGATTTCGCGGCCGAGCAGTGTGTCGGCGCCGATCAAAAGGACGGAATCAGCCAACTTGTGTCTCCGGTTTCGGGGCGGGGGAATTCGTCTTGCGGCCCAGCAAACCGCCGATGCGAACCAGTATGCCGCTGGCCACATACGTCGTCGCCATCGCCAGCAGAACGGGCTGGGAAAAATTAAACAGCAGGTAGATAAAACTGCCGAGTGTGATGACGGATTTGAACGAGCGGGGGCTCAATAAATTGAAGTCTTTGAAACTGCGGTACCGCCACGTGCAAACCATCAGAAACGCAAGCAGCCCGATCAGCGCCATCCATATGACAGCCGCATACCACTGGCGCAGCGGCTGCGAATCCAGCGCGTAGACGACGGAGGCCACCATCCCCGCCGCCGCCGGAATCGGCAGCCCAACAAAATACTTCCGGTCCGGCCGCCCAGGATTCTTCGGAATCGGGTTCACGCTGATATTGAACCGCGCCAGCCGCGATGCCCCGCAAAGCAGAAACAAAAACGTCACGAAATACGTGGCCCGCTGGAGTTGGACCCCCACATTCGCATCGGCCAGTATGGACCAGTCAACAAACTGAACACCCCAGGCGAAGGCCAGCACACCTGGCGCAATGCCAAAGCTGATGACATCGGCCAGCGAATCCAGTTCCCGCCCGAAATCGGAAACCGTGTTGGTCATGCGCGCAATGCGCCCGTCCAGGCCGTCCACAAATACCGATATGCCAATGTAGATGGCCGCCAGTTCAAAGTGGCGCCACGCCTCCGGAACATGCGTGGCGAAGTCCATGGCGCCGCGGAAAGACTCCATAATCGCCAGAAAACCCAGCAACAGGTTGCCCGCGGTGAAGAGCGTGGGAAGCGCATACGCGGCCCGCCGCGGACGGCGATCCGGTGAGTTGGGGTCTATCAGGCGTTCGGCAATGTTGAAACGCGGCATAAAGGGTTACTTTCTTCGCGCGATCACCGAAGATCCGGCCGACACGCGCTCGCCTTCCTTCACGGCAATCATCCATTCCGGGCCAAGGAACATGTCCACGCGAGAACCAAACTTGATGTAGCCAACCCGTTCGCCGGCCTGCACCACATCACCGGCTTTTTTGTAGCAGATGATGCGCCGGGCAATCAGCCCGGCAATCTGCGAAAAGACGATCTTGGTGCCGTTGCCTTCCACCGTTATGAAGTTCTGCTCGTTCTCCGCGGTGGCCTCTGGCTTGCTCGCCACCAGAAACTTGCCGGTCTGGTACCGCACCTCGGTGATCTTGCCCGCAATGGGCGACCGGTTCACGTGAACGTCAAAAACGTTCAGGAAGATGGTGACCCGGGTCTGGCCGTTCTCCGGCTTTACGTTGATCACTTTGCCGTCCGCGGGTGAAACGGCCACCGGGCCGTCTGGGATCGCCCGCTCCGGATCGCGGAAAAACCACAGGCAAAAGACGGCGAGGATGAGAAAAGGAATGCTGTAGACGGGCTTGGTGAGGTAGCCGGTAAGAGCGCCGCCAGCCAGCAGCCCGAGCGCGTAGTAGATGCCGTCGATGACCATGTTTGAGATCGTTGCCTAAAGAGCTATTCTCTCAGAAACAGCAATGCGGCTCACAATTGGTTTCTTCCTGGCGGGATTCGTGTATGCGCAGGCGCCCATGAAGGCGCTCCATCCACGCGTGGAAAAGATCGTCGAGGAGGTCTCGGCGGAACGCGTGGGCGCCTCGATGCGGCGGCTGGAGTCATTCGGAACCCGAAATCTATTCTCGTCTTTGACGGATGCAAAGCGGGGTGTGGGCGCCGCCGCCCGGTGGATAAAGGAGGAGTTGGCATCCTACAGCCCCAGGCTCCAGGTACGCATCGACGAGCATGACGTGAAAAAAGCCGGGCGCGTCATCCGCGACGTGAAACTCTGGAACGTGGTGGCCGTGCTGCCCGGAACTACGCAAAAGGACCGGCAGGTGCTGATTACCGGTCACTACGATTCCCTGCACATTGTGCGCAAAAAAGTGGGGGAACTGGAGCGCATGGACCAGGAGGCGACCGTGGCCGCCGACGCGCCGGGCGTTTCCGACGATGCCAGCGGCACGGCCGCCGTCATGGAGTTGGCGCGGGTCCTCAGCCAGTATGAGTTCGAGAAAACGCTGGTTTTCGTCGCCTTCTCCGGAGAGGAGTATGGCCTGGTCGGCTCCGGTCTCTATGCCAGGCGCGCTGCGGCGGAGAAGGCAACTATTGACGCCGTGTTGAACAACGACATCATCGGCAACGAACTGGCGGGGAATGGGCGCACGGCCGGCGCCGCCGTGCGCGTATTCAGCGAAGACCCCATCGATTCGCCCTCCCGCACTCTGGCCCGCTATGTTAAGGAGATCGGCGAGCGCTATGTGCCCTCCATGCGCGTGGATCTTGTCTTCCGCGCCGACCGCTTCGGCCGTGGCGGAGATCACACTCCATTTGACCGTGCCGGTTTCCCCGCCGTGCGTTTCACCACCACCGCCGAATTCTACGCCAATCAGCATTCGGCTACGGACACTTTTGCCAACGCCTCGCCGGCCTACACCGCCAAAGTCGCCCGTCTCAACGCGGCCGTGGCCGCGGCCCTGGCCTGGGCGCCGCCCCCGCCGGATGTGTTGACGAAATCAAAAAGCGTCATCACCGGATTGGAGACGGTCGGGCCGAATCTAAGCCGGGGAAAGTCCGGCTACGATGCCTTGTTGAAGTGGAAGGAGCAGGGCGACGTGACGGACTTGGCCGGCTTCGCGGTAGTGTGGCGGGAATCCGTTTCCCCGTATTGGCAGAAGGAGTTCTGGGTCGGCCCGGGTAAGGAGTTCCGGCTGGCCGATGTCTCGATTGACGATATCGTGCTGGGCGTGAAGGCGGTGGATAAAGAGGGAAACGAAAGCCCGGTAGCCGTTTATCGGATTGTGCCCCGGTTGGTACCGTAGAATATGCGATTTTTGCGGCCGTTCTGGCCCACGTTGAAGTATTGGATGGAAGTGGAGGTCCATGTATTCGGCTTCTCCATCGCCGCCAACGTACTCCTGAGCTTCTTCCCGTTCTTTCTGGTGCTCGTGTGGTTCTGCCGCTCCATCGGGTGGGATTCAGCGGAGCAGGCGGTGTATTTCGCCATGGGCGACGTGTTCGGAAGGGAGGTGGAGACCTACATTCGCCAGGGAGTCGATTGGATTCCTAACCGGTTCAAGAGCTTCAGCTACACGTCGCTGCTGCTATTGTTATTCACCGCAAATGGAATATTTGAACCGATGGAAGTGGCACTCAACAAGTGCTGGGGCGTGAAAAAACACCGCAGCTTCTTGATGAACCAGCTAGTCAGCATGGGCTTGATCTTTGCGTGCGGTACGCTCGCCCTGCTGTCGATTGTTCTCGGCGCCTTGAATTACGAATTCATGCGGAACGCCGATGGCAGCCTCATCAGTCGAACGGTGACATGGACCAACATCGTCTTCTTCAAGATGGCCGCGATGCCCGTCCTGATGCTGGCGCTATTCCTCATCTATTGGATCCTGCCGAACACCAAGGTGGCATGGCAGAAAGTGGTGCCCATCGCGGTTGTCGTGGGCGTCGTGCTGGAGGCGTTTAAGTATTTGATGAAGTGGATCTGGCCGTGGTTCTTGCGAAAGCTCCGGATTGAGTATGGACCTTTTTATTGGGCGGTGATCATTGTATTGGTGAGTTTCCTGGCGTCGATGATTGTGTTAGCCGGCGCGGAGTGGGCGTCGCGAGGGGCCGAGCCGCCAGTGGAACATGGACAATAATTGGGGGCAAACGCTAGGTACACCTCATTGAGTATTAAGAATCTTCGGGCGTTTCGACCCCTGGAGATTGTGGGGCTGAAACCGGTGAATCTGTTCAACGGGCGGAACGGCTCGGGGAGTACGTCGGTTCTGGATGCCTTGTATCTGTTGGAGCGCGAGCACGTGACGCTGCGTGCGAAGCGCCCGTTTGCAACTCGCGGGCCAGGTCGAGCCGCGTTTGGCCGGGAGCGGCTTTTTCGGTGTCGTAGAACCGTCGCGATCCGGCCGGAGCGCGAACACACAGCTTGGCGTCTTTGCGGGCGCGAATCAGGCGGACGGACCGCTCCGGAATTTCGCCAAAGCAGGTCCGGTTGCAAAAACTGCCATCACCGGACAGAGCCAGGATCGTTTTTTTTTGCGCCACCGGCTTCGTCCAATTCCGCTCGCAGTTGTTTATCCATCTCGACGAAGCTGCGCGACAAGTTCTGTTTCTTCACCGCTTTCGTATATTGATTCATCTCCTCGGCGCCGGCTTTCCTGCCGGGGTGTTTGACGCGCGAGACTTCCTGAAAACGAATCGGCGCGGCGCGGTGCAACGGCACCAACAGCGCCGCCGGCAGGACGCGCGGGCCCAGCGTGGAACGGCGGCGACATTGGGTCGCGTTGATAGAAGGCCTGTTGGATCGCGTGCCCAGTCTTGCGGAGATTGGTGTCGGCAAGCGCCACGCTGCTTCTGTCAACTCCCGTTCAGAGTAGCGGAATTACACGCCGGCCAGACCTTGCGGGCAAACGTCCAAAGCGTTTTTTAGGATGGGCTAGAACAGTTGCCGCGGCTCCCGCTTTCAGCGGGAATAGAGGAAGTACTCCAACGCAACCGCGGTCCTGGTCGCCGTTGGTCCGAATGATTCGTGTGAGGCAGCGCCGCCCCGGGCAGACCAGCGATTCCAGCGCTTGGCGTACGCCCCAGAACGAAGGTTCGCCGTGGCGGAAACACCGGGGCCCAACCGGCGGCGATAGCGCGCCACTCGGCGGGCAGCTCATCGGGAATCCTGTTTCAAAGCGAAGGTGTTCTTTTCCGGACGCAAAAAGCGGGCGCCGCGAGCCACCTTTTTAGGGAGGGAGGAGACCAGGCTTTCGCGATCAACGGCGACGCCGAACTCGGCCTGGATCCGTTCCAAAAGTAGCGAGACGTGCAGCGGCGAGCCCGCTTTCTTGAGTTCGTCGAAGGCCATGTCAACCTGCGATCTGCCTTTGCGAGAATGAGACGCGGCCGGTGGAGGTTCGCCGTAGCGAAGACAGCGGACCGCGCAGAGCTGCGCTTCCAGGGAAGCTTCAAACACGCCAAGGATCAGATCCTTGGTCTCGTCGTTCATTGGGTGGCTCTTGAGTATATGGGTTCAGAGTCAGAATGGAATACACGCGCCGGTCTGTCAGGCTAGACATTAAATCAGACCAACTCCTGATTCGAGTCAGCGATTGCCCCATAGGACTCGCTGATTGAACAATATTAGCCGAAAATGTAGAAACTAGAGGAGGTACGGTACGGGCGGCCATCGCTAGCCGCCGCCATTCATTGAGATCTTCCTCCCTCCGCACAACCAGCCGGCTTCTCCTGTTGCCAGTTGGCCAGGTTGATCATTGCGCGAATGGCCTGTCCCCTTCGCTTCGCGGGAATTACCCCGCTTCACCGATACTGCAGGACAGTCCGCCCCTGCCCGGCGGATCAGTATCGTCGGCCGTGCGGAGATACCGCTTCTGCCTTCTCCTTTTGCGCCGCCCAACAGATTCTCAAGTTCCATGCCAGAGCCAAGATTAGAGTCACGCCACCTGTACGCAGGACACCGCATGGCCAGTCACCCAGTTTTCACCGTGCTCCTCCAGGAGAGCGGGGGCGCTCCGGTCTTGATGCCTTCAGTAGATCTGTTTCGAGGCCTCACCAGTGGTTCACTTGCATTCGTCTCTTCTCCGGCACATGACGCAATCTCCTCACGCCTTTTCCGTAACGTTCACCACCGTTGGACGGCAGCAGCTTACGGTTGCTTGAAGCCTGCACCTGTAAGCCGGCTCCGAAGGGTCCTCCTTAAAGCATCGCGCTCCGAGGAACGCGTTCCTGACACAACCCAGCGCAGATCCATACCGGCGGGATCACGCATACGGCTCCTCCCTTTCGTACGAGCGTCGAATCGCTCATAGGGATAAGGAGGAAGAGTCCGTGGGACAGGAATCCATCGAGCAAAGATCGCTAGCAATCGGCTCCAGTCCGGCTTGCGCCGCTGGCTCACGCATCCGCTTGGCAGCCGGGCACCGCCAAAACACGAAGTGGCCATTGGAGTTCGTTCCGCAATAATGCGTGAACCCCAGGAACGTGAATGTCTCCGGCTTGCCCTCTCCGCGCTGCCGCCGGTTGGATGCCGCGAAGCGCCCGAACTCGATCAGTCGCGTCATGCCAGGATGAACCTCCAACCCAAACTTCGCCGAACGAGTGGGGCTGCCGCTGGGCGTAACCGCTGGTTCCCCTTTGAATCGGCATTGCTCTCGGGCGCGGCCGGCACCCGGCTACTTCGGCCAGGCCAGTTCTTTTTTCCATTTCTGCGGAACCTTCTCGCGGAACCTGCGTACTGATAGTAGAATCTCTACCATAACGATGAAACAACCAGAACCCGAACGAGTGGAACTCCTGCAGGGCACACTGGACATGCTGGTGCTCCAAACCCTATTGTTTGGCCCATGTCACGGCCACGCCATCGCCAAGAGCATCCAGCGGACCAGCGACGATGCTCTCCTTGTCGAACATGGGTCGCTCTACCCTGCTCTTCACCGCCTGGAACGCCAGGGTTGGGTGACAACCAAATGGGATAAGGCCCCGGGCAAGAACCGGGAAGTGAAGTACTATTTGCTGACGCCGGCCGGCAAGAAGCAACTGGTGTCAGTGCAAAACAAATGGGCGCAACTGGTGGCCGCCATCGGCAAAGTGATGCGGCCAGCATAAACCGATAAGGAGCTGTCGATGAACCGGAACGAGCGGGACGACGAACTGGCGCGCGAACTGCAAGCGCACCTGGACATGGAAGCCGACGAACAGCGCGAACGCGGCCTCTCCGATGATGCCGCGCGAATGGCGGCGCGCCGCGCGTTCGGCAGTCCCGCGCTGGCCCGCGAACGGACACGCGACTCCTGGCGTTGGAGCGCCTTCGACACCTTCATCCGCGCCCTCCGCTTCGCCGCGCGCCGCGCCCGCAAGTCGCCCGCGTTCACGCTCGCCGTCGCGCTCGTCATCGGTTTGGCCGTTGGCGTCACCACCTCCATCTTCGCGTTGATCGACGTCGCCTTCTTCAAACCCCTCCCCTATCCCAGCCCGGAACGCCTCGCCTACGTCTCCGTATCGTTCGAAGCCGCCGGCCGCGCCGCCAGTGACCGCGTTCTCACCGGCGCCCAGTGGGAGGTGCTCCGCGACAACGCCAAGGGCTTCCAGCCCGCCGTCTACTCGGAATGGACCTCTGGCGTAAATTGTGGCGCCGGCGACCGGGCGTTTTTCGTCCAGCAACAGCGCGTCGGCGCGTCGTTCTTCGATGTGCTCGGCGTTCCTCCCGCGCTCGGGCGCGGTTTCACAAAGGAAGAGGACAGCCCCAACGGGCCGCGAGCCGTGGTCCTCAGCGACTCGCTTCGCCGCCGCATCTTTGGCGAGTCCAGCGAAATCGTTGGCCGGAAACTGCTGCTGCGCGGTGAGCCCTATGAAGTCGTCGGCGTCGCCCCGCCGGGCTTTCGTGCCGGCGCCGCTGCCGATCTTTGGACCCCTCTTAAGGCCACCGTCACCGGGGAGGGTTCAGGCAGCAACTACCAGGCGATGCTTCGCCTGAAGCCTGACGTCTCCCTCGGCGCCGCCGCCGGCGAACTCGACGGCCTATCCAGTGCCTTGCCCCTGCCCCCGCCCTCGCGGGACGGCACGCAGTGGGTGCCCAGGTTCAGGGTCAAGCCTTTGCTCGAAGGCCGCACTGCGGACCTTCGCCAGCCGCTGCTTCTGCTCCTCGGCGCCGTCGGAATGGTGCTTCTGATCGCCGCCATCAACGTCGGCGGCCTCTTGCTCGCGCGGCAAAGTGGACGCGCCGCCGAACTCGCCACGCGTATGGCCCTGGGCGCGTCCCGCGCTCAGATTTTTCGCGACGTGCTGCTCGATAGCCTCCTCCTGGTGGCGCTCGGCGGTGTGCTGGCCGTGCCCCTCGCCTTCGGCTCGCTGGACGGGTTGCAGTGGCTGAATGCCAGGATGTTCGGTTTGGTCGAAACCGCCGCCATGGATGGACGCGCGCTTGCCGTCGCGTTCCTGTGTACGCTCGCCGCGGGTTTGGTCGCCGGCGTCCTTCCAGCGTGGCAAAGCGTCGCCCGCCGGCGCCGGGCGTTCCCGCTTGGCTTGTTGGTGGCAGGCCAGGTCGCGCTGGTTGTCCCGCTCTTGATCGGGGCTGGGCTGCTCGGCCGGACGTTCCTGTCCCTATGGACTCTGGAGGCGGGGTTCGATCCGGCGAATCTTCTGGTGGCGCGCATTTCTCTCCAGGACGCTCGGTATGAGTCTCCGGAGAAAGTGGACCGCCTGTTTCGCGAAGGCATCGCGCGAATCCAAGCCATTCGCGGCGTGGAGTCCGTCGCGGCGGGTCTGACGGTCCCGTTTGAGCGCCAGCTTAACCAGGGGGTGCGGGTCGGTGCCCAACCCATCCCGGGCGAGCGCTTCCAGACCACGAACCTTATCTATGTCACGCCCGCGTATCTCGACACGCTCCGTGTCCCGCTGCTGCGCGGGCGCGCCCTCCGCGACGCCGATTCGGCCGCCGCCGCAAAGGTCGCAATCGTCAACCAGGAGTTCGCCCGCCGCTATCTCGGCGGGCGTGACGCGGTCGGCGAATTCATCCGCCTGGGCGGCAAAGAGTCTGTCCAGATCGTCGGTGTCGCCGGAAACACCGCCCAGCGAAACTTCGATCGCGGCGCCCCGCTCGAATTCAATCCCACCGTCTATGTTCCGGTCGCGCAGTTCTCGGGCCTGGCGATGGTCCATCAGTGGTTCTCACCGGCATGTATCGTCCGTAGCCGCCTCCAGCCGGAGGCGCTGTCCAAAGAACTGGCCGCCGTCATGCAGTCGCTCGATCCTCTGTTGCCGCTCTCCCGCTTCTCGACCCCGGTAGAGATCAAGGGCCAGACGCTGGGTTTGCACCGGTTGCTACTGTCCCTGCTCGGCATCTTGTCGGGACTGGGCCTGTTGTTATGCGTGCTTGGCGTCTATGGATTGGTAGCCGGTTCGGTGGCGGAACGAACCAGGGAGATCGGCATCCGCATGGCGCTTGGAGAAACCGTTCAGGGCGTGGTTGGGAAGGCGATGCGTCCCGGTCTGATTTGGGCGCTTGCGGGTGTCGTCGCCGGCGCGCCGCTGCTCTATCTGGGGCGCACGCTTCTCGCCGGGTTCATCCATGGTGTCACCGCCGTGGATCCGTTGACCTACGCCGGAATTGCCGGAATTCTCTTGCTCGCCGTCGGCGCGGCGAGCCTCTTGCCTGCCCTGACACTCACGCGATTGGACCCGGCTGTCACCTTGCGCAACGAATAGGGGGGCCGCGTGGCTGTGCGGGGCGCCTCCCCAGGCATCCCAAACTCATTCGCGTTTCCGGCGGAGGCGCCCCGAGTCTCCCGTTGAAGCCGGACCGCAGGACCGAAGCCCCCAGATGGGCCGAAGGCGACTGCCGCTCTTCAATATGCGGCGAGTTGTGGCAGGTCCGCGCGCCACGAGGCCGCACTCGGCAGAGGAGAACCGGACGTGGGGCCTATGCAAGTCCCGCCGGATTCCTCTCGGCGGCCCGTTGCGATACCATCGGGCCACCATGTGGGCAAGCAGACGCAGTTTCGTGCATTCGATGATGACGCTGCCAGCCACCGCGCTCTGGGCGCGCGCGGCGCAGACGGCGCCTCCCATAAAGGTGACCAAGGTGGAAACCATCTATTGGCCCACCCGCGACGACGCGCCGTTCTGGCCGCATTGGACCTGGATCCGGCTTACCACCGATAGCGGCATCACCGCCATCGGCGAAACCTACCCGCGCAACAGCACGGAGGCCGAACTCGCCCACGCCCAGTTTGCCAAAGCCCTGCTGGGCCGCGATTCGCGCGACATCGAACGCTTCTGGGCGGACTTCTACCATCAGATCGATTTCCAGATCGCCGGCGGCGCGGAGATGCGCGTCCTGAGCGCCATTGATCTGGCGTTGTGGGACCTGCTCGGAAAGTCGTTGAACGCCCCTGTCTACCGCCTGCTCGGCGGCCGCGCCAATCCCCGCGTTCGCCTCTACAACACCTGTTTCCCCTACAGGTACGATTTCAACAAAGAGCCGGAGAAAATCATGGAAGAGGTGTGCGCCCGGCACGGCGTGCAGGCCATCAAGATTTGGCCCTTCGATAATGCCGCCCGCCGCAACCAGCGCCAGTTTATTACGCCATCCGATCTAGAGGAGGCGTTGCGCCCTGTCCGTCTGTTGCGCGACAAGTTCGGCGACTCGATTGAGATTCTTATCGAGTTCCACTCAAACTGGAACCTGCCCTCGGCCATTCGCATCGCCAAGGCGCTGGAGCCGCTGCGGCCAATGTGGCTGGAGGATATGCTCCTGCCCGGCAACCCGCATCAGTACCGCGAACTGGCGCAAGCAACATCCCTGCCGCTCGCCATCGGGGAGCGTATGGCGGGAAAACTGCAATTCCAGTCGCTGCTCGAATTGCGTGCCGCGAAGTATGTCATGTTCGATGTCTGCTGGTGCGGCGGTGTCACCGAGGCGCGCAAAATCGCCGCCATGGCGGACAGTTACGAACTGCCATTCGCGCCTCACACCGCCGGCGGGCCGCTCCTGTTCTATGCTTCGACGCACCTTTCCACTGCATCGCCCAATTGCGCCATTCAGGAGAGTTGCCAGCGGTTCTACGAAATCGACTGGCCGAAGATGCTCGAGTCTCCGATGACGCCACAGAACGGAAGCATCGCCGCGCCCGACGCTCCTGGGTTCGGCATGCAAATAAAACCCGAGGTGTGGGAACATCCGAAAGCCATCCGCCGTTCGACTACGGAACGAACCCAGCCGCGACCGTAGCCGGCGTGCCCTCATTCCGGTTGGTCAACAGGATCACCACCATGCCCTGCTCCGGGTAACGCAGCAGCGCGTTCCGGAAGCCGCGCGTCTCGCCCGTGTGGCCAATCACTCGGTGCCCGTCGCGTGTCTCCAGCCGCCAGCCGAAACCGTAGTTGGTAGGCGTGCCGTCGTTCAGCACGGCGCTGGTCCAGGACTGTTTCAGCGTCCCGCAGTCAAGAAGCGTGCAGCGATCCAGCGCGCGCACCCATCGGGCGAGATCCTCGAGGTTGGAGTAAATCCCGCCGTCCCCAAGTACCGCGCTGGTGGCCGATTGGTCGGTTCGCATCCAGCCTTCCGCGGTCCGGGAGTGGCCATAGGCGCGGTTGCGAACCGTGTCCTTGCCCTCCACGTGCGCCACCGTGCTCTTCATCCCAAGCGGCTTGAAGATCCGCGCCTTCAGGAACGCCGGAAATGCTTGCCGCGAGACGCTTTCGACAATGAGGGCAAGCACGGCGTAACCGGTGTTCGAGTAGCTGTACTTCTCCCCTGGCGCGAATAACGAACCCGGCTGCTTTAGAACGTAGGCCAGGACGTCGGCGTCGCTCAACTGGGGCGTCGAATCGGGCACGTCGTTGTCGTAGTCTGGCAGGCCGGAAGTGTGGGTCAGCAGGTGGCGTATGGTGACGCCGCCGGCGTAGGCCGGCCATTTTGGCAGGTGTTTGGACGCCGGGTCGTCAATGCTCAACTTGCCGTCCTTGGCCAGCAGCAGGATCGCCGTGGCGGTGAACTGCTTGGTGATGCTCGCCAGCCGGAAGTTCGTCTTCGCGGTGATCGCAAGGCCCGTCGCTATGTCGGCCGCGCCTTCCACGTGCGTCTGAACGGGCCTGCCATCGCGCAGCACAACAAGGGCGGATCCGGGCTCAAGCATGGCCAGCAGGAGGGGGGCGATAAACATGGGATTGATCCGTTAAACCGATAACTATGATGATCTGTCATCGGACAGGGGTTGCCAAGTCCAGTTTCGCCGCGACCGGTGCGGGTACGGCGACCTGTCGCGGTTTATCACTTTCAAGGTGGCAATCGCGGGTACACTCTTGGGCACGCCGGGACAGATGTTTTGCGGCTGGGCCCGAACACGACGCGGCGCTCAGGGAAGCGGTGGAGGAGGGTAAGCAGCACTTCAAGCAATGCACCCGCTGCGGGAAATGGGTCTGCCCGGAGACCTGCTGGAACGGGAAGGCGAACCTCTGCGAGGGCTGCGCGCCCGACTATGAAGAACATCTGGCCGCCAATCGGGCCCAGGTGATCGCCGAGGTGTCGCGCCAGCAGATGTATGAGAAGGCGCAGGCCATGAACTTTGCCGGCGCCGTCGAAATGAGCGCCGCCGCGAACCACGCCGCGGCTCCACTCCGGTATGCGCGAGATGCCAGGCCGATCTCGGCGGCGCCAGGTTCTCCGCGCAGTGCGGTACGTCCGCCGCCGCCCCTCCTAAACGCTTTTGTCCCCAATGCGGTACGGCGGCGGAACGGACGGCGAAGTTCTGTCCCGAGTGCGGGGGGAAGTTAGCCGGTTGAAGTGATATTCTCAAGGGACTATGAGCAATGAAATCACGCGTCGCCATATCCTCGGTGTTTCGGCCGCCACGTTAGCGGGTGCGCCGGGTCTCGTCTCCGCCCAGAACGTGAGCGGGAAGGTAAATGTCGGCTGGATCGGTTCCGGCACACGCGGCATGCACGTTATGAAGATGATGTACCAGGCGGTGCCTGAAAACGTCGTCGTTTCGAGCGTTTGCGATACCTTCGCGGGCAATCTGGCCAAGGGCAAAGACCAGATTCAGACAATGGGGAAGAACACGCCAAAGACCTATGTGGATTACAAGGAACTGCTGGCGGATAAGTCCATTGACGCCGTGTTCATTGCCACGCCGGAGCATTTGCATCACGAAATGACTATCGCCGCCTTGCGCGCGGGCAAGAACATCTACGTGGAAAAGCCGCTGGCGCACACCATCGAAGAAGGCCAGGAGATTGTCCGCGAAGCCAAGAAGGCCGGTAAGGTGGTGCAGGTGGGCACGCAGAACCGCTCCAACTCGCTCTACAAGAAGGCCAAGGAGATGGTCGCGCAAGGCATGATCGGCGAAATTCACTATGTGCGCGCGTTCTGGTACCGGAATTCGCTCGAAGATTCGCCGGCTTGGCGCTACGCCATTCCAGCCGACGCGACGGAGCAGAACACCGATTGGAAGCGCTTCCTGGGCACCGCGAAGAACCGGCCGTTCGACAAGCAGCGCTACTATCAGTGGCGCCTGTACTGGGACTATTCCGGCGGCATCTCCACCGATCTGCTGGTACACCAGACCGACATCACCAACTTTGTTTGCGGCAAGACCGAGCCGTTGTCCTGCATGGCCTCCGGCGGCATTTACCGCTGGGCGGGCGCGAGCGACGACCGCGAGGTGCCGGATACGCTGAGCGCCATCTACGAGTATCCGGACAAGTTCCACATCAACTACTCCTGCTACTTCGGCAATGAGCAGTACGGCTACGGCGAGCAGTTTATGGGCAACGAGGGCACGATCGAGGTGCTGAACCGCCAGACGCTGCGCTTCTACACCGAGAAGTTCCGGGGCAAGGCGCCGGACAAGGTGAAGGCGCGCCAGGAGTTCACCGAGGACAAGCCTGGCAACGACATTCCGGCGGTGCAGGCGCATACGGCCAACTTCATCAACGCGGTGTTGGGGAAAGAAAAGGTCATCGCGCCGGTGGAAGTAGGGCAGCAGGCCGCCGTGTCTGGCCACCTGGCCACGCTCTCGTTGCGGAACGGCAAGAAGGTGCAGTGGGACACCAAGACGCAGAAGTATCGCTTCGTTTAGTCCGGTAAAGGAAAAGAGAGACTTCTATGGCACAGAACGAGAACAACTCCAGCCGCATTGTGTTTGCGGCCATTCTGGCGATCTTTGTATACGGCGTGATTGCAGCGATGCTGGGCGTGCTGCTGGCGTCGTTCAATCTGACGCCGGAACAGAACGGCAACATCGCGCTGGCACAGGCGATCGGCATGATCATCGCGTCTCTATCAGCGGGACCGATCATTGACAACAAGGGCAAGAAGCTGGCGCTGTTAACGTCGCTGGCGTTGATCGCGGGTTCGCTGTTCCTGTTGCGGAGTTCGAGCAGCTATGAGCAGCAGATGCTGTGGGTGTTCGTGCTCGGCCTGGGCGGCGGCATTCTGGTAACGGCGGCGAACGCGCTGGCCGGCGACGTGAATGAAGAGCGGCGGTCGGCGACGTTGAACTTCCTGAACCTGTTCTTCGGGCTGGGCGGGATGGCGACGCCGCTGATAGCGGCGAACCTGGTGAACAACGACGCGCAAATGCTGTGCCTGCTGGCGGCGGTGCTGGCGGCGATCACGCTGGTGGTACACTTCACAACGCCGATGCCGGGTCCGAAGGGCGGCGCGGGAGGCGGCGGGGTAGCAATCGGCGAGTTGCTGGCCAAGCCGGCGCTTTGGCTGTTCGCGGGCTTCCTGTTCCTGTATGTAGCGGCTGAAATCGGTGTGTGGAACTGGCTGGCGCAGTTGCTGCAATCGCGGGGAACGGACGCCAAGGCGGCGCAGAACATTGTGGGCTCCGGGTTCGCCTTCGGCATTCTGGTAGGCCGCGTGGTGGTGAGCCGGATCCTGATCAAGATCCCGGCGTCGCTGGTGTTGTTGGCCAGCGCGGCGCTGATGCTGGTGACGACCTACATCCTGTTGCAGACGACGGACCCCTCGATGGCGTGGGGGACGGTGTTCGCGGCGGGAATCGCTATGGCGCCGGTGTTCCCGACGACACTGGGGATGGTGGGCGACGCGTTTCCGAAGGGGACGGCGACGGCGATGGGTTTCGTGATCACGTTCGGCTGGGTTGGGCTTGCCGTGAGTTCGCGGATCATTGGCGCGTTGGGCGGGAGCGACCCGAAGCAGTTGCCGACGGCGTTGATGGTGTTGCCGGCGGCGAGCGCGCTGATGGTGGTGATCATGATCGTGCTGCGCGCGATCACCCCGAAGAAGGCCTAGTTTGGTCGCAGTTGAGAAGCGGCCCGGAAATCCGGGCCGCTTTTTTATTGGGGCGCTATGGAGCGACGCTTCGGGTTTGGAGAGACGCTGGCCGCCATTCTGGCTGCGGACATATTGATCGCGGCGTTCCGTCGGTGGGGCGGCATGCCGGAGACGCAAGTATTGAGGGGGATCGCCTTCGGCGCCATCGGGTCGCTGGTAATGGCGGCGGTATTGACGGCGGCCAGCGGGCACGATGACGGAGGCGGACCGGCGTAGGTTGACCGCTGCGATGGGAGTATCTGGGGATATCTCGGCTTGTTGTACTCGGGGGTTGGCCGGGGATGACGGGTGCGGCGAGCTGGGACGGGGAAACGGTTGGCGGGCTAAGTCGCGCAATCGATGAGGATCTTCATCACGTCGGCGCCTTGTTCCATCTCCAGAAGACCCTTCTCCAGACCGTCGAGCGGATACACGCCGGTGATCAGACGACGGAACGGGACCTGGGTTTCGGCCAGGAGGCGGATGGCTTCGTCGAAATCCTGGGGCTCGTAGACGCGGGTGCCGATCAGACGCATCTCGCGCCAGAAGAACTTGTGGAGATCCACAGGGACCGGCTTGGGAAAGACCGCCACCATCACCACGCGGCCACGGACGCCGGGGAGTTTAGTCATGAGCTCCGCGCCAGCGGCGGCTCCGGATACCTCGAAAACCACGTCGGCGCCCGCTTCCTTCGTTTCCGCCTGGACGAGCGCTGGAATGTCCGTCGTGCGCGGGTCGTAGACTTCGAGGCCGAGGGACTGGAGGAGCCGAATACGGAAAGGGTTAATCTCCGTCAGGATGACGCGGGCCCCTTTGTGTTGCGCCACCAGGGCGACCAGAGCGCCGATGGGGCCGCCGCCGATGACCACGGCGAACTCGCCGTTTACCACTTCACCGAGCCGGACGTCGTGGCAGGCTACAGCGATTGGCTCGACGAGAGAGGCATCGTGGAGCGAGAGGCCAGCAGGCAGACGGTGGAGGGTGTGGGCGGGGACGGTCCAAAGACCTTGCATGGCGCCGGGCGCGTCGATGCCGATGAACTTGAGCTTCAGGCAGACGTGGGAGTGGCCGCGACGACAGGCGGCGCACTGGCCGCAGGGGTCGAGGGGGCGTACGGTAACGCGGTCGCCGATGGCCCAGTTGACAACGCCGTCGCCGAGGGCTTCAATGGTGGCGCTGCTTTCGTGGCCGATGACCTGGGGGAAGGTAACACGGTGGTCCATGTTGCCGTGGAAGAGGTGGAGGTCTGTGCCGCAGATGCCGCAATGGGAGACGCGGAGCTGGACCTGGCCAGGGGCGGGAGGCTGGGCCGGGCAGTGGCCGACCTGAATGGACCGGTTGCCGTGGTAGAAGGCGGCGCGCATGGTTAGTCCTTGTCGCGGAGGCGGGGGTAGAACTGGACGAAGACGTTGTCCTTGGCACCGTGCTCGTTGTGGCAGTTCCAGCAGGCCTGTTTGGGGTTGGCCTTGGCGGCGGGGAGGCTGGCGCCGTTGTTACCAATGAAGTTGTAGTAGGCCCAGCCTTCGGGGACGGCGTCCTTGTCTTTGACAGCGACTTCGATGCCGACGAACTTGCCCTCGAACTTGCCCTGCTTGGCTGGGGAGGCATCGCCGGTGGGCTGGTAGATTTCCATGACGAGCATGGTTTTTTCAGGGAAAACGCCGGTTTTCTTGAACTTTTCGGCGGCGGCGCGGGGGATATAGATGTTCTTGAAGAACTCGTCTTTGTTGGCATTTTCCGAGTAGGAGATGCCGAGGTTGGAGCCGACGAAGTACCAATCGCGGTAACCGGTGGGGGCCTTCAGGACGGCCTTGGATTCATAGCGCGGGACCTGCGCGGAAGCCGCGACGGCAAGGAGCAGCAGGGCGAATTTCATTCCCCTATAGTAGCTAGTTCGGCCGCGGGCTGGCGGGCGGCTTCGATCTGTTGGAGGAGGGAGGCGGGACGGGATTGGATGTAATGGCGAACGAGGGCGACGTTCAAGTCAAACTCCGAATAGGGGTAAGGGGTGAGGGCGTCTTCGAGGACGGCGACGTTGATCTGGGCGTAGGTGAGGTCGAGCTGTTGTTCGAGCCAACCGCCGGGGCCTTCGGCGGCGAGGGCCATTTCTTCGAGAGCGGCGAGGTAGGCGTCGCGGTTCTCGGGGATGGCGAGGAGGCGACGGGCGAGGACATTTTGCTGGACGCCGGCCCAGATGTCGCGCTGGGGGTCGCGGAAGGTGACGTCTTTATCCCAGGCGATAAGAGTGAAGCGGGTCGCACCGGGCAGGCGGTAGAGGTAGAAGTTGTTGATGCCCCAGTCGCCGAGGAAGCCATCGATATCGCCGACGAAGGCTTCGGCGGCGAGGTATTTGACGAAGGCCTTGGCGTCGATGTAGTTGGCGATTTCGGCGGGGAAATCGATATCGGAGGCTTCGTTGGCGATGCGAATCATTTCGATGAGACTGGCGCCGTCGAAACTGGACTCGTTGGTCTTGGGCTCAAAGGGGACGGGGAAGTAGGCGGCGCGGTCTGGACCCAGGTTTTCGAAGCGATATTCAAAGGCCCATTCGTAGTCATAAAGGTCGCCTTTGTCGTTGTTATAAACGCGGCGGAGGAAGGCTTTGTCGACGGGTTCGACGATGGTGTAGAGTCCGACATAGTTGTCGTTGACGTAGAGGCGGGCGTGCGCGAGGCGGGGGGCGGGGATGCCGGCGCGGCGGAAGAGGGCGAGGCTGAGACGCTCCGACATCATGGCGGCGTCCTGAACGAGGTTATCGAGGACAAGCGATTTGAGGCCGAGGAAGTCCTGGGATACGTACTCGTTGAAGTCGACTTTCAGTCCTGGTTTCAACGGGTTGCGGCTGCCTAGCCCGCGGGAGCGGATGGCGATGTTGTCCAGTTTCAGGTCGCCCCATTGGAAGGAGGCTTTGTAGAGGTCGTCGGTAAGGTAGTTGTCCTTGAGGGTTTGCCAGTCGGTTGGGGCGAGGGTCAGGCGGACATCGTGGAGAACGGCGTCGTTGAACAGATCGTCAGTGGTGGCGCCTGGCAAGACGCCGGAGGCAAGCAGCAGCGCGCCAAAGTATGTGAACTTCATCCTGTATATAGAGATGCATTTTTTCGGCATTAGGCAACCGTGATCTAGGTAAAGGTATGTAAAGCGAGTGCGCCCGGCTGATGCCGGCTTTGCCGTCCAAGCAGAGCCGGGCCCTGGAAGGGCTCACCAGAGGGGCGCGGATTTCGGGCCGGCCAGACCCGGGAGCGAGTATATTCAGTTGTCACAGATCAGTCGGCCGGAAGTCCCTCGCAGGTACGGCCCAAAACAAGACGCAAAAAACATCGGATGAGAGCATTCCACCACCGCAGTTGTCGCGGTTAGGGAAGAGCATTTTCGAGGCACAGGATGAGAGATTTGGCCTCACTGGTGAGGATCTCCGCCTGTTTGGGGCTGGGGGTGAAGTCGAGTTTGGAGGCGGCCCATTCGAGGATGCCTTGGGGTTCGACGGGCGTGGAGACGGGGTGGTTTTGCGGGACCGCGTGCGCGAAATTGGCAAGAGAGCCTGCGTCTGGACACACTACTCCTGTACCCCTGAAGACGACATCGAAGATAGGCCAATTTTGAATCCGATTTTAGGCTGCGTTGCGCGGCAGATCGCGGTAATCGTAGCTGTCATCGTCGCCGTTTTCGTTGGTTTCGGCGGGAAGGATGACGGTGGGGCGGCCAGGGAAGTCGCGCTGGTAGTCTTTTATGACGTTTGGAGCGCATTCGGTAGTGTAAATGGGCTGCGGCAGATTTTGCAGCGTTTCCGGAACGTCGGCGCTAAGTGGCGTGTTTACAACAGCGGGCTCGGAAACCGGCTGGGTTCGAATGGCCGAATCCTGGGCCGGGCGGCTGAAGGGCGCATCGGGGTAGGTCTTATTGATGAAATGGATGCGGCGTTCGGCGCGGACGACGGCTTGTTGGAGGCGGGCGATCTCGCGGTTGAGTTTGGCGAGGAGGCCGTTGCTGGCGAGAAGTTCAGCGGTTGAATCGACCATGACCTTGACCTGATGCAATTCGGGCACGAGGCCGCTGGGGCGGGCGGCGTTGGCGGCCAGGGCGAGGTTCCAACTGGAGGTGATGACCTTCTTCAGGCGTTCGATCTGCCAGGAGGCGGAGGCGATATCGCCGACGGCGAGGCGGCCGGAACGGTTGACGGGTTTGTAGATGGCGAGGAATTCGGCGAGGAGGGCATCGTAGTCGCCGGGCTATTCGGTGCAGAGACACGCGTCGTGGGGAGGGAGGAAGCGCTTGAGCGTTTCGGCGAGTTCGGCGGAGGGGGCGGCATTGCCATCCTGTGTGTTGGGTCCAGCAGGCGTGGGACCTTTCTCATTGCTGATGCGGCCTTGTTTTCGAGTCTCCTAGAATGCTCCTGGTGTTGAAATGCGAAGGGCCCTCGTATGCACGAGGGCCCTTGGCGGCGCGGGAGTTCCCGAGCCGCTTTCAAGTTAGCATGGGGGATGCAAGCAAATTTGGGCGCGATTCTTGGAAGTTGTTGATTCTGAGGGAGAAATAAATGTGGGACCTATTGGCACCGGGCGGTTCGCAGGCCCGGATTTGGCGGTGACAGGCGAAGCAGAGCCGAATTGCACTGATCCTTTTGTTGTTGCGCGATGTGCCGAATTTGCACCGAAGGCTCCAGGATGCCGATGCCTGAGACGGAGGGGCGATGGAAGCAGAGCAGATGAAGAGATGGCGGCCGCTGATTGATACCGTTTATGCGCTCGACTCAACGACGATTGACCTATGCCTGTCGCTGTTTCCCTGAGCGCGCTTCCGTTCGCACAAGGCGGCGGTGAAACTGCACACGCTTGTCGACCTGCGCGGCAGTATCCCAACGTTCGTCTACATCAGCAATGGCAAGGTTTCCGACGTGATGCAATCCGACCGAGTGTGCAGCATGAAGGATGAGTACCGGCGAATGCTTTAGTGCTCGAAAAACATGGCGAATTTTGTAGAGGTGCCGTTGCGGGCAGTGAAGGGACTGGTGGCGAGCCAGATCTGGCACCGGGATGGGACAGGCCGGCAGATTGAGGAGAACGATCAGCGGGCGATGGATAGAGACAGTCCAGTTCTGTTTCGAGAACTGATTACGTGCCGGATGGGGACGCTGGAACGACTGGCAATCCGGCACCCGTTGCGGATGCCGAGGATGCCGCGAGTCCGGGTTGGGGTTTTTGCGTGCGGCTATCCAAGGTTGAGTTTTGTGAGTTAGCTGACCTGGCGTTCCGGAACGCAGCCAGGAGACTGTTCCGGCCTGTGACCGCCGGCACAAACTCCCAAGCGGATTGCGGTTTGCGATGACAAATGCCGTTGGCGGCTTCCACCGAGAGTCTCGCCTGGCGGGGTACGCCGCTTAGACGACACCTCAGGGCGCGGACGGATTATTTGCGCTCCATACGAGGCGGATGTGTCACTCTGCTCAACAAAGAGAAGGTTTCGGTGAATGTTCCTTTGAGTCCCATCCTTGTAGGGCTATAGCCCTGCACCGAGGCGCTGCTGCAGCCACAATAGCGACGGATAGGCGGCGAGCCAGCACCAGAAGAATCGATTGAGGCCGAACAGGCAGGCATTGACGAAGTGAAACAACGCGGCGAGAGCAAGACCGATAACGAGCGATTGCGGGGACAGGAGCACGAGGGGAAACAACAACTCGAACAGCATGACCGCCCAGGAAGCGAGGCACACGGAGCGCGGCCAGTCTGCCCCTGCCCGGATACTCTCGCTCGCCGGATAGGCGGAGAATAGCAATACGTCACGCGAGGCGCGGCCCCTACGCCATTCGGGGTTGGTGATTTTCACCCAGCCGGCTATAAAATACGACAACAGCACCTGCAGCGCCAGATAGCCGAACGCTGCCTCACGCGCGCGCAGCGACGGCATGAAATGTACGAGGCAAAGGCAGCTCAGGATAAGCAACCCCATGCGGTCGCTTCCGCCGTTATAGGGGCCATCAAAACGCCGCAGGATGAACAGCGCGTGGATAAGCATTGCGAGGCAGATCCACGGGACGGCGAAACCCGCCAGCAGCAGCAGGCTAAAGACAATGCGCGGCAGGAACAGGCGGCGCTCTCCGGGAACGCAGAGATGCTCGGCGCTTTGCTGCAGGAAGGCGAAGGCAAGCAACACTTCGGCGCAACGAACGGCGTATTCGAGGCTCATACGGCCTCCCTGCGGCAGACGGGTGAAGTGAAGGTGATGTCCCTGCGCGTGCCTTCGCCTTGCCTGCTGACGAAAACCAGCCGGAACCGCAGCCAGGGCGCGGATGCATCCGCGGTTTCGGCTTTGATGCGTTCAATGATTTCGCGCTCGCTATGGGCGGCAGGGTTCGCCATCAACCGTTCCGCGCAGCTCACTAAATAGAGTGATTCGTTCCAGCGTGGGTTCCAGACCATGCGCAGCAGCATCTGGCCGAAGGAGAGGCGCGCGGGCCGGGGGCGGAATTCCTGCCACACGGCGACAGCGTGCGGGTCATGCAGCAACGCATATTCAATACGGGGCGACGGCGTGATGGTGTCGAAGAAACGCCACGAGGGGATGAGAGCCGGCAGGAGTAACTTTAAAC
>JAEUQC010000098.1 GCA_016789905.1 Bryobacterales bacterium | reverse complement strand
GAGTCCTTGTCGTGAAACGCGCTGGCCCTGCGGGCCCGGTTAGCCGCCGGAAGCCAATTGTGTCGCGACTTCTCCGGCTATCACCGCGGCCCCTTCATTAAACGAATAGCCAAAGCCGCGAACGCTCCGGACGTAGGTGGGATTGGCCGCGTCCGGTTCGACTTTTTGCCGCAACCGCAGGATGTAGACGTCCACGGTGCGATCCGTCACGGCGCGATCGTGCCCCCAGACGGCATTTAACAACTGCTCCCGGCTGAACACCACGCCGGGGCGAGACATCAGGAATTCGAGCAAGCGAAACTCTGTGGCCGTAAGCGTTAGTTCGGCGCCGTGCAGATAGACGCGGCACGAACTGCGATCCAGTTCCAGGCCGCCGCTTTTCAGCGTTCGGACGGGTGTCACCTGGCCGCGGAACTGGATCTTGATTCGCGCAATGAGTTCACGCACGAAGAAGGGCTTAACGATATAGTCGTTCGCTCCAAGTTCGAGACCGACAATCCGATCCGTTTCCGTGGCGCGGGCCGTGAGGAAGATTACGGGCAAGGATGCCAGCTCCGGGTGACTGCGGATAGACCGGCAGATTTCCAAACCGTCCGAATCCGGCAGCATAATGTCGAGGATGATGAGATCCGGCCGTTCGCGGCGGCACAACTCCACCGCGCCCTTGCCCGTTTGCGAACCGGCGAAGGTGTATCCCTCTTTTTCCAGGTTGTATTTCAACAACGAGAAAAGGTCCGAATCATCCTCAATCAACAGTATCTTTTTCATGCCAATGTCCCTGCCCTCAAGCTAACGCGGAACACGTTACAAACACATTACGGCACGGTTAACTGTGCGCGAATATCGCTATCCTCGCTCATGCCCAGATCCTCCACCGGAAGGGTGAAGAGGAAAACCGAACCCTTCCCCAACGCCGATTCGACCCGGACATCGCCACCCTGCGCGCGCACCAGGTGTTTGACGATCGACAAGCCGAGGCCGGTGCCGCCGAGTTCCCTGGAACGGGCTTTATCGACGCGGTAGAAACGTTCAAACAGGCGCGGCAGTTCTTCAGATGGAATGCCGATGCCGGTGTCGCGAACGGAGACTTCCACCTGCTTTGCGCCGGTGAGCAGACGAGCGGCAACCGTGATTTCTCCGCCGTCGGGGGTGTATTTGAGGGCGTTGTCGACGAGGTTCGTCACTACTTGGTTAACGGCCTCGGAATCGCAGAACGCTTCCACCGGCTCGCTGGCCGGGGCATGGGTGAGAGTGATGTTCTTGCGGGTCGCCAGGGGCGTCATCGAATCGACCGTGTTTTCCAGCACGCGGTCCACGTTGTAGCTGGCGAAGGAAAATTTCTGCTGCTTCAGTTCGACCCGCGAGAGGGTGAGCAGGTCGGCCGTCAGATTCGCCAGCCGCTCGGCGTTTTGACGAATAATCTGAAGGAACCGGACGTTGTGGTTCGGATCGTGGATGGCTCCATCGAGCAGTGTTTCCGTGTAGCCCTGGATGGAGGCGAGCGGTGTGCGCAGTTCGTGGGAGACGTTGATCACAAAATCCTTGCGCACACGTTCCACTTTTTCCAGCTCAGCGTGTTCCCGCTCCAACTCCTGGAACATACCCTCCAACTTTTCGCCGGTTTCGTTGAGCTTTCGCTCCAAACGGCCAAGTTCGTCGGTTCCGGTCCGTTCCAGACGGGCGTGGAAGTTGCCGCGCGCCAGTTGGGCGGCGTAATCGATGATAGAGCCCAACCGCCTGGCGACGAGGCGCGCGAACCAGAGAGCCAGAAGAATGGCGGGAATAAAGGCGAGCGCCGTTGAAGCCAACATGCGCTTACGAATGGTGTTTACTTGGCCCTGTATCTCCGCCAGGGGAACGGCGATGCGCAGCGCACCTTCCTTTACCGGAACGGCTACGTAGAGAAAATCCACGCCCATGGTGGTGCTCTTACGGCGCGCCGAGCCGGCTTTGCCAGCCAGCGCCGATTCGATTTCCGGGCGGCCGCGGTGGTTTTCCATATGTCCGGTGGCGGCGCCGGAATCGGAGAGCACCCGACCGTCGCGCGCAATAAGGGTGAGCCGGCCGCGGGTGCCGCCGGCGAACGCACGCACCGTTTCTTCGCTGCCCAGGTTCAATCCTTGATCCAGCGCCAGGGCGAGCATGGCTCCTTTGTCGAACAGTTCCCGTTCCAGCGTTTCCTGGTAGGTGTTTTCGACAATCCGGGTGGCAAGATAATCCACCGCGCCAAGGGCAACGACCAAAAGACAAAGAACAGCCCCGATGAGTTTAAAGAATATTTTTCCCGTCATGACCGACGCTTTCTTACCCATTGTAGGCCTCTATCAGCGATAGCAGACCGCGGTGACGGCGCGGTTACGCGCCAGAAAACATTTCGTGACAAAAATGTTTTTTCTGCTATCGGCCCAATTCTACAACAGCATAGGCGGGCACGCGAGGGAGCGAGAATTCGGTGGCTTCGGCGTCGACGGTGATGTCGGTGGCCTCCACATTTTCACCGAAGACATGGGCGTGGATGTTGGGCCAACGGCCGAGGACTCGGACACGCACCCCTTCCACGACGCGGGGTCCGTAGTTTAGCAGCGCCACGCGGCGGCGCGTGGCGCTGCCATACAGCCGGGCGATGACGACTTCGCTGCCGTAGAGGCGCAGAAGGCGCTTGGGGTCTGTGAGTTTCTGGCGAACCTCATAGGCGAAGGCGGAAGGGTCGCCCTTTTTCGAGTCGACATTGAGGTCCAGCGCCTTTTCGGGCTTGCTGACAACGCGAAACAGGATGTTGCGGCGCAGCATGAGCTTCATGTTCTCTGTGGCGGCGCCGGAGCCGTCGTCAATGAAGCCGACATTGGCGAGGGCGGGGAGTGGTTCGGCGGGCAGCGCGGCGAGGAACTTGTTCATGGCGGCGAGGGCGGGCCAGTCCACCGGGGGAGCGGCGATGAGCGCCTCGGCGCCGAAGGCATGGGCCTCGGCGGCGGCAAGGGCGGCCTTGCCGGCGGTGGCGGTGATGAGCGCGGGCGTCTTCAGACCGCGGGCGAAGCGGGCGCCGTTGGTATCGACCCAAGGGGCGCTGGAGGCGCGGGCCTCGTTCATTCGGTAACGCACGCCGGGGGCGGGCAGTTTGGTGAGCGCTTCCGGGTCCACCACTTTGGCGCATTGGCCTTTCCATGCTTCGGCGCGGGCGGCTGGAATGCTCACGCAATCGAAGCCGGCCTCTTTGATGGCGGGCGCGGGATCGGCATCGACAAACAAACCAGGGAGGGCGGCGGCGAGGACAAGAACGGCGATCACAGCGTGATCTCCTTCAACGTGATTTTCGATTTGTCGAAGACGCCGAGACCAAGGCCGCCGGCGAATTCGATATGGCCAGGTTCGCGGACGAAGTTATTCGTGTTGGGGTCTTTGCGGAAGTCGCCCTTCTTTACGTAGTCCATGGAGCGGTTGAAAACGCTGATGGCGCCTTCGGCCTTGCGCTTTTCCTCGATGATGTCGGTGAGGAGCCTGTCGATGGCGACGGGGTCCGTGCCGAACATCATGCGGGCGGGGTAGAACTTAAACCTGTCGGCGTGGAGGAACGGGCCGCCGTGCCAGACGCCTTTCAGGCCGTCCATGATTTGCAGGACGGTGCGGGAGCGGAGCGGTTCCACGGCAGCCAGGGTGCCGATGAACGAGAACGTGTTGGTCTTTTCAAACCGGTGGGAGCGGGCCACGTTGTGGAAGCTGCCGTAGGCGATGTTCTTCAGGCAGCCGGTGACGCCGGAGGCGCCGTGGTCCTTCATATTTGGCACGTTAATGATCTTGGTGAAGCGTTCGGCGATGGGGCGGACGAGGTTCGAGCGGGTGTCGTCTTCGCCGAAGAAATCCACTTCGACGTAGGTTCGGGGATCGTAGCCGTTAATGGCGTCGCGACCGCTGCTGGCGGCCCAGACGTTGACGCCTTCGGGGAGATATTGGGGATATTTGACGGTATCGATCTGATCCTTGAACCGTTCGAAGCAGGTAATATTTCTGGCGGGCACACCGATGGCGATGAGCTGTTTGGCGATTTCTGCGACGACTACCGGATGGGAACAGATTTTGGGCGCGCCTGAACAATTGAGCTTGATGCCGACAACGTCATTGGGCTGGATGAAGCGGCGCCAGGAGTCGCGCAGGTCTTTATCGCCAGTAAGGGCAAGCATGCCCTGCTTCATCATTTCGGCAACGGCGGCGGGGTCCACTTTGTCGGTTTCCGGGCTGATGGATTTAGCGGCGTGGACGTTGACGACGCGTCCCGGGAAGGGGCCGGGCATGCCGGGTTGGGCGGCGGCTTTGTAGCTGGACTGCACGCGGTACTTGGGCAATTCATCCGCCTTCGGCGCGGCCAGCGCGGCGCCGGCGACGGAGGGAAGCGTCAAAAAATCTCGACGTTGCATATGATTAATTCTAGCGAAAGGAACCACAATGACGAATCGACGCAAACTGTTTACCTCTATTGCCGGCGTGGCGGCGGCGGCCGGCGCGGCGCAGGCGCAGACTGGCGCGCAGAAGAAAGTACACCGGAAAGGGCCGAAGCCGAAATCGACGCCGCTGTTCAACGGCGCGGTCTCCTACGGCAATCTGCTCTTCATCGCGGGCAAGGGCGCGCACTTTCCGGGTGACATAACGGCTCACACGAAGCATGTGCTGGACGAAGTGGAAAAGGAGTTGATCAACGCCGGGTCGTCGATGGACAAGGTGTTGAAGTGCAATGTGTATCTGAACGACCTGAAGGATTACAAGGCGATGAACGAGGCGTTCAAGGGCCGGTTCGGCGAAGAGCCGCCGGTGCGGACGACGATTGCCGCGGCGGGCGGGATTCCGGGCGATTCGCTGGTTGAGATCGACGTGATCGCCTACATATAGAGACCGTTTTCGCGGATGTAGCGGAGTACCGCCGGGGGCAACTCCGGCGGCGCTTCGCCGTTGGCCAGGCGCTTGCGGATAGCGGTGCTGGAGACATCGAGCTGGAGTGTTTCCAGGCGGTGGACGCGCGCACCAGCGGGAACATCGTAGGTGTAGCCGGGGCGCGAGAGAACGATGAACTCAACCTGTTCGAGGACGTCGCGCCAGCGGAACCAGGTTTCGATTTCGCTGAAGGCGTCGGCGCCAATCAGGAAATAAATTTCAGCGCCGGGCCGTTCGCGGCGGACGCGTTCGATGGTGAGGATGGAGTAGCTTTTGGCTTGACCCTCCTCCAGGCGGGAAGCCACGAAACGAGGATCGGCCTGCGCGGCGAGCGAGGCCATGGCCAGGCGATGTGTATAGTTGGCGCTGGTCTGGCGCTGTTTGTGCGGGGGAATGGCGTTGGGGATGAGCAGCACCTGGCTGAGTTGAAAATGGTCGGCGGCTTCGCGGGCCACGGCCAGGTGGGCGTTATGGATGGGATCGAACGTACCGCCGAAGAGGGCAAGGCGCACGGGCGGCCTCAGAAAGTCAGGCCGACGAGGAAATCAATCTGGTTGGTGGAACGGATGGGACCGCTGTTATTCCAACGGGTAAAGCGAAGCTCCGGCGAGATGCGTACGAATGGAACCTTTACCTCCAATCCAGCGGCGCCCAGGAAGCCGCGGCGGCTCTTCTCGTTGGCGGAGCCGCCAAGAAACCGGCTGAGGTCTCCGAGACGCTGGAAGTTCAGCCCGCCGCCGAAGTAGGGACGGGCGATGACGCCCGGAACGCGGAGTTTTCCGTAGACCGGAAATTCCCAGGTGGAGGCCGAACCGGAACTGAGGAAGCCGGCTACGTTCCAGCGGCGGTAGAGAGCGTCGGCCTCGATGCCGAGCCCGAGCGGAAGGCGAATATCGAGCATAGGGCCGATGATGACGTTTCCCTTGCCCGTAACGACACCGGTTAGCGCGCCGGTTTTGGAATCGGCTTTGATGAAGTCGTTCAACGGAACCCCGCCGCGAACGCCATAGCCGATATTCTGCGCGTTGACCGCCGCCACCGCGAAAGCGAGCGTGGCGATTACGGGGATTTTACGGATAAGTCCGTTCATCTCTATAGTGTAGGAGAAAAATGTTGGCGCGCAGTGAGAGAAGTGAGAGGGTTCGCCCACTACCCTACTGTGACCCTTACAATTGCCTTGCCGTGGTTTCGCGGGCGGCGCGTACCGCCGGCCGATCGCAGCCAGGCTCGATTTACGCGCGTATTAAAGTCCGCGGTTGCCGGCACGCGCTACGCCCGCGAGTACGATCGGGGCGCGGATGGTTATGCTCAGCTTCCGCGGGTGGATTTGTTGGAGTTTCTTTGTCATACCGAGCGCTACGCGGTGGCGAACCAGAAGGTGCCGCGCGAACGGCTTTTTTATCCATTGGGAGAGGCGCCGCGAACGGCCGTAGTGGCGCGGCGGGTGGAAGAGACTCGGCGGGTGCGTCGATTTTCCGGGCTGCGGGCGGAGGGATTGGCGGCGTATGGCCCGCATGTGCTGGCGGCGCCGCTGGACGCGCTGCGGGCGGCGCGGGCGGAGCCGGTGGCGCATCCGCCGCTACGGAACGCGTTGATCGTTTTTACGGGCGTACTGGAAGGGCCGTTGACGCCACAGGATAGCGATGATCTGTGGCGGCGATACCAGGTGCCGGTATTTGAGCAGTTTCTGGGGATGGACGGGGAATTGCTGGCATGGGAGTGCGAGGTTCACCACGGGCTGCATGTGCGGGAATCGGCAGCGCATTTTGAAGGGGCCGAGGGGGACCGGTTGCTGGTGAGTTTTCTGGCGAATCCGCGGCTGCCGGTGCTGCGGTTGGAGACGGGATTGACGGGCCGGCTGGTGAGTGAGCCGTGTCCGTGCGGCGACTCCGCACCGAGGCTGGTGGATATGCGGCGGCGAACGGTGCGGCGCGCGACATCGGTAATGGCCATGGCGGCCACCGCGTGAGCTAAACTAGGAGTTCGTGCGGATGTGGCGAAATTGGCAGACGCCCTGGATTTAGGTTCCAGTGCCCGCAAGGGCGTGGGAGTTCAAGTCTCCCCATCCGCACCAACAACTTACGAAGGCTTCGATTTTAGGGCCTGTCCCTGATTTGTCCCCAATTTCTCGGCCGCTGCGTTCTTGGGTAGACTTTCCTCACGTTTCCGGGCGGCGTTAAGCACGTCCCTTTCGGTGATGATGTTGTAGCGCTGGAGCATGGAACGCGTTTTGTGCCCAGAAATTTGCATCGCAATTTCTTCCTGAACTCCGGCGGCGAGCCAGTCTCTAACGGCGGTTCTGCGGAGATCGTGGAAATTGAGATGAGGCAGATTTGCGATAGTTCGCGCTGTCGCCCATGCCGTCTTGAAACTCCGGATGCGCTCGCCGTCGTTCTCGAACAAATACGCTTTGTTCGTTGATACGGCCATCTCTATCCAAGCCCGCATTTCCCCGGCGAGTATGGGTATGCTCTGGCCGCGGCGGTTCTTGGTTTGCTTCTTTGAAACGCAGATGACCCCGGCCTCCAGGTCCACTTGATCGAGCTTGAGAGATAGCAAGGTTCCCCGGCGCAGACCGGAATAATAGGCGGTACACAGGAGCGGTTTCAGGTGTTGGGGCAGGGCCTCGCGCATTCGACCATACTCCTCTGGCGTCAGGAAGCCGGTGCGGACATTGTCCTCGGACAGGATCGGCAGATACGGGACGAACGGAATCCATGGCGGAGCTTCACGGCGGGAGAGATTCAGCGCCCTCCGCACGACGGCTATTTCACGGTTGACGGTGGCGTTGGCGGCGCCCGCCTTCATGCGGTCCCTGATGTACTGCTCGGCGTGCCTGGTCGTGAAGTCTGCGGCAACGATCCATCCGAGAGTGGGTTTCAGGTGCACTTCGATACGCTTCTCTACTTCCGGCAGGCTTCGGCGTTCGTGCAATTTGTAGTCCTCGACGATGAGGACGAAACAATCGGACAGTGTCGCCTTGGCCGGGGGGATAGCTCTGCCGGTGCCGGCGGCCACCTGGCCGATCTTGATCTTGAGAAGGCGCTCAGCGTCCTCGCGGACGTCTGTCTCGGCGCTCTCCTCGATTCGCTCGCCTTTTTCGTCATAGTAGCGAAGCCAGAACGTCTTTCCTCTGAGCCTGATCGAGCCGGATCCGTACTGTCTTCTTCGCGCCATGGAATCAGGATACCTTCGACATGTCGACAAGCCGGTCCAGGTCGTGGCGGTCGTAACGCGCGCGCCGGTCGAGTTTCACGGCCCGGAGCCTCCCCGTCTTCGTCCACTCCTCAATCTGGTCCGGGGAACAGCCAAGGTACTGGGCGGATTCCTTCACCGTGAACAGTCGTTTCTCCGGTTGCCGGTCGCGGAGTTTCTGCGCGATCGCGTCGGCGAGTTCGTCGGCAAAAATCTGAATTCCTCTCATCGAGTTGGCCTTTCGTCGGGGTGCGGAATCACTGGATGGTTACCTTAGGCGTCTGTGGTTTGTCGGATTGGTTGAGTATTACGGGCGCGACGAAGGGCGCGGCCTCGGCGCGTGCCCAGTGAACGAGCACCGGCACCGGTGGGAGCGGGGCTGATTCTCGGGCTGAACTCCTCGGGTCAAAAAGCGGCGGGAAGGGCGGTACCTGGAGCAGGTCGCGGAGAACGGCGGAGTACAGTTGGGCGGCGAAGGTGGCGTCAATCTGTTCAGGGTTCGCGGCGCACATCGCGGCGGCATCAAAAATGGGGCACTTGGCCGCCCGTTCGCGGAACAGCTCGATTTGTCTGGCGGCGAACCCGTCCGCAAGCTGGCGCTGTCCGCTGTCGTGGCCGTCGAGGTAATCGATATCGGCAAGGTCGAGTAACTTGCCGGCGGCGGCCCAGCGCTCAAGCTCCGTGCGCGTCGGAATGTTGCTGAGCAGGAGGCGGAGTTCGTCGACGCGGTCTTCATCGACCCATGGGGCAATCGCGGGGAGTGTGTCAGAGTGGAGGCCGGGATATTCGCGAACCAATCTGCCCCACCGTTCCGCTCTTGTGTGGAGGTTTCGCAGCCTTGGCGGTTCCGTCAAGCCTTCCGGTGAGCGCATACTGTACTCGGCGCGGGCAATTCGCCGGGCGTCGTCATCGGACCATCCGCGGGCGGCGAGCGTTGCGACGCGGGAATCAAACGCACCTGGCCAAGCGGTGCCGAGTCGCTGCCGGAGGACGAAGTCTACCAGCCCATTCACGAGGGCGCCGGGGTCGATTCGCTCGAACGGGTTCAATTCTGGTGCGGTCAATATCAGGGTCTCGATGCCGGCCCACCGGTTGGCCCCCGCCCGAAGTAACAACACCTCGGTCTCCTCTGGCGTCGCCGCCTCGTCCGGATCGTCGGGGTCAGCCAGAGAACCAACTACAAGCCGCCGGAAGTTTTCGGCCTGCATCGTGTCTTGATACGTCAATCCAAAGCACGGCTGCGGCATTGCCGGCATTTCACTTCGCCATTCCGTCAGCCGGTCAAGCCACCTCCCTACCAAGCGCTCCAGGTGGAGGACGCCGCGGTCCGCCTGTTTTGTCCGGGGGCGTGTCTGCCTGCAGGTGGTCTTCATCGGGTGGTTCCTTTCGTGGCGGCGGAATCGGTGCGGTCGGCCGGGCAGCATTCGGCATGGTGGGTCTGGAAATCTGCGGTGGCGTGGGCTCGGGAGTCGCGGATGTAGCGGTGGCAAACTGAACACGGGGCGCCAATCTGGATCGAAACGCAGCCCAATGGATTCGACGGGGGGATTCTTTTGGCCGCTCTTGCCGTCTGCCTTGCCCCACGTTTCAAGATTGCGTGGTCGGAGGATGTCGAGGTGCCGGTCGGCGTCGGCGAAGCCACTGGGGGCTGTTTCTGGGGGTTCTCGGTGTGCGGTTTTGGGACGTGGTGGAGGGGAAGTCTGCCCTGCTGGGCCCCGATGAACCCAATAATTTTGGAATCAGTCCGGCTAATCATGGGTCGGCTCCTCGAATTTTTGAAAACCACTCAGGAAGTTCAGGTCTATTGCGGCCGTTGGGCCGTTACGTTGCTTGGCGAGCAAGAACCGGGCTTTGCCCCTCAGCGAATGATCGGCGCGGTTGTACATCTCGGGACGGTGAACGAACATAACCTGGTCGGCATTTTGCTCAAGTCCACCGCTTTCGCGTAAATCTGCCAGCATGGGTTCCCGCTTCTCGGCCTCACAGGTGCGGGAGAGTTGGGAAAGCAGCACAACGGTGACTTTGTGAACCATTGCGAGCCGCTTGCACTCCGCGCTGATGGCATCCAATTCCTGAACCCGCCTGTCCGCGCCCTTCCCGGCGGTCCGTATCAGGTGTACGTGGTCCAAAAACACGCACTTCACCGGGTGCCGGGCCAGTACCTTGCGGATGCTGGTGGCGATCGCGCTCATATTGTGCCGTCCCGAATCTTCGACGTGAATGGGGAACGGCTGCAGGCGATGTACGGCCGCCGCGACTTTCGCGCGCTCCTGCGCATCCATGGCCCCCAGTCGGATCTTCTGAAGGTCGACGCGGGCCTCCTGCGCGATCAGGCGCTGGAATAGCGATTCCTTCGACATTTCCAAACTCACGAAAGCGGATGCGATTCCCTTAGCGGCCAAGCAGTGGGCCATCTGAAGCGCGGCGGCGCTTTTGCCGTGGCTCGGGCGGCCTGCGAGGATGAGGAGTTCGGATGGTTGCAATCCGCCGGTTGCGCTGTTAAAGGTCGGCCAGGGGGTCAAAAGTCCGCAGCCGGCGCGGGCCGGGCTGAGAAGGGCGTCCAAGCGGCCTTCGTTCGCGGCGATAATGTCCGCCGGGGTTCGCCAGTCATAGGCAACCGGGCGCCCATGCTGCCCGGCCTGCTGGATCTGCTGAGTTACTTCGTCGGTGATGGCCTCGATGTCCTGGGTGGCGTCTGTTGCCCGGTCCGTCAGGGTTTGGCCAATCAGCGCGAGGTGCCGCCGCGCTCCAGCTTCTCTGATCAGGCGGACCCAGCCGTCTGTGGTGACGATGGCGGGCATGTCGGAATCGAGCTCAATCAGACCAGAAACGCCGCCGACTTCATCCAGGCGGTTCAGACTCTGGAGCGCTGTTGCGACGGCGACACGGTCGGGATTAATCCCGGAGGCGGCGAGGTTGGCGATGGTCTGGGCTATCAGCCGGTGGGCGGCAACGCTCCAATCTGCCTCGCTGATGGCCTTCACTGCCTGAACGTGCCTCTGTGGATCGGCGAGTGCGGCGCCAAGGAGCAGCCTTTCGGCGGTGACAGTCGAGGGGAGCCCGCGGCGAATGTCGGTCACGGTGCGACCTCCTTAGGGACTTCGAGGGTTGGCCCGGCGTATGAATTCAGGGAAGCGGCGACCGGCGGGTGGTTGCTGCGGGTGCGTCTTCCCACTCGCGGCGGTTCAACCATGTTGCGGGGTACGGGATCTTATCGAGCGGGCGGCTTCCGAAGTCTTCGGCTTGAGCGGCGAGTCCGCGAAGCAGGGCGGCAAAGGTAGCGTCGTCGGGCACCTGTTGACGAAAGGCGCGCTCAGCGTCGCGCTTCGCCTTCGGGCGGGGGTACTGGCTCCAGAAGGTCGCGAACCTGGGGTCCTCCGGTTGGACTTCGGGTTTCTTCCGGCTGGGCTTCTTCGGGGAAGCTGGAACCGAGCACACAGCGGCGCCTACCGGCGCCGCGGCACGGGCTGGAAGCGTGTGTGTATGAAGGGTTAAGGGAGAAGGGTTACAGAGCGAAGCGCTTGCGTCCTTGGTTGAAAGTACTTGCGTCCTTGGTGCAAAGTCTTGATCTACCTTGGGGTGGATCGGCCGCGCAGGGATGACGCTTTTGGCCTCATTCGCATGCGGTCGCTGGTGCTTGAGGAATGTGGGAATCTCAATGCACTTGAGGCCGTCAGCCTCATACCGGTGGAGGAATCCGGCTGTACTAAGCGTTTGGAGCCATCCTTCGACGTCTGAAGTTGTTACGTCATCGAACCGAAAGGCGAATCCCTTGATCCTCGCTGGCCGGTCCTCGAGTCGTCCCTGGCGGTCGGCGAGTTGCCACAGGGCGATGAATAGTAGGCGGGCGAACGGAGGGAGGAAGCCGATTTCGTCGCTCTCGAAGAAGCCCGGTTTTATGAGGCGTGTGCGGGCCATTATGCGGCGGCCTCCTGGTGGCTCTCGGCGTCCGCCTTGGCCGTTTGCTCGATGTACGTGGCGATCCCAGCCGGGGTGGTGTTGGCCAGGTCGCCGGTCTCGATGGCGCGGCGGATCTCGGACCGGCGAACGCCGAGGATGTTCGCCGCGGCGAAGGCGGGGATGGGAATACTGCCTACTGCGCGCACGGGGCTTCCTCCCGCGCGGTGGCCTTGCTATTACCTCCGGCTGAAATCCACTCATCTAGGCGGGGCCGGTTGATAAGGAGTCTCCCGCCAAGGCGAACAACGACGCCGGGCGGAATCGCTCCCTTTTTGCACAACTTCCAGACCCTTTCGTAGTGGGTGCCTAGGACTGTGGCGGCTTCGCGAAGGGAAATAAGCTCGTTCATGCATGACCAGATTCGACGATTTTGGTTGATCCAAAAAGGTAGGGAAGTCTGATTTCTGCGAACCCGGCTTTATTTCTTCTGGGCTTTTGGTGGGCGCCCTTTCCGTGGCGGACGGAGATCTAAGCCTATTGCTGCGGCCGTCGTTCGGACGGCGTCCCGGACGGAATCAGGGTGAAGGGTCCGCTTTCCTGGCTGTCCACCTCTGGACTTCGACAGAGGACCGGCGATTCCGCCAAAGTCTTCGCCGCCTACCTGGAAGCGAATCAACCAATCGAAATGCCTTTCTGTTCGTTGCGCCCTTGGCTCTGTCCAGGCCGCGTATTCCCCCATTGATGGGGCGGTCACCGGTTCCACCGCGATTGCATGGAATCGCTGTTTGTATGCGGCAAGTTCCTTTTCAAACGCTCCGCGTAGTCGCTTTTCGAAATCCAACCAGGGCTCCACCTGCCCATAAGAATTGCGCTGTTCGATACCTGGGTCTGTCAATGAGAACGGCAGCCCTTCGTCTGGCAATCGACGCGGCGCAACGGGCAGCTGGCTGCGCAGGTCGAAGCGCAGGTATTCGGGGATGGTTCCACTTCCGGGAACCGGAATATCCTCGCCGGCCCATGCGGCGAGAGTGTCGCGGACGATTTCAAGCACCCATAACTCGCCGAGATTTCGGTGAAGGACCCAATCTTGAATCGCGGTATAGATCGGCGGGCGCCTTAGTGCGGAATCTCCCGGCAGAACCCTCATAAGGTACGGGTGTTTAACGGGCGTTCGCAGGGCCTCGTAAAGGCGAAGGGCCTCCACACGGTACACCGGGTAAACTTCACGCCACAGCGACGGCAGAGTGTCTGGAATCAACACGGTCAGTCGCTTCATGAATACATGGCGATGCCATGCTATGACGGTAGATTTCTGTGCCGTAGGATCGACCAGATCCGGCAGCCTCCATGGTTCTACGAGTCGTGGCGCCGCCTTCTGTCGTGGCACACTACGCCTTCTTCGCCGCCTTCTTCTTCGCCGCGGGCGCCGGCGGGGCGGCGGGTTCGGCCTTCGCCTTCTCTGCGTCCCAGCGGGCTTTGGCGGCGGCACGTGCGGATGCGGACCGTTCGGCTTTCGAGAGCGACTTCGCACGCTTGAGCCCGCCGGCCCGCCCAAGGGAGACGGCGGCGGGGTTCTTCTCGGGTATCTTCGCCATAGCTAAAGTATATGCTAACCGCTACGCAGTTTCCATTGACATATGCGTACCGCTACGCATAAACTGATCTAGGCGGGGCGATCAAGTCCCCGCCGCTGAAAAGGAAAAACATGAGCACCCAGAACGCGAAAAACATGAACGAAATGATGATGTTGGCCGAGCTGGCCTCGAACGCCCAAAGCTGCGCGGATAGGCTCGCGGTGGTCGAGTTTGAGGCTGAAGCGAAGAAGGTGGCGGAGTCCGGAGACACGAAAGACCTTGTCGTTCTCACGGCAGCTATTAGGCATTGGCGGGAGTTCAACGGCGGCGATGCGTGCCAGCCCGGAACCCTTATCGCCTCAATCCTGCACATCACGGGCGCGGCTTTTGTTACGGGCTCCACCGAGGCGGCGTAGGCGGCACCAACTCCTGGGATTGACGTTGCATTAGGAATGACATTCAGTGGGACCATCATGAAACTCCTCACCCCCGCACAAGTCGCCGAACTCACCCAGATTGCCGAACAGACCCTGGCCCACTACCGCAGCGCAGGCACCGGCCCGCCGTACCTCAAGTTCGGCGGGCATGTCCGGTATCGCGTGGAGGACCTTGACGATTGGATCGCCCGCCAAGTCCAGGCGCAACAGCGAGAACATCGCCCCGTTCTGATCCCACTTCCTCGAAGCAAGCAACCCACCGTTCGCATATCAAGAAAACTCGGGGGGCGCCCCAAGAGGCAGGGTGTGCAAACGAATCGATCTGAAAGGCAAGAACCAGCATGAACCAGCAATTGACGTCACCCACATTAGGACAGCGCGGGGGGCTCGGCCCCGCCGTCGCCCTCGACGCGATCCGCGATCAGGCGCGGGCGTTTGCGGCGGTCTCTCATGCGGAGAACACGGCGCGGGCCTACCGGGCGGATTGGAGAACGTTCGCGAATTGGTGCGTGGCCCACAGCATCGACGCTCTCCCAGCCTCCGGCGAAACCCTGGCCCTATTCGTTGCTGATCGAGCCTCGACATGTAAGCCTGCGACTCTTCGCCGCCAAGTCGTCGCCATTACCCGTGCCCATGCGGCCGCAGGGTATCAGTCCCCGGCTGAGTCGGAAGCAGTTCGGGCGGTAATGTCCGGGGTAGCGCGCGCTAAGGGAACGGCACCCAGTCAGAAACGGCCGATGCTGCCCGCCACGCTGCGCCAGATCGTCGAAGGGTTGCCGGATGACCTTCGGGGGCGGCGGGACGCGGCGGTGCTGTTGTTGGGCTTCGCGGGGGCATTCCGGCGGAGTGAGCTGGCGGAGCTCAACGTCGAGGACCTGGAGTTCGTGGCCGATGGCGTCGTGGTGACGCTCCGCCGTTCAAAGACCGATCAGGCGGGCGCCGGCCGTCGCGTTGGCGTTCCTCGGCTCACGACCTCTGAGACCTGCCCGGTGGCTGCTGTTGAGGCGTGGCTCACGGCCTCCGGAATCACTACCGGCCCGCTGTTCCGCGGCATCGATCCAGCGGGTGTTAGCGATCACACAAAACCGTAGTTTTTTGGACAGCCGCCGAGGGGTTTGAGGAGACAGCGCGAAGCTTCAAGCGGAGGTATTGCAAGTAGGAATCGGGAAGAGGCTGCTGCGGGAGCAGTTCGTCAATAATGGGCTGG
>JAEUQC010000035.1 GCA_016789905.1 Bryobacterales bacterium | reverse complement strand
GCATGTGTGGGGGTGCAGATCAGCCCGGCCATCGGCGGCGCCGGATTGCGCGAGCTGTAACCCGCCGTGTTGTACGGGGTTGCTGAAGAGTCCGGGAAAGGGGGGACACGCCAAGGCGATGTCCCCGCAGTCGTGCTGCGTGTCGGGTGCTGGTTGATCCTTGCGGCGGGCTCACAGATCAGAGCGAGGACGTAACCGGTTGTGGGGGTGGGGATGGCGCGCGTGTTGCATGTGTGGGGTTGCAGATCAGCCTGGTCATCGGCGGCGCCGGATTGCGCAAGCTGTAACCCGCCGTGTTGTACGGGGTTGCTGAAGAGTACGGGAAAGGGGGCACACGCCAAGGCGATGTCCCCGCAGTCGTGCTGCGTGCCGGGTGCTGGTTGATCCCTGCGGCGGGCTCACAGATCAGAGCGAGGGCGTAACCGGTTGTGGGGGTGGGGATGGCGGGCGTGTTGCATGTGGGGGGTTGCTGAAGAGTACGGGAAAGGGGGGACACGCCAAGGCGATGTCCCCGCAGTCGTGCTGCGTGCCGGGTGCTGAGTGATCCTTGCGGCGGGCTCACGGATCAGAGCAAGGGCGTAATCGGTGGTGGGGGTGGGGTTAGCCCTTCATCATTTCGTCCCAGGTGACTTCGCGGCGGAGGTCCATGGCCATGCGGCCGAGAATGGCGGTGAGGGTGCTTTCAGCACCGCGGACGCCGACGTTTTCCGGCGTGCCGGACTGGATGCGTTGGACGAAGGCGGCGACCGAATCGATGGTGATATTGCGGGGAGACCTTTCGACGGTTTCATCCTTCGGGCCGCGGAAGTGGCGCCAATGGTTTTCGGATGTCTCGATGGTTCCCTTAGGGCCGAAGAACTGTTCGACGACATCGCGGTAGCCGGGGGAGGCGAGGGTGGTGCCGGAGAGCTGGCCCTGCACGCCGTTGGGGTATTCAAAAGCCACAAAGTTGTGGTCGCGCGTGTCGCCGCGCTTGGGGAGCGTGGCGCCGCCGGAGCCGATGGCGCTTTGCGGGTGGCCGCCGAGGAACCAGTTGAGAACGTCGATGGAGTGGACGTTGTTTTCAACAATCAGATCGCCGGAGAGGCTTTTCCACTGGCCCCACTGTGCGCTTTTTTCGGCGGCGGTCCGGGGTTCGGGGATTCGTGGGCCGGAGCGGCTGAGGCCTTCGCTTTTGATGAAACGGGCGAAGCCTAAGTGGATTTTGCCGATGGCGCCGGAATCGGCGAGTTGTTTGGCCTTTTGGTAGACCTGGCCGTAACGGCGCTGGAAGCCGAAGGTGATGTTGATTTTGCGGTCGGCGGCGTCGGCGGCGCGCATGATGCGCTTGCAGCCAGCGACATCCATGGAGGCGGGCTTTTCGATGTAGATGTGTTTGCCGGATTTGACGGCGGCTTCAAAGTGTTCGGCGTGGAGGAAGACGGGCGTGGCGATCAAGATGGCGTCGATATCGCTGGCCAGGAGTTGGCGGAAATCGGAATAGAGGCGCGGGTTTTCGACGCCGATTTGTTTTTTTGCGGCGTCGAGGGCCTGGGGCACGATGTCGCAGAGGGCGACGACGCGGGCCGGGGTGTTTTTGGCGAGCATGGCGGCGACGTAGGCGCCACGGTTACCCGTGCCGAGGACGCCGACGGTGATGGCGCTGTTGGCAATGGTGGTGGCCGCGGTGGCGCCGGCGAGGAGGGCGCGGCGGGTGATCATGCGAGTTCTCCGGAGGCGCGGAGAAGGGTTTCGTGGAGGAGGAGTTCGTGGTCGTAGGAGTGCTTGAGGGGCTGTTTGGTTTTGATGGCGCGGGCGAGTTCGGCGAAATCGGGGATGAAGCGGGGCTGGGGGGGAATGGTGAGATCCTGCCAGCCGGCTTTGTAGGGCCCTTGGGCGTTGCGCATGAAGACGCGGAGGCGGGGCGGGTTGGACTCCGGGTTGACGATGAAGGTGCCGTCGGTGCCGATGATTTCGAACGAACGGTGGTCACCGGAGCCGCCCATTTTCGTGGACTGGGCGACGACGCCGAGGGCGCGGGGGAATTCGAAGACGGCGAGGTTGTTGTCGGCGAGTTTGTCGTTGACGCTGGTGTCGTGGCGGAGCCAGCTTTTGACTGTGGCGGGGCGGCCGAGGAGTTCGACCATACGGTCAATGACGTGGCCGCTGAGTTCGAAGAGTCCGCCGCCTTTGTATTTGGCTTCGATGGCGCGTTCGTCGGCGCCGCGATCGGAATTCATGGTGCCGCGGACCATATAGACTTCGCCGAGCCAGCCTTTTTTGGCGGCGTCGATGGCGGCCATGACGCCCTGATGGAAGCGCCAGAGATAGCCAGATTGAAAGAGCAGATTCTTGCGGCGGGCCTCTTCGACGAGGTCCTTGTAGGGCTTCCATTCGTTGCCGACGGGTTTTTCCAGGTGGAGGTGTTTGCCGGCGGCGATGACCTTTTTGCCCCAGGGGAGAGCCTCCCAGACGCGGCATTCGACGACGATGAGTTGGATGGAGGGATCGCGGAGGATGGAGGCTTCGTCGAGCCATTTGACGGCGGCGTAGCGGGGATCTTTTTGGAGAGCGGCGCGAGCGGCGGCGTTACTTTCGACGACGCCGGCGATGTCGTAATCGGGAGAATCGAGCATGGCTTTGTACTTGCCATAGAAGTGGCTGTGGCCGGTGCCGAGCATGGCGGCGCGGATTTTGTTGGGTGATTGGGCGGTGAGCGCGGCGGCGGCGGATTGGAGGAGGAGTCTGCGATCCATTTGGTTGCTACGATTCTACATTTTTGGACGCAGTTCGAGTGTGCGAGCGGGTGTGCGGGCCTAAAATTTGGGTGTTGCGGCCGGATTCCGGGCTAGTTTGGCGGCTCACCGGCGGCGGGGGCGACGGTTGGCGGCATGGTTGGTATCTGGAAACTGTGGGTTTCCGGGTAGCCAGGGAACGTTACGGATTGGACTTCGTTTGTTTTGAGGGGCTTGTGGGAGGCTCCCGGCGATTTGAAGTGTTTGGTGAGGCGAACGAGGTCGCGCTCGATGCGGGAGAGTTCGAGGTTGCAACGGCGGATTCGGAGGTCGAGCTTTTCGAAGATGTTGCGTTTGTCGGTGGCGTAGATCTCGGCTTCGGCGACGGTGCGGAGGTCGGCGAAGACTTCGGCCATCTGCTGGCGGCGGACTTCACGGAGGCGGTTGAGTTCCCAGCGGTAGCTGACGAGGTCGTCGACTTTGTCGGCGAAGTAGGCGTTTTCGGGCGACCAGACGGAGTGGTAGTGGGCGCGCAGTTCGGCGTATTGCGTTTGGTCGATGGTGGAATGGAGCGTGGCCTCGGTGGCGTAAAGGCCGTGTTGCAAAGACGCGGTGCGGGCCTTTGCCTGTCCTTCAGGTGTTGTTGCTCCCTTGGATTTGGCTCCGTTGATGCGTGCTTGTTCAGCACGCTTTTGTTGTTGTGCAGTAGATGGCATGATACTCTCCCTTAGTTCCGTTTTACCATGCGAGTTAGCGGCCCGGTACTAAGTGAGATTTGGTACTGGATAGCCTAAAATGTTGATTATAGGAAGGTTGTTGGCGGAAAAATAAATACCGATGGGTTGTGACCGCATTCCTCTGGGGACACCCAAAAGCGACTAATCGGCGGGGCTCCTATTTTGGCGGGAAGGTGTTGTCAGTCACCTGCGTTTTAACCAGGTGCGTTCCTGCGGCGCTGCCACGGCGGGGGGCCAGACCGGTTTGGGCTATTGTTCGCGTAGGGCGGAGGTTGGTTCGGTGCGGAGGCCGCGGCGAGTGGGGCCGAGGGCGGCGAGGAAGCCGACGGCGACGATGGCAGCGGCCACGATGGGCACGACCACGGCCGCGTTGCCGCGGAGCAGGACGCCGCCGGAGGCGCGTTCGAGCAGCGCGCCCAGGGCGGCGCCGAGGAGGGCGCCGGTGCCCAATTGCGCCAGGGCGCGGGAGAAGATGCCGGCGACGATGTGACGCCAGCCGGCGCCCAAGGCGAGGCGAATCCCGATCTCCTTGCGGCGCTGGGAGACGGTGAACGACATTAACGCGTAGATTCCCGCAGCGGAGAGCAGAAGCACGCTGAGCGTGATGGCAAGGAAGACCGCGGCGGTCATGCGGCTGATCCATTGCTCGCCGCGCATGACGGCGTCCAAGCCCTGGATTTCGGTGAGATGGAGGTCCGGATTCACCGAGAGAGCCAATTGGCGGAGGGCCGGGCTGAAGGCGGCCGGGGCGACGTGGCGGAGGCGGATGGCAAGGGCGGCGGGACGCGCGGCGCCAGGCGGGATGACGTGATAGACCTTGAGCTGCAACTGATCGCGCATGCCGGGGCTGGCGCCGGTGGGGAAGTCCGCGACAATGCCGACGATTTCAAGCCAGGGGCCGGGAGTGGCGTTTGGACGAGCGTAGCGGATGCGGCGGCCGAGGGCGTTGCCGGCGAAGAGCTGCTGGGCAAGGGGAAGATTGACGACCACCGCCTGGCTGGCGGCGGGGGAGGCGGCGAGATCGGCTGGTTGAAAGACACGGCCGGCGAGAACGGGAACGTTGAAGGCGCCGAAGAAGTTGATATCGACATGGTTCCAACGGGCCTCGCGGACCTCCGATGGCTGGCCTTCGGCGGCGATGGAAGCGCCGCCCTCGTTGCCGGGATGGAAGCGGGAGAACGAGACGGTGGCGACTTGCGGATGGGCCTCCAGCCGGCGCATGAATTCGGCTTGGGAGGCGGCGAAGCGCGGGGTGTTATCGGGGATGTCCGAATCCAGCTTCGCGGAGAGGAATTCCTGGGCGGGGAAGCCGAGACCGGCGAAACCGTCACGAGCGTCGTTCCAGGCGGCGACAAGGGCGGGAGGCAGGAAGGCAACGGCGAAGCCAACCTGGGCGACGACGAGAATTGTCCAGGTTCGGCCGAGGGCCATGCCGCCGGTTTCGGCGATTTTGAGGCCGGACTGGAGATTGGACTTTGTGGCCTGGAGGGCGGGGACGATGCCGACGATGGCGGCGGCGACGACGGTGAGGGCGGCGGCGTAGAGGCCGGATTGCCAGGAGAGCTGGAACGTCATCCAAAAGGGAAGGGCGGAAGCGATGTGGGCGGTGGCGCCGGCGACCCAGCGGAGGGCGAGCGAGGCGAGGGCGAGACCGGCGAGGGAGGCGAGGGCGGAGAGGACGAAGGCCTCAATGAAAAGCTGGCCAACGATGCGGCCGCGGCTGGCGCCGAGGGCGGTGCGAAGGCCGATTTCGGACTGGCGCATGGCGGTGCGGGTGTAGACGAGAACTGTAACGTTGAGGGAGACGAGGACGAGCAGGGCGAAGAAGATGCCCTGCATACCGAAAAGGGCGGAGACATCGACGCCCTGGTGGATGCCGGCGAAGGGCCGGGGGTAGGGCATGATTTGGGGACGCAGGGTGGTGTAGATGGTTGGGAAATCGAGCGAGGCGCGGCGGCCGAGAGCGGTGAGTTCGGCCTGCGCACTATGGAGCGAGGCGGCGGGGGCGAGGCGGCCGAAGACAACTAGCGGCGGACCGGAGAGAGGTTCGGGCACCGCGGGGCCGAGGCGGAGGGGAACCCAGAGCTGATCGTTGACGGGAAAGGCGAAGCCAAAGGGCATGACGCCGACGATGGTGTTGGACGTGGCGCCGAGGCGGAGGGAACGGCCGAGGATGGCGGGATCGGCAGCGAAGCGGTGGCGCCAGACGGATTCGCCGATGACGACGACGGGGGGCGAGGCGGGGTGTTCGTCCTGTTCCTGGAGAAATCGGCCGAGGAGCGGCTGGACGCGGGCGACCGAGAAGCCGGAAGCGGTGATGGCGGCGACGCGCACGCTTTCCGGGGGGGCGCCGGGGGAGATGAGATTGGGCGAGGAGATGCGGAAGGCGCCGAGTTCGAGGACGGATTTCAATTGGTGGCGCCATAGCTGGAAATCGCGGGTGAGACGGGGTTCCGGTTTGCCGGCGGCGGAATCCCAGAGTTCGAGGGCGACGATGCGATGGCCTTCGTGGAGCGGGAGGGCGGTGGTGAGGAAGTTGTCATAGATGACGCTGGAGGCACCGGCGGCGAGAGCGACGGCGACCGCAATGCCGGCGGCGCCGGCGAAGGAGATGCCGGGGTGCTTGGCCAAAATGCGGACGGCGAGTTTGAGATCGAGCCACCAGGAACTGAACAGGTTCATGTTGTTTCCATTGACGTTGCGGGGGCGGATTCTCTTCCCGGGTATTCCAAGAAAAGTGCGAGGCAACAAATGTTGACAATTGCAATACAGGTTAGGGGAGGAACCGCCGATGGAGGTGTATGAGCGAGAAGCGCACTCGCGTAAAGCGACGGATACGTCCGCTGGCGGGGATACCGCTGGTGCTATTGGCGGCGGCGGGGCTGTATGTGGCCGGGGTGGTGGCGCGAAGCGGCGCGGTGGTGGCGATGGGACAGGCCAATGGGTGCAGCCTGGCGCGGGTGCTGCCAATTCATGCGGTGCAAGCGGCGATTACGAATTGGCGGCTATTGCGGGACACGAAAGTGGAACCGGTGATGGGAACGGACCTGGTGGTCCACCGAACGCCGGTGCGGGATTTCTATGCGCCGAAGGGAAGCGCGCTGCAGTTTGTGCTGACCGAGCAATTGACGCATGTGTATGGAGACGGCGAGTACCGTGTGCGGCCGGGCGATGTGGTGCTGGACTGCGGGGCGAACACGGGGACGTTTGTGCATGAGGCACTGACGGCTGGGGCGAGCAAAGTGGTGGCGGTGGATCCATCGCCAGGGAATGTGGAGGCGATGAAGCGAACGTTCGCCAAAGAGATCGCCGAGGGCCGCGTGGTGGTTTACGCGAAGGGTGTTTGGGACAAAGACGACTTTTTCGAGATGAACATCTACACCAATTCGGCCTTGGATTCGTTTGTGATGAAGACGCGCGACGAGGTGGCGGGACAGACGCCGGTGAAGGTGCGGCTGCCGCTGACGACGATCGACAAGATGGTGGCGGAACTGGGGCTGGGGAAAGTGGACTACATCAAGATGGACATTGAGGGCGCAGAGCGGCAGGCGATTTCGGGGGCGGCGGAGACGATCCGGAAGTTCCGGCCGCGGATGTCGATTGCGACGGAGAACCTGGACGACGACTATCTGAAAGTGCCGGAGGCGGTGCTGGCGATTCGGGGCGATTACAAGAGCACGTGTTTGCTGTGCCGGGACCTATCGCTAACGTCGGCACGGCCGGATATTGTTCATTTCAACTGAGCGGGCCAGGCCCCGCATGGGGCGCGGGTTGGGATATTCTAAGCGGGCGAAACTATGAGAGTTCTCCTGCTGGCAGTGGTGACGGTGATGGCGTGGGCGGCGGAAACGCCGGAGGTGGTGGTGGATACCGGGGTGGCCTATGCGCCGGGCCCGATGGGCCGGCTGGAGATGGACATCGCGCGGCCGAAGGGGACGGGGCGGTATCCGGGGGTGGTGCTGATTCACGGGGGCGGGTTTAGCGGCGGGAAGCGCGACAGCATGCTGGGGATGGCCAAGCGGCTGGCGGCGAACGGGTATGTGGCGGCGACGGTGAGCTACCGGCTGACGCCGATGTTTCAGTTTCCGCTGCCTTTGCACGACGTGAAGAGTGCGGTGCGATACCTGCGGGCGAACGGTGCAAAGTACGGTTTGGATGGGGAGCGGATAGGGGCGATTGGGGTGTCGGCCGGGGCGACGTGGGCGCAGTTTCTGGCGGTGACGCGGGGCGTGGCGGGGCTGGAGGGAAATGGGCCGAACGGGCACGTATCGTCGGCGGTGGATTGCGCGGTTAGTTATTACGGACGGTCTGACATGCGGCGGGCCTATGAGGGCAGCCGGAACGCGGCGACGGCGCTGCCGCAGTTGTTGGGCGGGGACCGGGAGGCAGCGTTGGACACGCATTACCGGGCGAGTCCGCTGGCGTGGGTGAATCCGGATTCGGCGCCGGTGCTGGCGATTCACGGGACGCGGGACCAGAATGTTCCTTTTGAGCAGTCGCTGTTTTTGGTGGAGCGGCTGAAAAGCGTTGGGGTGGAGGCGGAACTGGAAACGATAGCCGAGGCGGGGCACGGGTTCAAGGGCGCCGATGAGGAGCGGGCGTTTGCGCGGACGCTGGATTTCCTGAACCGGAAATTGAAGCCGGCGCTGGCGGAAGCGCGGACGATTGTGGTGACCGATCATGGAACGGGGGCGGCGATTATTGGCCTGGCCTGGCCGAGCGGGCGGGTACTTTGGCGGCGGGCAAACAACCGGGCGACGGAGGCGGCGACGCTGGAGCGCGGGGGAGTACTTTACATTGAAGACCCGAAGGGGGTGGTGACCGAATTGGATGGGGAGCAGAAGGTGGCGTGGCAGTTTAAGATGACGGGGGTGAACCTGGTTAGCGCGCAGCGGCTGGCGAATGGGAACACGCTGCTGGTGGATGATATGCGGGCAAGGGTGTTTGAGGTTCGGGCGGATGGGAGCACGGCGTGGAGCGTGGAGAAGCCGGAGTATAAGGGGCTGGCGATGCGGCGGGCGCGGCGGACGGCGGCGGGGACGACGCTGGTGGCGGTGCAGAAGGCGGGGCTGATACTGGAGTTGGATGCGACGGGCGGGGTGGTTAAGAAGTGGGAGTTTCCGGGGCGGATGCCGGCGCACGCGCTGCCGTTGGCGGATGGGTCCGTATTGATTGGACTGGCGGGGCCGGGGGAGGTGCGGAAGGTGGGTGCGGATGGGAAAGTGATGACGGTTTATGGCGGGGCGAATGACAAGGCGCGGATGGCCTGGACGTCGGGGTTCGCACCGCTGGAGGGAGGGGGATTGTTAGTCACCGATTACATGGGCGGGCGGATAGTCGAGTTCGACGGTGCGGGGAAGATTGTACACCAGTTGAAGCACCTGCCATGGTCGATGACGAGCGTGGGTGTGTTGCGGTGAGGTTTCGCGGCGGCCCGGCCGATTATTGGAGGGCGAGGTTGAGGTTCTCGATGGCCTCGTCGATTTCGGCGGTGCTTTTGTAGCCGACGGTGACTGCGTCGACACCGGCGTTATTGAAGGCGTGGTGCATGGCGCGCTGGCGGTCTTCGCGGGTGGTGAATGCGCCTTCGCCGATCACTTTCATGCCGATAAGGCCGAGCCCTTCGGAGTGAAGTTGGCGGGCGTGGGTGGTGACCTCCGGAACGTTGCCGAGACCGCGGGTGGCGAAGTCCTCGGCGTCCATTTTGGTTCCTTTGTGGTTGATGCGCATGAGGGCGACTTCGAGCCACTTGTTGCCGGGGAACTTGCGGAGAGCGGGGAGGCCGTGGACGCTGGCGCCGTGGCCGATGATAGCCTGTTTGTGTTTGGCTTCGAGAAGGGCGTCCTGCCAGCGGAGTGAATCGGTGGGCCAGGTGGCGAAGTGCTGGTTATGGAGGAGAAGGACGTCGAAGTAGTCGCTTTGAATGAGGGAGCGGAGTTCGTCGATTTTGGCGTGGGGATCGGTGTTGGGGCGGGTGGTCACCTTCGACATGAGGCGGTAGGTGTCGCGGGGGATGCCTTTGAGGGCGATGCCGAGCATTTTGTGCATTTCGCCGTAGGATTCGGCGGTTTCAAAGAAACGGATGCCACGGTCGTAGGCGTGGCGAACGAGGCGGGTGAACTCTTCCTGGCCGAGGGCGCGCTGGACGCGGCCGCCATTGGAGCCGGTGCCGAAGGCGAGGCGGGTGACTTTGACGCCGGACTTGCCGAGGGTGACCCAATCGGTTGCCTTGCCGTGGACGGAGGTGGCCGAGAGCAGGCCGGCGCCGATGGCGCTGGAGAGGAAGTTGCGGCGGGAGAGATGGGTCATTGGGAAGAGCCTCCTACGCCAAGGATATACGAGTTTTCGGGAGAGGGGGGAGAGCTATTGGACGGAATCACCGGGGGAGTATGAGATGCGATACTGTGTTGTAGATGGCTGGCCCCAGCCGGCGCCTGTCCTAAATCGATTCCCTAACAATGGAGTGGACCACCGCAGTTTCGCTCGCTGCTCGCCTTGGTGTACAGGGCTATAGTTATCGTCATTCGATACAGAGATATTGGACGCAACTGAAAGCGTACGCCGACCGAGGTGCCACCCAAATTGTACTTACGGGCCATGCCGGGGTTGGAAAGACAATACTGGCGGCGCAGATGCATGGAAGCGCGCGCGATTTGGCGTTTGAGATTCCCGATGAATCGAGAAGCGTTGAGGTGGCGGCGATCACGGCGGGCGCTTGGACGAAACTGGTTCGAATTCTGCCAGGGCAGGAGGGTTTCCGCGCGGCGGGCGCGATCAGCACTTTTCAAAACAACGCTGGTTTGGAGGGTGTGATTCACTTGGTGGATTACGGCTACGTTGCCCCGAGGAATCCAGCATCGGCCAGAGCGCTGATCCAGAACGACGGGCTGGACACAATCGCAAAGCTACGAGAGCGAAATTTGCGGCTGGAGATTGAAGATCTTCGCGTGGTGCTTTCCGATATACGGAAGCTGCAAAAGCAACACAGCCGTCCGAAGTGGCTGGCGGTGGCTGTGAACAAGGTCGATTTGTTTGCGGGTGATCGACAGGCAGCGTTGGACCATTACCACCCATTGGGATCAGGTGGATTTGGGCGGGCGCTGGCCGATTTCCAAAGAGATATCGGGCAACAGAACGTGGCGGTTCATGTATTGGAGACGTGCGCGTTTGAGCGGGATTTTTCGTGGAATGGCGAAGTGGCGAAGTCGGGATTGGAACGACAGGAACAGTTGAAGATCCTTCGCGAGTTCATGCAGGCGATTGCGGCGATTTCGGAGTTTCATTCATGACAGAAACGAATGAGCAGATACATCCGATTGTGAGGGAGTTGCAAGATCTGGTTTCGCTGGCGGAGACATCGAGCGAATCCATCGACCGGCTAAACGAGGTTCGCGAACGCAATATTTTGGCGACTCTGTTTGGCGGATTGATGGTCTACGGCGGTCTAATTCTGGCGTTCGTGATCTCGCTCGATTCAAAGGGACAGATAGCGGCACTGGGTGCGAAGTATCAAATCGGCGCGGGCGCTGGAGCAGGGACGTTGATGCTGGCCGGGGTCTACACTCTCTATCGAGCGTTGCGGAGCCGCGAGAGGGTTCGGCACGACCTAGGAGTGGAGCGAGAGATTCATGGGCGAATCCTCTCACTCATCGACGACCAAATGAGGAGGCTGGAGGCTGGGCCGGTACTGTCGCCAGTTGCGTTGGTTACCCTAGAGATCCGGATACGGCGGTTGTACCGGGGGGAGGGAAAGCAAGTGGGGCTGCCCTCCGCCGAGTGAACGCGGCGATTTGCGTTGGCTAGCCGAGACGAAGGACGGCGACGTTGCGGTCCTGCACGGTGAGCTGGATTTGGCGGCCGGTGACCTTTGGGGCGGGGATGCCGGATTGCCAGAGTTCGGTGGCGCCGTTGCAGGCGGCGGCGAGGGTGACGGTGACCGAACGGGTGGCGTGGGTGGGGTTGACGACCCAGAGATAGCTGCCGCCCGCACCCGTGTGGAGGCGGGCCTGGACGGCGGGTTCATCGATTTGGAGCACCGGTTTGACGCCGGCCCATTCGAGGAGGCGGGCGAAGAAGAGACGGGTGGCGGGGGCGTGGTGGAGGAAATATGCGCCGCCGGGGAAGGCGCCGAGGAGGAGCGTGCGGCCCTTGCCGGCCGAGTGTTCGACGGCGGCGATGGCGCCGTTAGAAAACGAACCCGCCTGTTTGCCGCCAGCAAGCGAATACTGCTGGATGAAGTAGCGGCTGCCGACTTGCTGGCCGTTGGCGATGAAGGTGGAGTTTTCGAGCAGGTCGGGCGTGAATTCGACGTAGCTTTCGCGGGCGCCGAAGAGGGAGTGGAGGCCGTAGTTGGGCTGAACGGTGCCGACTTTGCCGCGTTCGCCGAAGTAGCCGGGGCAGCCTTCGCTGACGAGGATGCCGCCGTTGCGGACGTAGGTTTCGAGCTTTCGGGCGCTCGCCTCTTTCAAGTGAATGGGGTAGGGAAGGTAGACGAAGGGGTATTGGGCGATGTCGTCGAGGTGCACGAAATCGGGCTGGATATGGGAGTCGAAAAAAGCCTGGTAGGCGCCGCGGGCGGATTCGGCGTAGTGTTTGGTGCTGCCGTTTTGCTGGACGAAATTGAAGACTTCGGCTTCCGGGACGAAGACGATGCCGACATCGCCACGGACGGGGCGGGAGCGCCAGACGTCCTTATTGGCATTGGCCCAGCGGGCGAGGGAGCCGGCCATTTCGGCGCGGGGGGTGACGGAGCCATCGAGACCCATGGGGCCGAAGGCGCCGAAGAGAGGGCCATCGAGCAGGGGGCGCCAACGGGGATAGAGGATGCCGGTGGCGCCGCCGGCCATGGAGATGAGATTCCAGAGGCGAACGTCTTTGGCTTCCGTGATGCGGCCATCTTCGCGGGGGCGGCCGATAACCTGGGGCTGCATCCAGAGGGGGCCGGCCTGGGCTTCGGCGTGCCAGAAGGGTTTGCCACGGGCACCGGCGCGGGTGAGGTCGAGGGCGTGGAACTGTTTCCAGAGTTCGCTGCCTTTGCGGGAGGCGACCCAGGTGAGGCCCCAGGAATCGACGTGGGAGGCGGAGCGCCAATCGTCGTTGGCTGAGGCGGGGAGGCCTTCGAGGGTGGAGGCGATGCCGTGAGCGGTGACGCGGTTGCGTTTGTCGAGAGCGCGGACAAGATCGACACGCCATTGGAGGAGGCGGAACATGTTGTCGGTGCGGAATTCGAGCCAATCGAGACTTTCGGGGTAACCGCCGAAGGAGCGGGGCGGATGGACGTTGGACCAATCGGCGTAGCTGTAGCGATACCAGGCCTTGCCGAGGGCTTCGAGGGTGCCGTATTTTTTCTGGAGCCAGGCGCGGAACTTTTGCTGGGTGGCGTCGCAGTAGCAGAGCATTTTGGGCGGCGCGCCGCCGGGCCAGGCGTGTTCGTTCCAGAGGTCCCAGGCCCACATGGCGGGATGGTCTTTGTAGCGGTTGACGAGTGCGGTGAGGAAGGCGGCGGCGCGTTCGCGGGCGTCTTCGTTATCGAGGCAGAGGCCGGGGAAGCCGCCGGTGGCGGAGGAGCCGGAGATGGAAGAGTCTGTACGGGTGCCGTCGGAGGCGAGATAGCGGGCGTGGCTTAACTGATCGTACATCCATTCGGGGGCGGCGGTGATCATTTCGGCGACGGTTACTTTGATGCCGTTTTCGGCGGCGAGATCGAACATGCGGTCGTAGTCGCGCCAGTCGAATTTGCCGGGGGCGACTTCGATGGCCGACCACATGAACCAGTGGCGGAAGTTGTTGATGCCCATTTGGGCGGCCAGTTTGTGGTCGGCGGCCCAGTCTTCTTCGGGCGGGTTGGACTTGCGGAAGTAGACGGCGCCGTAGGGGAAGACGGGGCTGGCGGGGGATTGGGCGTGGAGGAGGGAGGCGGCGGGGAGGGAGGCGAGGAAGGCGCGGCGTTGCATGGGGCTGTTATATCACCGCTGGGCGGAGCGTGGAGGTTACGGTTGATATGATTGGCGAGATATGGCGGCCGAACGCGACTCAGTTACTCTCCTTCACCTTTCCGACACGCAGTTTGGGCGGCATCATAGATTTGGGAATTGGCAGACGGCGGATGAGGACCTGCAGTTTGACACTCTATACAAGCGGCTGGAACTGGATCTGGAGGGTTTGCGGACGGACTACGGCGTGAAGCCGGATGCGGTGGTGGTGACCGGGGATTTGGCGGAGTGGGGGCGGAAGAGTGAGTTTGACGATGTCTATTTGTTGCTTGATGGGCTCTGCAATTACCTGAAAATTCCGCGGGAGCGCGTGGCGATTGTTCCGGGGAATCACGACATTAATCGCAAGCTCTGCGAAGCGTACTTTGCTCAATGCGAAGGGAATGAGAAAAAGCCGAAACCTCCTTTCTGGCCGAAGTGGGAGCTCTACGCGAACCTGTATAAGCAGTTTTACGGGACTCCGTTTACCGAAGCGCAGCCGTGGAGCCTTTGGGAGATGCCGGAACTTCGGCTGGTTGTGGCGGGGCTGAATTCGACGATGGCGGAGAGCCATTTGGACAACACGCACTATGGGCAGGTTGGCGAGAACCAATTGCGATGGTTTGAACGGGAGTTGGCGCGGTATCCGCGGGAGGACTGGGCGGTGCTGGGGCTGGTGCATCACAATGTGATCCGGGGCGATACGGACGACGATGAGAATCTGCGGGATGCGGGGGATTTGCGCCAGATTTTAGGCGGATCGCTGGATCTGCTGTTGCATGGACACACGCACAATGCGAAGTGGGACCGGCTGGGGGATCTGCTGGTGGTGTCGACGGGCAGCGCGGCATTGGAGCGGGCGCAGCGGCCAGCCGAGGTGCCGAATCAGTATCAATGTTTGCGGCTGACGGCTACGGGAGTCGAGCGGTGGACGCGCGGATACGACATGGGCCGGAAGGAGTGGATTGGGGACAACCGGAGTTCCGAGAAGGGCGACACCTGGATCACAAAGAAGGACCTTCGTTTTTCGGCCTATGGCCAGGCATGGACGCCGAAGAAGGCCCATGATCCAAGCCGCTATCTGCATGCGATGCGCGAGGCGACATGTTACTTCGAGGTGCAGGGGTTGGTGGTGGGAGAGAACAAGGCATACAAGTTCCCGATGGACGAGTTCTATCTTCCGTTGACGACCACGGGAGCGGCGGATGGTGTGGGAGATCGCGGGCGGTCCATTCCGCTCGAGGAAGCGCTTGACGCGCATAGGACTTTGCTGCTGGTGGGCGATCCGGGGGCGGGGAAGAGCACGTTTCTGAAGCGAGTGGCGTTTCATTTGAGCCGCGATTGGCGAGAAGGGGCGCCATTGCCGGTGCGGATAGAGGCGGCGGCGCTTGCGAACTTCGTCGGCCAGCGGTACCCCAAGACGGGGCCGGCGGAGGATACGTCACCCGAGTGGATTCCGCTGTTTCTGGAGAACCACTGCGAAGAAAACAATCTATGCGAATTGGGGGCGGAGTATTTTCGCGAGAAACTCCAGGCGGGCGGCTGCCAGGTTTTGATCGACGGGCTGGACGAGACGCCGGACCGGACATCCCGCAAATGGATGGCGAAACTGATTGGGAAATCTGCCGCGGCCTATGCCGGGTGCCGGTTTGTAGTTACATCGCGACCGGAAGGCAAGGTGCTGATTTCGGGGTTTGAGGAACGGTCGATTGGAGATCTGGAGCCGGAGGCGATTTGTGAGTTTCTGGCAAAGCTGGCCAAGCTGTTGTATCCGGCGGATGGTACGGCGGAGAGGAAGTTCCGGGAGGAGTTGTTATCGTCGGTTAACGGAAGGCGGGAGATCCGGAAGATGGCGCGGAATCCGGTGATGCTGACGGCGCTGGCGGTGCTGCAGCATAACAACGTGAAGCTGCCGGAGAAGCGGGTGGACCTGTACGCTTCCATTGTGAAATGGCTGTCGGAGAAGCGGGACAGGGCGGCAGGGCGAAAGAGTCCGGACGAGTGTCTAATGCGGTTGCGGACGTTGGCGCTGGCGATGCAACTTGATTCCGAGGGCCGCCGGAAGCAGGCGCCGCTGGCCTGGGCGGGGGACCGGTTGCGAGGCCGATTTGGGACGAAGGATGAGGTGGAACGGTTTCTGGTCGCCGAAGAGTCGGATAGCGGCATTGTGGTGAGCCGAGGGGAGGATATCGCGTTTTGGCACTTGACGTTTCAGGAGTATTTAGCGGCGCTGGAGATTGCGGGACTGGAGGACGCGGACCAACACGCATTGTTGCTGGGAGACGACGCGAAGATTTACCGGCCGGAGTGGCGGGAGACGGTGCTGCTGTATGGCGGGTTGCTGTATAAAGCGGGGCCGGCGAAGGTGAACGCGTTTCTGCGGAATGTGCTGGATGGGATGGGAGAGCGGCCGACGCTCGCCCGGCGAGCGCAATGTGTGGGCTTCATTGGGGCGCTGCTACAGGACTTGGCGGGGTATGAGGTGGCCGATCTCCGGTATGCGGAATCCCTACGGCTGGTGATGGATATTTTTGATGGGGAGAAGTCGAGAAGTGTACCATTTGATGACCGATTGGCGGCGGCGGAGGCGTTGGGACAGGCTGGGGATTCGCGGCTGGCGAAACAGGAGTGGGTAGAGATTCCGGCGTCAGAGAACTACTGGATTGGCGCGCAGAGCGAGGATAAACACGGGCGGCACTACGATAAGGAGGCGTATGAAGATGAGACGCCGCGCGTGGTGGACTTGGCGGCTTTCCGAATTGGCAAATACCCGGTGACAGTGGCCGAGTATCAGCGCTTCGTAGAGGACGGCAACGCCCCAAACCGGGTGCCAGAAAAATGGGAAGTGCAGTTGGAGTATCCAAATTGGCCAGTTGTGCATGTGACCTGGCACCAGGCGGCAGCCTACTGCAAGTGGGCCGGGGGAAGGCTACCAACGGAGGAGGAGTGGGAGCGGGCGGCGCGAGGGCCGAACTGTACGAAGTATCCCTGGGGTAACGCGGATATCAATCCGTCGCGAGCCAACTATTCCGAAAGCAATCTGCATCGTCCAACGCCGGTGGGATTGTATCCCTCAGGAGCGAGCGCGGAGGGGGCTTGCGACATGATCGGGAATGTGTGGGAGTGGACTTCCTCCGAGTGGGAGAAGGGCTCCGGAACCTACGTGTGGCGGGGCGGGGCCTTCGGCAACAATCGGAGGGACGCGCGCTCGTCGTGCCGTCTCTTCGGCCAGCCGGTCGTTCAGAGCCTTACCCTGGGGTTCCGGCTGGCCGGGGGAATCCCTTGAGGTTTTTTCCCTTTTCCTTTTGACGCGCGACCTGGAATGCCGGCGGGGGAGCGCGAGGGGGCGAGCCCCCTCGCCCGGACTGGCATTGCTACACTGTGAAGCGGAACGCAGCCGTAACGTGTGGCGGGGCGGGGCCTTCAACAACAATCGAAGGAACGCGCGCTCGTCGTACCGTAACAACAACCAACCGGACGAACAGAACAATACCCTGGGGTTCCGGCTGGCCGGTGGACATGGAACAGGTGTAACTGCCTGCCGCCAGAGTTCCGCCGAGGGATCGGCGGGAGCGTGCTTTTCCATTACCGGGCGGCGGTCCCGACGCGGGGGCAACCTTACGTCAAACAAAAACAGGTCCTGGTCTTGGGCTCGGCTCGCGGCCAGGGCCGCGCTATTCGGGCGGGAATATGCCTGAAAGGAACGGGAACTGTTCAAATAACTGTTCGCGGAGATGCCAGGTGTCCCCATGCATGGCATGGCCGATCCAGGCCCGCACGGATTGATTGACCGTTTCCTTGCTGATAAGCCCGGCATGGAAGTCCGCATGCAGTTGGCGGAGGCGGCGGCGGAAGCGGACAACGTTTGGGCGCACCAGACGCATATGATCCGGGAACAAACGGAAGCCGAGGAATGGAAAGCCATCGAGGCAGCGGTAGACGCGGGATTTGCCGGGGTGGAGGGAGAGGCGGAGGCCGTAGAGGAATTCGCGGATGGCGTGATGCATTTCGTGGAGTTGTTCCTTGCTGTGGGAGAAGAGCAGGAAATCGTCGACGTAGCGGGCGTAGGCGCCGGGACGGAGGTTGCGGACTATCATTTGGTCCATGGGGTTGAGGTAGACGTTGGCGAAAAACTGAGAGGTTTGATTGCCGAGAGGGAGCCCGCGACGGCGCTGGTGGGCGTGAATAGGGTATCGGCGGGGAAGTAGTGGATCATGTCCTCCGGGAGGGAGGAACTGGCGAGGATGGTTTCGATCAGTTTCAGGGTGTTGGGGCAGCGGATGACGCGGGCGAGGAGGTCCAGGAGGATTTGATGGTCCATGGAGGGGAAGTATTTGCGGATATCGAGCTTCAAGACAAAGGAGTGGCGGGCGCAGGACTGGCGGGCGTGGTCGAGCGCTTTGTGGGTTCCGAAACCGGTGCGGCAGGCGTAGGAGTAAGGAACGAAGCGGTGCTCGAATAGGGGTTCGGCGACGTTCGTTATCGCGTGATGGATGACGCGGTCCGGGAAGGGTGCGGCGGAGATGAGGCGGGGCTTGGGATCGGCGATGCGGAAGTCGCGGCAGGGGCCGGGGCGGTAGGCGCCGGAGAGGAGTTGGCGCTGGAGGCGGAAGAGTTCGGGTTCCAGATTGGCCAGAAAGGCGGCGACATCGGGGCGTGACTTTTTGCCGGCGGCAGCGCGGCGGGCGGCATGGAAGAGGTTTGGGGCCCCGGTGAGGTGCGCCCAGAGTTCGCTCATCGCGCTTTCCGCCAACCGCCGATCATACGGCCGATTTCGTCCAAGCTGGTGGTGGCGTGGACGTAGGAATCGAACGACAGGAGCTTGAGGTCTTGGGCAAGGCGGAGGAGAATGCGGAGTGAGTTAACCCGCTCGCTTGCCGTTTCCAGGGTGCGCGATTTGTCATGGCTGAAGGTGGCCTGCGTCAGGCTGGTAACGAGATCGAGGGATAGGGCATAGATGCGGTCTCCGAGCGTGAAGCGGTGGGAGCGGGGCAGGCTGTTTGTTTTTGCGATCAGCCGAAGGGTGAGTGAGTAGGCTCTTTCGAGTGCGACGGGCGGAGTTGGTGAAGTGGGCATCAATCCATTGGACGGCACGATGCCCGGGTGGCGTGCCGGCGCTATGTCAGAACAAAAACTTCAAACCGAACTGCAACTGGCGGCCGGTGGCCTGGGCGCCGCTGAGCTTGCCGAACTCCGGGTTGTTGTCGTTGCAGGCGGAGCCGGGCGTGCGGCCGATGCAGGTCATAGGCGGGCTGTTGGAACTGGCGAGCGAGAACGTGGGCGTGTTGGTGAGGTTGAACGCCTCGGCACGGAACTGGAGGCGCATGCGCTCGTTGAATGTCACTTCTTTGAAGAGCGAGAAATCGAAGTTGACCGAGCCGGGGCCTCGGGCGACGCGGCGGGCCGAATCGCCGAAGAGCTGAATGGGCGCGCCGGTGTTGGACGGCGTGGTGCCCGGGACGCGGAAGGCCGCGGGGTTGAAGAAGCGATCGGGGCCGCGGTTGCTGGTGACTTGAACGGGTTCGCCCTTGACGCGGTCCGGCACGTTGAAGGTGTTGAAAATGGGCGGGAGGCGGTTGGTGCGGATGTCGGTGGGAAAGCCGCCACGGAGCGTGGTTATGCCGTTGACCTGCCAGCCGCCGATGACCTTGCCGAGCGGGCCGCCGCCGCTGGCCCAACGCTGGCCGGGGCCGAAGGGGAGTTCGTAGCCGTAGCTCACGTTGAAGATATGGGCCACGTCGATGGGCGCTAGGCCCTTTTCGCGGGAGAGGTTATAGGCGTCGAGCGCAATGGACGTGCCGCCGTTCTGGGTGAACGCACTGGGGCCGGAGCCGCCTTCCTCCATGTTCTTCTGCCAGGTGTAGTTGGCGAGGAAGTTGAGGCCGTTGCGGTGGCGCTTTTCGACACGGAGGTTGAAGGCGTTGTAGTTGGACTTGGCCTTTGAGAACGTTGGGATGACGGTGCCGTTGACCATGGGGTAGGGCCGGTTGCGCTGGATGTTACGGCCGTCGAGGGCGTATTCAAAGGGCACCTGGTTGACGTTGATGAAGAGCGTGGCGAGGTCGCGGCCGCGGGCGCCCTGGTAGGAGGTTTCAATGAGCAGAGCTTCGGCGGGCTGGAACTGCAGGGAGAAGTTGTACTGTTCGAGGCGAGGGAAACGGGCGTCGTGGAAGCCCTGGGAACGGATGGTGCGCGTGAGGGGGGACGTGGCGCTATAGGCTTCGAGGGTGGTGGCGGTGGGGCCGGCAAGGACGGGCGTATTGATGGTGTAGGGCGGGGCGACGGTGCGGGAGGCGCTGACGACGGGGGCGATGAGGGCTGGGGTATTGGGATTGTTTCCGGCGAGTTGGGTGACCTCCTGATTCTGATCGCGGAGACCGTAGAAGATGCCGTAGCCGCCGCGCATGACCCAGCGGCGGCCGGCCTGACAGGCGAAGCCGGCGCGGGGGCCGATGTTGTTGTGATCGCCGTCGACAATGGCGCGGGTGTAGCCATCGGCGCCGGGGACGGCGAAGCGGGCTTTATCGAGATCGAAGAGGCCGCCGCGGTTACGGATATCGATGGGCTGGGTGTAGAGGTCGTAGCGGAGGCCGAAGTTGAGGGTGAGCTTTTTGGAGAGCTTCCAATCGTCCTGGAAGAAGGCGCCGAAGTAGACATCGGCCTGGCGGCCCCAATCGAGCATTTGGGTGCCCTGGATGAGGGAGGGGAAGCCCATGAGGTAATCGGCGAAGGGGGCGCCGGAGCCTGGGGTGTCGCTGCTGGAAGAGAAGATGGAACCGAAGATGAACTGGCCGAAGAAGGGGTTGCCGCGGAGGGTGTCGAAACGGTTGCGGCGGAAGTCGGCGCCGAACTTCATGGCGTGCTGGGAGCGGTTGATGGAGACGGTGTCGGCGAAGTGGAAGCGGTTTTCGTAGTTGAGGTCACTGGAGCCGCCGCCGAAGCCGTCGAACTGGGTGGAGCCGGTGCCTTCGCCGGAGAAGTTGAATGCAATGGAGGGGAAGCCGGAGACAGGGAAGGGGAAGAGGGCGACGCGGTTTTCGGTGGCGAATTTGGCGCCGTCGGCGACTTCGTTGACGATACGGCTGCCGTTGTGGCGGGTGTAGCCGGCGCGGAACTCGTTGACGGTGGTGGGGGAGAAGACGACGGTGTCGTTGAGGACGGCCTGGAAGATGTCGCGATAGAGGGTGCTGCCGCCGCCGATGAAGCCGTCGATGGTGCCGGGCTGGGGGTTGGTTTGATTGCTTTTAGAGACGCGGCCGAAGAGGTTGTGGTTGGCGGTGAGGGCGTGATCGACACGGACGTCCCACTGGTCCTGATCGAAGCCGCGGGGGATTTGGCGGAAGAAGTTGCGGGACTGGACGCCGGCGACGCCGAAGTTGGGTTCGGGGATGAGTTTGAGGACGGCGGTGGAGGAGGCGTTGATGCGGGACTGGGGGATGACGGCGCCGGTGAAGGGAGTGCTGACGACGGCGCCATTGGCGGCGAGACGGCGAGCGAGGGGATCGAAGATGGGGGTGCGGAGGGAGGAGAGATCCCCGGAGCGGATGGCGGTGGGCGGAAGGCTGCCGATGGAGGAGGCGGCGGCGGTGCGCTGGCGGGTGCCCTGGTAATCGCCGAAGAAGAAGGTTTTGTTGCGGATAATGCGGCCGCCGAAGACGCCGCCGAACTGGTTTTGGCGGAAGGCGGCGCGGGGGAGGCCGGCGGCGTTGGTGAAGAAGTTATTGGCGTCGAGTTTGTCGTTGCGAAGGAATTCGAAGAGAGTGCCGTGGTAGTCGTTGGCGCCGCTTTTGATGGTGGCGGAGATGACGGCGCCGGCGGCGTGGCCGAATTCGGCGGAGAAGGAGTTGGTTTTGACTTTGAACTCCTGGACGGCGTCGACGCTGGGCTGGAGGGCGACGCCGCTGCGGCCGATGGCGCCGGCGGTGACGGTGGTGTTGTTGTCGACGCCATCGAGGAGGACTTCGTTGGAAGAGAATCGGCCGCCACCGGCGATGAAGGGGAGATTGGTGCCCATGCCTGTGACGGGAGTGGTGTTGCCGGCGAGGAGGCCGAGGGCGAAGGGGTTGCGGCCGTTGAGGGGGAGTTCGAGGATTTTCTTGTTTTCGATGACCTGGCCGAGGGAGGAGGTGTCGGCTTCGAGGAGTGGGGTGGATTCGGAGACTTGAACGGTTTCGACGACGTCGCCTGGGGTGAGGGTGAGGCGGACGGTGGCGTTCTGATCGACCTGAAGAGTGAAACTGGCGATGTTGGAACGTTTGAAGCCGGGTGACTGGGCGGTGATGGAGTATTCACCGGCGGGGAGGAAGGTGGCCTGGAACTCGCCGCGTTCGCCGGCGGCGCCGGAGCGGGAGAGGCCGGTGGCTTTGTTGGTGACGGTGATGGTGGCGTTTTGGATGACGGCCTGGGTGGAATCCTCAGCGACGACATTGATGGTGCCGGTGGCGGTTTGGGCAAGGGCGGGAAGAGCGAAGGAAAGGAGAGCGAGGAGGTAGCGCATGTATAAATTCCTTGGGGCTGACGTGGGTCAGGGGGGAGTATATACAAAAGGCGCGGGGGTTTGGTTAGGAGGCGAGGGCGGCGGGGACGCGGGCGAGGGCGGCGTGGATATCTTCGCGGCGGAAGGGTTTCGATAGATAGTCGTCCATGCCGGTTTCCAGGCACTGCTGGCGGTCGTTGACGAAGGCGCCGGCGGTGAGGGCGACGATCCAGGGTCGGGTTTTATGGGGCCATTCGGCGCGGATGCGGCGGGTTGCTTCGAGGCCGTCCATTTCGGGCATTTGAACGTCCATGAGGATGACGTCGTAGTGAGTGCGGCGGAGGGCATCGAGGACTTCGAGGCCGTTGCCAACGGCGTCGACACGTTGGCCGAGTTTTTCGAGGTGGCGGATGGCGACTTTCTGATTTACCGGATTGTCTTCGGCAAGGAGGATGCGGAACTGGCGGTCGGCGGGGCAGGAGTCGCGGCCCGGAACGGCCGGTATCGGCGGATCTGGCGAAAAAACATTCAGAAGGACCTTTCGCAGAGAGGCGGAGGTGAGGGGTTTGCTGAGGCGGGCGAAGGTGTGGCTGGGGTTTTCGCGGGAGGGGGAGGCGCCGTGGGTGAGGAGCACGATGGGTGCGCCGAATTCGGCGGCGAGAAGAGATTCGACGCAACTGATGCCGGCTGCGGCGTTCACGGCATGGTCAATGAATGCGACGTCGAAGCGTTGCGTGCCGAGGGCGGAGAGTGCGTGTTCCGTGGAGGGGACGGCAACGACGGAAAGGCCCCAGTTCTGTAACCGGGCGGAGAGAACGCGACGGGCATCATCGCTGGGATCGACGACGAGGACACGGCGGCCGTCCGGGAAGGAGGGAGGCTGCGGCGGAGGACCGGCGGGAATGGCGGCGACGATGGAGAAAAAGAAGCTGGAACCCTGGCCGGGAACGCTTTCGACGGCGATACGGCCGCCCATAGCTTCGGTAAGGCGTTTGCTGATGGCGAGGCCGAGACCGGTGCCGCCGTAAACTCTGGTGGTGGAAGGATCGACCTGGGAGAAGGAGCGGAAGAGACGGTCAAGGCGATCGCCAGGGATACCAATGCCGTTGTCGCGCACTTCGAATTCGATTTCCATGGCTGCCGGGCCGGCTGGGCGGGCGTTGGCATAGACGACGATATTGCCGGATTTGGTGAATTTGGCGGCGTTGCCGAGCAGGTTGACGAGAATCTGGCGAAGGCGGGCGTGATCACCGGCGATGATGGGAGGGAGGGCGGGCGCGGCGTCGTAAAGGAATTCGAGGCCGGTGTTATTGGCGGTGGAGGCGACCAGGGAGAGCGACTCTTCGATGCACTCGCGAACGTCGAAGGGCTGGTCTTCAAGTTGGAGGTAGCCAGCTTCGATCTTCGAATAATCGAGGATGTTGTTGATGATGCCGAGGAGGGAATCACCGCTGAGGCGAACGGTGTTGAGTCCGTCTTTGGCTTCCGGCGGGAGGTCCATGTCAAGGAGGAGACCGGTCATGCCGATGACGGCGTTCATGGGGGTGCGGATCTCGTGGCTCATATTGGCCAGGAACTGGCTTTTGGCGAGGCTGGCGGCTTCGGCGCCCTGTTTGGCTTTGGAGAGTTCGAGGGTTTGGCGGGCGACCTGGGAGCGAAGCAGATGGACCCAAATGGCGGCGAGGATGGCGAGGAGGCCAATGCCGCCGGCGAGGAATTTCCAAGGAACGCGATCAGTGAGGGGGGCTGGTTGGAGGACGGTCCAATCGGCAGGGCCGCGGGCGATGACAAAGACCTCTGACGGGGCCAGCCTGCCCGGGACGCGGCTGTAGTGGACGACACCGGAAACGCGCAGGCGGGCGCCGGTTTCCGGGGGAACCGACAAGTACCGGGAGCGAAGGCGAACCCAGACGAGACCTGCGGTGGAATCCAGGCCAGCCGAGACCCACTCACGGCCATGGTCCAATTGGCCCACGACGCCTTCGACGAGCAGTTCGCGGCCCTCGAAGTTCTTTTTCCAGAGTTCGGCCAAGTCGGCCGAGGAGGTGAGCTTAGAGACGGGGTGAGTAGAGGGGCGAATGACGACATCGCGGAGGATGGGGATGCGCTGGGGGCTGACGCCTTCGAACCCTGCGGCTTCAATGTGTTGGCCGATGGAGAGGGCGGCGACGGAACGGCCGAGCAGCTTGATGGCGAAGGCGCCTTCCTGGATGTAGACGCCGTACTCGGGTTCGTTGAGGGTGACGATTCCGCGGACGCGAACGCGGTGGAGCGGACGGCCGCCGGCGGCGAAGGTCATGACGCCGACGACGGGCTGAATGGGGCGATCGAAGGGAAGGGCATCGGCGCGGCGTAAGAGGGTGACGTCTTCGGGGCGGATGAGGTGGAGTGAGGAGCCCCAGAACCATTTGTCCTGAAACGTTGAAAAGACGACACCGCGAATCTGGAGGGAAGCGTCGAGCAGGTCGCGGAGCTTAGCGTCCTCGTCGCCGCGGGCCCGAATGGTATAGCGAACTCCGCGCGCGAGGAGGGTATGGTAGAACCTGCGGTTGGGGTCGCGCGGGCCGGGGGGGAGAGGTTCGGAGTCAATCAGAGTGCCAGTCAGGACGGCATAGCGGAGGTCGTAGGCGCCGAGTTCCATTCGTTCGGGATCGATGGGGACCGGCGAGGGCAAGCCTGGGTGGCCAAGGACGGAGAACTGGTCGGCTTGAATGTAGGGAGAAAACCCGGTGTAGTCCGGAGATCCTGAAACTGCGACGAGATCGCCGGGGGCGGGGAGCGGGTCGAGGACGCCTTTCTTAAACTCGGCGTAAATGGCGTGGGAGCCGTCCTGGAGGATGAGATGCCCGGCTCCCGGGCGGGCCTCGGTAACGACGCCACGAACGGAAAGCCGAGGTACTTTCCGATGGAGGCCGGCGCGGATTTCGCCGAGGGGCACAGCGGGGACATCGCCCGGGCATGGAAGACCCATCCCGAGTGCACACGCCAGCGCGAGACCGCGAACATGTCCCATCACGGTAGCTTATCGACAGAACGAGGCGATTTTGGAGGCAAGTATTGAGGGGCTGCACGGGTGTGAAACGAAGGGTATTTTTTAATGTGATTGCATGGCAGAATGGGGGCATGAGCAACCATAGTGAATTCGGTGGCGGCATTTCGCCGGTGAGCCGCGTTCAGAAGCGGAAGCGGGGATTGGGGCCAGGGTCGGCGGGACAGTCGGGGGATATACAGGGATTGCCGGATGTGGAAGACGTGGCATCGGAGAGCGTCGAGGAGTTGGTGGAAGAAGGGCAATTTCTGGAAGCGGAACTGGTTGCGAGCATGGAAGAGGCGGCCGATGGGAGTTTGAGCGAGGTTCGGACGCGGCAGGTGCGCGAGGACGACGTGCCGCTGGAATACCGGGAAAACGATTAATGGAGAGGCGGCGGGGTATGATGATTTCGACCGCATGCGAATCCTCTGTCTATTGGTTGTTAGTCTTTCGGCGCTGGCGCAAGAGTGCCGTTTCGTTCCGCTGAGCCCGGCGCAGCCTCCGCTTAAGGTGGAGGAAGGAGAGCGGGCGACCGAATCGCAAACGTTCCAGACGGCGGTGATGGCGGTAGCGCCGGGGAACGTAGTTTACCTGTTCGACACGGCGAGCCGGATCCGGCGAATCGATGGGGACGGGCGGATGCGGACGGTGGCCGGGACGGGAGCGCGGGCGGAGACGATGGGGCCCGGGCCGGCGTTGGGGACGGCGCTGGCGAACGTGACACAGATTGCGGTGGCGCCGGATGGGGTGGTGCATTTTGTGTCGGTGGGGCGTGTGTTCAAGATAGCCGGGGAACGCATTGAGGTGGCGGCGGGATCGGGGCGGCCGGGTTTCAATGGGGAGTCGGGACCGGCGGCGGAGGTGAACCTGGGCGGGATTGTGAATATTGCCTTCTCGGGGGAAGGAGCGCTGGTGATACTGGACGGGTTCAACCGGGTGCGGCGGCTGGAGGGAGACGGGCGGTTGCGGACGATAGCCGGATCGACGCGGGTGGCAGCGGCGGCGGGGCGAACGGGGGATGACGGGCCGGCGACGGAGGCGGCGCTATCGTCGCCGCGGCAGGTGATTCCGCTGCGCGATGGGAGCCTATGGCTGCGTGACTTATCGGGACGGCACATTCGATCGATAACGGCGGACGGGATGATTCGGACGGTGAATTCAAACTTCGACGCATCGATCAACATACTGCTGCTGGGTGATGGGACGCCGGCGGCGGCGACGGCTAATCGCGTGTTTCCGCTGCGGGCGGATGGGAATATTGAAACGGGTGCGGCGCCGTATCCACCGTTTACGGGGACGCCGCGGGCGGTGGGGCCGGGCGGCGAGCTCTATTTCGAGGGCTCAACGAGGCCGGAGCAGCGAACGCCGCTGGTGCGGATTGCCAACCGGGTGCAGACCGTATTGGGCGGGGCGCCGGTTCCGGCCGTGGTGGACGGGCAGGCGCCGCCGTTTGGAGCGTATTTGGCGCGGAACAATTCGCTGCTCTATTCGGCGACGTTGGAGGGCCGGAGCGGAATTGTGGAAGTGCGGGCCGGGCAGGCGGCGAAGTTCATTGTGGGGGGGGGCAATGACATTGGAGACGCGGACGGAAAAACGGCGACGGAGCTGAGTATTTTCGGGCTGGTGACGTTCGCGGTGGACCCGGCGGGCCGGATCGTGTTGGCGGACGTGAACCGGCGGCGGATTCTGGTGGTTGGGGTGGACGGGAAGGTGACGGAGTTGAAAACGGCGGATGGGCAGTCGGTGGTATTTGCGCCGCTGGGAACTTTTTCCACGCTACAACGGATAACGACGGACGAACAGGGGAACATTTATTGGAACGCGGCGGCGTCGACGCCGGCTGGCGGGGTATTGACGGTGGAAGTGTCGGTATGGACGCGGGCGAGCCAGACGGTGAGCCGGATTACGATACCGGGGTTGAACTCGATGGGGCGCATGGAGGACGGGACGGCGGTGGCGATCGCCGGGAACGGGACGAACTTCCGGAGCGCGTGGCGGCTGACGCCGGCCGGGCTTGGCGAGGTGCGGGGCGGGCTGCGATTCCTGCCGATGACATCTGTGGCGCCGCCGTATTTCATTGCCGCGGGCCGGTTGTTCCGGGGGGAGCCGGGACGGATTGAATGGCTGGAAACCGCAAGCACGCCCGACTATGTGACGGCTGGAGGCGGGGCGGTGTTCGTGCATTTCAACGATGGCGGTTTTTATCGTTTTGAGGGCGCCGAGGCGTGCCGATGGACGCCGCAGCCGAAGATCAACGCGGTAGTGAATGCTGCGTCCTACGACTTTGCCGACACGGTTTCCCCCCGTGGACTGGTGACGCTTTTCGGGACGGGGCTGGGACCGGCAGAGGGTCAGGGGCTGGTGCTGGATGGCGTGCTGCGGGCCGGCGGCCAGCCGGCGCCCTATCCGGCGCTGGTGCTGGGGAATTTTTCGGGAACGATTCCGGAATCGGCGTTGACCGGGACGACGCTGCCGGTGGTGTATTCGAACGACCAACAGGTGACGGTGGCGACGCCGATAGCGGCGCCGGCGGGGAATTCGTATCAGTTGTACTTTTCCTGGCAGGGGCTGCAATTGTTCTATCCGGCGACGATTCGTGTGCAGGCGGCGACACCGGGCATCTTCGCCGCGGTGCAGGAGGGGCGGAGCCTGGCGGTGTATGCGACGGGGCTGGGCGTTCTGACCGGGACGCTGGCGCTGGGCGATTTTGTGCCGGCTTCGCCGGTGTTGCCTGTGACTGGGACGGTGACGGCGACGCTGGGGGGAGCGGAGGCTCCGGTGACGTTTGCAGGCGGGGCACCGGGGATTATTGGGGGTGTGTACCAGGTGAATGTAGAGATTCCGGCGGGAGTTGGGCCGGGGACGTATCCCTTGGTGTTGCGGGTGGGGGCGCAGGGGTCGAAGGCGTATTCGGTAGTGGTGCGTTAGATTCCGGGTTTTCCTAGGTGGGGGCAACTCAGTTTGGGGGGTTGGGGGTTGCCGGAGGGGTTTCCCGGTTCGCGGCTTGTGGCGGGGGTTCAGGCGGGCGGTACGCCGTTGTGGGGGTGGTAGTGCGTTCTGGGACACGTTGAAACGTGTCCCGGCGGGTTTTGGGGTTGCATGTGGGGTTTTCCCGGTTCGCGGCTTGCGGCGGGGGTTCAGGCGGGCGGTACGCCGTTGTGGGTGGTAGTGCGTTCTGGGACACGTTGAAACGTGTCCCGGCGGGATTTTGGGTTGCATGTGGGGTTTCCCGGTTCGCGGCTTGTGGCGGGGGTTCAGGCGGGCGGTACGCCGTTGTGGGGGTGGTAGTGCGTTTTGGGACACGTTGAAACGTGTCCCGGCGGGATTTGGGTTGCATGTGGGGTTTTCCCGGTTCGCGGCTTGCGGCGGGGGTTCAGGCGGGCGGTACGCCGTTGTGGGGTGGTAGCGCGTTCTGGGACACGTTGAAACGTGTCCCGGCGGGATTTGGGGTTGCATGTGGAGTTTCCCGGTTCGCGGCTTGTGGCGGGGGGTGGGTTGCAAGTGGGTTTTTCGGGATCGCGGCTAGTGGCTGGGATTACAGACGAGCAAGTGATTGTTTTCGAAACTTTATGGTGCTACACTGCATTTAATTGATAGAGAGGCACTCACATCATGGATCTCAACAAGCTGACCGAAAAATCGCAGGATGCGCTCCGCTCCGCTCAGTCCATCGCGGTCCAAAACTCGAATAATCAACTAGATGGCGAACATCTCTTCGCGGCGCTGCTGCGGCAGGAGCAGGGGCTGGTGCCCTCGCTGCTGAAACGGGCGAACGTGGCGCTGGACACGTTTTCGCTGCGGGTGGTGCAGGAACTGGACAAGCTGCCGAAGGTTTCGGGGGCGCCGAACGCGGAATCGCTGTACGTGACGACACGGCTGACCAAGCTGGTGAGCGACGCCGAGGCCGAGGCGAAGCGGATGAAGGACGACTATGTAAGCGTCGAGCATTTGCTATTAGCCTTTACGGGCGACAATGGCCCGGCGGGGAAGCTGTTGAAAGAGTTTGGATTGACGCGGGCACGGATTGAGAGTGCGTTGAAGGAGATCCGGGGGGCGCAGCGGGTGACGACGCAGAACCCGGAAGCGAGCTACGAGGCGCTGGAGAAGTATGGCCGGGACCTGACGCAACTGGCGGCGCAGAACAAGCTGGACCCGGTGATCGGGCGGGATGAGGAGATACGGCGTGTGATCCAGGTGCTATCGCGCCGGACGAAGAACAACCCGGTGCTGATTGGCGAGCCGGGCGTTGGGAAGACGGCGATTGCCGAGGGGCTGGCGAACCGGATTGTGCGCGGGGACGTGCCGGAAGGGATCAAAGAGAAAAAGCTAATTGCGCTGGACATGGGGGCGCTGATTGCTGGGGCCAAGTTCCGCGGGGAGTTTGAAGAGCGATTGAAGGCCGTGTTGAAGGAAGTGACTTCGGCCGAGGGTAAGATCATCCTCTTCATCGATGAGCTGCATACGGTGGTGGGAGCGGGGAAGGCGGAGGGCTCGATGGACGCGGGCAATCTGCTGAAGCCGCTGCTGGCCCGGGGAGAGCTGCATTGCATTGGGGCGACGACGCTTGACGAGTACCGGAAGTACATTGAGAAAGACCCGGCGCTGGAACGGCGGTTCCAGCCGGTGCTGGTTGACCAGCCCAACGTTGAAGACACCATTTCCATACTGCGTGGCCTCCGAGAGCGCTACGAGGTGCATCACGGTGTTCGCATTAAAGACGCTGCCCTGGTGAGCGCGGCGGTGCTTTCGAACCGGTATATCACGGACCGGTTTCTGCCGGACAAGGCGATTGATCTGGTGGATGAATCGGCGGCGAAGCTGCGGACGGAGATCGATTCGGTGCCGAGTGAGCTGGACGAGGTGCAGCGGCGGCTGATGCAGTTGGAGATTGAACGGGAGGCGCTGCGGAAGGAGTCCGATGCGGCGTCGAAGGACCGGCTGACGCGGCTGGAAAAAGAGCTGGCCGAGTTGAAGGGGCAGGCCGACGCCTTGCGGGCGCAGTGGCAGAACGAGAAGAAAGCTGTGGACGTGCTGCGCGGGATTAAGGAAAAAATTGAGACCGTGAAGGCGGACATTGAGCGGGCGGAACGTTCGTACGATTTGAATAAGGCGGCGGAGTTGAAGTACGGAACGCTGGTGGCGCTGGAAAAGGACCTGGCGCGGGAGAGCGCGGCGCTGGAGGCGGGCGAGACGACAGGCCGGCTGATTAAAGAAGAAGTGGCGGAGGAGGATATCGCGGCGGTGGTGAGCCGTTGGACCGGGGTGCCGGTGACGAAGCTGCTGGCCGGGGATAACCAGAAGCTGCTGAACATGGAGAAAGAACTGCATGAGCGGGTGATTGGCCAGGAGGAGGCGGTGGACGCGGTGGCCGATGCCGTACTGCGAGCGCGCAGCGGATTGAAAGACCCGAACCGGCCGATTGGCTCCTTTATTTTCCTGGGCCCGACGGGGGTGGGGAAGACGGAGCTGGCGCGGGCGCTGGCCGAATCTCTATTCGACGATGAACGGGCGATGATCCGGATTGATATGTCGGAGTATCAGGAGAAGCACACGGTATCGCGGCTGGTGGGGGCGCCTCCGGGATATGTGGGATTCGAAGAGGGCGGCCAATTGACGGAAGCGGTGCGGCGGCGGCCGTACTGCGTGATTCTGTTCGATGAAATCGAGAAAGCGCATAGCGACATTTTCAACATATTGCTGCAGGTGCTGGACGACGGCCGGCTGACCGATGGGCAGGGGCGGACGGTGGATTTCAAGAACGCGATTGTGATTATGACGAGTAACATAGGCAGCCCGCGGATTCTGGAGCACAAGGGCGACTGGCGTGGCGATGCCTATGAGCGGATGAAGCGCGCGGTGATGGAGGAGCTGCGGCAGGGATTCCGTCCGGAATTTCTGAACAGGGTGGACGAGATCATCGTCTTCCATGCATTGAGCGAAGAACACCTGAAAGAGATTGTGAAGATTCAACTGAACGGTCTGCGCAAGCGGCTGGCGGAGCGGAATATTGTGCTGGAGTTCAGCGATGTGGCGCTGGGCTGGCTGGTGCGCAACGGGTATGATCCGAATTTTGGAGCCCGGCCGTTAAAGCGTATCATCCAGAAAGAAGTGGAGACGCCGCTGGCGCGAAGGCTGATTGGCGGTGAGATCCGCGATGGCCAAATTGTCAAAGTCGAACTGAATCCGCTGCGGGGGGAACTGGATTTTTCGCCCCCGATCACAGCGGTTGCCTAGTGAAACGCGTAACTAAGAAAAAGAGGAAATAATGGCCCAATCTGAAGAATTTCGCAGCCTGCCGGTTCTGCCGCTGAAGAATACGGTACTTTTTCCCGGCCTGATGCTGCCATTGAGTGTGGGCCGGAAGTCCACGCAGGCGGCGGTGGAGGCGGCGCTGGCGACTGAGGAGAAGGAGATCTTCATTGTCTCCCAGCGCGATTCCGCGATGGAGTCGCCAGCGGAAGCCGATTTGTACACGGTGGGGACGATTGCCGTGGTGCGGCGGATACAGCGCCATGCGGGCGGGATGATGGAACTGATGGTGATGGGGGAGGAGCGGGCGCGGCTGCTGAAGGTGGACGAGGTTTCCGATGAGGACGGGGCCGCGATTTACCTGCGGGCGCGGGTGACCGCGATGCCGCTGCCGGAGGATACGGGGACCGAGGTGGAGGCGCTGGAACGGGAGATTCTGGACCTGGCCACGCGGGCGATCACGCTGGCGCATGGAGACTCAAGTTCCGACCTGGGCCGAGTGCTGCGAGGGCAGGAAGATTCGCTGCACATGGTGTATCTGTTGGCCTCGATGATGTCGCTGCCAGTGGATAAAGAGCAGATACTGCTGGAAGCGGCGACACGGCTGGACGCGCTGCGGGAGTTGCACAAGTACCTTTCGCACGAAGTGGAAGTGCTGGAGCTGAAGAGCAAGATCGCCACTGAGGCGCGCAACGAGATGTCGAAAGAGCAGCGGGACTATACGCTGCGGCAGCAGATGAAGGCGATTCAGCAGGAGTTGGGCGACCGGGACGACGCCGGAGACCTGGCGCAACTGCGGGAGAAGGCCGAGAAGGCGAACCTGCCGGAGGCGGCGAAGAAGGAAGTGGACCGGGAGCTGAAGAAGCTGGAACGGACCAACACGGCGTCGCCGGACTACCAGGTGACGCGGGGGTGGCTGGAGTTTGTGCTCGAACTGCCGTGGCACCAGACGACCGAGGACAATCTGGACATCGGGAACGCGCGGCAGATACTGGACGAAGACCACTATGAGTTGAAGGAAGTAAAAGACCGGATACTGGAACATTTGAGCGTAATGAAGTTGAACCCGAACGCGAAGGCGCCGATACTGTGTCTGGTGGGGCCTCCGGGGGTGGGGAAGACGAGCATTGGGCAATCGGTGGCGCGGTCACTGGGCCGGAAGTTTGAGCGGATGAGCCTGGGCGGGATGCACGACGAGGCGGAACTGCGCGGGCACCGGCGGACCTACATTGGAGCGATGGCGGGCCGCCTGCTGCAGGCGATGCGGCGGGCCGGGACGCGGAATCCAGTGATCCTGTTGGACGAGGTGGACAAAGTGGGCCGCGACTTCCGGGGGGACCCGGCGCATGCGCTGCTGGAGGTGTTGGACCCGGAGCAGAACCGGACGTTCCGGGACAACTATCTGGACCTGGATTTCGATCTATCGAAGGTGATGTTCCTGTGTACGGCGAATACGCTGGATACGATACCGCGGCCATTGCTGGACCGGATGGAGACGATCCGGCTGTCTGGCTACAGCGAAGAGGAGAAGGTGCAGATTGCGCGGCGCTACATTATTCCGCGGCAACTGACCGAAACGGGGCTGAAGCCGGAGCAGGCGGAGTTTACCGACGACGGGCTGCGGTTCATCATTAGCGGCTATACGCGGGAGGCGGGGCTGCGACGGCTGGAGCGCTCTATTGCAAAGGTGGTGCGGAAGGTGGCGCTGAAACTGGTGGAGACCGGCGAGGCGGCGGTGACCGTTGACCAGGCGCGGGTGTTGGACCTGTTGGGCCCGGAACTGATTCAGCCGGAGCGGTTCCGCAAGAGCCTGCCGGCGGGGGTTGTGACGGGGCTGGCGTGGACGGAATCCGGCGGTGATGTGCTGTATCTGGAGGCGACCACGCTGCCGGAAGGCAAGGGGCTGACGATAACCGGCCAACTTGGCGAAGTGATGCAGGAATCGATGAAAGCGGCGCAGAGCTATATCTGGTCGCACGCCGGGGAACTGGGGCTGGACCCGAAGCTGTTCAAGGAATACGGCGTACACGTGCATGTTCCGGCGGGCGCGATTCCGAAGGACGGGCCGTCGGCTGGGATTGCGGCCGCGACAGCGATGACTTCGGCCTACACCAAGCTGCCGGTGCGGAACGACACGGCCATGACCGGGGAGATTACGCTGACCGGGCTGGTGCTGCCAATTGGAGGCGTGAAGGAAAAAGTACTGGCCGCGCGGCGGGCCGGGATGAAACGAGTGATTCTGCCCAATGCGAACGAAAAGGACCTGCGCGATGTGCCGGAGAGCGTGCGCGCGGAACTGGAGTTCCTGTTCGTGGAGCGGGTGGAAGAGGTGCTGGCGGATATGATACCGGCGCTGAAGCCCAGATTAACCGACAGCGCCGCGGCGTGATTGGAAAGGGGGAGCGAGGAGCATAGGCGCTAACTTAAGGATGAGTCGCTCGCCCGGATTCATCCTATGATGGATAGATGAGCGATGAATCGGTGTTGGAGTACGAATGGCCATATCTTAGGACAATGTTCCCGCCAGCGGAGGAATTGGAGTCCTCCGCGG
>JAEUQC010000029.1 GCA_016789905.1 Bryobacterales bacterium | reverse complement strand
TCGACCTCTCCGCCCACCTCCGCCCCGGTGATAATCGCATCGAACTCACCGGCGGCGCTGGTGCCCTTCTCCGCCTCACCGGTAGCCACTGGCTTCCCTGGCCCCAAGCGCAACCACGCACCGCTCCCGAACTCCGCTACTCCGTCAAATATTCACGCCTCCAATCCTCCATCGGCGATCTCGTCCGTTGCACAGTCGAAGCCGAACGCATTGGTTTCCGTGGCTACGGCATGATGCTCGCCGAAGTCGCCCTGCCCCCCGGCGTTGAAGCGGATCGCGCGTCGCTCGAAAAGCTCCCCGTCAACAACTACGAAGTCCTTGCCGATAGGGTCGTCTTTTACCTTTGGCCCAAGGCCGGCGGCATGAAGTTCGATTTTCTCGTCCGCCCCCGCATGGCCATGACCGCCAAGTCCGGGACCTCGGTCTTGTACGACTACTACAATCCCGAATCGATCACGGAAGTTCCGCCCGTGCTTTGGACCGTACGCTGAAACGATTGGCAGATGGATTGCACTTCCTCTATGTGAGGAATTTGCTTTGAGACTTTTCCCGCTTTCAACTGCTGTTTTCCCGTCGCAGCGTTCCGCTCTGAGCGCTGCCGACCGCGAAAGGGACCAAACCGAAACGCATGTGCCAAAACGAACCATCGCGCTGCCCATACTCGCCGTTGTCTGCACGGCCGTTCTCATGCTCTTTGCCGCCATCGCTGGCACTGGTGACTCGCCGCAACCGCGCCTTTCTCTGGCCGTGCATCCATCGGGCCGCACTCTCCGCGTCCAATGGCGCGAATTCGGGGGCACCGGCCGCATCGAATCGGCGCTGCTGACTGTTCGCGAAGGCCACGATGAACTCTCCGTTGACCTTCTGGATCGCTACAAGTCCACCGGGGAGATCATCGTCCACTCACGGGGCAGGGAAGTCGTGGTCAGTCTCCGCGTCCACCGCCAAGGGCAGTCCAGCGTCGCGCAGACCGTCACCTATGTTGAGCCCCGTGTCGCGAAAACGCCCGGACCGCAAAATGAGGTTAGTCCAGACGTTTAATCCGGATGTTTCGGTACCAGAAGTCTGACCCGTGGTGCTGCAACAAAATCGGGCCTTCCGGAGGGCCCGACTCCGAGTCATACTCCATCACCTTCGTCCCGTTCAGCCAGTGCTCCGCGTGACGCCCCCGAACGATGAGTGTACTCTCATTCCATTCCTCCACCGGCCGCGGCCGCGACCCGGCTGGTGCAATCTGGTTATACAGCGCGCCCACCCGCTCCAGCGGAGACCGGATGGCGCCCAAATCCCCTGTATCGTCCACCACCTGGTACTCATACCCCGCGCCATCGGAGATTTTGCTGTCCATCAGATAGAACAGCCTGTACTTCACCCCGGAGTTCCCGGCGACTGGCGTTTTCCACTCAAAACGCAGCTCAAAGGAACGATACGTATCCCTTGTGCGCAACCCGCGCCCGTATGGCGCCGCAAGCGCACGTAAAGTCCCGTTCTCGATCTTCCAAAGGGAGGGAAATGGGCCCCCGCCAATGTCCATAAACGCGTCCGTTGATCGACCATCAAACAGCGTCACCCAACCATCGGCCTCCGGTGTGTCGTGGTGCGCCGCCACCTCCACTCCTAAATACGGAGGCTCGAACTGCAGTGTATGGAACCGCAGATTCAACAGCTTCCAGTGCCCATCCCGGCGCACGAACGTCAAATACGCCCGCCCCGCCCGGTCGGCGGGAGCCAACTGCAACGTCCGAAAAAACGCATCGACAATCACTACATCGCTAGTCGCATAGCGCAACACGCGCGCCAGCATCGTCAGTTCCATGGGGGATTTTGCGGCGCCGCAGACATCCGGCGCCGCCGATAGCCGAGCTGTGAAAACCGGCCCCATCCCCAGCGCCATCGCCGCGAAGTCCGTGGTCGCATTCCGCACGCCCGCCACGTCGCAGTCGTTTACCGCCTGCACGTATTGGCGCAAGACGCCCTGGACTTCCGCCTGGTCCTGCGCCGACGTGCCAGCCGCGCGCATCTCCATCGCCAGGCACACAACGGCCCCGGCCCAAAGCATCCTCATAACACTATTGTAACGAGTC
>JAEUQC010000016.1 GCA_016789905.1 Bryobacterales bacterium | reverse complement strand
ACGTTGGATACTCTCTTTCCCACAAAGACTCAGCTCTCCCCGCCGGACCGCGCCATCATCGATGGCATCGTCGCCGCCCACCGCGCCGTGCTGGGCCGTCACGTTCAATCCCTCCGCGCACGCCTACAGCCCATTCTGGACGGCGCCGCTGGCCCATCCGCGGACGCAGCAGCCCCTCTATCCACGCGGGCCATCGAACTGGACCGATTGCTCAATGCCGCGTTCGCCGGCGCCCAAATCCCACTCACAGATTCCGAACTGGCGGCACGCATCCAATCTCTCCTCAAGGACCTAGAACAGTGAAGTTCCTCCTCCCTTTCCTACTCGCCTGTGCCGCGGCGGCCCAGGACGCGCAGGTCTCCGGTCTCGTGCTCGACGGGTCCGGCGCCGTGATGCCCGATGTCGCCATCGCGATTGCCAATCAGAATACCGGGGTCCGCCGCGCCAGCAGCACTAATGCCGAAGGGCGGTTTGTTGCTGGAGGGCTCCAGCCGGGAGTCTATAAGATTACAGCTCGCAAGGAAGGCTTTCAGACGATCAGCAAGATCGACATCAAGCTGGACGTTGCGCAGTCGGCCCGAGTGGACTTTGTTCTTCCCATATCCACAGTGGGAGAGTCCGTTGTCGTCTCGGAACAGTCTGCCGTGCTGGAGCGGGTGGACGCCACGGTGAGTACCGTCATCAACCGTCGCTTTATAGAGAGTCTGCCTTTGAACGGGCGCAGCTTCCAATCGTTGATCGCGCTGACGCCTGGCGTGGTGATGACGAAGGCTTCCTTCGGGGAACAGGGGCAGTTCTCCGTGAATGGCCAGCGGGCCAATGCTAATTACTTCACCATTGATGGCGTCACCGCCAACATTGGCGTCAGTGCGGGTCTGACTCTTGTCCAATCCTCCTCCGGCTCGCTGCCCGGCTTGGGGGCCACCGGCGGGACCAATACGCTCGTATCCGTGGAGGCGCTGGAAGAGTTCCGCGTTCAAACGTCCGGATACCCGGCTGAATATGGACGCATGCCGGGTGCGCAAGTCACGATTCTCACACGCTCTGGCACAAACGCGCTGCACGGGTCGCTCTTCAACTTCTTCCGGAACGACGTGCTCGACGCCAATGACTGGTTCGCCAATGCGGAAAAACTACCAAAACCGGCGCTCCGCCAGAATGACTTTGGCGGTGTCCTGGGCGGACCGATCCGGCAAAACCGAACCTTCTTCTTCGCATCCTACGAAGGGTTGCGCCTGCGCCAGCCGCAGGTCCGTTCCACCGACGTTCCTACGCTAGACGCGCGGGAGCGGGCGGGCGATTCGACGCAAAAGTATTTGCAGTCCTTCCCGTTGCCGAATCGGCCGGCCGGCCGCCTTGGCTTCGCTCCGTTCGTGGCGAGCTATACGGATAGTTCGTCGCTCGATGCCGGGAGCCTTCGAATCGATCATTTGATCGGCTCCAAAATCAGCGCTTTCGCCCGGTTCAACTATGGGCCCTCCAATTCGGTCTCGCGCCTGCTCTCCATTAACAATCCCACCAGCACGATTGCCGATACCCGGACGCTAACGGCGGGGGCGGCGTGGGTGATTAGCCCGCGGCTCACCAATGAGTTTCGCGTGAATCAGAGCTTCACGACCGGTGAGAGCTTCAGCCGCCTCGATAACTTCGGCGGCGCCAAGCCCATATCGCCCGAAGAGTTCTTTCCGTCCACGGTGGATGCTACAAATTCCTTCGGCGGCTACTTCCTGACTGGCGCTATCAACGGCGGCTGGTATCTGGGAAAGAACGTCGCTAACGCGCAAAACCAATGGAATCTGGTGGATCACTTTTCGCTAGTGCGCGGCAATCACCAATGGAAGTTCGGCGTGGATTGGCGAACGCTTTCCACGCGCAACAGCCCGCGGGCTTACGATCAGTTTTTTTACTTCGTGGGCACTGCTGGCGCCATTTTTGGACAGACCAGCCAGACCGTCCTCGGCGCTCAGGAGACCATTGCGGTTCGTTTTCAGAACTGGTCTTCCTTTGCGCAGGATACCTGGCGCATCCATCCGCGCTTGACGCTTTCCTACGGAGTTCGTTGGGAAATCAACCCGGCGCCGGTCGGTTCCAAGCCGCTTTATACCTTCCTCGAACCCGCCGATAAA
>JAEUQC010000061.1 GCA_016789905.1 Bryobacterales bacterium | reverse complement strand
GCCTCCCCTGGCTCCCGCCCGGTCCGACGGCATTTGAGCAATTTGCGAGTTCGAACCCAATCGCCGCCTGACGCGGCGCGCACCCAACCACCGCGCCACCGCCCGTGGCGCACCGCATCACCGTCTGGCGCGGCTCGTGCTGTTCAGCGAATGCACCCTCCGGTTACCGCTACTGCCGTGGTAGCGGAGTGATTCTGTCCAAAGTCTTCGAGCGTCTTGTTCTTGGCGCACCTGCGAAGGACTCCCGGCCGCTCTTCTACAACAGCCTCGGTCCCGAGACGTTTTGCCTTCGCCTCCCCTGGCTCCCGCCCGGTCCGACGGCATTTGAGCAATTTGCGAGTTCGAACCCAATCGCCGCCTGACGCGGCGCGCACCCAACCACCGCGCCACCGCCCGTGGCGCACCGCATCACCGTATGGCGCGGCTTGCGCTGTACCTCGAGGCATTCTTCGGCTACGGCTACTTCCGCGGTAGCGGAGTGCTATTGTCCGATGTTGTTCTGCGTTTTGTTTCAGGCCGTACCTGCGAAGGACTCCCGGCCACTCGATCTGTGACAACTGAATATACCTGCTTCCGGGTCTGGCGAACCCGAAATCCCAGCGCCCCCCGGCAGACCCGTGCCGGGGGGCGTCTTGCGGATTACCTACTGCGGCTCCGAGGTCTGCTCTGCTTTCTTGGCAGAGCACGCCCCTGCCTGGTTCATAAGCGCGATGAACACACCTGCTTCCGGGTCTGGCGAACCCGAAACCCGAGCGCACCCGGCAGACCTTTACCGGGTGCCTCTTGCGGAATACTATCTGCGTTGTTCGCATTGCGGGCGTCGGCCGGGTTCCCGCACCAGGGTCTCGTTGCCCCGGTTGTCCCAACCATTTGGCGGGATGCCGAATGAACTCCCCCTTCTCCGCGGCATCGACCACACCAGATTGATCACACCAGGCTCCGTCTCCCGGAAACGTTCTTCCAAAACCGCTACTGCCGCTGTGGTCGTCTGGCCTTGCCCGGTGTTCTTGCTTTTCGTTTACGGCCGTACCTGCAAGGGCCCCCAGTCCGCTCGGTTTTGATAAACGAACGAATCGAGTCCCCATGCCCAGGTTTTGAGGCTATTGCCAGGCAATCCCTCACAGGCGAGTCGCGCTCTGCTTCCGCACACCGTTCCCGCTAACGGGAGGTGTCACCGTCCGCCTCCCGACGCCGCCCGCGCGCCTTTTGCATCCGCGCCCTGCCACACCGCGGGCATCGCCACTTCCGCTTCTTGTGATACACGTGCCCCTTCAGTTCCACCATCGGAACTTTGCATCGTTGGCACGTCACATCGTCACTTGTCCTTTACGCAGCGAAATCCCAGGTCGGGCGCCCGGTATCGTCCAGGTACGACCTCCACCACCGGCAACGCCGACTCCGCCAGCTTACTACGGAATGACCCGCCCTTCACCACAAACCAGGGTTCATCCGCCGTTACTTCCGGCGTCAATTTCCCCGAATACTCTCGCAGCGCCGTCACCGCCGGCGCCGTCTGCTCGTCGGTAAATTCACGCACGTTTCCTACCATCTGCAATAAGAGGTAAGGGCTACGTCCGCCCCGAAACGCATCCGCGGAGACCACATGTTGCCACGCGTCGTCCGGATTGTCCGCGACGTTCGCTCGCGCCGCCGTCGCCAGGTCGCCCCACGGGAATAGCCGTCCGTCCATGCCTCGGGCCGCTTTCTGCCACTCCATCTCGGTTGGGAGCCGTTTGCCTGCCCACTGCGCGTACGCCTTCGCGTCGTCGATCGTCACATTCACCACGGGATAACCCGGCTTGCCCCGCTCATACCCTGGCGGCAGTTCACGCCCCGTCGCCCGGCAAAACGCCTCGTAGTCTTCGTTTGTCACTTCCGAGACATCGATAAAGAAGCCCTTGATCGAAACGCTCTGCTTGTCCGGACCATGCAAGAAAGGACCGTCCGCCACAAACGCCATTTCTCCAAGCACATCATCCAGCCGCGCTTCGGCCTTCTGCGTGTTCATGAGCAGGAACCCGATTCCCCCCGCCAGCAACATCGCCAACGTCGCCGCTCCCGCGATCCACCAGTTCGATAACTGCACCCGGCGCGGCGCCGCCCCGATCACGCCAGTCCGTCCCGTCACCGGCTGCGACTGCGTCGGATTCGCCGCCAGCCAGTGTTCCAGATGCGCCGACACCTCCTCCATCGTCTGCGTTCGCAACGTTGGATTCCGCGCCGTCGCCCCGCGCACAATCTCCTGCAACTCCATCGGCACCCCCGCCTCGCCCATCGGCGCGAAGGGAATGTCTTCATGCAGAATCTGATAGAAAATCCGCTCGACGGTATCGGCCTGGATCGCCCGCTTCCCAGTCAGAAGTTCATACAACAACACCCCAAACGAATACACGTCCACCAGCGGCGTCACTGGTTCGCCCATCACCAGTTCCGGCGCCACGTAGTGCGGCGTCCCCAGCGCGTATCCGGCTTGTGTCAGGTTTACGTCTCCGGTCTTCACGATTCCGAAGTCCATCAGTTTCACGCGGCCCTGCGCGTCCAAATGCACATTGTCCGGTTTGACGTCCCGATGGATTAGCTTCAGCGTATGCACATGCGCCAACGCCTTGGCCAGTTGCAGTCCGATCGACACCCGCTTCCGCATCGGCATTGCCTCGCCCGATTGCAATGCGTCCTTCAGCGTCTGCCCCGTCAAATACTCAAGCACCATGTACGGGATCCCGTCTTCTTCCCCGTAGTCGTAAGTGGTGATGATATTTTCATGCGCGATCCCCGACGAAACACGCGCTTCCAGCAAGAACCGCGCCCGCGTGTCTTCGTCCCGCGCCGCTTGCGCCGTCAGCAGTTTCACGGCCACGGTCCGGCCGAGCACCGTGTCTCGCGACTGGTACACCTCCGACATACCGCCGCCGAGGTACTTCTGCAGTTCGTATTTGGCAATGCGCGCTGGTAGTTTCACTGAGGGGAAATCACGCCTTCCTCCTCTGCTATCGGTAAATATTCGGCGAAACTTGAGTGGAAATCAGCGCTTCTTCTTTTTGGGCTCTCCCTGCCGCCCGCGAGGCCCGGAATACGGCGCACGGTCCCAGAAATCCGTCGCACCCGCCGCCCGCGGATCCCCGGTCTCCTTCATCCACGCCGTCACCCGCAACGCCAACTCGCTTTTCACTTTCGCGTACGCCGCCTCCCCAGCCACGTTCCTCACCTGCCAAGGGTCTCGCTTGCAGTCGTACAACTCCTCGGCCGGCCGTTTTCCGAAACAGAGCGCGAACGCCTCGCTCACCGGCGCGGCCATCACGTGCCGTTTCGATGGGGACTCATCCACGTCCCCATATTCGCCAACCACCCAGTAATACTCCGGATCCCCGGCCGGCCAGCGGTCCGGTTCCAGATTCCGCAAGTACAAAAACTCCCTCGTCCGTATCCCGCGCACGGGATAGCTCAGGTCGCCCTTCCGCACATTCGCGTGGCGCTCCCGCTCCAGAAACACCGCGTCTCTCTGCGGCGCACGCAACAGGCTTTTCGCCGTTACCACGCCCGGAACCGGCACCCCTGCCGCCTCCAGAAACGTCGGACACAGGTCGCCCAGCGTGACGAAACCATCGTGTCGCTTCCCTGCCCCCAACCGCCCAGGCCAGCGCAGCGCCAGCGGCACACGTACCCCCAGGTCATAACAATTGGCCAACCCTCGTGGCATTTGCCACCCGTTATCGCCCGTCATCGCTACCAGCGTCCGGTCCCGTTCGCCGCTCCGGTCCAACTCCGCCAACTGTGCCCCGCATTCGGAGTCGAACTCTTCCACCTCCGCATAGTACCCGCGAATGTCCTCGCGAATCACGCGGTGGTCCGGCAGGTGTCCGGGAACCTCAATTCCCGCCACGTCCATTCTCTCGCGCCTCTCCACGCCGCGGTCCCACGGCACATGCGGGTCGTGCGAGCCGAACCAGAAACAAAACGGCTTGTCTTTCGGACGCGCCGCCAGGAACGTCGCGAAACTCGGAAATGCCTTCCCGGCGGGGTTCACTCCTTCCGCCGCCGTCCCTGGCGCCCAGCCTTTTCCTGCGTAACCCACAAAATAGCCGGCCTTCTCCAGGAGCGCTGTATACCGAGGAGTCTCCGCCGCCAGTGTTCCATACAGGCTCGCCGCCGCCCCAAGCCGGTGCGTTTCCTGCCCCGTCAACAGCATCGACCGCGATGGCGAGCACGACGGATTCGCCGCGAACGCATGAGTAAACAGCGTCCCTTCCCGTGCCAACCGGTCAAATGCCGGGGTCTTTACGGTCCGGTCGCCATACACCCCCGCGTGCGGATACGCCCAGTTGTCCCCCAGAAACAGCAGAATGTTCGGCCGGGACGGTGCCGCCAGCAATGCAGCCGCAAAGGCACGCCGCGAAAGCAATTTGGCCATATATGCAGTTATGTTAACCCGTAACGGCTCACCGCCCCGTCACCGCCACCCTCCCATCCGCCGCCACATGTACCGTAAACGCGAACCGCCCTGTCTCACGGCCGCTCGTAAAGTACACATGCTCGCCCGTGTACCGCCCCTCCCATTCACCGTCTTTGGCGGACTCGCCCTCCAAACACACCGTGCTCTCCACATGCCAGTACGTGCGGATCATGCCGGCCTCGATAAGGCGGCGGACCATGGCTCGCGCCCCCAAGCGCCGCCCTTCGCCGCCAAGCCGGCCCACCGCAACTCGCTCCCCGGCCCGCAGTCGCGTCCCGTCAACTACAATGACATCCCCGATTAACGACCCGTCCGCCACTACGGCCCCGCCAGCTACCCACAGCAATCCGCCAAATGCGCCCAACGGCTTCATATTCTCTCTGTCGATCACTACCGCCCGAAACGAGTCCGGAAAGTCGTCCGCCTTCAGACCCATCCGTCGCATTTCACTCAACGGTGAGCCGGCATGACGTACCGGAAACTGTTCCAGACACATCCCAGCAGCCAGTAGTCCCATCACGAGTCCTCCCATCACAACAGGTCCGCCTCAACAAGGTTTCGCATCACCCCGGCCATCCCCAATCCGATTCCCGCCACGCGCAGCGTTGGGCTCACCCATCCGCCTCCCTCCAACTCCACCTGCCGCCACCAGGCCAGTTCGCCCGCCGCCCCCGGCAGCAATACACAGAAAAACGCGAATACTAAAGCCACTGGAATTCCAATCATGTCCCCGTCCCCCAAAAGCCCGCGAATGCCAAACCAGACCAGCATCACCCCGATCGTCACCGCCAGACTCGTTGAAAAGTAGCTGCAGATGTCGGCCGCCAGATAGAGCCGGCTACCCTCGCCAAGCCCCCAACTCAGCGCCGGATAGGCAAACTCCAACGCGAAAAACAGAATCCACTCCCGCCAAGGGGCACTCACCGATGGCACGAACGCCCACGAAAAATAGATGAGGGCCGCCCAGGAAAGGTAGATCCCATTCAACCAACGGCTCTCCATCCACGCTCCCGCGTTCGGCATCGATTTCAGCAATAAGTGTGCCGCCAGCGGCGCGCACGCCACCGCCGCGCAGAGCGTTAGAAACAACGCCCACCGCGCCCAGCCCTCGTTTGCCGCCCCGCCGTTCATATCTGATCTTATCGGCGCAACCGGGCTTTCCAAGCGCGCCGGCACGGCAAAAATCCTGGCTACACTGGTTAATCGTGCCTCGCCTTCAATCGCTCGATGTCTTTCGCGGCCTCACCATCGCCCTGATGATCCTTGTGAACACCCCAGGGGATGGACGCAACGTCTACGCGCCTCTCCGCCATGCCGAATGGCACGGCTGGACCCTCACCGACTGCGTATTTCCAAGCTTCGTCTGGATCGTCGGCGTCGCCATCACCTTCTCGCTCGGCCGGAAACGCGACCAGCCCCGCCCGGCGCTCTACCTCGATATTCTCCGCCGCTCGGCCATCCTCTTCGCGCTCGGCCTGCTCATCTACGCTTTCCCAACGTTCCCTCTCGACTCGTTTCGCGTCCTTGGCGTCCTGCAGCGGATCGCCATCTGCTATGCCGTCGCCGCAATCGTGTTCCTGAACACCGGTATTCGCGGACAAATCGCCGCCGCCTTCGCGCTTCTCGGCGGCTACTGGGCCATCATGGCCTGGATTCCCGCTCCCGGCTTCGCCGCCGGCGACTTGAGCGTTGAAGGCAACATTGCCCACTACGTCGACAATATTGTGCTTGGCGCCCACAACTACGCCGAAACGAAAACCTGGGACCCGGAAGGCCTCGTCAGCACACTGCCCTCCATCGCCACCTGTCTGTTGGGCGTGCTCGCCGGCCACGTCCTGCGCGGCACGGACGGCGTCGCCATCCGGGCGCAACGGCTCGTCATCATCGGGGTGTCGCTTATCGCCGCGGGCATGCTGCTCGATAGCGTCCTTCCTATCAACAAGAAGCTGTGGACCTCGTCCTTCACACTCCTTATGGCCGGTCTCGACTTCGCGGTTATGAGCGCCCTGCTGCTGATCGTCGATGGCTGGCGGGTGATCACTCCATTCCGCCCAGTCATGATCATGGGAATGAACGCCATCGCCCTCTACCTGGCCAGTGAGTTCATCGAGGTGTTCCTCCACCTCTTTCACTGGAAACAGCCAATCTACCAGGCCGTTTTCGCTCCGCTCGCCTCGCCCGTCAACGCCAGTCTGCTCTATGCCATCAGCTACACGCTGCTCCATCTCGGCTTGGCTTTCTGGCTCTACCGGCGAAACCTGTTCCTAAAAGCGTGACGCCAGCCCCAGCGCGTCGCGAACCGCCCGCCTCCGGGTCATCTCCGCCGGTCCGCCAGCGGTTCGTTCCGACCATTCCACCAGCTTGCGGTACGACACCGTGTGCGTCACCTCCCGTTGTTCATGGATCGCCACCTGGATCACATTCACGCCCGCCGCAATCTCGCCCACCCACCCATGGCGCCGCAGTTCGGCAAGCCCAAGCGCCGCCGCAAGATAGACCGAATCGCCGTCCACCGTCACCGTATGCTCGATTCCATTCATATCGGTCGCCGTCACGCGGCACTGTTTCTGCGCCATGCCGCAATCATATCACTTTCGCCTTTTATTCGCCATTTAATTTTCCCGTAGGCCCGTAGACTACACTGTTGGGAACACGTTTATGCCCTTCTGCTCTTTTATACTTATGCTCGCCGCGTCCATCGGCCTTCCTGCGGCGGAGCTGAAGGGCAGAGTGCTGGACCCCGCTGGCGCAGCCGTCCCATTGGCTCGCGTTGCATTGTTCCGGGCCGATCTAAGCACCGCCGGAGAAGCGCGGACCAATGACGCTGGTGAGTTTCTGATCTCCCGGCTCGCACCGGGCACATACTCGTTGCGCGTGGCCAGCGGTGGGTTTTCGGACTACCGTGCCGCGATGCAATTGGCTGGTGGCACCAGCCACGAAACGATCGTGCGGCTGTCTCTGCAACCGGTGAATGAAGACGTATCGGTGACCGCCGAAGCCAATACGGTTCTGACGACGGCCGACATCCCGCAAAGGGTGAACGTATTGGGGAGACTGGAACTGACGCAACGGTCCCGGACGGCGCTCGCCGAAGCCTTTGCGGAAGAGACCGGACTGGAGACGCAGCGGACATCGGCTTCCATGGGCGGGGTGTCGGTGCGTGGCTTACTCGGCAAGAACGTCGCGGTGTACCGGGATGGAGTCCGGTTCACGACCTCCGCGCAGCGCGGGGGAGTATCGACCTTCCTCAACCTGCAGGACGCCGCGAACCTGGATTCGCTGGAGGTCCTGCGCGGGCCCAGCAGCGCCCAGTACGGATCGGACTCGATGGGAGGTACGATCTCGCTGTTGTCCCGGAATCCGGCGGACGGACAGATGGGCCTGCACGGGGAGTTTGCGCCGTTCTACGCTTCGGCGGCTCATGCCATGGGGAGCAATCTGTTGTTGACCAGGACACACGGCCGCGTCGCATGGACGGCCAACCTGATCGGCCGGCGCATCAACACCCTGCGCACGGGCGGCGGTGTGGACTCGCACGCGGCGGTGACGCGGTTTCTCGGCTTACCGTCCACCGTGCTGTACAACCGGCTGCAGGACTCCGGCTTCACGCAATACGGCGGGATGGCAAGGGCACAGTACACGCTCAGCCCGCGGCAACAACTGACGGCACACTACGAGCGCAGCCAGCAGGACGGCGCCAAGCGCGCCGATCAACTGCTGGGCGGCGATGGCAACCGGATAGCCGACGTGCGGAACATCATGCTGGACTTCGGCTACCTGCGCTGGACAGGAGCGCAAATGGCCGGGTTCGACCAGGCATCGGCCACGTTTTCCTATAACGCCCAACGGGAGGAACGCGTGAACCAGGGCGGCAACGGGAACCCGTTGGCGGCCATCACGCACCAGTATGAAAAAACCGCCGTTTGGGGAGCCAATCTCTTCGCGGCCAAACACGCGGGCAGGCACGATCTGCTGGCCGGCGGAGACGGTTATTGGGAGCGGATGACCGCGCCGGCGTTCACCGTGAATGTGGTGCGCGGAACGGCGGCCGAAAGCCGGCCGCGCATCCCCGATGGCGCCCGTTACGTTACCTATGGCGTGTACTTGCAGGATTCCTGGGACACGCTTGGAAACGGCCGGCTTCGGCTCTCCGGCGCGCTGCGGTTTGGCGGAGCGTCGTATAAGTCCCGCGCGACAGCAAGCCGGTTATGGCCGGATGATTCGATGGCCGCCAACACGGTAACAGGGCGCCTTGGGGCGGTCGTCCGCGTCAGCGGGCCATTCCGGATTCACGCGCATTATAGCCGGGGTTTCCGCGCGCCGTCAGTGACCGATCTGGGCACGGTGGGGCTGCAAGGCAACGGAGCGTTTGAGGCGGCTTACGTGGACTTGGCCGGGCGCGGCGCCATCATCGGGGACCGGGCCGACGACCGCGCCGTGCCGACCGGCGTCCCTGTGGGCCGCGTCCGCGCCGAACACAGCGACAACTACGACCTTGGATTCCAGTTCTCCTCACAGCGGGCGCGGTTCGAGTTGACCGGATTTCGCATCAACCTGCGCGACGCCATTGTCAGCCAGACGCTGCTGCTGCCGCCCGGCGCGGTGGGCCAGATGCTGGGAGACCAGCCCATCGTTCGGCAGTTGCCCGGCGGGGCGGTGTATGTGCCGTTGTCGTCAGCGCCGGTGCTGACGCGCGGAAACCTGGGCGGCGCGCAAAACTTCGGATTGGAGCAGCGGGGCGAATGGCGGCCCGCCGCGGCGTGGGTCTTCGCCGAAAATGTGACTTGGATCTACGCGCGCGACGCAGCCACCGGCTTCGCGCCGGATATAGAAGGAGGAACCCCGCCGGTCACGGCGAACCTGCGGCTACGCTACTCTCCGGGCGGGCGCCGCTACTGGGCGGAGATCTATTCGACGCTCGCCGGCCGGCAGGACCGCTTGTCGTCGCTGGCGTTGGCGGACCGTCGAACGGGGGCGACGCGATCCCGCGCCAATATCGCGGCGTTCTTTTCGAATGGCGCCACCGGGCAGGGCTTGGTGGCCAACGGAATTCTGCTGCCCACAGGAGAGACCTTGACGCAAGTGCAGAATCGAGTGCTGGGAACGGCCAATTCCGCTCCGCTATTCACAGCCGTGCCAGGGTATGCGCTGTTCGGAGCGCGGGCCGGGTGGCGGGTGTCGGAGAAGAGCGACGTATTTGTGGACATGTCCAACGTGCTGGACCAGCGGCACCGCGGCGTGAGTTGGGGCTCCGATGGCGCCGGGCGCGCGACCACGGTACGGTACCAATTGCGGTTTTAGGCGGCAGCCGCCGTTTGATGCGTTCGGCGGGTTCGTTTTTCCACGGCGCGAGGCAGTGACCGCGAGGGCTAGACGGACTTGGCGAAGAGCGCCTCCACCGCCTTGCCTTTCCCGTCGCGGGTGGCATAGACCGGCCGCTGCTCAATCTCATACGCCGTGTCCGGCGCCACCCCCATGGCCGTATAGAGCGTGGCATGAAGATCCTCGATCGTCACCGGGTTTTCGAGGATGCGGCAGGGCCGTTCCTCCGCCGTCTTCCCGTAGACAAGTCCCTTCTTGAAGCCGCCACCGAAAACAGCGACGCTCACCGCCTCCGTAAAGTGGCGGTGCATGCCGTAGTGCTTGGGCTCGGTCATCACCTCGGGCTGCTTGATCTGGTCCTTCACCGTCTGGTCCGGCTTGCCCTCGGTCATCATGTCGCGGCCAAATTCGGTGGCAATCACCACCAGCGTCCGGTCCAGCAGGCCGCGCTCTTCCAGGTCCCGGATGAGTTGGGCGATGGGCATGTCGATGGTCGCCTTCATCTCCTCGGCGCGCTTGTGGCCATTCTCGTGAGAATCCCAATAGCGGAAGGGGATGTACTCGGTGGTAACTTCGACGAAACGGGTGCCGGCCTCGACGGCGCGGCGGGCCAGCAGACAACCCAAACCGAAGCGCGAGTTGTTGTATTTGGCGAAGCTCTTTTCCGGTTCGAGCGAGAGGTCAAACGCTTTGGCGGCCGGTGAGGTAAGGAGGCGATGGGCGTTCTCAAGTGACCGGAGAAACCCCTCCTTCTGATAGTCGCTGCCGTGCCGGGCCAGCGGCGAGGCATCGAGCATTTTCTTGTGCAGGGCGCGGCGGTTTTCAAAGCGCGTGCGGCCAACGTATTCCGACGGCCGGGTGACGCTGACGGCATCGCGCGGGTCCATAATCTGGAACGGGCCATACTCGCTGCCCAGGAAACCGGCGGTGTGGAAGGCCTTCAGGGCATCCGATTCGGCGCCGATTTCCATGTTCTGGCCGATGTCGAGAAAGGCCGGTATATCAGGATTGCGGGAACCAAGGGTGCGGGCCAAAAACGAACCCATGTGAGGGACAGCCACCGACTGCGGCGGGGCGTAGCCGGTGTGCCAATGGAACTGGTGGCGGGAGTGGAGAATGAACCCAAGGTCACCCACGCGGTGGGAACGAATGAGCGTTCCCCGGTCGAGGACGCTGCCGATCTGTTCGAGGCCCTTGGAAAGGCGGACGCCATCGACCGCAGTGGGGATGGACGGAAACGTGGAGAGCACCTTCTCCGAAGCAAGACCGGTCTCGTAGGGAGTGTAGCGCTTCGGGTCAAACGTCTCGGTCTGGGCCATGCCGCCGGCCATCCAGAGCAGGATCATGGAATCGGCGCGAGGGGTGATTTTCGCGGCGGCCCGCAACCGGGGCGCGGCGCCGCCAAGAGCGGCGAGAAGGGCCTGGCGTCTGCTAATCGACATACTGAAACTCCGGATGCAGTAACAAAGTCCACAACAGATCTTCGAGTTCGACGCCACGGGCGAGTTCGGCTTCCTTAGAAGACGGGGCGCGGCCAAGGGTCTGCCAGAAGAGGCGTTCGGTAAGGCGGGCGCGGTCGCGCTCGACGGCGGGCGCGGGCACAGGGAGCGGATCGACGACCTTGGACAGCAGGTTGCGATCCGGAACACGTGGGAAGAGGTAAAAGCGGACGGCGCTATTGACGTCGCTGGAGCGGCCTATATCGTCGAGGACGAGTTTGCCGGTGAGGCGCTTGGCGCCCGCAGGCACTTGGAGAAGAACGGGTTTGGCGAAGGGGATGACGGCGACATCTTCCAGCCTGGCTTTGTCGATTTCGACGGAGCGGATGACGGCGCCGCTGGCCGGACGGGCCGGGGCGCCATCGAAGGCGAGACCTTGCCAGCCGGCGACGGTTTTTTCCGGGTCATAGGAGCCCGAGTCTTCGACGAGCAGCCATAACTCCTTGAGTCCATCCACCGGTACGTCGAGGGGCACTGAGCCACGGCGCAGCGTTTTCGAATCAAACACGGGCACAGGCGCATCCGGCAGGGCGCCGGTAAGGCGCTGCGCGCCACGCCGAAGGGCGAGGGCGAGAGTGGTGCCGTTCACCAGTTCGAGGGCCTGCAGCGTGCTGGCCTCGGCGGGGCGGGTGGTGTAGACCTGATCGCGGATGGGGCGGCCCATGGCACGGCTGAGAGAGGTGGACTTGAACTCCCATTCCCTTGCCATGCGGGCGCCGCGTTCGTTCTGTTGGGTGCGCCATTCGCCAGTGATGGCGGAGAGCGAATCGACGAACTGTTCGGCGGTAAGGCGGCGGGGCAGCGGGCCGTGAAATTGGGAATCGGTTTGGGGAAGCGCCGGCTGCTGCCAGGCGCGAGAAGTCATGATTTGGCGCAGGAGGCGGTTGATGTTGTACCCGTTAGCCGCAAAATCGTTGGCGAGCCAATCAAGGAGATCGGCGTTGGAGGGTTCCAAATCCATGTCGTCAACGGGTTCAACAATGGCGCGGCCGAACAGGCGGCCCCAGATGCGATTGACGAACGTACGGGCGAGGCGTCCGTTACCGGGAGCGGTGAAGAGGGCGGCGGCGGCGGCGCGGCGCTGGTCCAGCGTGCCGTCCTGCGGGATGGCGCCGAGAGAGGGAAACAGGAACTGCGGGCCTTGCATCCTGCCGGTGTTCACGTCACAGCGGACGAGTTCCAGTTGCGGCTTTTCGGAGAAGATGGCGGCCATGCCGTAGCTTTCCTTCAGCTTGTATTTGTTGACGAAGGAATCGTGGCAGGAGGCGCATTTTAAGTTGACGCCAAGGAAGACCTGGGCCGTATTCTGGGCGGCCTGCATGTGGGGCAGTTGAGAGGCGTTGACGTCGCCGCGCCAGTTGACGCCGACGAGGAAGCCGGCGGGGGCGTCCGGCCCCACGGGATTGATGAGTTGGCGCACCATTTCGTCGTAGGGCATGTTGGAACGAAGCGCTTGCAGCAGCCAGGGGGTGTAGGGCTTGGCGGTATCGCCGTGATAGGCGCGAAGGTCGTTGCGCAACATGTCGTTCCAGAAGCTCATCCAGTGGCCGGCGAACATGTCGCGATTGGCGAGAAGCTGGTCGATGAGTTGGCCGCGGTCCATGCCCTTGGCGGCAAGGATTTGTTCCGGGGTGGGGGTGATGCCCCATAGGTCCAGATAGACGCGGCGGGCGAAGGCGGCGTCAGAAACCGGGGGGCGGAACGTGCCGCCGGTGAGTTGATCAATGGGGTGGCCGGCACCCTTGAGAGCCACCTGGCGATGGGCGAGCGGGGCCACGTACTTCAGGGCGCCGCGGCCCTTCATGTCGGCCCAGGGAAGGTCATCGGCCACCCAACGTTCCAGCGTTGCGATTTGGGCAGAGGAAAGCGGCGCGCCGGTAGGCGGCATCCGCATTCCCTCTGTCCCTTTTACCTTTCCGATCAGCTTCGCGCGGACGCGCAGGAACGCCGGCCGGTCGTCAATGCGAAAACCGGCCTGGGCGGCGGTCCCGGCATGACAACTGGCGCAGCGCGCGGCGAGGATGGGGTGGACTTCACCGGCGAAATCCACCTGTCCCCAGGCGGCCAGACTGCAAACGGAAGCTAACCAGAAGACACGCATTAGAACTTCACCTTCACCCAACCCTTCTTTTTGGCGCTTTCGACAACCTTTTCGAGGAGCACCATGCCGCGCCAGCCGTCGGCGAAGGTGGGGTAATCGATGGGTTGGGACGGGTCGGCAACGCGTGCGTAGAAGCGCTTGTAGAGCTGCTTGTGGGCGTCGTCATAGCCTTCGGAGTGGCCGCCGGGAAGATCGGCGAAACTGGCGGCGGGGCCGGAAAGCATGGACGGATCCTTGATGAGGATGCGGTTGGGCTCATTGCGGTTGCCGATCCAGAGTTCGTCGGGACGTTCCTGGTTCCACATAACGCCGGACTTGGTGCCGTAGATTTCGAAGGCGAAGCGGTTCTTGTTGCCGGCCGCGACCTGGGACGCGGTGAAGGCGCCGCGCGCCTGGTCGCCCAGGTGAATCAGCAGGCCGCCGTAGTCTTCGGTGGTGATTTTGACTTCTTCGTAGTCGGAGGGTTTGAGTTTCTTACCGGCAAAGGTCTGGATGGCGGCCTTCGGCTTTTTGCGGGTTTTGTGGAAGGTGGCAAGATCGGCACAGAGGCCAGTGATGGGGAGGCCGGTCAGGTGCTGGATCATGTCCATCCAGTGGGAGCCGATGTCGCCGACAGCGCGGAGAGCGCCGTTGTCCTTAGTCTCAATGCGCCAGTTGAAATCCGTGTCATAGAGGAGCCAATCCTGCGAATAGGTGCCCTGCACATGGAGCACGTCGCCCAGTTCGCCGGCCTTAATGTACTGGCGGATGTGCTGCACGATGGGGTAATAGCGCAGGTTATGGTTGACGGCGTGGACGAGGTTTTTCTTCTCGGCGAGCTTCAACATGTTGGCCGCTTCTTTGGCCGAAATGGCAAGCGGCTTCTCGCAAAGGACGGCTTTGTTGGCCTGGAGCGCCTCCATGGAAACGGGGTAATGGAGGTTGTTGGGGGTGAGGACGTGAACGGCCTGGATGGAAGGGTCGGCGAGGAGTTCTTTATAGTCGCCGGTGGTTCGTTCGATGCCCATGGCTTTGCCGAAAGCGGCGGCTTCGGCGGCATTGATGCTCGCGACGCCCGCAATGTCGACAAACCCGAGGCGGCGGATTTGCTCCGCGTGAACGCGGCCCATAAATCCAGTGCCGATAATCGCCGTTGAAACACGTGCCATAGTTTTGGTGGTCAGTCCTTTCGTGGAGGGAGAAAAGCTCTCTTCGATTTACTCTATATCAAGTAAGGGCGGTGGCTCATGATTTACACTAAAGAGTCGGATGATCGTCAAGCTCCGTTTTGGTTCGGGCCCACAGATCCGTCGAGAGGGGATCAAAAACCGGCGCGCGGCAATCACAGCCGCGGCGCTGTTGACGCCGTTTTCCGTACTGGCGTTCGCGCTGGGCGGCTGGCGTCTGGCGGCCGATTTGCAGTGGACGAGCCAGTTCGCGATTCCCGCCGGGCCGCTATCGCACTGGCAGGTGTGGATCACGTTCTCGTTTTTGCTGCAAGTGGCGGCGGCATTGTTAAATCGGTACGCGGAAACGCACGAAGATTGACCATAGTTCCCGGATTTTTGCGCGATATGTAGAGAGGCGCAACCCGTTTGCGGCTATTTGCATCCAAGAGAAGTAGAGGGAGCTAGACAAATGTTGAATCGATTGGCGAACCGGAATGTTGCGTTGCTGGCCAAGGCCGGCGAGGAACTTACGCCCGCCTTCGCGGCATTTCTCTCCCCGATGGCGGTGATGGCACTGGCGTTAGGCATCTGGGCGTTCTGCGCGCAGATTGCGGTGACGGAGAGTTTTCCCATCGCCAGCGGCGTGCTGTCCGATTGGCGGGTATGGATGTTAATTGCCGGCGGACTGGAGATGGCGGCGTTACGATTCCGTTCCCAAAGCACGAACCGGTAAGCTATCCTCGGGTAGAGGGCGGTGGTTTTATCTCGATGGGCTCGTCATTTCGTAACCCTTCCTTTGGCTCCACTTCGGGCGCGTTGCCGCTGGGGGTTAAGTGGCTGTTGATCAGCAACACAGCCGTTTTTCTGGTGCAGTTTGTGCTGTATCATTTCGCGGGCGTGGCGCTGAATTTTCTGAAGCTGATTCCGGCGCAGACGGTGACGGGGTTCGTTTGGCAGCCCGTTTCCTACATGTTCCTGCACGATGTGCATGGGGCGATGCATCTGGTTTGGAACATGATTTCGCTGTTCTTCACCGGGCCGATGCTGGAGTTGCACTGGGGTACCCAACGATTTCTGCGCTACTACCTGCTGTGTGGCGTGGGGGCGGCTTTCTGCGTGATTGTGGCGAGTTTTGTAGTGGGCGCCCAGGGAACGGCGACGCTGGGGGCGAGCGGAGCGTTGTTTGGAATCCTTTTGGCTTACGGCGTGTTGTTTCCGGATGTCCTGTTTTTCGGGGTCATCAAGGCGAAGTGGTTTGTCACCATCATTGGCGCGATCAATCTGATTGACGGCATTGCTTCGCAAAACGCGGGCGTAAGCCACGTGGCGCATTTGGGCGGAATGCTGGTGGGGTATCTGCTGATCCGGTTCGGGTTTGAGGCGCGGGGACGAAGCCGCACAACGGCCGACCCGATTGCCTGGGCGCAGGCCCAATACAAGAACTGGAAACTGGCACGGGCACGGAAGAAGTTTGAAGTGTATTTGAAGAACAACCGGACGCGGCACTAGCGCGCGGCGTTATTCGTGGCGTAACGCCGAAATCGGATCGGCCTGCAGGGCTTTGCGGGCCGGCAGCCAACAGGCCACGGCTGCCGACAAAAGAACAATCCCAATGGCGATGGACGCGAAAGAAGGCACGCCTTGTTCCAGGCCAGGAATGGAACCGCGCAATCCCCCCAGCGCCCCGATTGCCAGTAGCGCACCCGTCGCCACCCCCAACACCACGGGGGTAAAGCCCTGGCGGAAGAGGAGCGCATGTACCTGCCGTGGAGTGGCGCCAATTGCGACCCGGATGCCAATTTCCGGCCGGCGCCGCGAAGTGGCGTACGCGACGACGCCATAGACTCCGGCGGCCGAAAGGGCCAGCGCCAGACACGCGGCGGCGAAAACAAGGATCATGACAAAACGCTGATCGGCTACCGAATCGGCAATGAAGCTGGTGAGCGGGGCAACGAGGAAGACTGACTGGTTCGGATCGATGGATGCAACAGCGCGCCGGATGGCGCGTTCGACATCGGCGGCCGGCCGCTGTGTTCGCACAACAACGAACGCGGCGCGGTGCAATGCGCCCGCGGCGAGGTAAACCGCGCCTTTGTCCCGCTCATTCAGCGCGGCGTGCTTGGCATCGGAAACGACACCGACCACCCGGCGCCAGACGGGCCGTTCCGCCGTCCGGCAATTCAGGCAGATACGCCGCCCCAGCGCGCTTGCCCCCGGCCAGAGCCGTTCGGCAAGCCGAGCGCTCACAACGGCGGAATCGTTCAAGGGACTCATCTCCTCGGGCTGAAAATAGCGCCCATGGAGCAGACGAAGGCCCAGCGTTTGCAGATACTGGCCGCCAGTGGAATCGACCTCCGCATCGGCTTCCGTTCCATTGGCGGTCTCTGCCGCCGTCACAAGCGCCCCGTTGTTCTCACCGGAAAAAGGCAGCGCGTCCACCGTCCCCGCGCTCTCCACACCGGGGAGATTGCGCACGGATGCGAGTACTTTCGCGAAAAACGCTCCGCGAGCCTCCGGGGTTCGATACCGCGTTGCGGAGGGCAAGAGGACAGAGGCAACGACCTGGCCGGCGTCAAAACCCGGGCGAGTGGAAACCAGCCTGGAAAACGAACCCAATAGATGGCCGCCAAGCATGACCAGCATTACCGTGAGCGCCACCTCCGCGGTGACGAGAGCGGAGCGGGCGCGGTCGTGCGCGCCAGTGATGCCGCGGCCGCGGACGGTCCGGAGAGCTGGAACGACGCCAAAGAGGATGCCGTTGAGAACACCCATGGCGACTGAGAAAAGCAGCACCTCCGCATCCGGGCGTGCCGACGCAAGGCGAGGAATGGCGGCCGGCGAAAGCGCCGGCAGAATCCGCCAGGCGCCAATGGAAACAATGTAGCCCGCTAACCCTCCGGCGACAGCCAGAACACAGCTTTCGGTGAGAATCTGGCGCACGATGCGATGGGGTCCAGCACCAAGAGCAAGGCGCAGGGCGATCTCTTTCTGGCGGTCGTGCCCGCGCGCGAGCAGCAGGTTGGCGACGTTGGAGCACCCGATGAGCATAAAGAGAATCGACGCGCCGAGCAGCAGGAAAAGGCTTCCGCCGGCGTTGCCAGCCACGCGGTCATTCAGGGAGTGCAACTGCAAAACCAGACCCTTATTGGTCAGCGGGAACTCAACCGCGAGGCTTTCGCTGATGGAGCCGATATCCTGCTGGGCCTGCCGCAGCGTAACGCCCGGCTTCAGTCTAGCCACGGCACTGTGGCCCCCTTCCCTGGCCACGCCAAGCGGGGCCCAGAAGTCCGCATGGGGGGACGGCGTGCGCACGGCCGTCCGTCGCATTGGAAAGTTGAACCCGGGCGCCATTACCCCGATCACCGTTCCGCCCCGTCCATCCACGGTGAAGACCTTTCCGACAACATCGGGGTCGGCATGAAACCTGCGCACCCACAAGTTGTGGCTCAAAACAAACACATCGGGGCGGCCAGGCTGGTCCTCTTCCGGCCGGATGTTCCGCCCGAGAACGGGAGCGACGCCCAACAACGGGAAGAGATTTGCGGTGATGCGCGCCCCGTAGAGGGCCTCAGGCGGCTCGTCCGAGTCCCCCGCCAGGTCAACGAACGCGTTGCGATAGCTGGCGACAGCCTCCAGCGTCCGGTTGCGGCGGCTGACCTCCCGCGCGTCGTCCCACGACATCCAGTCGCCACGGGGCTGTTCCGGGTAGCGGGGATACTCCGAGCGGAATTGGACAAGCCCCTCCGGATGCTTGTATGGAAGGGGCGCAATGAGAACCGCCTTCACCGCGGTGAATACGACGGCCGTGGCGCCTACTCCGAGTGCGACCGACAGGAGCGCGATACAGGTTGGCGCAGGGTTCCGCCGCATGCCGCGCAACGCATAGTACACATCCCGCGCAAACGATTCGAGAAGACCAAACGTCCAGGAGTTGCAGGCCGCCTCACCGATGGCGACTCTGTTGCCGAATCGCCTGCGGACCTCGGCAGGATCGATGCCGGTGCCTTCGGCGTCCTCCATAGCCATGGCGAGATGGGTCTCAATCTCCTCTTGCAGGCCGTCCAACTCCCGGCGTCCGGTGAACAGCGCGAGTAGTTTGGACCAGTATTCGCGGAGGCTCATTCCACCCCCGGCGCAAGTACGCGCGACATGGCCTCCACGAACCGTTTCCACCGGGATGTCGCGGTCACCAGTTGTTTTCTGCCCGCTGCCGTCAGCCGGTAGTATTTCGCCCGCCGCGCGTTCGGCGACGTCTTCCATTGCGAGGTGATCCATCCCTTTTGCACCAGGCGCTGCAGCCCCGGATAGAGTGTGCCGTTATCGACGGAGAACTCCGACACCGACTGTTGCTCAATGAACTTGGCGATTCCGAAGGCATGGTTGGGGGCGATTTGGAGGCTGCGGAGTATGAGGACCTCCAGGGTTCCCTGCAGGAATTCCAGATGCTCAGGTGGATTGTCTACGGTAGACATGCCACCTATGCTACCAGTCCCGCTGCCCAATCGGGACGGGATGCCGTTTCAGAGCGCCTGTTCCAAAACGTCGAAGGGCGACGGCGGCGGGCCTCCGCCGAAATAGCGGGTTCTCCAGCCGGGCACCAGTTTGCCGATCATCCAGAACAGGCCGGCGCCGTGTTCCTGTGACCACGACCCCATGAACCCTGCCATGCCCATGGCGGTCTGCGGCC
>JAEUQC010000124.1 GCA_016789905.1 Bryobacterales bacterium | reverse complement strand
TCGATGTCGGTGCGGATCATTCGTTGGAACGTTTCGGCGTCGATCATGCGGTCGGCCGGCTGAATGAATTCGCATAGGAAATCCTGGCGATAGCGGATGGGGTCGGAGTCACGCTGCATGGCGAGATAGTCGGCGTCGATCTCCGGACAGTCGGCGACAGTGGAGAGAATTCTCGTCCAGCGCGGGTCGGCGTTGTGCCAGATGTTGAAGAAGAAACCGGCCTGGCGGCGGGGGGTGCTGAGCAGCCAGATCTTGCCCTTGGTGCGGGACACAGAGGCGCTGACGAGCCAATAGACATGATCCTGGACGAGGGCGGCTTCGTCGACAATGAGCACGTTGGCGGTGTTGCCGACGCTGGTATCGCCGCTATGGGCGACGGCGATGATGCTGCTGCCGTTGGGCAATTGGACGGAGAACGGAAACCCCATGACACGGCGGACACGGAGGCCGAGACGCTGCGTGAGGACGCTGGCGCGGTTGATGAGGATTGACGCCTGATGTTTTGTCCGGGAGAGAATGACAATGGTCTGGTCCGGATGGTGGAGCGCATGATGGAGCGCTTTGACGGCAATCGTTGTGGTTTTGCCCCATTGGCGGTTGCAACAGAGGATGAGGTACCTGGCATCGGTGTTGAGGACTTCGGCCTGTTTGGGGCTGGGTTGGAAGTTGAGTTTTGATTGGGCCCAGGAGGCGGTGTTTGGACACACTTCGGCTGTCACGGGTTTGGCGTGAAACGGGAGTGACAGCGATTTGAGCATATTCAGGCCGCTTTTCGAGGAGCGGGAGGCAGATCGTCGTCGATGTCGACGCCTTTGGCGACGTTATCGGGGGGAAGGATGACGATTTTGTGGTTGGGGAACTCGCGGCGGTAGGCGGCGAGGACCTCCGGGGTGGGTTCGGTGGTGAACACGGTCGGTTCGCTATTTTGGGACTGGGGTGTGGGAACGGGGGGCTGCTCCATTGTTTCCACGGGTTTAGCGACGGTGGGGAAGTTGGTGTTGACGTCTTTAATGCCGCGGCGGAGACGGGCGATGCGGGTTTCGAGGCGGTCGATCTGGCGTTCGAGGCCGGCGATGGCGTTTTTGTTGGAGGCGAAGAGTTTTTCGGCGGTGCGGGCGGCGAAGAAGTCGTCTTCGTGGGGTTCGGGGATGTCGACGGGCTGGGCGGCGGTTTCGAGGAGGGCGAAGTTCCAGATGCTGTTGATGGTGGTTTGGTGGCGGTTGATCTGCCAGCGGGCGATGGCGATTTGGCGGACCATTTCGGTGGCTTCCTGGTTGACGGGCTGGAAGATCTGGATGAGCTGGTTGAGGAGGGCGTAGAATTTGAGGCGGTCTTCATGGCAGAGAATGCCTGAGGACGGGGGGACGAATTGGGCGAGGATGGTGGCGTGTTCGCCGGTTTTGATGGAGTTCAGGCGCGACTGGGCCTTGCCTTCGGGAGTGGTTGGTCCTTTAGACTTCGCACCGTTCTCACGGGCGATTTGGGCACGCTGTTCTTTGGTCATACTGTTGGCTCCTTTGTTGGCAGTTAGATGCGAAAGGCCCTCCGTTTGCACGAGGGCCCTTGGCGGCGCGGGAGTTCCCGAGCCGCTTTCAAGTTAGCATGAGGGATGCAAGCAAATTTGGGCGCGATTTTTGGAAGTTGTTGATTCTGGGGGAGAAATAAATGTGGGATCTATTGGGAACGTGTGAGTTTTTGTTGGCGAAAAGACGCGGGAATGGCCGATTCGGAGGACGACGTATTGGATAGCCGACCTGGATTGCGCTGAGGTCGTTCTCCGCTGCGATTTAGCACGACTTCGGAGGAAGGGACGAGGTTTTTATCTGGGTATTCGACAAGTTCGCGAACCGGCGAGGACGCCTGGATAGCGCCTTCAGGGGTATTCGCACTGATATTTCGCGCAGTGATGGGTGTAACGGTACAGCTAAAGCCATCCAATTCGACACGTTGTCACAACATATTCGCGAGAACTCTGCGCGAGAAAGCTGCTTGACAAATGTTGCGGGAGGGCGCGTACCTGGGGGCAGGTTCAACTCAATGTGGTGATTGCCGGGGAGCTTCGGAACTCGCGGAGAAATGACCCACCCCTGCTCACCAAAAGTTGTCCACCGGTCAGGGCCGGATAGCGCGATATCTGCGCCGAGTTGTTAGTGCCGGTTTGAAGGTGAGCCATTTCTGGCGGGATTTTTGAGCCAGTGGCTCAGTTTTGGGATGCCGGAGCACAGGGCGGCGCCCGCGACAGGAATGCTCGTGCGGTGGCCAGGGTCAGGGGTTGGGCAGCCGGGGCGCCGCCAGCATGTCACATATAGCTACCCTCCGCGCGATCGGTGGACTCATCAATTGAGCGGACGTGTGGTGACGTACACGATGGATGATGCTGGGCGGCCGAAGAGCGCTTTGAGCGGGAGCACGAACTATGTTTCGAGCGCGACGTATGCGCCGCATGGGGCGGCGCGGACGCTGAAGCTCGGCGGGACGACGGCGCTGCAGGCCCAATGGGGGACGTTCAATGGGAAGTTGCAATTGGAGGGGTTTACGGTATCGAAGCTAAGCGCGCCGGCGGCGACGCTGCTGACGTTGGGGTATGGATATGGCGGGACGAGCAACAATGGGAATCCGGTGTCGCATACTGTCTCCGATGGGTTATCTGTAAGGACGCAGAAGTTCACCTATGATGCGGCGAACCGATTGGCGACGGCGTGCGAGGCGAATGTGGGTTCGAGCACGTGTACGGTGACGGCGGGGACGACGTGGACAGGACTGGGATATGGGCAGGCGTATGGGTACGATTCCTATAGCAATCGCTGGGTGGAC
>JAEUQC010000105.1 GCA_016789905.1 Bryobacterales bacterium | reverse complement strand
GGCGGGGCGTTGTTGCGATAGCTCATCTTGAGCAACTCTTCAAGTTCCTCCCAGTCCGGTTTGGCCTTGGCCTGGAAGCGCATGGTGACCCAGCCGTGCTGGCCGATGTAGTGGGTCTTCTCAAATCGCGGATCCTGCAGAAAGATGCCCATATCTTTCTTGCCGCATTTGAAACAGAGCGCCCAGCCGGCGGTGCTCTGTTCGTAGACCGTAATCATTTTCCCGCCGGCGCGAAACCAGGGTTGGCCGAAAGACACGCTCTCCACCATCTCCGGGAAGGTGAAGAGAATTTTGCGTACACGTTCAAGTGACATTGCCGGACCTCCACCAAAGATAGGCGACGCCAAGCAGAAAACCGATCAGCGCCTGGTACTCCTCATTCCGCATGTAAAGCGCTTTGGAGAAACGGGTCTCGGCTCGAATGCCAGGGAAGCGGGGAATCAACAAAGGCACCGCGTCGGCGTAGGCGTTGTAGGCAGGAAAGAGTTGGCGCAGGTGCTGCTCCTCCAATTCCATAACGGGGAGATAAACCAGCACAAACACCGCGGCGAAGATGCCGCCGACCCACCAGGACTGGGCGGCCACCGCCAAGCCCATGGCGGTGAGGAGCGTGCCGAGATACAACGGGTTGCGCGTATGGCTGTAGGGACCACTATCGACCAGCCGCTGATTCTTGGCCAGATGGCCGGCCGCCCAGGCGCGCAAGGCGAGGCCGCAGAGGGACAACGGAATGCCGCGGAACAGACTGTGTTCCGACGGGCGGCTGAGCCAGGCAAAGGCGATCAACAAGAGAAACCCGGAGGGGACACGGAGACGGGCTACCGCGTCGGCGTAGGGTTTAGGGAAGCGGTAGTTAGGCATGGAAGAAGCGTTTCAAATACCATACGCGGGGTGAGCGCGCGCATGCAAGGAAGAATGTGGTTCATACGGCGGTAGGTGGTGGGGGCGCCGGGGGCGCGGAGGGTTTGGATGGCACCACCGTAGGGGCCGTTGCGGGCCGGATCGGTGGGGCCGAAGAGCGCGACGCCGGGCTTGTTCAGAGCCGCGGCCAAGTGGAGGGGGCCGCTGTCGAGGCCGACGACGGCGGCGGCGCGACGAGTGGCGTCGATTAAGCCGGCGAGACCGGAAACGTGCTGCGGCAGGGAGGATTCGACGCGGCTGGCGACGTTGAGGACGAGCGTGTGGCCGGCGCCGCGGAGGAGAGTGGACAACTCCTGGTAGTATTCGAAGGGCCATTGTTTGGCGCCCCAGCCGGCAAAGGGTGAGGCGAGGACAAATGGCGATTGGGGCAATTCGCCCTCCGGACGGCCTGGGGGCAGGGGGGCGTCGAAAATGGGCGAGGCGGCGCCGGCGGCGCGGGCGAGGGCGAGGTTCCAATCGACGACGTGGGGCTGGGCGGGGGTGACGGTTTCGGTATAGAAGAGCCCGGCGGCGCGTTCGCGGAGACAGGGCGCGGCGAAACCGATGCGGCGGGGGGCGCGGGAGGCACGCAAGAGCAGGGCGGATTTGAGCAGGCCTTGTACGTCGACCCCAATATCGACGGGATTGGCGCGGAAGAAGCGCCAGGCGGACTGGAGGCTGGAAGCCTGGCGGCGGTTGACGGGGAGGACGTGATGGACATCTGGATTGCCTTCGAGGAGCCAGGCCCAACGCGGGTCGATGGCCCAGGTGAGGCGCGCGGCGGGGATGGCGCGGCGGAGGGTGGCGGCGGCGGGGAGCGCGTGGATGACATCGCCGAACGCACCGAGGCGAACGAGCAGGATGTGGACGGGATCAGCCATTCTGGCGGCTGTGGACGTGGTGGATGAGCGCCTGGCGGCGGTCCAGATCGGCAGGCCGTTCGTCGATGATGGCGGCGGCGCGAGCAAGGGCGGCTTCGCCGATGACGACGAGTTCGACGGAGCGGAGAGAGGCGGCGAGTTCGGCGCGGGCCTGGGCGGGGAGAAGCGCGCCGGGGGGATCGCAAATGCAGATGGCGAGGGGGCCGTGAATATTGGCGAGTTCGCGATAGCGCTGTGTATGGGTCGCCACCATAGGATCGAAGTAGGCGGCCACGATGGTGCGGCCGGCGACCTGATCCGGCGAAACGATCTTGGTTCGGGTGTCGAGCATCTCCTATTATTTTCCCTCAAGAGACGCGGCAGGGGATATGGTGAAAATTCCGTGGCTGGTGGAATTTGCGTTGGGGCTTGGGTGGCGGGAGTGGGTGCGAAGCGGCATAAGCGCTGACTGTCGCTTGTAGAAATGGGGGGCGCTCCGCTAACCCGCCAATGCGTGTGCGATTTGCGCATAGCGCCGAACAGGCTGGGATTGCATTCTGGAAAGGGACTTTTCAGGCTGTATCGGGCGCCTTGACCAGTGGCCTCAACGACCAGTTCGGCACTTGGATTTTCGACAACGACCGCGAAACAACTGACAGGGTGTTTCTGGACTCAAGCGCCTCCTGAATTGGGATGCTTTCGCAAAGCGGCGCCGTGTAGGCGAGTCTTTCGTGCTTCGATCCGTGGTGTTCCCTTGTGCGCAGAGGCTGTTGCATGGGATCCTCGGAAGGCCGCGAGCAACGCTCGTCAGCACGGCGTCCGATTCGCTGACGCCCATTCGGTGCTTGAAGGCGAACGGGCCATCACGGTGCCGGACGATACCGGCGAAGAGCAGAGATGCGTCACGACTGGAATGGACAGGCTGGTGCGCGTTTTGACCATCGTGTACACGTGGCGTCCTACTAATGGCTGGTTTTGGGTGTCCCTCGGAGGGAACGTGCCAAGCATAAGCACCTTCGCCTGGGCGCAGGGCTTCGGCGGCAGGTGTTGACCGAGGAGAACTGCCGAGGCGGCCATTGCGAGCGGCACCCCAAGGCAGAGTCCCATTTCGCGTCTGCTTGCGATGTGGGCGAATCGCCCTGATGCCATCAGAACGCGCACCGGCGCGGTGGGATCAGCTATCACCACGGTTCGGGCGATCACGGGCAAGATCAACAGCATAGCGCCCGGAAGACTGGAACGGCGCAGCGGTTCGAACGGCACCGACGCTGGCGGGGCGTTCGCCGCCGGGACCCTCGGCGGCAGAGGCCCAATCTCCGGCCGTAAACGCAAATTCACAGGAGTCCGGACGCGACTGAATTTCGGGACCACCCTTCCGCCCGATTTCGCTCGCCTGAAATCAACATCATTCGGCCATGTTCCTTCACGGGAACAAGGGACCCCTTTGTCCCACATCCACGGGTTCAACTCCGGCGGGCGGCTCGCGCACGTTGCGGAAGGATGGCGAGATCCGCGGCGACATCAAGCCTTACGAAAATGTTCGCCTGTTCGCCTGGACAGATTAACCATAATGTTATATAACATAATGGTGATATGAATCAGAGCCTCGATTTAGCCTTTTCCGCCCTGAGCGATGCGACGCGACGAGCCATACTCTCCCGGCTTGCGATCGGCGAGGCCACGGTGATGGAGTTGGCCGCGCCCTTCGCGATGACTCAACCCGCGATTTCTCGACACTTGCGGGTCCTGGAGGAAGCCGGGCTGATCACACGCAGAGTTGAAGGCGCGAAGCGCCCATGCCGGCTCGCACCGAAGGGCCTGGCTGGGATCGACGAATGGCTGGGGCTATTCCGCAGAGCCCTGGAAGCGAACTATTCCCGGCTGGACGAAGTTCTGGCCATACAAGCTAAACGACGAAAGGATAAGAACTGATGGCCGAACTCACGTTGAAGACCGAAGGCGACAAGCACGTCGTCGTGACCCGAAGGTTCGCAGCAAGCCCGGAGGCCGTCTATCGCGCGCACACGGAAAGCGCGACGATCCAGCGGTGGATGCTGGGGCCGGAAGGTTGGAGTATGCCGGTTTGCATTTGCGAGGCCAAGCCCGGCGGGAAGATCCGCTATGAATGGTCCGATGGCAAAGGAGCCGGGTTCTACCTTACGGGCGAATTCGTGGAGTTGGAACCGTTTCGCCGCATCGTGCATGTCGAGCGGATGCACCTGCCCGATCCCACGCCAGACAATCACATCGAAACCACGTTCGTGCCCGATGGCGATGGCACGTTGATGACGATGCGCATGACGTTGCCGGACGCAAAGACCCGTGAGGCGATGCTCGCCACCGGCATGGAGCACGGCATGGAAGCCAGCTACGTGCGTCTGGAATCGTTGATATAGGACAGTGAGGGGCGAGGGGTATTGCGACCATCGGCGCAAGCCCCTTGCCCACGTGAAGAAGAGTGCCACCATGCCGAGTGCTAAAGGAAAACACGTTACCGCCGCGGACTCGACGAAAGCCGTGGATGAGTTCATGGCGCAACTTGATCACCCCCTCAAGAAGGAAATCGAGTTGATACGAAGGCTCATCCTTGGGGCAGACCCTAGCATTGCGGAAGGCATCAAATGGAATTCCCCGAGCTTTCGCACAACCGAATACTTTGCGACTATACATCTTCGTTTGGAGCGTGGCGTCGCTGTCATTTTGCACCTCGGTGCCAAAGCTCGTGCGGTCAACGTTTCAGTCGCCGAGGCTTCCAGTCTGCTCAAGTGGTTAGGGAAGGATCGAGCGATGGTCGAATTCGCAGACCTCCACGACCTCAAGGGTAAGAAGGCTGCTTTCGAAGACGTGCTCCGGCAGTGGATTCGATGGGTGAGTTGACCAAGAGGCGGCGTAAATGGCAAGTGCGACAACCGGTTTGGCTCGGCATCGCTGGCGAAGTGCGCGGGCGGTGCTTCTTGGATTCGTGGCGGTAATTTTCCTTTCCGTGGCGACCGATTAATTTCTGCACACTCTCCCTGATGGAGCGCGGTCCGAGTGTGGGGTTGCCGTTTAGCTGCCAAGTCAAAGCATCGCGCTTTCCTGAAATGAGGGAACTGCGCGTCCAGGCCGGAGGCGACCCGCTCCGCAAGCTGTACGCCTTCGACCCTCGCCGCGTTGCAATCCTATTGATCGCCGGGGACAAAACGGGTGACGATCGCTGGTAGGAGACGAACGTTCCGGTGGCGGATCGATTGTTCGAGCGCGACTTGACGGCGATCGAGTGGGAGACTGGGAATGGCTAAGAGTTTTTCTCAACTACGCAATGGAATGTCCGCCCAGGCACGGGCCGCGAGCGCCTACGGACACCGCTGGTTGGTGGAGGAAATGTCGCTCCATCAACTACGAAAGGCTCGCGAACTGACGCAAACCAAGATTGCCGGAGAACTGCATATCGGGCAAGCCGATGTGTCGAAGTTGGAGCCCCGCACCGACATGTATGTCGGTACGCTCGCCAGCTACCTTCAGGCGGTCGGTGCGGACCTGGAGATCCGGGCGATTTTTCCCGATGGGAGCGCCGTCAAGATCACCCAATTTTCCGAGTGATCGGCTTCTGTCACCGGTTCTGAATCAGTAGCGTGAACCTCCTGGCGGGCGGATAGATCGCGGAAGACGCCATAATGTAGAACATTCCAATCGTCGATTCCAAGGCGGCGTTGGGGGGCGCGGGGGAGGCGGCGGGCGGAGCGCGTGGCTATTCACTATTGACTGACGCGTTGCGAGAGATGACGAAGACGGGGCGGCCGGCGGAGTCGGAGATGGTCTCCTCGACGATGAGAGGGCCTGTTTTGTCGCTATCGATGGGGATGAGAAGCAGATGGGGGACGTGGGAGATGTAGCGGGCGGGTTCGCCGGGCGGGGCGGCGCCGATGAAGAGATTCGTCTTGCCGCGATTGATGAGATGGAGCGTATCGAAGATGCCCCAATCGAGAATGCGGTAGGTGCGCGGGTCGCCTTTGAGGCGAGCGGCAAGAGCGGTGGAAGCGTCGGACCATTCGACGGAAAGCTCGCGGCGCTGCAATTGGGCGTAAATGTGGTTGATGGTGAGCAGGTTGGTGAGGACGACGGCGGCGACCATCCAGCGGCGGAGCGGGAGGCAGGCGATGAGCAGATGGGGCAGGGGCCACAAAAGCACGGTATGGTGAACGCCGCTGCCGGCGTTGCGGAGGGCGAACATGTAGCCGTAACCGGCGATCAAGGCGATGAGACAGAAACGATAGTGGCGAGAACGCCATAGCCAGGGAGCGGCCAGAAGGGCGGCGAGGAATAGCGAGGGCTGGAGGGGGAAGGTGTAATCGAACTTCGAAAGGGCGGCGGCGACTGGAGTGACGGGTTGGACTGGGGGCAGGGCGTGTTCGCCGCCGGCCTGAAAGATGTTCTGCACACCGAGGGCTTGCAATAGCTGTTTGCCTTTGATCCAGACGGGGCCGGTGTCGAGCGCGGCGTTGCCCTGAAAGGATGCGCCGCCGGTTTTGTAGTTGAAGACGAGGAGTGGGTAGCAACCGGCGAGAAACGTGACGGCGAGGACAATGACAGGCAATGGTTTGATGAGATGCCGCGCGGTGGCGAGGACGGCGACGGTAAGAGCGAAGAGGATCCAGAGGAAGGTGATTTTGTCCCAAAAGCCGAGGCCGAAGAGGAAGCCGGCGGCGGCGACCCATCTCCAATGGCCGGTTTGGGCGAAGCGAAGGCCGGCATAGGCGCCGGTGAGGGCGAAGAGGTGCTGGAGAGCGGTGGGCCCCCAATCGGAACGGAGGGTAAAAAGATACGTCGCGTCGGTGGCGAGGAGAAGGGCGGCCCAGGGTGGCTGATTGAGGCGTTGGAGAAGGCGGGCGAAGATGTAGACGGAAAGCGCTCCGAGGCAGACGGCGGGGAAGTGGACCGAGGCTGGGGAGGGTTCAAAGACGCGCCAGATGAGGGCGTAGAGGCCGGTTTTGATGGCGCCGATGTAGGGAAAACACATGGCGGGAATGTGGGTGAAGACAAGACGGACTTCGACGGGAGGCACCTTTGGGTGGAAGAGAGGGCCGGCGAAGAGGGCTTCATCGGCCTGGATGCCGGGCAGGTGGAGGAGGAAAGAGCCGAGGATGAGAAATAAAGCGGCCAGGGAAAGGGAGAGAGCACGATCCTTCATGGTTTGTTGAGTTGAATGAGTTCGAGGGCTTCCTTGACAACGAGGGAGGAGGGAACGGCGGTCATGCAGCGATGATCAATGGGACATTCGCGGAGAAGGCAAGGGCTGCATTCGACCTGCTGGCGGACGATGCGGGCGAGGGGGCCGGTGGGACCGGTGGCGATGTGGTCCGTGGCGCCGAAGACGGTGACGGTGGGGACGCCGAGGGCGCTGGCGATGTGCATGGCGCCGGAATCGTTGGTAAGAAACGCCGTGCAGGTGGAGGCGATGGCGATGAACTCGTCGAGCTTGGTTTCCCCGGCGAAGTTGTGGACAGGGATGTTTTCAGCGGCAATGCGCTTTTCGATTTTGTGGCAGAGGGCGCGTTCGTCCTGGGAGCCGAAAAGGGCGACGCCGGCGGAGGAGTGGCGGGCGAGTTGAATGGCGGCTTCGGCGAAGCGTTCGGGGAGCCAGCGTTTAGCGGAACCGAAGGCGGCGCCGGGGCTGACGCCGATCCAATCGGCGTTGAGATCCTTGAGCCGGAGGAGATTGCGGCCGTGCTGGACGAGGTGGGGGATGCCGGGGAGGCGGATGGAGGCGACATCCGGGATGCGATCAATGAGCCCGGCGCGGCGGAGGAGTTCGAGGTAGTAGAAGCGCTGGTGATCGGGGATTTCGCCGGGTTTGGGAGGGGTGATGGGATCGGTAAGCAGCAGGCCGCGGCCATCGCGGGCGTAGCCGATGCGGACGGGGATTCGGGCGGCCCAGAGGAGGGCGGCGGAATCGAAGGAGTTAGGGAGGAGGATGGCGCAATCGAAATCCAACTTACGGAGCTGGCGGGCGAGGCGCCACTTGGCTGGGAGGTCCTTGGCGCCGCGGGCGAGGTGGTAGGGGAAGATGTCGTCGACGAGGGAGTTATCGTAGAGGCCGGCGACCCAAGGGCGGGCGAGGAGGGTGATGCGGGCATCGGGGAAGCGGTGACGGATTTCGGCGATGGCCGGGATGGTCATGACGGCGTCACCGATCCAATTGGTGGCGCGGACGAGGATGCGACGGAACTCCATGCGTTAGAATTTGGCCATGACGGCGGAAGAGAAGACTTTCCTTCAGGAACAAGGGTACCTGATCGTGCGCGGCGTGGTGGATGGGGAGTGGCTGGAGGAGTTGCGGGGGGAGACGGCGCGGCTATTGCGGGAAGAGGGGGAGAACGCGGGCGGGGAATTTCGGCGGGAAGCCGGATCGGACCGGCTGGCGAACCTGGTGGACAAGGGAGCGTGTTTTCAAAGGCTGGTGACGCATCCGCTGCTGCTGGAGGCGGTGGAAACGGTGCTGGGGCCGGACTGGAAGTTATCGAGTTTGAACTACCGGGCGGCGCTGCCGGGGGAGCAGAGTTTGCAGCCGCTGCATTGCGATATGGGGCTGGTGCCGGATGAGCGGGGGAACGCGGTGTTCAACTCCATATGGATGCTGGACGATTTTACGGAAGAGAATGGGCCGACGCGGTTTGTGCCGGGGTCGCATAAATCGGGGGTGCTGCCGCAGGCGGTGCTGGCGGATGCGCATGCGCCGCATCCGGAGGAGATGGTGGCGCTGGGGAAGGCCGGGGATGTGATATTGACAAACGCGCATTTGTGGCATGGGGGGACGGCGAACCGGACGGCGGCGGCGCGGCGATCATTGCATGGGTTTTATGTACGGGGAGACCTGCCACAGCAGCAGTATCAGAAGAAGCTGCTGCGGCCGGAGACGGTGGCGGGGATGGGGCCGCTATTGCGGCGCGTGCTGGCGCTGGACGATGAGCGGAACGACGCGATTTCGGGAGCGGGGAGCGGGAAAAGTGGTTTCCTGAAGTAATGGAAGAAGAACTGGAGCAGGACGTACCGCGCACGGCGGAAGCGGTGGCGAAACGGTGCTTTGTGTTGTACGCGGTGGTGGCGGCGGGGAACGAGGAATCGCGTGCTGGGCTGGTGGATTGGCTGCGGCGCGAGGGATTGTGGGCGGAGGTGAGTCCGGAGGAGGCAGCCTTTCTGACGGCGGACGAGCCGGAAAAGCAGGCAATGATTAACGCGACATGGCGGACGGAGGCGCTGGGGGCGCTGATGTGGTCGTTGGGGAAGATTGAGGCGACGGACATGGGCAATGTGCCAGTGCTGCGGAGGGCGATGCCACCGTTGTATGGCGAGACAGGCGATTTTGTGGCGGGGGCTCAATTGCGGGGGGATGCGGAGGTGCTGGCGTTGTATGAGGAGATCTATCAGGCGCACTGGTCGGTGCGGGATGCTCGCCTGCATGGGCGGCCGCTGCCGGAAGGCTTGCACCCGGGGGTGCTGCAGGAGAGGCATCACGCCTTGAACTGGCTGATCGGGTATTGCGGCCAGGAATGGGACGACGTGGCGACGGACACATAGGTGGCTCTGGGGGAGCAAGCTATCGATATGGAGGTGCGGCAGATTCGGTGGATTACTGCTGCGGATTACTTGAAACAGGAGGCTGTCTCCACGACCAAGCCCATCTATTGCGCCGGATTGGTGACGGGCACGGCGGATGGTTCGGTGGAGCATGCAACGGTGACCGGTAACCTTCTGGCCATGGTCCACAGCGAAATGCGATGGCGCGGATGCCGGGTGTAAGGAAGTGATGGCTTGTTCCGGACGGGTTCCGGCGGATGTATACGTATCCGGACCTGACTGTAATTTGCAGGCCCGTAGAGACCGTTCCAGGCCGGAAACGTGTGGTGACGAATCCGGTGTTTGTCGCCGAGGTGCTTTCTCCGGCGACTGGGGGTATTGACCGCGGCGCGAAGTTGCGGGAGTACCGGGCGAGCCCGAGCGTGCAACAGTATGGACTGGTTTCGCTGGAAGAAGCGTGGGTGGAGATTCACCGGTGCGACGAGACGGGATTTTGGAGGATTACGGAAGTCACGGGGCTGACCGGGGTCTGCGTGTTGTCCGCGATTGGCTGTTCCGTTTCGATGGCGGCGATCTATGAGGGCGTGCTGGAGGGCTGACGCGGTAGGCTGGTAGCTGCTGTCATGAGCCAAGCTAATCCACTCCTATCGATCCCGTTCGCCATCCCGTTCGACCAGATCCGGGCCGAGCATGTAGAGCCGGCGATTGCGCAACTGATTGCCGAGGCGCGGGAACGGATAGAGGCGATTGCCGCGTGGGAAGGGCCGCGCACGTATGAGAACACGATGTATGCGCTGGACCACGCGACCGAACCGCTGGACGTGGCTTTCGGGGTGGTGCGCCACTTGGAATCCGTGGCGACCTATCCGGAGTTCCGGGAGGCGCACAATGCGGTGATGGGGCCGGCGAGTGAGTTCTATTCTTCGATACGGCTGCACGGGGGATTGTGGGCGGCGGTGAAGGCGTACGCGGAGACGGAAGAGGCCAAGGGGTTAAGCGGGGTGCGGGCGCGGCATCTGGAAAAGACGATGGTGGCGTTCCGATTGTCGGGAGCGGATTTGGACGAAGCGGGGAAGGCGCGATCGGCCGAGATCGATGTGGAACTGACGCAACTGACGACGAAGTTTTCGGAGAACGTGCTGGATTCGACGAATTCGTTTGAACTGCTGATCAGCGAAGAGACGCGGCTGGCGGGGCTGCCGCCGAGCGCGGTGGCGGCGGCGCGGCAGAGCGCGGAGCAGAAGGGGCTGGCGGGGTGGCGGTTTACGCTGCAGGCGCCATCGTACATGGCGGTGTTGACCTACATGGACGACCGGGGGGTGCGGGAAAAGCTGTACCGGGCGTATGCGACGCGGGCGGTGGCGGCGCCGAACGACAACCGGGAGATACTGCCGCGGATACTGGCGCTGCGGAAGGAGAAGGCGCGGCTGCTGGGGTTTGCGCACTTCGCCGATTTGGCGCTGGTGGACCGGATGGCAAAGACAGGCGCGGCGGCTGAAGCGTTTTTGACGGACCTGCAGGCGAAGACGGAGGCGTTTTTCGCGAAGGAAAATGAACAACTGCGGGAGTTTGCCGGAGGGATGGCGCTGGAACCGTGGGATATGGGCTACTACGCCGAGAAGCTGCGGGTGGCGCTTTACGACTTCGATGAGGAGCAGTTGCGGCCGTATTTTTCGCTGAGCGGAGCGATGGCGGGGATGTTCACGCTGACCGAGCGGCTGTTTGGGATTCGGGTGGCGGAGAGGAAGGGCGTGCCGGCGTGGGACGGCGAGGCGCGGTTCTTCGACATCTTCGACGCGGCGGGGGGCGAACATCTGGCGAGTTTCTATTCCGACATGTACCCGCGGGAGAACAAACGGGGCGGGGCGTGGATGGACGCGTTTTTGACGGGGGCGCCAGGAGCGCCGCATTTGGGATTGATCTGCGGAAACCTGACGCCGCCGATTGGGGACCAGCCGGCGCTGCTGACGCACCGGGACGTGGAAACGCTGTTCCACGAGTTCGGGCATTTGCTGCATCACGCATTGACGCGGGTTCCGGTGCGGGACCTGGCGGGGACGAGCGTCCCGTGGGATTTTGTGGAGCTGCCATCGCAGATTATGGAGAACTGGTGCTGGGAGCGAGAGGCGCTGGACCTGTTCGCCAAACACCATGAGACGGGCGAGCCGATTCCGGAAGAGCTGTTCGCGAAGATGAAACGGGCGCGGACGTTCCGGGCGGCGAATGCGCAGATGCGGCAATTGAGCTTCGCGTTTGTGGATCTGGCGCTGCACATGCGGTATGACGAGGCGACCGATGGGGACGTGATTGCATGGTCGAGGGCGCTGCTGCAGCCGTTTTCGGCGGCGACGCTGCCGGCCGATCATGCGATGATCGCGAGTTTCACGCACCTGTTCGCCAACCCGGTGGGGTATGCGGCGGGCTACTATTCGTACAAGTGGGCGGAGGTGCTGGACGCCGACGCGTTCAGCCGGTTCCGGAAGGAGGGCGTGTTTAACGCCGAGACGGGACGGGCGTTCCGGGAGTGCATACTGGCGAAAGGGGACAGCGAGGACCCGGCGGAGCTTTACCGGCAGTTTATGGGGCGCGATCCGGACCCGAATGCGCTGCTGGTGAGGAGCGGACTTGCGAGCGTATCGTAGATGTTACAATTTTTCATAGATTCTTGGGGGCGGAATTCCGTATTCTGCAACCATCCGGCAAATTCTGGCGTCAGTACACTCAGGGATCAGGCAGTCCGATGACGACAACTCCGCTTCCACCAACTAACGAGAATCAACACTCCAACCCGCTGGCCGCGGTGGACCATTCCGATTTGCATCTGGAACGCCTGCTGGCGGAAGAAGTTCCGTGGCACAAGCAGTTCATCACGAACATTAAAGAATTCTTCCGGCCGCCGGAATTGCCTCCACTGGAAGTGACTTCCAAGCCGGTGGCAGTGAAAGATATTTGGGGCCAGACGTCTGGGCATGAGCGAACTGCAGGGCTGTCCTCGTTGCTGGTGCATGGGGGTGTGGTGGCGCTGTTGTTCCTGATTGGCACGAACGAAACGGTACAAAAGGTGGCGAAAGACAGTGTGCAATTAATAGCTCCTGATCTGGCCCCCTATATGCCGAAGGCGGCGCCGCAGAAGCAAACAATGGGCGGGGGCGGGGGCGGCGGAAATCTTTCGCCGCTGGACGCGAGCAAAGGAAAGCTGCCGAAGATCGCCAAGCAGTTTACGCCGCCGAGCGCGGTGGTGTTGAACGAGAATCCGAAGTTGATTATGGAACCGTCGATTGAGGTGCAGCCGAATGCAGTGTTGCCGAACGTGGCGTTGAACACGCTGGGCGATCCGTTGGGGATCGGCAAGATTCCGTCGAACGGACCGGGTTCGGGCGCGGGCATTGGGTCCGGCAAGGGTGGGGGTGTGGGTTCGGGCAGCGGACGCGGCGTGGGACCTGGATCCGGCGGGGGAATTGGCGGCGGCGCGTACCGGATTGGCGGCGGCGTGTCGGCACCGGCGGTGCTGGCGAAAGTGGAACCGGAGTATTCGGAAGAGGCGCGGAAGGCGAAATTCCAGGGTACGGTGATGCTGTACATTGAAGTGGACGAGAATGGCAAGCCGAAGAACCTGCGCGTGGTGCGAGCGCTGGGGTTAGGCTTGGACGAGAAAGCGATTGAAGCCGTATCGAAGTGGAAGTTCCGGCCTGGTTTCAAAGATGGGAAGCCGGTGACGGTGGCGGCGACGGTGGAAGTGAATTTTAGGCTCTTGTAGTAATCCCTCCCGCAAAAACGCTTAGCCCTGCGCAGAAGTGCGCAGGGCTTAACGTTTTTATGCCCGAAGATGGCCCTTGGAATAGTAGAATATGGGAGTACGCACCAAAACACTCTCGCCTGACCGGGCGGGGCCAAACATATCCGCAAACAATGCTCAAACTTAAGGTTGAAAACCACGCAGATCTTGATCCGCAGGAAACTGGCGAATGGCTGGAAGCGCTGGATCAGATCATAGACCAAGCCGGACCTGACCGGGCGAAGTTCCTACTGGAAGCGATGATGCGAAAGGCCGGGGTGAGTGGCGTGGAGACGCCGTTCACGGCTATCGGGCCGTACGTGAACACGATTCCGAAGGACGATGAGGTTCCCTATCCGGGGGATCTGGCGATGGAGACGCGGCTGAAGGCGATTGTGCGCTGGAACGCGATCGCGATGGTGGTTCGCGCGAACAAATATGACGCCGGGATTGGCGGACATATCGCGACGTTTTCGTCGCAGGCGTCGCTGGTGGAGGTGGCGCAGAACCATTTCTTCCGAGCGACGATAGACGGGGAGCCGGGCGACCTGGTGTATTTTCAGGGGCACGCATCGCCGGGGCAGTATTCGCGGGCGTTTCTGGAAGGGCGGCTGACGGAGAAGCACCTGGAGAATTTCCGGCACGAGTTGCGGGAGCATCCGGGGTTGAGTTCGTATCCGCACCCGTGGCTGATGCCGGACTTCTGGCAATTTCCGACGGTGTCGATGGGACTGGGGCCGATTAACTCCATTTATCAGGCGCGGTTTATGCGGTATCTGGAGAACCGTTCGCTGCTGGCGAAGACGGACCGGAAGGTGTGGGCGTATTTGGGTGACGGCGAAATGGACGAGCCGGAATCCTATGGGGCGATCCGGATTGCGACGAGCGAGCGGCTGGACAACCTGGTTTGGATCATCAACTGCAACCTGCAGCGGCTGGACGGGCCTGTGCGCGGGAATGGCAGCGTGGTGCGGGAACTGGAAGGGCTGTTCCGCGGGGCGGGCTGGAATGTGATCAAGCTGCTATGGGGATCGGAATGGGACGACCTGTTGGCGCGGGATACGACGGGGCTGCTGGTGAAGCGCATGGAAGAGTGCGTGGACGGTGAGTTCCAGAACTTCAAGGCCAAGGGCGGCGCCTACATCCGGCAGGAGTTTTTCGGGCGGTACCCGGAGCTGCTGGAGCTGGTGAAGGACATCAGCGACGAGGAGTTGGGGCAACTGCGGCGCGGCGGGCATGATCCGCAGAAGATCTACAACGCGTATTTGAAGGCGACGAAAGCCAATGGGCGGCCGACGGTGATTCTGGCCAAGACCATTAAAGGCTTCGGCATGGGCGACGCGGGCGAGGCGCGCAACTTCACGCACCAGCAGAAGAAGCTGGACGAGACGCAATTGATCTATGTCCGGAACCGGTTCAATGTGCCGATTACGGATGAACAGGCGATGAAGTGCGCGTTTCTGAAGCCTTCGGACGATTCGCCGGAGATGGCCTACATGCATGCGCGGCGGAAAGAGCTGGGCGGGTATATGCCGAGCCGGACGCCAGTGAAGGTGCAGATTCATGCGCCGGCGCTGGCGAATTTCAAAGACGCGCTGGCCGGGTCCGGCGGGCGTGAGCTTTCGACGACGATGGCGTTCGTGCGCATATTGACGACGCTATTGAAAGACCCGGAGATTGGCAAGTACGTGGTTCCGATCATTCCCGACGAAGCGCGGACGTTCGGCATGGACTCGCTGTTCCGGCAAGTGGGGATCTACGCGGCGCACGGGCAGTTGTACAAACCGGTGGACGCGGATATGTTCCTGTACTACCACGAATCGACGAACGGTCAGATTCTGGAAGAGGGGATAACCGAAGCGGGCTCGATGGGTTCGTTCACGGCGGCTGGGACGGCGTACGCGAATTACGGACTGCCGATGATTCCGTTCTTCACCTACTACTCGATGTTTGGGTTCCAGCGGGTGGGGGACATGGCCTGGGCGTTTGCCGATTCGCGCGGCAAGGGTTTCCTGATGGGCGCGACGGCGGGGCGGACGACCCTTTCCGGCGAAGGCCTGCAACACCAGGACGGGCACAGCCTGGTGCTTTCGAGCACCGTTCCGACGTGCCACTCCTACGACCCGGCGTTTGCGTATGAAATCGCGGTGATTGTGCAGGACGGCATCAAGCGGATGTACGAACTGAACGAAGACCGGTTCTACTACCTGACGATTTGCAACGACGACTACGCACACCCGGCGATGCCTGGGGACGTGGCGGACGGAATTTTGAAGGGGCTTTACAAGTACAAGGGCGCCGACAACGGCGAGCCGCAGGTGTTGCTGTTCGGCAGCGGCGCGATTTTCAACGAAGTGGCGCGGGCGCAGGAGATTCTGCGCGACCGCTACGGCGTGGCGGCGGACCTGTACAGCGCGACGAGCTACAACGAACTGCGCCGGGATTGCCTGGAAGTGGAGCGCTGGAACCGGCTGCACCCGACGGAAGAGCCGCGGCGTTCGTATCTGGATTGGATGCTGAATGGGTCTTCGCTGCCGATTATCGCGGCGAGCGACTACATGAAGATTGTTCCCGATCAGATTGCGCCGTGGGTTCCGGGACGGTTGACGTCGCTTGGTACCGATGGCTTCGGCCGCAGCGACAACCGGCAGCACTTGCGGAAGCACTTCGAAGTGGACACGGCGGCGGTGGTTTGCGCGACGCTATCGCGGCTGGCGCGGGACGGAAAGTTCGACGCGGCGCGGGCGGCGGCGGCGATTGCCGAATACGGGATGAGCCCGGAGGGGCTGGACCCGGCGAAGGCGTAGCGCGATTTCGCAGTTGGATGTTTTGGCGGCGGGCTCCCGTGCTTCGGGAGCCCGCCGCTGTTTGGAAGGTGCGGGTATACTCGGGGGATGTGGCGATGGGCGCTGGTGATGAGTTTGTGGCTGCCGGTGCGCGGGGCGGAGCCGCCGCTGCGGATTCTGTTCCTGGGGAATAGCTACACATACTACAACAACCTGGCGGGGCTGGTGGCGGGGATGGCGCGGGGAAGGACGGTGGAGACGCGGGCGGTGACGCGGGGCGGGGCGACGCTGGAGGGAGTGTATACGCAGACGGACGCGCTGGCGGTGCTGCGGGGGGAGCGGTGGGACGTGGTGGTGTTGCAGGAGCAGAGCACGCTAGGGCTGAGCCAGTTTAATGGGGATCAAGTGGTGAATGATCCGGCGGGGTTCTTTACATGGGCACGGATTTGGGACGCCGAGATTCGGGCGCGGGGGGCGCGAACTGTGTTGTACAGTCCGTGGGCGCGGAAGGGGCGCGGGGAGCAGCAGGCGCATATCGACTGGGCGTATGCAACGATTGCAAAGGAGCTGGGGGCGGAGGTGTTGCCGGTGGGGGCGGCATTTCAGCGTGTTTCCGGGGTGGAGTTGTATGAAGAGGACGGGACGCATCCATCGGCGGCGGGGACGTACCTGGCGGCGTGTGTGGCAGTGGAGGTGCTGGCGGGTTCGGGGTGCGAGGGCGCGGCGGCGGCGATTGCCGGGTATCCGATGGAGAATGCGACGGCGCGATTGCGGGGGGAGCGCGGGTGGATTGTCGCGTTGGGGGAGGAGACGGCGCGGCGGTTGCAGGAGGCGGCACTGGCGGCAGTGGCGCTGCCCAGGGAGCCGAGAGAGCGGCCGGAGTTCGCGGGAGAGGCGGCCGTCGTTACCCGGCGGACGCCGGCGGAGTGGGCGGGCCGGTGGGAAGGCGTGACGTGGGTTTACGGGAAGCGGGCGAATGTAACGTTGCAGTTGGCGGTGGACGGCGCGGCGTGCAGCGGAAGCTGGCAAGTGTTTTCGCTGGACCCGCCGACGCAGACGGTGCTGCCATTGGAGCGATGCAGGGTGAGCGGGGACGGCTTGCGGTTCACGGTGAAGCCGCTATTCATGACGGTGGAGACGCACGAGGCGTGGGGCGACGGGCAGGGACTGCAAGGGCGCGTGGTGTTGCAGTCGCCGTCAGCGTACCAGCGGCAGGCGGGGACTTGGACATTGCAACGAGGGAAACAGTGATATACATAGACGAAGCGGCGGTGCGGGAACATCTGCCGATGGGGAAGGCGATTGAGCTGTTGGACGAGGCGTTTGCGGCGTGGGGGGCGGGGACGGCGTACAACCAGCCTCGACGGAGAATGGTGCTGCCGACGGGGGCGGTGCTGCATGCGCTGGCCGGGTACAACGAGAAGTACTTTGGCACCAAAGTGTACGCAACGCATTTGAAACATGGGGCGTGGTTTCATTTTTTGCTTTATGACGCTGTGACGGCTCGGCCGCTAGCGCTGTTGGAAGCCAACTGGCTGGGACAGATACGGACCGGGGCGGCGACGGGACTGGCGACGCGGCGATGGGCGCGGCCGGGACCGGCGGTGGTGGCGGTGCTGGGGAGCGGCTTTCAAGCGCGTGGACAACTGGACGCGGTGCGCGCCGTGCGAGAGGTATCGCGGGTATTGGTGTGGAGCCGGAAGCGTGAGAACGCAGAGCGGTTCGCGGCGGAGATGGGGGCGGAGGTGGCCGAATCGGCTGATGGGGCGGTGGGCGCGGCGTCGATAGTGGTGACGGCCACATCGGCGAAAGATCCGCTGTTTTCGGCGGCGAGCGTGCGGGAGGGAACGCATATAAACGCGGCGGGGTCGAACGCGCCGGGGCGGCGGGAGTTACCGGGGGAGTTGCTGGAACGGGCGTCGGCGATTGTAGTGGATTCGATAGAACAGGCGAGAATGGAGGCGGGGGATTTGTTGTTGGCGTTGGACGACGAGGGATGGGGCCGGGTGGAGGAGTTGCGAGAGGGGCGCGGGCGGGCGACGCCGGAGGAGATCACGGTTTTTAAGAGCGTCGGGCTGGGGTTGGAGGATCTGGCAGTGGCGGCGTGGGTGTATGAGGCGGTGCGCTAACGCACCGATACTTCGAAGCGGCTCGCTGGCCCTTTCAGGCCAAATGGCGGGCTGCAGGCAGAGGGCTCTACTAAGGAGCGCGGGGGCGGTTTCGGCCAGGTTGATGGCTGCGAGCATCAGGCGGGAGACGGGCCGGAGGGTGCTGTCAGCGTGTTTCTTGTCCAGCGTTGATTGCAAGGCTTCGCAGGCCAATTGGCGGGACCCGCCACGGACGGCTCTGGCGAGTGGGCGTGCGAGCACCTGTTCGAATCCTGCGAAGCGGAACGATGAATCCAACGCTCAATTGTATGGGGGCGCGGCGAGGCGAGCGCAGAGGTTCGCCAGCAGAGACGCGCGGGACGGGCCGCGAACGATTTTGGCGACACGGCCGTTCCTGGTGGTGGTTCTTTCGCCGGCGCATAACACTTTGGGGGACGTCCAGCCTTTCCGAACTGGCGGGGCGGAATGCGTGGAAGAGGAGGCGCCGCCGGAGCGCCGGGTGACGATTATGCTGAAACTGGCTTGGGGCTTACTATTCGGGGGCGGCAGCTTGGAGGTCGGAATCGCGCCAGGCGCTGATTTTCAGACGGCGGCAGACCCAGCAAAGCAGTTCGGCGGAATTTGGGGCGACTTCGGCATTGCAGACTTCGCACTTTTCCTTGCGCCTGGGGACGGCGACCCCGGCGGAGCGGTGCGCGCTTTCGAGGATCTCGTCGGCGATCACGTTTTGATCCTTGCCTGTGTTTTTTCTTTTCATGATGATTCCGGGGTCCAATTTCACTATAGCGTAAGGAGCGGAGGCAAACCGGATGTTCAAGCCGCGCTACAATATACGGTTGCCAACCTCCATGCTCAATTCCCGCAGTCTATCCATCGTTTCTCTTGCTGTGCTGACGTTGCTGGCCGGATGCAAGAAGGCGCCGCCGGCCAATGTGGCGGCGGCGGTGAACGGGAGGTCCATTACCAACGCGGATTTGGACAAGCAGTACAGCATACAGTTCCCGCAGTCGGGATCGCCGGCGGCGGCCGATGACGGGGTGCAGATCAACAAACTGGAGACGCTGCGCGCGATGATCGACCAGGAGATCATGATGCAGCGGGCGGAAAAGCAGGGGCTGCTGGCGCCGGAAGCGGACGTGGACGCGGAATTTAACAAGTTGAAATCGCCGTACACGCAAGAGGAGTTTCAAAAGCAGTTGACGGCGAAAAAGATGACGCCGGAGGACCTGAAATCCGATATCCGGAAGAAGCTATCGATAGAGAAGGTGATCAATAAAGAGATCACTTCCAAGATCAACATCACGGAAAAGGACATTGCGGACTTCTACGCAGCGAACCGGCCGAGCTTCAACCTGGCGGAGCCGACGGTGCATTTGGCGCAGATTCTGGTGACGCCGAATCCGGAAGCCGAGTTCCGGAATTTGAAGAACGACAAGGCGCAGAACGACGATCAGGCGCGACGGAAGATTCAGAATATCGAACAGCGGTTGCGGAATGGTGAGGATTTCGCGATGCTGGCGCAGAATTATTCGGAGGATCCGGGATCGGCATCGAATGGGGGGGATCTGGGATTCGTGGCCGATTCGGCGCTGACGAAGGCGAGCGCGGATTTGCGGAAGATGATTGGGGAGATGAAGCCGGGGCAGGTTTCGAACGTACTGCGGACGGGCGAGGGTTACCGGATTTTGAAGCTATTGAGCCGCGAGCCGGCCGGGCAGCGTGAGTTGAACGACCCGCGCGTGCAGCAGACGATACGGGAAACGCTGTTGAACCGGAAGGATCAACTGCTGCGCGGCGCGTATCTGGAGGCGATCCGTAACGAGGCGGTGGTGGAGAATTACCTGGCGCGGGCGACGGCGCAATTGGGCGATAAGAAGTAGGCGCGTTCGCGAAAAAATTGGTGCCTGGCACCAATTTTTAGTTGGCGAGGTTTTTGACTATTTCGTAGTGGTACTTGACGAACTTGTGGAGCTCCGCTTCGAGGATGCGCTCCTGGTCGCTGTGGGGGCCGAAACCCTTGGCGGTGTCTTCATCGTCGACGGCGGGGCCGATGCCGTAGCACTGCACGCCCTTGGCACGAAGGTTTGCCATGTCGGTGGCGCCGGTCATCATGGTGGGGATGGTGGGGACGCCGGGATAGACCGCGCGGCCAGCGGCTTCGATGACCCGGAACGCTTCGTTGTTTAGCGGTGAAGGCGGACCGGCGGGGCGAATATCGGCCACGGCGCGCACTAGTTCCACTTGCGGATCGTTGATGAGGTCGCGCAGGGTTTGCAGGAATTGAGGACCGTCTTCGCCGGGGGCAAGGCGGATATCGAGCGCGGCCTGGGATTCCGACGGAATGACGTTGTTGCGAATGCCGCCCTGGACGATGGTGGGGGAGATGGAGGTGCGGAGCATGGAGTAGTGGCCGGGCTCGTTAGCTTGCAGATAGTCCTGGACCTGGGCGGTGCGAGCGGGGTCGAAAAGGGCGTTGTAGCGGGCGGCGTCTTCCGGAGCAGAGACGGTTGCGAGGCGTTCGAAATAGGCGCGCGTGGTGTCGTTCATGCGCAATGGGGGACGGTAGTTTGCCACCTTCGAGATGGCGGCGGAGAGGTGGACGAGAGAGTTGGTGAGCAACGGCTTGGACCCGTGGCCGGCCGGGCCTCGGGAGATGAGCGTGGCGCGATAGGGGATCTTCTCCGTCGTGGCGACGCCAACGTATTTCAGTTGGCCGTTCTGACGGAGGCCGCCCCAGCCTTCGGCGATGCAGTATTCGGCTTCGATTTCGTTGAAGTGCGCGCCCACCATGAACTGGATGCCGACGCGGGTGTGACCTTCTTCGCCGGATTCGGCGAGAAAGATCACATCGCGATCGACCGGCTGGCCGGAACGCTTGAGCAACAGGATGCTCATGAGGGCGGCGACGACATTGTCTTTGTCGTCGAGTGTGCCGCGGCCGTAGACGTAGCCGCCGTCGCGGACGGCGCCGTAGGGCGGATGGGTCCATTTCTTCGGATCGACGTTGACGGTATCGGTGTGGCCCATGATGAGCAGCGGGCGCTTTTTGCCGGTGCCTTTCAGGCGGGCGACGATGTTGGGCCGATCCTTGTTGACGGCGAAGGTTTTGACCTCGATGCCCTCGGCTTCGAGCACCTTCTTCAGGTATTCGGCGGCTGGCAGTTCCTTGCCGGGCGGGTCACTGGTGTCGAAACGGACGAGCGTCTGGAAGTGACGCATGGTCTCCTCTTCGACAGCTTTCCAATCCTGAGCGGAGGCGGCGAGGGCGCAAAGAAGGAGCGTGGCGCGGATCATTTTGTTTTGGAGGCGGGGGCTTGTTTGCGGACTTCCTCGAAGTATTTTTGGACGTAGGACTGGTGCTGAAGGGGCACTTCGTCGCGGTGGATTTCCCCGCCGCTTTCGGCGTGTCTGGCGGCGGAGTTTGTGTACTGGGTACGGAGCTGCTGCTTGCCGCCGTTGACTTCCACCATGACTTCACCGGCGACGTCTTTGGCGCGTTTGCCAAGGATTTCGCTAATTTTTCCCATGGCCTGGAGTTGTTCGGCGTCCTTGATGCTCTTGTCGCCATCGGCTTTGCCGACGCCGCTCTTGGCATCTGGCGGGGCCTGCATGGCGGCTGATTTATCGCCTCCCTGGCCTTGCGCCTGGGCCTGTTTTTCGCTGGCGTCGGCGCCTTCGTCGCCTGGCTGTTCGGCGCCCTTCTGCGACTCATTTCCCTTGCCTGGCTGTTTGCCGGGCTGCTGGCCGCCCTTTTGCTGGCCACCCTTCTCGCCGGCCTTTTGGTTGGCCGCCTGCTGCTGGCCGTCCTGCTGATCGGGCTGCTTGAGCTTGTTGAGCATGTTGGCGAAGGCGTCCTTCATTTTGTCCATCATGCTGTTCTTGTTGGCCTGCAGGTTGTTGTCACCGCTCTTGGTGCCCTGTTTGCCGTTCTTGGCGTTTTGCTGTTTGCCGTCCTCGGACTTGCCTTCTTTGCCGGGGTCGTTGGGATCTTCGTTCTTCGATTCCTGCGTGCCTTCGCCGCCCTCCCCTTCGCCAGGGTTGACGCCTTTTCCTTCGGTGCTGGCTTTGCCCTTTTCGCCTCGGGCGGTGTCGCTCAAGTCGTTGACGTCGGGGATGTCGGAGGTGGTGATTTCGCCTTCCTTGGCCATTTCGATTTTGGTCAATTCATCCTTGGCGTTTTCGTCGATGGAAAGGCCGAGTTTCTGGAGCTCTTCGTTGACCTTGGTCTGGTCCGATTTGGCCAACTGCTTTTTCGCCGAGAGCGGGGAGAAACGGAAGACGTCGATTACCGCTTCGGAGACGGGCGCGGACAGATCGAGGGTATTCAATATGCCGTAGCGGATGCCGATGAGGGTGAACGACGCCAGGAAGAGGGCGGCGGCGGCGTAGGTGGTTCGCGGCCACACCATGGGAACGGCCGTTTCGGCGGTAAGGGAAGAGGCCAGGCGGGCGGCGACGGCGCGCTGGGCCTCGATCATCGGTCCCTGGGCGCTTTGGAAGTGGAGGGCGGTGGAAAGCGAATCGAACGTATGGAGCCGCGCGTCGACGATTTGAGCGAGGCGATAGAGCGACGGCATGTGTTTGCGGAACTGCCAGACGCCGATGGCGAAAGCGACGGTAAAAAGCAGGACGGGCCAATACCAATCGAAAATCTGCGTGCCTGCCAGAAGGAGGACGACGAGGCCGGAAAGGCCGAAGACGAGCGCGGTGAGCGAGTGGCGCACCAGTTCGGTGGTCATGTGCCGACGGCGCACGTGAGACAGAAACGCGAGCAGGGATTCGGTCTCGGGCAAGGTGATTGGGCCTCCGGGAGTGTTTCTTTTATTCTACGTTGGAAGGGCGGGGAACGGCACCCTGCCAGCCTTTGGCGAACTGCGCGCGAAGAGTGGCGATGACGGAGGCGTGGGAGGGCGAACCGGCGAGATTGGCGGTTTCGTTGGGGTCCTTCTCGTAGTCGAAGAGTTCAGCGGCGACTTCGGTCCGGTCCTTGGTGGAGAGCCAGAGCGTGAGGCGGTAGCGTTCGGTGCGCATGGAGTAGCCCATCAAGCCAGGGCGCGGGTATTGGCTGAAGGCGGCCTGTTTCCAAGGGCGGTTGGGATTGTCGATGAGAGGAGCGAAGCTGACGCCTTCCAGCCCGCTAGAGGCGGGAAGGCCGCAGAGGGCGGTGAGAGAGGGGAAAATGTCAACGAATTCAGTGAGCGCGGCGGTGGATTGGCCGGGGTTCTTTTGGCCGGGAACGCTGATGAGAAGAGGGACGCGGGTGGCTTGTTCGAAGTTCGTGTGTTTATGCCAAAGGCCGTGATCGCCGAGGTGCCAGCCGTGATCGCCCCAGAGGATGACGATGGTGTTATTGGCCAGGCCGTTGCGGTCCAAGGCGTCGAGGAGCTTGCCAATTTGCGCATCGGTATAAGAGACGCAGGCGTAGTAGGCACGGAGGAGGTCTTTTTGCAGCGGGTCCGGAATGGGCCCGGAGGGAGGAACCATGTCGTAGGTGCGGAGTTCGCCATTGGTGTGCAGCGCGAATTCCGGGGAGCCCGCGGGGGCTTTCTGGAATTCGGCGAGAGCGAATTTTGAAGGGTTATGGAGATCGTGATAGCGCTTCGGCGCGATGAACGGCAGGTGCGGTTTCAGGAAGCCGGCCATGAGGAAGAAGCGGTCGTTTTTGAGCGTTTCGATGGCTTTGATGGCCATGTCGGCGGTTTTGCCATCGGGGAGGCCGTTGTCGGGAACATCGGGAGCGGACCAGACGGGGCCGCGAACGGTTTTGCGTTTCGTTTTGCGCTCCCGTTGAGCGGGGGTGTCGGTGCGCCAGCCATCGGCGATGACCTTGGCTTCGCGGCGGGATTGCCAAAGGGCGTTTTCCACGGTGCCCCAGGCGGCCGGACTGGCCGGAACCCAATGGGGAATGGTGTTTGAGCGGCCGTCCTCCAGGCCGCCATGCCAGATTTTGCTGAGCGAGGCGGTGATGTAGCCGTTATTTTTGAAGTGCTGAGGGAGGGTGACCACGTCGGGCAGAACGCCGCGGAAGTGGTGTTCGAGATCGTAGATCTTCGTCGTGTCCGGGCGGCGGCCGAGGAGGAGAGACGTTCGAGTGGGGCTGCAAACGGCCTGCTGGCAATAGGCGCGGGTGAAGCGGAGGGAGCGGGCGGCGAGGCGGTCGATATTGGGTGTGATGGCGCGTGAATCGCCATAGCAGCCCATGGCGGGTTTCAAGTCGTCGACAGCAATGAAGAGCACGTTGTATTTGCCGCGCGCCGATTGGGCGAAGAGAGGGGCGGCGATGGCGGAGAGGAAGGCGCGACGGTGCATGAGTTTTCGATGCTATCACGGCGGCAAATGCGCTTGACGCGCGGTGCATGGACGTGAAATAACAATCGTGACTATGCGAAGAAGAGATGTATTTCAATCCGCGGCCATGGCCGCTTCCGCCGCAATGGCAGCCCAGGGCGCGCCTGCCAAACCGCGGGGCGCCGGAAAGCCGATCAAGATGTACGTCGGCACCCAGAATGCCGACGATGAAGATAGCCTGTCGGCGTTCGCCGCATTTGGGGTTAACAATATTTGCAGCACGCTGCCGTCGCGGAAGCTGGATGAGAAGTGGAGCGTGGAGAGCCTTGTTAAGTTGCGCGAAAGGGTAGAAAAGCATGGCATCAAGCTGGACATGGTGCCGCTGCCGCTGAGTTCGGCCTACATAACGCGGGCGGAGTATCCGGCGATCATGATGGGAACGCCGGGCGAGCGGGACAAGGCGATTGACGAAGTGTGTCAGATTATCCGCAATATTTCGAAAGCGGGGATACCGTCGGCGAAGTACAACATGTCGATTCTTGGGGTGGTGCGCACACCAACAACGAAGGGTCGCGGCGGGGCGGATTATTCGACGTTCAAGTATGCGGTGGGCAAGCAGGAGCCGGCGCTGACAGAAGCCGGCAAGGTGGACCCGGACACATACTGGGAGCGGATCACGTATTTCCTGGAACGCGTGGTGCCGGTGGCGGCGGAGCACAAGTTGAAGATTGCCTGCCACCCGAACGATCCTGGTATGCCGGACGGGAAGAACTGGCGCGGCGTGGTGCCGGTGCTAGGCCGCGTGGAGGGATTGAAGCGGTTCATCAGCATCAAAGAGAACCCGTATCACGGCCTGAATTTCTGCCAGGGCACGGTATGCGAGGGGCTTGAGAACCCGAACAAAGAGATCCATGATGTGATCCGCTACTTCGGGAACAAGAAGAAGATTTTCAATGTCCACTTCCGGAATATCGAAGGCAAGATAGGCGACTTCCGGGAGACGTTTCCTGATAACGGCGATGTGAACATGATTGAGGCGATCCGGACGTATCGCGAGGTTGGGTATGACGGGATGATCATGCCAGACCATGTGCCGCATGTGGCCGGAGACCCGCGCGGGGCGAAAGGGTTCTCGTTCTGCTTTGGCTATATCCAAGCGCTGCTGCAAATGCTAAAAATGGAAGGGTAATGCCGCAGTTTCATCCGCTTCCCCTCCGCTGGACCGGCACGTTGCCCGCGGGCGACCTGGCTCCACTGAATTGCCTGTATGGAGGGGGTGCGGGAATGCCCGCGCTAACGGGCGCCCAGATCCCCAAGGGCGCCCAATGGCCATCGGTGCGGGTGAACAAGCGAGGGGGCGCGGAGGCGGGCCCGACGGGGGCGCCGTGGCTGAACGCGAACGGGTGGCTGATCCGGCGGGCGCGGCATTTGGAGCCTGGGAAGCCGGTGGTGATAGACGCGCAGCCGCCGGCCGGGGCGCGGCCGGGTTCGTATGTATTGGCGGCGGTGGAGGCAATGACCTATGGCGCCGCGTGGGCGGTGACGCATACGCCGGAGACATGGCCGGGAGTGCGCGGGGCGATTCAGTTTTTTACAGCGCACGCGGAGTGGCGCGAATGGGCGCCAGTGGCGGCGTTGACGGTGGTCAGCGACTTTACGGGCGACGATGAGTTCCTAGGTGACGAGTTTCTGAATTTGCTGACGCGGCGGCAAGTGGGGTTGCGATTGGCGGCGCCTGGAAATGTGGCCGCGTTACAAGGGGCGGGGGCGGCGGTGTGGGCGTCGAAGAAGCCCGTGCCGTACGCACAATATATGGGTTGGATTCGGAGCGGGGGCACGTTGATTGTGCAGGGCGAGGCGAACTCGCGCACGGAGGGGAAGGGGCGCGTGATTGGCCGGGCGGAGGAGTGGGACGACGTGTACGCGGCGGTGACGGGAACGCACCTGGCGATGACGCGGCGGACGGACGTGCTGCGGCTGTGGAACGCGGGGTCGTTTAACAGTTTTTATCAGGCGGCGCCGGATGGCCGGCGTGGTGTGGCGCACCTGGTGAACTACGCGGGAAACCGGAGTTCGGACGATACTTCGATTTGGCTATCGAAGCCGTGGAAGAAGGCGACGCTGACGACGCTCGACAAACAGACGCCCTTGAAGCCGATGGCGACCAATGGTGGAATAGAGTTGTCGCTTCCCCCGGTGGGAGTTTACGCGGCAATCGAACTGGAGGCATAGCGCTGTGATCACAAGACGCGGTTTATTGGCGGGTGCGGCGACGGCGGCGCTGATGCAGCAGCGTGCGGGTGCGGCGCCGATTGCGCCGGTGGCAATCCAGCGGTGCCGGACGTATGGAGCGGGCCTGGAGCCGACGATGCGGCGGCTGTTTGATGGCATTGGCGGGCTAGGGCGGCTGGTGAACAACAAGACGGTGGCGATTAAGGTGAACCTGACGGGGCGGCCATCGCAGCGGCTGGGGCACGCGCCGGCGGAACTGGCGCATTGGACGCATCCGCGCGTGATAGGAATGGCGATGCACCTGATGAACGAGGCAGGCGCGAAGCGGATACGTATATTGGAGAGCCCGTGGTCCACCACCGACCCGCTGGAAGAGTACATGATGGAGGCCGGCTGGGATCCTTCGTTGATACTGAACGCGGCGAAGAAAGTGGAGTTTGAGAATACGAACTACCTGGGCAACGCGAAGCAGTATACGCGTTTCAAAGTGCCCAACGGCGGACATATGTTCCCGGCCTACGACCTGAACCACAGCTATGCCGATTGCGACGTGTTTGTTTCGATTGCGAAAGCCAAGGAACATGCCACGGCGGGGATTACGCTTTCGATGAAGAACTGCTTTGGCATTACGCCATGCACGATTTATGGCGACGGGGCCGGAGAGAAGGAACCGGGCCTGGTGCCGGTGGGCGGGCGAGGGCAAGTAATCCACAGCGGAGCGCGGAAGCCATCGCTGAGCGCGCCGCAGGAGTTGCATCCCGATTCGCCGCGCGACGGCGGATACCGGGTGCCTCGGGTGGTGGCGGATTTGAACGCGGCGCGGCCGATTGACCTGGCGATAATTGAAGGCGTGGAATCGATGGCGGGCGGAGAAGGCCCATGGATCCGGGGGACGCGGCGGTGCAGCCCGGGGTTCATTATTGCGGGGACGAACGCGGTGTGCACGGACGCGGTGGCGACGGCGGTATTGGGATTCGACCCGATGGCGATGCGCGGCGCGCCCCCCTTTGAGCACTGCGACAACACGCTGGCCCTGGCCGAACAACTGGGAGTTGGCTCGCGCGACCTGACCAAGATAGAAGTGGCCGGCGCGCAAATTGCCGACGTTCGCTACGAGATTCGCAAGGCGTAAATACACACCTTGCCGCCCAAGGGCCAACGCCCGCCGGCACAAACACTTTTTCTATGCCCTATCAAGCATTACCTACGCACGCACTCGTACATATTGCGCAAACCATCCAGGTGTCCATGCAGAGCCTGGTGGCAACGATTGGCCTGTTCGATGAAGGCGGCACGGTGCCGTTCATCGCGCGTTACCGCAAGGAGGTGACCGGCAATCTGGACGAAGTGCAGATACTGGCCGTACAAGAGAAATTGGAGTATCACCGGGAACTGGAAGAGCGGAAGACCACGGTGCTGGATTCAATCAAGGAACAGGGCAAACTAACGCCCGAATTGCAGACGAAGATTGAAAAGACGCTGGACAAGAGCGAACTGGAAGACCTGTACCTGCCATATAAGCCGAAGCGCAAGACGAAGGCGAGCGTGGCACGGGAGAAGGGCCTGGAGCCGCTGGCGCAGTACCTGTGGGAGCAACAGGCGAACGGCACGCCGTTGAGCGAATTCGCCGCCACGTTTGTGAACTCGGAACTTGGCGTGGCGAGCGTGGCGGAGGCGCTGGAGGGCGCGCGCCATATCATTAGCGAAATGGTGGCCGAAAACGCCGAGTACCGGAAGGCGGTGCGGCAGCAGATGATGGAGAAGGGAAAGGTATCGGCAAAGGCGATTCCGGGGATGGAAGACCCGGAAGGGAAGTACAAGATGTATGCCGAGTTTTCCGAACTGGCGAAGAACATTCCATCGCACCGCATGCTGGCGATCCGGCGCGGGGCGAAGGAGGGCTTCCTGCACTTCGAAATTGAAGTGGACCGGGATGAGACAGTGGCGTGGCTGCGGTCGCGGGTGATACGGACCGCGGGCGAGTGGGAGAGCCATTTGTCGGAGGCGGTGGAAGATGGCTACGACCGGCTGTTGAACCCGTCGATTCAGACCGAGATCCGGCTGGAGTTGAAAGACCGGTCCGACGAAGAGGCCATTCGCGTATTCCGCGAGAATTTGGAGAATTTGCTGTTGGCGCCGCCGGCGGGGCAACTGAAGGTGATTGGAATTGACCCTGGAATTCGGACGGGCTGCAAGATTGCCGTTGTGGACGATACGGGGAAGATGCTGGCGCATACGGTGATTTACCCGCTGGAGCCGAAGAACGACGTGATCGGTTCGGCGCGGACGCTTTCGATGCTGATCAAGGAGCACGGGGCGCAGGCGATTGCGATCGGCAATGGAACGGGCTCACGGGAGGTGTCGCAGATATTGACCGATTTCCTGCGCCAGGCCGGGCTGGGTGAGGTTTTTCAGGTGACGGTGAGCGAGGCCGGGGCGTCGGTGTATTCGGCATCGGACATTGCGCGGCAGGAGTTTCCGGACCTGGACCTGACGGTACGCGGCGCGATTTCGATTGCGAGGCGGCTGCAGGATCCGCTAGCCGAACTGGTGAAAGTGGACCCGAAATCGATTGGGGTAGGGCAGTATCAGCACGATGTGGACCAGCGGAAATTGAAGCAGGGGCTGGAGCAGACGGTGGAAAGCTGCGTGAACCGGGTGGGCGTGGATTTGAACACGGCCAGTTGGGCATTGCTGCGCTATGTGGCCGGGGTGAACGAGCGAACGGCGCAGAAGATAGTGGAATTCCGTAATGAACACGGGCGTTTCAAGAGCCGGACGCAACTGATGGCGGTGCCCGGGTTTGGCCCGAAAACCTTCGAGCAGGCGGCGGGATTCCTGCGTATACGGGGAGGGGAAGACCCGCTCGACATGACTGGGGTGCACCCGGAGTCGTACCCGGTGGTGGAGAAGATCGCGGCGTCGATGGACGTGACGGTGGATGAACTGATCAAACGGCCGGAACTGGCGGAGAAGGTCAAGATAGAAGGGTTTAAAACTGAGACCGTTGGTATCTACACGCTGGGCGACATAAAGGAAGAGTTGCGGAAGCCGGGGCGCGACCCGCGCGACAAGTTTGTGGCGCCGAAGTTCCGCGAGGACGTGAAGGAGATGAAGGATATCTCCGCGGGGATGGCGTTGGAAGGGGTTGTGACCAATGTGACGAAGTTCGGCGCGTTTGTTGACATCGGCGTGCATCAGGACGGGCTGGTTCACGTGAGCGAGATCAGCCACCGGTTCATTACCGAGCCGAGCGAAGCGCTGAAGGCGGGCCAGATTGTGAAGGTGCAGGTGCTGTCTGTGGACCTGAAGGCCAAGCGGATAGCCCTTTCGATAAAGGCGCTGGAGCCGAAGCCGAAGATGGCCGGCGGGGGGCGTCCGCCGCAGGCGCCGGCGCGCAATCAGCCGAGCATGCAGGACAAGCTGGCCGCGTTGAACTCCAAGTTCAGGACTCGTTAAGCGCGCGGCGGGCTTGCCACAAATGACGCCGGGCGTGGGCCGTGAGAATTCCGAACACGGCCCCGGCCGGGAGTTTTAGCTTCGGGGTGGCGGGTGAAGCGAGGCGGATGGCGGCAATGTCCAGACCGCGGGCGAGCAAGAGGAGCGACTGCAACTCGTTGTGCCGGGCGATGTAGTTGCGCAAGACCGCCTGCGGCTCTGGTTGAGGACGGGGCGCAAACACGGAGGGGGCCTTAACGCGCATGCGGACGGGGGGTTCCAGAACCCAGAGGAACATGCGCGCCAGAAGGCCGTATTGAAACGGGCCCTCGCCTTTGCTGTGCTTGCCGGCTTCGAGAGCCGCGCGGAGGACCGGTAAGTATTTTTCGAGCGTTACGGCGATGTGGTCAATACATTCGACGGCGGACCAACCGCCGGCGGGCGCGGGACGAGTTAAATCGGCAAGGGAATGATTGTCGACCAGTGCCTGGGCGGCGGCGATGACGGAATCGATTTGGCGGGCGTAGTCTTCGAGTTCCAGAGACGCCATTAGCGATCCCCTGGCACGGAGTGTTTCAGCGCGGTTTTGTCGACGTAGTCAATTTCTTCCAGCAGACTTTCCTGCGAGAGGCGTGCCTCCAGGATGAGCCGGAAGCCACCGTAACTCATGAACAGCGCGCCGGTGATGCCGAGGGAGACGGGGAGCCAACTCAGCCTGTCGACGAAAAGCGACGCGACGCCGATGGCGACGCTGGTGGCGACGAAGGCGCCGGCGGCGAAATAGAAACTGATCATGACGCGGGCGAGCATGCGGGCGCGGCGGCCGCTGTAATCCAACATACGAAGGAGCATGGCGATGCGTTCGGGGCTAAGCGGCTTGTGCGTGGCTGGATCGATTTGATATTCCAACTGCTCGGAGATTCGGCGAATCCGATCGACACAACGTCCCAGGCGGTTCGAAGTGGAGAGAATGAACGTTCCGGAAGCGGAAAGCAAAAGGGCCGGGGTAATCATAGAGGTAAGTACCGCCAGCCCTTTGGAGAGCGTGAACAATTCCGGATCCGTCAAGATGTTGGGCAGGTTCACCACCCTTTTATTTTAACGAGACTACTCCTGCTTTCTGTCGAGGCGCATACGGAAAACGTTCGGGCCGACGTTGTCTTCGGTGACTACTTTGTAGTCCGGCGGCAGTTCAAACAAATGGCGGGCGGGTTCGCCACGGCGCAGGTTCGTGAGCTTATAGGTGCTTTCGCCGGTGCGGGGGTCCTTACGAGTGGTGAGGACGACGGTTTTCAACTCGTTTGAGAACCAGCGCTCGGAGACCGTATCGAGAGCGCGTTCGTTGCCAATCTGGCCGGCGGGAATAGTGAGGGTGGTGCGGGTACCGTCCGCTTCCACGCCTTCAATTATGCGTTTGCCGAGCGGTTCGTTTTTGTAGTTCGTGTTGCCGGCGGACGCGCCCGGGCCGGCATTGGCGATGGAAATGCCCTGGCTGATGACGGCACTGGCGCCGTCATGCATGACGATGCCCGGCGGGAGCGGCATCCGCTCCGGGCCGACGTGGTTGACGGTGACCTCTTTCCCGCCTTCGACCCTGCGCTCAAACACCATGGTGGAACCGGGTTTTTGGGCGCCGGTGTCGTGGACGACGATTTCCCGGCGGAGGTTTTTCGCTTCACCAATGGCGGCCGCGGAGATGGCGCCGATGTTGATTTTGCGTGCGGTTTTGGATTGCGGGTCCAGCACATAGTCGATCTTGGAGACTGGATCGTTGATAAAAACAGTGCGGTGCGCCGCAGCGCCGGTGAGGGCGCCGAGCATATTGACGGTGATTTCCCGGCGGGTGCGGCCTTCGCCATCGCGGGCGTAGGAGGTGGTGTTGGTGCTCCTGATGCGATTGCCGTCGGCGAGCGACTGAGTGGTTTCGGTGACGAAATCGCCGGTGAAGGGGACGCCTTTGACGAGAGCGGCTTCAAAGCCAGTTTCGGCACTCATCCAAGTGAAGGCGCCGGCGCCGGGGCCATGCACGGCCGGGGCGGCGAAGACGCGGATCTGCTTTTCTTCAACGACCTGCGGGCCTTGCGCGAGCAGGGCGGCGCAGGACAGAGCGGCGACAATGAGAGATCGATTCATATGCTTCCTTTCCACACTAATACCTGGTACTGACAAAACGAACGGCGCGCATAGTGCCGTCCTCCCCCAAGACAACGTCAGCCGGAATGGACTCATGCCAACGATCCGGACTTACCGGGATTCCCAAGCCTGGCAGAGACGATTTCGGCAAGCGGACCCGGATGATGCTTCCGCGTTCCATAGGTTCAATGGCCTGCCAGGCACCGACGGGAATGAATTCGCTTTGTTGCGGGACGGCGGGCGGACGTACGGCGCGGCGCGGGGCGCGGCGGGGCGCGGGCGCCGGCGGGGGCGGCGGGGATGGAACGGCGGCGAGTATTGGCGCTGGGACTTCTATTCTGGCGACAGGGGGGGCGGGGGGCGCCACCGGCCTATTGAACAGCAACCCGAGCAGCAGGGCGGCGGCGATGGCCCCGCCGACAGTGAGGCGGGTGGCGGTGCGGCGGAATCTGCCACGGCGCAGGCCGGCAAGGAGGGCGCGTTCGACATGCGCGGGCGTGTGCAAACCATCGGATTTGGCGGCCGCGGCGAGCGCGGCGCGCAGGCGTTGTTCGTCCGTTGTCATGATGGGGTCCTTACAAGCGGTCTCAGTTTGCCGGCCAACAAGGCGCGGGCGCGATGCAGCCGGGAACGCACGGTGCCAGTGGGGCATCCGGCGATGGCGGCGACTTCTTCATAAGATAGGTCCTGCATATCGCAGAGCACGAGCACTTCGCGATACACGGCGGGCAATGTCGCCATCATCTCCCGCACGCGGACGGAGAGCTGTTCCTGTTCCAGATCGGCCAGCACGCAGCCGGCGGCGGCGGGTTCGGCCTGTTCGTCATCGTCGAGAGAGAGATGCTGATTGCGTGACCGGAGTTGGCGCAAGACCTGATTCCGGGCCACGGCGAACAGCCAGGCGATGAGGGTGCCGCGGGATGGGTCCAGGCGGGAGGCGTCGCGGAGGAGGGCCATAAAGGTCTCCTGCACGGCCTCCGCGGCCACATCGGCATCACCGCTTACGTGCAAGGCGTAGCGAAAGACGGAGGACTGGCGACGGCGGTAGACGGCAAGGAAGGCCTCTTCATCGCCCCGGGCGAGCGCGGGCAGGAGCGATTCGTCGCTTTGCGCGGCAAGCAAGCCGGGTTGTGTCCTGGTCCACCGGTTCCACATGGGCTGTCCATAGAGTATGCGCGGCGGGGACGGAAAGTTCCCTCGATTTTAGCGTTGCAGCGAACGCATGACCGCGCGCTGGATGGGGGCTGGGAGTTGATAGTTGTCAAACTGATCCAAGGCGCACCAGACGAGGCCGCGCACCTCGTCGGAGGCGGTGAAGCTCTCTGAGAGGGCTCGAAAGCCGAAGATCAAGTCGTGGTGGAGATGGAACGGCTCTTTCTTTCGGGCGGGAATGCCGTGGACATCGATGCCGACGAGCATGGGCGGCAAGGCCGTATCGATCTGCGCGCCTGCTTCCTCTTCCGCTTCGCGGCGGGCGGTTTCGGAGACACAGCGGTCGAGGCCGGATTCGACATGACCGCCGGGGAGCAGCCACCGGTTCAACTTTTTGTGATGTACGAGGAGCACAGAGCTGCGGGAAGGGTGGAGGATGCAAGCCGTGCCGGTAATGTGGCCCGGCGTGAACTGGTCCCGCGCCAGCGGGCATGGGGTTTCCCGCAACATGCCCAGGCAGAGTTCCTGGCTCTTCTGGGCTTCGCCGTCCGAGGGGTCGCGCCATTCCGAGATGAGAAGCACGAGCGAGGGGATATCGATCACAGATTTCGCTTCAGGAAGTTGATGATGTGGTAGCCGTCCATGAACTTGAACGGTGTTTCGCCCATGGTGTAGTGGCCACAGGGGAGGACGACGACTTTGTTGGCAATACCCCGCTGTTGGACCTCGCGGACGATGTCCTGGGAAAGGCTGGGTATAAACGTCGTGTCGTATTCGGTGTAGATGAAGATGGACCGTTTGTCTTTGTGGGTGGCCAGCTTGTCGAGGAAGTTGACGGGGCTGATGGCGTTCCAAAGCGGCCGCAACTGTTCGAGGGTGAGATGGTCCTGGAGGCCCTGCTTGACGTGAATGGTGGAAAGCCCGGTCCAGACGACATCGGCGACATAGGTGGAGCAGTGGTTGAAGACGTTGACGTTGATGCGGGAGTCGTGCGCGGAGGCCAGACAGGCGTAGCAGGAGCCGATGGAGGTTCCGCAGATTCCGATTCGGTGGTAGCCCATCTGGTGGAGCCAATCGATGGTGGCGCGGATGTCGATGACCGCCTGGCGAGTGGCGTCGATGGTGCGGGCGATGTTGGAGGACATCGCGTAATCGGCGCGGCGGAGTTCGGCGGGCATGCGGAAATCGTGATAGGGCAGACTGAGCCTGACGGCGGAAAGACCGAACTTGGCCAGGCCCTGGCAAAGACCGCCGTGCTGATTCTGGCTGGCGTTCCAGTGGGGCAGCACGATGACGGCTTTGCCGTTGTGCTTTTCGGCGGGGAACCACTGGCCGTGGACGACGTTATTGGCCGGGTGCGGGCTGGGGGCGGGGGATTGGAACCGAACGAACCCGCCTTCGAGCCGGAAATCGGATGGGGGTACGTAGCCGTAGAATTCGTCGGAGTACTCGATGGCGAGCCGGTTGAGTTCGCGGAGCCATTTTTCGGGGCCCTCGCCGCCGTAGGGAAGGCGGTAGGCGACGGGCCAGCGTTCGGCATAGTCGAGTCCCCATTCGAAGGGGCGGACAACACGGTCGGTAGAGCGGAAGCAGAGGTGTTTTTCCCAGTCGTTAATCCACCGGGAGTACAGAGACTTGATCATCAGAGGGGGGTGCTGCGAAGCCGAGATCTCATTGTACCAAGGCGGCCCAGCTAGGTAGGCATTTCCCTTAGGGCATTGGGTTTTGTCACCTACTTAGGTTCGGATTTTGGGGAATTCAGTGAGAATAGCATTGGGGGCCAAAATGGTCTGCCGCTATTGTAAGAAACCAATTTCGATAACACACCGGCTGGTCGATAAAGAGTTCTGCTCCAGGCAGCACCGAACGGCGTTTTCCGCCCGATCCGCCCGCGCCCTGCGGGAGATGGGGGAATTCACCTACTCGGTGGCGGATGTGCTGCGGGACACCGACGAGTTCGCAATACCGAAGAAAAAGGCGCCAGTGAGCGGGACTCGCTCGACGGCGACGGTGTTGGGACTGGCGGCGTTGACGATTGCCGGGCTGGTGATACTGGAAAAGACGGGGATGGGCGGGGCGCCACAAGGGAAGGCGACCAAGGCCGACGCGCGGCAAGGGACGGTATCGCAATTGGTTGGAATGGTGATCGACCGGATGCCGAAGACGGCCTCCGGGGGGTTGGTGATCGAAGACCGGTTCCAGACGGGATTGCGCAACTGGCTGCCGGCGCCGGGGACGGGGCTATCGGGATGGCGTCTTGAGAATGGACTGATGAAGCCCGGGGGATTGCGAATCTGGGATGAATCGCGGAACCTTGGCGACTACAGCTTCCAGTTTGAAGGACGGGTGGAGAGCAAGTCATTAGGATGGGTGGTGCGCGCGCCGAACCACAACAATTACTATGCCGCCAAGCTTTCGATTCCAGATCGGGGCGGAGCGGTGCGGCCGGAGATCATTCGCTTCTCGGTGATCCAGGGGCAGGAGTCGCGGCGTCAACACTTCCCGATACCGGTGCAGATCGACAAGGATGAGTTCTACTCCTATGAGGTTCGCGCGGTGGGAGACCGGATTTTGACGATTATCGGCGGACGAGTGGTGGACCAATGGCGCGACGCGCGGTTCCGCACCGGCGGCGTGGGCTTCTTCTCGGAGCGCGGGGACAAGTCGTCGGTACGGTGGGCGAAGCTGCAGGAGGGCGAGAGTATCGCCGACAAACTGCGCAGCTACCTGACGTTTGGACTCATCATCCCCGTACTGTAGTTAGCGGCCGGGTATTGCCAGCGCGCCGACCTGATCCAGACGATCGAAGGTTCCGAGTTGCATGGTAGCGCCAGTGGAGAGATTTACTTCCCACAGAGCGGCCATTGCTGACCCGCGGACGCGGGCCACGACAAAGGCGACGCCGGATCTGGGCGAGATGTCAAAACCGGCGACTTCGGACATGTCGATGTTCATCATCCCGACGGGGTTCAGTTTGCCGTCATTCGGCGGATTCTGCGTGACGAGGGCGCGGAGTTCGGCGTCGATGCCGTAGAGGACCGTGGTGGTAGCCCCGGCGACGCTGTTGGTGTATGCCGCGCCAACGATACGATAGGGGGCCATCGAATCGGAATTGAGGGGGCCGTCGACGGCCGCGACAGCGCCAGTGTCGGGATGGAGACGGAGGTTTTGGCCGGTGTTGCTGACAACGCGGATACGGTCGACGGTGGGATTGAAATCGAAGCCGAACTCGGTGCCCTGGAGCGGCGTTGCAAATGGCGCCGAGCCGACAGGAGAGGCGATTCCGGTGCTCACGTCGATGGTGTACAGGCGGTTATGGCTGCCGAGCCCATAGAGCGTTCCGTTCGCGGGCCGGAAATCAATGCCGAGGATCGATTCGCCGGGCTGGAGGCCGCGGATGATCTTCGAGTCGTCGGTGAAGGCGGGCGTGTTGGTGTCGAAGCGGACGAGGAGTTGGCGGCCGTTGATGGCATAAGCCGTTTCCGCGTGAACGGACGGGGAGAGGAGGGCGGCAAGCGCCAGAGTGGAAAAGAGTGTGGTGTGTTTCATAAACGTCCACTTGCTGCTACGAAAGAGAGGGGAAAACGGATGGGCGGAAATTGATAGAAATCGCGAGGGGGCATGTTAAACTAGTCGGTTGCTGGGTCTCGGGCTTCGTGCAACGGGCGGCTGCAAACCCCGCCAGGTCCGGAAGGAAGCAACGGTAGTGGTTTAGCTCGTGTGCCGCGGATCACCCGGGGCCTGGCATTAAAACTATGGAATCAGGCGCCGCCGGCCAGCCATCAAAAGTCGCTTATCAGGTAATCGCGCGGAAATACAGGCCGCAGTCGTTCACGGAACTGGTGAGCCAGTCGCACGTCAAGACAACGCTTGAAAATGCGATCAAACAGGGCCGTATCGCGCACGGCTACATTTTTAGCGGGCAGCGGGGAACCGGGAAGACGACGGTTGCGCGACTGATGGCGCGTTTTTTGAACTGCGTAAACGGGCCGACCACGTCACCATGCGGGGTTTGTTCGAGTTGCACTGAGATTACGGCGGGCGGGGCCGTGGACGTCATCGAGATCGACGCGGCGTCCAATCGCGGCATTAATGAGATGCGCGAATTGCGGGAGAGCGTGCGATTCCGGCCGGCGCGCGACCGCTACAAAGTTTTCATTGTTGACGAAGCGCACCAGATTACCAATGAAGCGTTCAATGCGCTGCTGAAGACACTGGAAGAGCCGCCAGAGTGGGTGGTTTTCATTCTATGCACAACGGAATCCCACAAGATTCCGACGACGATTGCCTCCCGGTGCCAGCAGTTTACATTTCGGAGCGTGGACTTCGCGGAACTGATGGCGCGGATGCAATGGATCTGCGAGCAGGAAGGGATTACCGCCGATCCGGATGCGCTGGCGGTGCTGGTGCAGGTGGGGGAGGGGAGTGTCCGGGACTCGCTTTCGGCGCTCGATCAGGCGATTTCCTGCTGTGGGACGACGCTGAACGCGGGCGAGGTGCGGGCGCTGCTGGGGTTGTTCGCGCTGGACGGGTTGGACCAAGTGGTGGAGGCGGTTGAACGCGGCGATTCGACACGGGTGCTGGAGATTGTGGCGGAATTGGAGCGGAGCGGCGCGAACCTGCAGCACTTCTGCCGCGAGCTATCGCGCCACATTCGCAACTTGCTGGTGGCCCGGATTACGGGCGCGGGAACGCGCTTGATTGCGGCATCGCCGGGCGAACAGACGAAGATGGCGGATGTCGCCAAGCGGTTCAGCGAGGAAGACCTGACGCGCTATCTGCAGATCGTGCTGGATGTATTTAGGGATTTGCAGTATTCATTGCAGCCTCGGCTGCATTTGGAACTGGGGCTGCTGAAACTGGTTCATGCCGGCCGCATAACGAGCATTGAAGAAGCGCTGGCAAACCTTGGCGGCACGGGCGCGGCGCCATCGGCACCGCCCAAGGCGGCGCCGCCCGCGCCGGTGCGCTCGGCGGCGCCTGCTGGGTTTGACGATATGCCGCCGTGGCCCGCGAAGACTGAGACCGCGAAAACGAAGCAAGTGGCGGCGGTGCCGGAAGCAACGGCCTGGAATGGATTGCCCTCGGCGGCGGCGCCTGTGAAGGAAACGGTGGCGCCGGCTGGGTTTGACGACTTGCCGCCATGGCCGGCGAAAGCCGAAGCGGCGAAGCCGAAAGCGTCCGCCCCGGTCGCGGAGACTCCGAAGCCGGCTTCCGATGGTACCTTGCGAGACCGGATGTACAACGGGCTGGTGGAGGCTGGATTGAAGTTCACCGCCGATGCGATTGAATCTTCGATTGTGAACGAACTGCCGACTGAGGTGGAGATTGTCGCTCCCGAGGAATTGCAACTCTCGTTGAACGAGAAGGAAGTGCAGCAGTTCCTGGTGAAACTCGGCGTTAACAAACGGGTGAAACTGCGGTTTGAAGCCGGGGTTTCGGCGGCGCCAGCCGCGCGGCCGGCGGCGGCCGAAGCGCGGGATGAAGAGGTGGCGCAGCGGGCCATGTCCCACCCGATGGTGAAACGGTTTCAGGAAACTTTCAAAGATAGCCAGATTCGCCAGATTCGCGATCTGAAAGAATAGAGACTCCCGGAGGATTTTATGAAGCTGCCCGGAAATATGCAGGCCATGATGCAACAGGCCCAGAAAATGCAACAGCGGTTGCAGGAAGACATTGCCGCGATTCGCGTGGAAGCCAGCGCCGGCGGGGGCATGGTCACTGTGACGATGGATGGAATGAAGAAGTGTCTGGGAGTGAAAATTGACCCTGAAGCGGCCGGTGATGCGGAGATGCTGCAGGACATGATCATGGCCGCGCTAAACGAAGCGTACAAAAAAGTGGAAGACCAATCGCAGGCGAAGATGAGCGGGATGCTGGGAGGCATGGGTTTGCCTCCAGGACTTTTCTAAACGGCGGGAGCGATGCCTGATTTTGCCGAACCCTTATCCCGGTTAGTGGAGGAGTTCCGGCGTCTGCCCGGCATTGGGCAGAAATCGGCGCAACGAATCGCGTTTCATCTTCTGCGAGCCACCAAGGAAGACGCGTTCCGGCTGGCGCGGGCCATTGTGGACGTGAAGGAGAAACTGGGGCTCTGCACGGTTTGCAACAACGTCAGCGACGGGGAGCTATGCCCGTATTGTTCGAATCCGGGGCGGGACCAGAGCGTCATTTGCGTGGTGGAGGAGCCGCCGAATATCCTTCCCATCGAATCGACACGGACGTTTGAAGGGCTTTATCACGTACTGCATGGGTCCATCAGCCCGTTGCGCGGCATTGGCCCGGAACAGTTGAAAATAAAGAGTCTGCTGCAACGGTTGCAATCCGGGGACACACAGGAGATCATACTGGCGACGAATCCGACGCTGGAAGGGGAAGCGACTGCGGCGTACCTTTCGCGGCTGCTGAAACCGCTTGGCCTTCGGGTCACACGGATCGCTATGGGCATTCCGGTTGGCAGCGACCTGGAGTATGCCGACGAAGTGTCGATGTCCAAATCGCTCGAAAATCGCCGCGAACTATAAGATCCGCAGCGGGTGGAATTCGAGCAGGCCCTGCGCGCTGACGGCGCCGATGCGCACATCGCGCAACTCATTGGCGGCGGACTCTTGTGACAGTTCCACCTTCAGGAAATTGCCACTGAGCGCCGTTCGCCCCTGCCCGAGTGTAACGACCGAAAGCGCCTTTCCGACGAACGAACTCCGGAAGGCGAGATTTTTTTTCTCGGCCAAGTCGCGAAGGCGTTTGTTGCGTTCCTTTCGAACCGGCATGGGAACCTGTGCCGGCGCGGAGGCGGCGGGCGTTCCGGGCCTGGCCGAATAGGTGAACACGTGCAGGTAGGTGAACGGCAGGGAATCGATGAACTGAAATGTTTCCTCGAATTCGGCGTCGGTTTCGCCAGGGAAGCCAACCATGACATCGGCGCCAATGGCGGCGTCGGGCATTAGGGTTCGGGCTGTCCGGATGCGGTCTTCGTAGTGGCGCGGCCGATACTTGCGGTGCATGCGGCGCAACACCGCGTCGGAGCCGGACTGAAGCGGCGCATGGACGTGTTTGGCAATGCGGCTTGAATCGGCCATCAACCCGAGCAACTCGCTGGTAAGATCCATGGGCTCCACGGACGACAGCCGGAGGCGCTCGACCGGGGTCTCTTCCAACATGCGCTTGACGAGTCCAGCGAGGCGAATAGAGGAACCGGGTTCGCGCCCCCAGCGGCCGAGATTTACACCGCTGAGAACAACCTCCCGGTAGTTTTCCGCCAATCCGCGAACCTGTTCCAGCACCTGCTCCGCCGGCATGGAGCGGCTGCGGCCGCGAACGAATGGGATGACGCAAAACGAGCAGCGATTGTTGCAGCCATCCTGAATCTTCAGGTTTGGCCGGGCCCGATCGCCGGCGGCGTCTTCGACGGGCGCCGATAGGAAATCGTGGCGCGCGAAGATGTCGTGAACGTGAATCTGGCCGTGGTAGTTTCCAAGTGCATCGGCCACAAGATCCGGGATTTCCGTTTTGTCGGAGTTGCCGACCACCCAGGCGACGCCTGGCAGAGCGGCGATCTCTTCCGGGGCGCGTTGGGCGTAACAGCCCGTGACGAGGATGCGGGCATCCGGGTTCTCCCGGTTAACGCGGCGGACGGTGCTGCGCAGATCAGCGTCGGCTTCGGAGGTGACGGTGCAACTGTTGAGAACAACGAGGTCAGCGTGTCCCCAATTGGAAGCAGCGTCCATGCCCTTCTTTCCCAGGAGCGACTCGAGCGCGGCGCCATCGGCCTGCGCGGCCCGGCACCCGAAATTTTGGACGTAGAACTTGCGCACTCTACCAGTGTAGCGGCTGCGCTATTCCGGCAGATCTTTAGGCGGTTCCGGGAGGAAGAAACTGGCGACGAATCCAATGATGTATGCGCCGGTGCCGACCAAGGCGGCGGCGTAGGCGAGTTTGGCGGCGGGCCCGGATCCGGGGGCGGTTTTGGCCAACTGCGTGGTTAACAACGCGGCCGAGGTGCCGAGCATACGGCCGCCAATATTGGCGGCGAAGCTTTCGCCGGTTCCGCGCAGGTAGGTGGGATAGACTCGCGGCAGGTAGTTGCCCCAGAAGCTGAACTGCGCAACGGTCAGCAGACCCACGATTGCAATGCCCCACTGCAAGGTAGCCACATCGGTCCCGCTGGCGACGAAGAAGACCCACGGCACAACGAATAGGCCGGGAATCTGGAAAATTCGAATGAGCTTTCGACGGCTGGCGATTTGCACGGCGAGAACAGCCAACACTACGCGGCCCACCAAGCCGCCCATTTCCTGCCAGAGCTGCACGCTGGAGACCACCTTTTGCACAGCGGGCGGCGCCATGCCAGCCAGTTCGGCGAGGCCGGGGACGATACGAGGAATTTGTTGAATGGCGCCAAAGGCGGCAGCGTAGCTGGCGGCATACATGATCATAGTGACCCATGTGGTTCGGGCAAACTGGGGTTGAAACAAACCCAGAAAGCTGGGCCGCTTAAGCGTGCCGGCGGCCTTCTTTTCGGCCCAGGCCGGGGACTCCGGCAGGAACGGGCGGATAAGCATGAGCGGGATGGCGGGGAGTAAACCTGAAATGAGTGTGTAACGCCAGGCGGCATGGCCGCCGTGGATTGCAGGGAAAGAGGCTGCGTTTGTAACGGCGATGTAATAGGCGCCAGTCACGAGCAGACCGCCGATGGAAGAGAACGCCTGGGTGTACCCGAGTACCTTTTCGCGCAGTTTTTCTTCCGGAAACAGCTCCGCGAGCCAGGCCACGGCAGCCACGAATTCGACGCAGACGCCGATAAAGGTTGTGCAGCGGAAGAACAGGAGTTGTTCGAGCGACGTGGAGAACCCGGCGGCGAGAGCGGAGAAAGCGTAGATCAAAATGCTCCAGACAAGCACCCGGCGGCGGCCCCAGAGATCCGTAAGATAGCCGCCGATCATGCCGAAGATACCGCCGGCGAAGGCGGGCACAAAGAACAGCCACCCCACCCAATCCAGATAGGCGGGCGTGCCCGGTTTCAGCCCGCCCAACTCCCCCAGAGCCGGGCCGACAATGAGAGGGAGCACCAGGATTTCGTAGATGTCGAAGGCAAATCCGATGGAGGCGACCAGACAGATGAGCCAATGGACCAGGGTGAATTTTTGCGTTTCAGCAGCCATTTGGTGTTTCGAGCATTATACAGAGAAGTAGCGGTTTACCGTATTGGCGGACGGTTTTGGCGTCAAAAGGGAAACGAACCAAAGGAGAACGACCGAGCCAAGTGTCATGGGGACGACAGGAGCAAAGCCGAGGATGGTGAACCCGCGCGGAGTAAAGAAGAGCGAAACGGTACAGACGGCAACCCATACCGTGGCTGCGAGAGCGCCCCACTTTGTGCTGCCGCGCCAGAACAGCGCGCCGACATAGAGCGGCATCATTGCGGAGAACCCGGCGAATGAAAACTGCACCGCGAGATCGAAGATGCTGGCTTTCGCGTTCATGGCGATGAAATAAGCCACGGCCGTTACAAGAACGATGAAGATGCGGCCGAAGGCGACTTGGGTTTTCTGGCCAAACCGTTCGCGGGCGCCGTAATAGGCAAAGACGTCTTCGGTGAACATGGTGGAGAGCGCGAGAATCTGGGAATCGCTGGCCATGACGGCGGCCATGATTCCGGCGCCCAGAAGGCCGGCCAGCCACTCCGGCGCAAAGTGGGAGAGCAATTGCAACATGACATCGTCGGCGACGACGGGGCGCCCGGTGGCAAGTTTCAGGTCGATCTTCGCAGCGAGGGCTGGGATCTCCGTTGCCTGGTTGGCAAATACCCCGAGGCAGACGCACGGCAGCCAAATAAGCAAAATGCAAAGCGGATAGAGCATGACGGTCCGCTTGAACTGCGTCATTTTCTTGGCAGTGAGGCAGAAGATGGCGATATGGGGGAACGCAATGGCCGACAGCGGGTTGAAGGTGTAGCTAAGGAACGCGAGCAGGGAGAACTTCTCCCGCGTGAGCAGATGGGATGTTTTCGGGTCGGCGAGCATTCGTTCAGCGATGGAGGCGAACCCGCCCATGCCGTTGCCGATGACGAACACGGCGATTAAGCCGAAGGTCAGGAAGAGGACGGTTTGAAAGGCGTTGACCCACGCCGTACCGCGCATACCACCGAAGAAAACGTAACTCATGACCACGGCGGCGACGAGCAGACCGCCGGCCCAGAATGGAATCAACCCGCCGCTGATGACGCTCAGCGCGGTTCCGCCGCCCATAACGCCGATGACAATGTAAGGCAGCAGCAAGGCCGCTTGCAGAACGAAGATCACCGTGCCGATGTGGCCGCACTCCCAGCGATCGCGGAATATCTGCACCGGAGTGATGTGGCCGAATTTTTTGCCCGCGGCCCATAGGCGGGTCCCGATGAAGAGCAGGCACAGCGGCACGACGAACGCCGAACTGGACGCCATGAGGCCGAATGTAACGATGCCGAAATTGAAAGCGTGTCCGCTGGAGCCCAGAATGGCGAACGCCGTCATGTGGGTTCCAAAGAGGCTTAACACGAATACCCAAGGGCCTAGCGAGCGGCCCGCCAGAAAGTAGTCTTCGGCCTGGCTGCGCGAGCGGCGAAACGCAAATATACCGATGTAGAGAACGATCGCCAGATAGGCGAGGACGAAGATAACCGGCGTCACTCCTCCGGTTTCCTTTCCGCCCATGCCTCCAGATCAGCAGGCCAGAGGCAGCGTACAAGCAAGGCCATGAGCGCGGCGCAGCCGACGGTATAAAGCCCGTGATAAAGCAGACCCGCGGGAAGGAACCCAAAGGCGAGCGGACGCGCCGCCGTCCAGTTCCAAAAATCCTGGTGGAGGGCGTAGTAAACGGCCAGTAGCAGCGGGATGGCAATTTTCATTGAGAGATCGCGAACAAATGGTCTCTTCCACGAATGAAGATCATCCCGTTCGCGATCGCCGGCGAAGCCAAAACTGGTTCGCCCACCGAATTCGTCCGCAACACAGCGAACTCCGGCCCGGCTTGCACCACATGGGTTTCTCCATCCTCACTCGTGAGAAGGATTTTTCCATCATAGGCTACTGGCGATCCGGCGAACTGCCCGCCGGGGCCGGGACGCTTGCCCTCATACCGCACTTTTCCATTCGACGCTTCGATGCAGGTGACGAGTCCTTTGTCGGTAATGAGGTAAACGAAATCGCCGTAGAAGATGGGCGAGGGGACGTAGGCAGTGCCCTTTGTGTATTCCCATAGCGGCTTGCCATCGCCGCCGGCGCGGAAGGCCCAGGCGTACTTGTCCGGGTAGCCGGCTGAGACGACGACGATTCCGTTTCCGGAAACAGGGCTTGGCACGGCGTTGCCTTTCACGCCGGGGCCGCGCCAGCGCTCCTGGCCGGTGCGTGGATTGTAAGAGATGACAACGTCGTTTGCAGTGGTGATCAACTCCTGCCGGTCCGCGGCTCCCACCAGCAGTGGCGTGGCCCAAGTAACATCGGTGGTCCGTTCCGTCTTCCACACCAATTCCCCGTTTTTCCGGTGGATTCCAACGAGTTTCGATTTCTGGTCGCTGGAATCGCATTGGAGAATCAACAGTTCACCGGACAACACGGGCGATGTGCCAGGCCCCATGCCCACGGTTTGCATGTTGCCGGGATCGTGCTTCCAAAGGAACTTGCCGGAAATGCTGTAGGCATAGAGTCCCTCGGACCCGAAGTAGGCGTAGACGGCGTGGCCATCGGTGACCGGTGTTGGCGCCGCGTAGCTTCCGGCCTTGTGGCGTTCGTCGAAGACGACGCCTTCATAGGCTGTCTGTTGCCAAATCACTTTCCCGCTCATGCGGTCCAGACAGAGCACGATGAGCTTGTGACGGACATTGGCGCCAATGCTGTCCGGATGGCGGAAAGGCTCGCCGTTGATGCGATGTATGGGCGGTTTGTTGCCTTCGGCTTTGCCGGCTTCCACGTCGGTGGTGAGGAACACACGGTCTCCCCAAACTACGGGAGACGACCGGCCCCGGCCTGGGATTGGCGTCTTCCAGGCGATATTGCGATCCGGACTCCACACATCAGGGATCCCTTTTTCCGCCGAGACGCCATTGGAGCCTGGGCCTCTCCATTGCGGCCAATTGGCGGCCGCCAGTTGCCCCACCGCAAGGGCGAGGACGAAACAAACACGCATACCGCAGTGTACTGCCTATCAAGGCTATCCGGGACGAGGCAGGGGCGAACAGAGCCATTTGCGTGGCCGTCCGCGCGTTGTTACCAAATGGCGTTGCGAGGCGTCTGAACAGGCGGGTCCTTCAGAGAGCATTTGTTACCCTGAGATTTTACAAGAGGTGTGTTTTGCAAGCTAATCGAATCGCCGCATTCGCGATCTTTCTGTCGTCCGCCGCATACGCGCAGACCGCTGCAACGATCGCGGGGACGGTTCATGACCCTACGGGCGCACTGGTCCAAAACGCTGAGATCACAGTGACCCAAGTAGCGACGGGGTTGACGCGTAAGGTGCTTTCCAACCGGCTGGGTGTATTCCTGGCGCCATCGCTGCCCGCCGGACTGGTGGAACTGCGGGTTACCGCGAGTGGATTCCGGCCTCTGCTGCGAAAGGGCATTCTGCTGACAGTGAACGAAACCGTGAAAGTGGACGTGGAATTGGAGCTTGGCGCGGTGGACCAGGAGATCACTGTTGTGGGCGCAGGGTCCCAGGTGAATACGGCAACGTCCGAACTTGGTTACCTCGTTTCCGAATCCGCAATGCGCGACCTGCCATTGAACGGGCGCAACTATACCGACCTGGCGTTGCTGCAACCGGGTGTGGTGGCCTACCCGCATCGCGATGGCGGCTCCGTGGTTGCCCACGGGCTGGGCATGAGCATTAACGGGCAAGACCCACGCTCGAATGTGTATTTGATCGACGGCACGCCGCAAAACGATTTTACGAATGGGCCCGCCGGTTCGGCGGCCGGAACGGTGCTGGGCGTGGAAGCGATTCGCGAGTTCCGCGTGGAAGTGAACAACTACTCGGCGGAGTTCGGGCGCAATTCGGGCGGGCAGATCAACACACTTACGAAATCCGGTTCGAATGAGTTGCACGGCAGCTTCTACCACTTCCACCGCAACGACAACTTCGACGCGCGGAATTTCTTCGATCCGGCGAAACGGCCAGAGTTCAAGCGCAACCAGTTCGGCGCAAGCCTGGGCGGGCCGATCCGGAAGGACAAGGATTTTTTCTTTTTGAACTACGAAGGCCTTCGTGACCGGCTGGGCCGCTCGATCGTTTCCGCGGTTCCGGACGCGAATGCGCGCCGCGGAATATTGCCGGACCCTGCGCGGCTCGGGCAAACCATTACCGTGCCGGTGCATGCCGCCATTACGCCGTTTCTGAACGAAATTCCGTTGCCGAATGGCAACGCGCGGGGCGGCGGACTGGCCGATTATGTTTTTGGTTTTGCGCAGTCTGTAAACCAGCATTTCGTTCAGGGCCGATATGATCGCAATTTCGGCAATACCGGACAGTTTTTTGCGCGTTACACTTTCGACGACGCGGTGCAGAATCTGCCCACGGACTTCCCGCAGTTTCCGCGGCAGTTTCTTTCCAAGAATCAGTTTCTGACGACCGAGTACCGGCACGTTGCTTCGGCCCGAACTCTGTTTCATTTTCGAGGCTCGTTCAGCCGCACCACGACCTTTCAAAACGTTGAGGCGAACACGGCTACGCGGCTGCCGGAGTTCGTGCCCGGCCGGGGTTTGATGGGCAATTTTGATATCGGCGGCATGCCGCGGTTCGGTCCACAGGCGTCCGCCAACCTCCGGCTGACGCAGAATGTATACGGCTTTGAAACGGGCGCCAACCTGACTCGCGGCAGCCATCTGCTGAAGATTGGGATGTTGGCCGAACGGTACCAGGACAACATGGTGAACCCCACATTTTCGCTGGGCACGTTCACGTTTAACGATCTGCGATCCTTTCTTGGCAATACGCCGGCGCGGTTCCTGGGCTTGACGCCGGCGGCGCAATTCGACCGCTACTGGCGCTTCACGCTGATGGGCTTTTACGTGCAGGATTCGTGGAAGATTCATCCTCGCCTGACAATCAATCCGGGCCTGCGTTACGAATTCGCCACGATGCCGATCGATATCTATGGCCGCGATTCGGCGCTGTTGAACCTGTTTACCGATGCGGCGCCGCGCTCCGGGCAACTGTACCAGAACCCGACGAAGAAGAACTTTTCGCCGCGGTTCGGTTTCGCCTGGGATGTATTCGGCAATGGAAAATCCGCCCTGCGCGGCGGGTACGGACTTATCTACAACACGAACGGGCAGCAGACGCTTATCGTCACAGTGACCAATCCGCCGTTCACGCCGCGAGTGAGTATTGCGAATCCGACATTTCCGAACCCGCCGTTTGAACGCGGTCTTGGAAACACCATTCGCCCGGTGGAATGGAACATAAAGAACCCTTACATGCAGACGTGGAACCTGAATCTGCAACAGCAGTTGCCGGGCGATGTTGTCGTTACAGTTGGGTATGCGGGATCACGGGGGATACACCTGTTGCGGTCGAACGATGTGAATATCGTAGAGCCTGTGCGGCAGGCGGATGGCACGCTGGTGTTTCCGGCCGGGGCGCCACGGCGAAACCCGGCGTACACAACGATCGAACTGAAATCGAGCGATGGAAACTCCTGGTATCACGCAGGAATCCTGGAGATTCGCAAACGCCTTGGCCGCGACTTGCAGTTTCAGAGCTCTTACACGTTTTCCCGAAACATCGACACCACGCAGGCGTCAACGTTCTTTTCCGACGCAACAAATGGCACCACGTCCGCCATGCCGGAGTTCGCTGGATTCAGCTACAACAAGGGCCTGGCCGATTACCATGCCAAACACAACTGGGTGATGAATTTCCATTGGGACATTCCGGTATTTCGCAACTCCGCCGGCGCAAGAAGAGTGGCGTTTTCCGGCTGGCAACTGGCCGGGATAACAAACATGCGCAGCGGGAGTCCGTTGACGGCGTTCGTGAGCGGAAACCGTTCCCGGTCGGGCTGGTCTCCATCGCTTGGCCCCGGGCTTGGGCAGGACCGGCCGAGCCTGGCGGCGGGGTTCACGCATGAGTCCGCCGTGATTGGTAACCCGAGCCAATGGTTCAACCCCAACGCGTTTGTACTGGCGCCGGCCGGTCAACTCGGCACGCTGGGGCGCGGGACATTTATTGGGCCGAACCTGCGGACGTTTGACCTGTCGCTGCTGAAGAATTTCGATTTGACCCGATGGAACGAGCAGGCACGGCTGCAGTTCCGGGTGGAGTCGTTCAATCTGTTCAATCGCGCGAATTTTGGCGTTCCAAACGTGCTTGCCATTTCCACTACGACGGGGCCGATTGCCACGCTCGGCGCGGTGCGCAATACCATCACCACGGCGCGGCAAATTCAACTTGGCCTGCGCGTGCAGTTTTGACGCCGGTTCAGACTACAATAGGGGATTCCTATGGCTTCCACCGCCGCCAATTCGCAAACTGCCGTTAAGGAGAAAAAGAAATCCATGCTCTGGTTATTGTTCGCCGTCGGCGCCATGCTCTTCTGGGGGATCTATGGTCCGATTCTGCATGAGGGCCAGATTAAACTCGGCAACCCGCTCCGGGCGCTGCTTTGCGTTGGCGCCGCGTACTTCCTGATGGGGGTTCTGGTGCCGGTGATCACATTGCAGGCTTCTGGCGGCCTGGGCGAATTCAACAGCCGGGGGGTCTGGTTTGCAACCATTGGCGGCGCGCTGGGCGCGGCGGGCGCGATATGTATCATCTGGGCGTTCCGCAATGGCGGCGTCCCGAATTACGTGATGCCCATTGTGTTTGGCGGCGCTCCGCTGATCAATGTGATTATGACGATGGCGATGCATCCGCCCAAGGACAAGCCCAACCCGATGCTGTTTGTCGGCTACGTGGTCGTGGCGGCGGGTGCGGCGATGGTTTTCTATTTCAAGCCGAAGGGTTAACGGAGGGGTTTCGGACGCCTTCCTGCTACGCTTTCCCGGCCTTTTTCTGTTTCTTTTCCACCGGAGCGGACCCGTTGGCGACTGGTCCAGTGGATTCCCGGAGTACGAGTTCCGGGTCGATGGTGATTTCGCGCTGCATCTCGCCTTTGTCGGTGAGGAGTTGGAAAATCTTCCGGCCGAGCTGGTCGCACGGGATATGGACCGTGGTCAACGAGGGCGTCATCATTTCCGACAGTGTGATGTTATCGAATCCGGTGACGGAGACATCTTCCGGAACGCGTAATCCAACCTCTCGCAACTGCCGCAGAACACCAAGTGCCATGAAGTCGTTGACACAAACGATTGCCGTCGGCCTCATGCCGCCGCCGAGGAGTTCGCGAACCGCCTCTCTTCCGCCTGCATAGCCATCGTCGGAGGCGACGGCGCGGTGCTCCATACGCGGACCGTAGCGTTTGACGGCCTCCAGGAAGGATTGGTAGCGCTCGCTGAGCGGCCCAAGCGTGCTGTGATGACCGACAAAGGCAAGTTTCTCGTGCCCCATATTGTGCAGGTACTCGACAATCCGCTGCATGCCGCGCCGGTACTGCGTCTTGATACTTAGAATGCTGGGCTTGGGTTCGCCCACGTCGTAGACGACGGTACGCACTTTCCGTTCCGATAACTCATCGAGCAGGTGCGGCGCGATCTCCGAAACGATGAGCGCGAGACCTGTAACGCGCCGGGCGAGCATCATGTGAACGTTGGCAACCAAACGCTCCGGCTCGTAGTTCGTGTTGGCGATGAGCACTTCGTAGCCTTTTTCTCTCGCCTCGCTCTCCAGGGCGCGGAAAACATCCAAGAAGAAGGGGTTTTCCAAGTTGGAGACGAGGAGGCCCAATGTTTTCGTCGCCCCGCCGGCGAGCGCGCGCGCGTGGACATTTGGGAAGTACTTCAACTCTTCCACAGCCTTTAGCACTCTGGCCCTGGTGCTGCTCTTGACGACTCCGATGTCGTTCAAAACCCGGGACACCGTGGCGGTGGATACGCCGGCCTTCTCCGCAACGTCCTGCAAACTGCGAGTGCTCATGCGGCTATGCTATCGCATTCACCGCTTGGACGAACGCTTCCCGATGCAATACAACTGACTGGCCGTGCGCAGAAACAACTGGCCGTCGCTGACGGCCGGAGAACTCAAGGTGTAATCTTTCATGTCGTTTTCAGAAAGCACCTTGAACTCGGGGCCGGCCTGCAAAACCGTAACGAGCCCTTCTTCATTCGTTACATAGAGCTTTCCATCGGCCAGCACCGGGGACGAACTATAGATGGCGGGCCGGATGCGTTTGCCGCCGTAGATCTCGGCGCCGGTTTTTGCGTCAAGGCACCAAATGATGCCGCGGTCGTTGGTCACATAGAGAAATTTCCCGTCGGTCACGGGAGTGGGAACATCGGGACCGTTCGGATTCTGCCACACCATATGAGATTTAGTGACATCGCCCCGGCCGCCGGGACGGAGCGCCGTCAGGGGCCGCACGCGTGTGGGCGCGTAGATGAGCCCATCGCGCACCACTGGCGAGGCGATGATGCGGTTCATGGGGTTGTTCTGCGGGTTGAGGACATTGGCGCGCCAGAGTTCCTTTAGTGTGGCGGGGTCGTGCCCGGTTACTACGTCGCCGCCGGTGATGATCAACTCCGCTTGTTTTCCGGAGGTCCAGATTGCGGGTGTCGTGTAGCTATCCGGCGATTCGACGATGGCGTCTGTCGGGCGGTCCATGCGCGCCACTGTCTTGCCGGTTTTCGGGTCGATTTTCAGAATGTAAGAAGGGTCGTCGGTCTTCATTCCGTGCAACACCTGCACGTAAAGGGTTCCGTTCCATAGCAACGGCGAGGACGCGTAGCCCCAATTCAAGCCGAAAGTCCCGTAGTCCTTTTGGATATCGCGAGACCAGAGTTCGGCGCCGTTGAAATCGAAGGCTTTGAAAATGCCGGTGCCGGTCATGACAAAAACGCTTTTGCCGTCGGTAACCGGTGAGGGGGAGGACATGTTCTGCTTGTTGATCTTGTAGTTGCCGCCGCCGATTTTCTTCTTCCATTTCACGGTGCCCGCGGCGCGGTCTACCGCCCAGAGTTGCAGGTCGTCGTTTTCGGCAACGTTTAGGAAGATGGTCTCGCCCCAAATGATGGGGGTGGCGCCGCTTCTGGCGGGCAGGGCCAATTTCCAGGTTACGTTTTCCTCCGTGGACCACTTTTCAGGGAGGCCCCGTTCGTCGCTGACGCCGTCGAGCGAGGGGCCTCTCCACTGCGGCCAGTTTCCCGCCATGAGAGTGGCGATTGTGAGGGGGACAGAAATCCAGATGCGGCGCATACACGCCATGATACATGCCGCAGGGGTGAGAAATGTGCTTGACAGAAAATATCAAAGTGATATCATTTCTATATTGATATGGTATTGACCCTAAGGAGGCCAATGTGATCAAAGAGATTCGAATCGCCGCCGCGTCGGGCTACGCGATGTTGCTTGCGGATATAGCGATAGCCGGCGCAGGGCTGTACGTTTTAGTGAATGCCAAGCGGATGGCGGAATACGGCGTGGCGACGATGCTGCTATGCGGAGTGGGGCTAATTGTAGCAGCGCTGGTGGTTGCGTGCGGATTTTTCACGGTGCACCCGAACAAAGCGGTGGTTATGCAACTGTTCGGCAAATATGTGGGAACGGTGAAAGATGAGGGTCTGCGCTGGGCCAACCCGTTGTATACCAAGCACAGCGTGTCGTTACGGACGCGCAATTTTGAGACGAACCGGCTGAAGGTAAATGATTTCGACGGGAACCCGATCGAGATCGGCGCGGTAGTGGTGTGGAAGGTGGTGGATTCGGCGGAGGCGTCGTTCCAAGTGGACAATTACGAGAACTACGTGAACATACAGAGTGAGGCGGCGCTACGCAACCTTGCGACGCACTACTCCTATGATTCGCATGAGAAAGACGGCCTATCGCTGCGGGCCAACACGGCGGAGATCGCCGCGCGGCTTCAGCACGAGATTCAGGAACGGCTGGCGGTAGCTGGGGTGTCGGTGGTGGAGGCGAGGATCAGCCATCTAGCCTACGCACCGGAAATTGCGGCGGCAATGCTGCAGCGCCAGCAGGCCTCGGCGATTATCGCGGCGCGTCAAAAGATTGTGGAAGGCGCGGTGGGAATGGTGGAAATGGCGCTCGACATGCTGAGCCAGCGTTCGGTTGTTAATCTGGACGAAGAGCGCAAGGCCTCGATGGTTTCCAACCTACTGGTAGTTCTATGCGGGGAGCGCAGCACGCAACCGATCATCAATGCGGGAACGCTACATCACTAAGGAGATCCGATGGCCGAGCGGAAGTCATTCCTAATCCGCATCGACGCCCAGACTCTGGATCTCGTAAAGGAGTGGGCGGACGACGAGTTTCGTTCGCTGAATGGACAAGTGGAGTACTTGTTGCGGGAGGCGTTGAAGCGCGCGGGCCGGCTGCCAGGGCCGGCCGCGCGGGTTGGGAAGCCTGGCGGAGAGCCGGAATAGCTACGCGAGCGCCTGGATAACGTTCGCGACATCGGCGTTTTCGGTGCGCACGATGGCCTGCAGGGCCAAACGGAGGCGCCAGCCCGGCGGGTCCAGAACGCCGGCACCGATGAGAGACGTGGCCGCATCGACGACGCGAATCGCCTCGCGCTGTTCGCCACCGGTCATTTCGGCGAGAACGAGCGACTGCATCCAGGCGGCGTCCCTGGCCTTGAGCAGGCTGAACTCGACCATCCGCTCTTCGGCTTGGCCGCCGGCGATATCGAGCAGCCACATTAACGGGGCGACACTTGCGATCGCGTCCTGCACGTCGCCGACCTGTTCGTAGAGGAGTTTGTTGATCTGGCGGAAGTCCGCGGCGAGGGCATGAATGGCGGGGCCGGGCGCTACCTCCGCGGCGGCCACGGCGAGGTCGAGATTGATGTGCGCGTTTATGCCGAGCAGGAGGTGCTGGGTGATGATGCGATCCGTTCGCGCGGCGGCGGAGAACGCGAGGTTCCAGCATTGGGAGACTGGCCGCTGATTGTGCCAATCGTAATAGGCGGAGAGATAGCGATTGGCAAAGACTACGTCGAGCCGCTCCATGCGGGGGCCATCTTCAAATCGTCCATTGGCGATGCCATTCTTGACGGCTCGCGTGACGCGACGGTAGAGGGCGGGGAAGTAGCCCAAGCGGGACCGGTTTGCCTTCGCCTGCTCGATGATGCTGGTTAGCGCGTCTATCACTTCGTCGATGGTATTCGCCGTTGCCATTGAAGTGCATTGTAATTCGTATTGCAGGAGCTTGGCGCGGTGCGCTATCGTTGCCCCCATGCGCAGATTGATCGCTAGTATTGTAACCGCCGCCGCGATGTTCGCGCAGCGACCGGTCCCCGAACCTGCCGTTTTCCCGCTATGGCCGAACGGGGCGCCCGGGGCGCAGGGGACGGACGAGAAGGACATTCCGGCGTTGACGCCGTGGCTGGCGAAGAATCCAAACGGAAAGGCGATAGTGGTGTGCCCCGGGGGCGGGTACGGGGGACTCGCCGTTGACCACGAGGGCAAGCAGATTGCGCAGTGGCTGAACTCGCAGGGGATCTCTGCGTTCGTGTTGCGCTATCGGCTGGGTCCGCGGTATCGCCATCCATCGATGCTCAACGACGCCCAGCGCGCTTTGCGGACGGTGCGGGCGCGGGCGGCTGAGTTCAACGTGAACCCGGCCAAAATCGGCATCATGGGCTTTAGTGCCGGGGGGCATCTTTCGGCGACGGCGGCGACGCATTTCGACGCGGGGAATGCCGCGGCGGAGGACGTGATTGAGCGGGCAAGTTCACGGCCCGATTTCGCTGTGCTCGCCTACCCGGTGGTGACGTTTACTGAAGAGGCATACGTTCACAAGGGGAGCCGGCGGAATCTGCTGGGTGAGAATCCGGACCCGAAACTGGTGGCCAGTTTGTCCAACGAGCGGGCCGTTAGCAGGGAGACGCCGCCGACCTTTCTGTTTCATACCGACGCGGATACGGGAGTGCCGCCGGAAAATAGTGTGCTGTTCTACTTAGCGTTGAGAAAGCATGGCGTGCCAGCCGAGTTGCACATTTACGAGAAGGGGCCGCACGGCGTTGGGTTGGCGTGGAGCGATATCGCGCTGGCGTCGTGGCCCGGGCGGTTGGCCGATTGGCTGCGAAATCGTTAGCGGATGTTGACTTTTTGTGGGGCGGTTTGCTGTAATAGGTCTGGCAGTAACGCTGCTCCTCGGTAGCTCAACGGTAGAGCATTCGGCTGTTAACCGAAGGGTTGTAGGTTCGAATCCTACCCGGGGAGCCAAAATATTTCAAGGCGCCAGATTCGGTGGGGTTTTGTTAGCGCAGCGGTAGTTTGCATAAGGGTATTCTTTGCGACGCGTTGCGCTTTTCGGTTTTCTGGGGCTTGTGTCGTTGCGGTCAACGTACTCCCGAAGCGGGCTTGTTTGCCGCCTTCTCCGGTTGGTTCTCTGCGTCTCTGTGGCATTTCTTGGGAGTTGTTAACGTCGCTGAGACGATGGCGCGCCGACGTCAACAACCGGAAAATGTTCGTTAAGGGCAACCCGCCCTCTACAGCGATTCAGGCGCTCCACATCTCTCGCATACCGAGGGTGCTGGTCCAGCTTTAAAGCAAGAAATGTGGGGCTTAGTCTGCGTGGAGCGGGAGGAACGAGGCATTGATGATCCGCGACGCAATGATGGGTACATCCAAGTAAGCGGCCGTTTGCTTGCGCTGGCGCCCGCCTCGTGGCGCTTCAAAAAAGAGTCGCGTCTTCCGCTGCACAGCTCCGCTTCGCCCGTCAGTATGATCGTTGCCGCCGAAAACGATTCATCCTACCAAAGCCCTATCGGCGGGTGATCTAGCCATTTCCCAGAACGCCGTTTGTGACCAACTTACGGATTGCCAACGATCCGGACAGAACATGTAGGCGCTTCGACCTCAGAGGATCTTGCGATTCTTGGCGCGGGTGCGCGTGCCGTTCGAAACTGGAACGGTTGGTCCCGCTTCCGAACAGAGGGTGCTGGCACGCCGTGTTGTTTTCTTTCGGTTGGCGTGGACCGCGAGTTGCACTACACGATAGTGAACAAGAGCCTCTTGATCCTCGACTGAGGTCTGAACGAAAAAAGAGTAATGCGCCGCTTCGGAGGAATTTGAGCGTATGAAAGCAAAGGGTCGTGAAATAGGGACGTTCGCGCTGATCGAGACGACGGCGCAGGACTTGCACTACGGGTTCCGGAGTCTGCGAAGAAGCCCTGGATTCACGATGACTGCGGTAGTGGTGCTCGCTCTGGCGATTGGCGCCAGTACTGCAATGTTTAGCGTCCTGAATGCCGTTTTACTCCGACCGCTTCCCTATCAATTCCCGGAACGATTGGCTATGTTGTTCGCGGAAGATCCGACCCGGGATTTTCGCGAGGGCAGATCGGCACTGTGGGATATTGAGCAGTGGCGGAGTCAAAGTAGGAGCTTCGAGGGTATTGCTACATTCGATGCAGTGTCCACGTTCCTGACTGGAACTGACGGAGTGGAGCAGATCGTCGGCGCGAGCATCTCCCACAACCTACTTCCACTCCTGGGTGTCACGCCCATCCTTGGGCGCAGCTTTTCGGCCGAAGAAGCCGAGCAGGGGCAGCGTCTGGTCCTGATTAGTCATCGCTTCTGGCAAGCGCGGTTCGGAGGCTCTCACGGCGCCATCGGCGCGACGCTCGTGCTCAATGGCTTTCCTTCTCAGATCATCGGCATTCTCCCTGGGGGTTTCAAAATTGCGAGACTCGAGGCCGACGTCTGGGAGCCGCACCCTCGCGGCCAGACCGTACGCGGTCGAGACGGATGGTTTGCAGTTGGACGACTCCGATCGAGCGTGACGTTCGAACTGGCTCAAACCGAGATGACTGCAGTCGCTCGCCGGCTCAGCGATCAACTGCCCGCGGACGCACGAAACCGTACCATTAACGTCGTTCCACTGAGTCAGTACATAGTCGGAGCCCAATCGCGATTGGGGTTGTGGATGCTGGGCGGTGCTGTCTTTTGCGTGTTCCTAATTGCTACTGCCAACATCACCAATCTCTCATTGGCGCGCAGCATCGCTCGCTCACGAGAGATGGCCATTCGCGCTGCGCTTGGAGCGAGTGCTGGCCGGATCGTTCGGCAACTGATCGCCGAGGGAGTCCTGCTCTCCGTCTTCGCTGGACTGGTTGGCACGCTGCTCGCGTCAGTCGGCATTGACCTGATTCGTGCCTTTGGTCCTCGCAACTTGCCGCGCCTCAGTGAAATTGGGCTGGATCTGGGGGGCCTCGGCTGGGCTCTGGCCATCAGTTTACTCGCAGGAATTCCTGTGGGATTGTCGCCCGCACTTGCGACGTTGCGCCGCGACCTGCGTCCTGCCGGCGGAGAAGGTGGCCGATGTGTCTCGGGGGAAGTAGGCATACGTCGAGCCCGCCGCGTGTTGGTAGTGGCGGATTTTGCGCTCGCGATCATGTTGCTCGCTGGCGGCGGCCTGCTCATTCGAAGCTGGTGGAACGTGAACAGCATCAATCCGGGATTCAGGTCCCAGCGGGTCCTGGTGATGGAACTCTCCGCCCCGATGGCATTCAGCACCCCAGCTAAACAAAACTTTTACCATAGCCTGCTTGAATCAATTAAGAGGATTCCGGATGTGGAGGACGTCGGCATCATCGGAGAGTTGTTTAAAGAGCACAACCGGGAAGCGGTCGTCACCGCAGAACGAGATGGCGATACCGTCTCCGAGCGCTTGCAGTTCGCTGGCGAGGAGGTCAGCGCCGATTTCTTCAATGCCATAGGGACGCCGCTGCTCCGAGGCCGCTTCTTTTCCACCGGGGATGGGCCGGATGCGCCACTTGTGGCGATTATTAACGATGCAATGGCTCGGCGCTCGTGGCCGGGGCACGATCCGTTGGGGAAACGATTCAAATTGGGCCCGCGCGATTCCGATAGCCCATGGTACAGGGTCGTTGGTGTCGTGGCCGATATGCGGGTGCAGGGGCCGGAGCGCGAACCGCTTCCGCAGATGTTCGTTTCTCTGGCGCAGAGTGGTCCTCCGCGCAACGTCGACCTTTTCGTGCGCACCTCATCGGACCACCCACAGGCGATGACCGCGACGCTCCGGGCGGCCGTGCGCGGAGTCGAGAAGAATGCATCCGTCGGCCAAGTGGCAACTTTAGAACAGCAGTTCGGAGCTTACTTTGCGCAGCGCCGATTTCAGACTTCCCTGCTGATCGGCTTTTCCATTGTGGCGCTGCTGATGGCCGCTGTAGGAATTTACGGCCTCATCCAGTACTCCATCGAGACACGCACGCGGGAAATCGGAATCCGCATGGCTATTGGCGCACAGGCCGGGGGAATTTTCCGCATGATCCTCGGTGAGGGAATGAAGCTGACCCTGACTGGATTGATACTCGGGCTGCTCGGAGCACTGTGGCTGGGTCAAGCGAGTTCCGGACTGCTGTTCGGTGTTACCGCCACAGATCCATTAACTCTTGTTGTGGTGTCGGTATTGCTGATCGCGGTCGCCATCGCGGCCTGCTACTTCCCCGCGCGACGGGCAATGAAGCTCGACCCAATCATGGCGTTGCGGCAAGAGTGACCTGATTTTCGGCGAACCCGCCGCGGGCACAAATCCCGGCGGACGGACCTTGCGAATTGCCGACGATTTGCCCTGACATCGCTCTTGCCGTCACTCCCTATTTACGTCGGACCGCGGTGATCCGGAAACCGATGTGGTCACTGCTGCGGTTTGGCTCAAATCGCAGCCGCATCGCAGAACGGTTGGCCCAGCCCTCTTCGACCCACGCGCCGCCTCGGCGTACGCGGGAGAATGTGCCATCACGGTTGCGCTCTCCCGGTTCGGCGGAAAGGTCTGGATCGATGCCGCCGGGAAGCCGGCGATAGTACCAGTCCAGGCACCACTCCCACACATTACCGTGCATGTCATGAAGCCCCCAGGCATTTGCTGGATAACTGCCGACCTTGACGGACTTCCCCTCGGAATTCTTGCCTATACCGCCCGGATAGGGCGATCCGATATTTGCTTGCGTACGGTCGAGGCGGGCTCCGTAGGAGGTTGCAGGGGAACTTCCGGCCCGGCAGGCGTACTCCCATTGAGCCTCAGTCGGAAGTCGGATCTCCCAGTCTCCCTGAAGCGATCCGGAGGCGCGCGCACGCGCCGTAACACGGCGACAAAACTCGTCCGCTTCGGCCCAACTCACCCAATACACGGGCACGTCGGGGCCGCGGCCCTTGTCCTGATCGCGGGGAAAAGCGCCCATCTCGATCGACCACTCGCGTTGCGTGACTTCGTACTTGCCGATCCAGAACCCACGCGTGATGGTCACGTTCTCTGGCCCCTCGTCCGAGCGCCGTTCCGGTTCTTCGGGAGGACTACCCATCCGAAACGATCCGGCGGGCGCCCAGCAGAACCGGATTCCTTCGATGTCGCGCTCCATACCCGGGCGAGACCCGTCGAATGAGTCTGCCGCCGCTTGTGCGCCGAGCCGGCAAAAAATGTCGATTGCGGCCACCAGAACGCCTAGAAACGCGGCGGCGCGGGCAGAACTAAACGTCATCGAGGCGATTGTCTCACGTTCTGTTTCGAGCGGAGATCGGCACGGCGGCACATCTGCCGGATGACGCCGCTATACGGAAGTTGGCTATTCATAAGTCCCGTTGCGAAGTTGTCGTTTGCGCGGTCCCAACCGTCGGCAATCCGGAAGGTAGGGATCGTGCGGCTCAATTTTTTGAATAGTTGTTAGCGATCACACAAAACCGTAGTTTTTTGGACAGCCGCCGAGGGGTTTGAGGAGACAGCGCGAAGCTTCAAGCGGAGGTATTGCAAGTAGGAATCGGGAAGAGGCTGCTGCGGGAGCAGTTCGTCAATAATGGGCTG
>JAEUQC010000009.1 GCA_016789905.1 Bryobacterales bacterium | reverse complement strand
TATCTAAGGTCAATGATTACATTGGTTTACAGTGGAAACTTTTACCGGGTGGCGCCGGTTACAAGTGGAAAATTTGTCACACGGTACTTTGGGTGGCCTAGAGCTAGGGCGGGCGAGATGTTTGTATCTCGTTGAATCAAGGATCGTTTACAATTTCGCCTTATAAGGCCGGTGAGACAAATTGTCACATGGCCCGGCAATTGCCTATCAAGGCCAGTCAACAAGTGGAGGGGCGGCACGACACGACCTCTCCCGAGAGACTTGGAGGACCGCTTGCAAGCTGCACGGATGCTGCTTTACGGAATGGCCGCGCTCTCCCTCGCGCCGTTCCCGCTGGGTGCTGTAACGCTCCCAACCGCCCAAGGCACTGGCCTTTATGGCGAATATTTCGCAACACAGAACCTGACAGGGTCGGCAACGGTGCGGCGGACGGACCGGCAAATCAATTTCGTATGGGGGCTGCGTTCCCCGCTGGTAACACGGCTGGACGAGTTCTCGGTGCGCTGGACGGGCGAAGTGGAAGCCCCGGTGACGGGAGACTATACCTTCGCGACAACCAGCGATGACGGCGTCCGGCTATGGGTGAACGGGAAAAAGCTGATCGACGAATGGACGAACCATTCCGCGACGCTGCACCGCGCGCCCGTGATCAAGCTAACAGCGGGCCAGCGCTATTCGATTCGGATGGAGTACTTCGAAGGATATGGGAACGCGATAGCAAAACTGCACTGGGCGTACCCGGGTCAGGCCGAGCAGGTGATTCCCCAGGCGCGGCTGTACGTGCCGGAACGGGTGGATTACCTGAGCGACATGCAGATGCTGCGGAAATCCAACGGAGTGGGGCCGGTGGAATTGGACATGAGCAATGGCGGGGCGGGGACCAAGGACGGTAAGACGCTTACAATCGATGGCGTTTCCTTCGCCAAAGGGCTGGGAGTGAATGCCGATAGTGAGGTGGTGTACAAGCTGAACCGGATGTACGACGACTTTCGGGCCACCATCGGCCTCGATGACGAAGTGCCGGCGAACCAGGGCTCGGTGACATACGAAGTCTGGGTGGACGGGACGCTGAAGTACGACAGTCTGGTGAAGCGCGGGAACATGGCGGGGGAGTTCATCCGCGTGGATGTGACCGGGCACGACGAGTTGCGGCTGGTGGTGAAGAACGGCGGGGATGGAAACACGATGGACCGCGCCGACTGGGCTGACGCGCACCTGATTCTACAGAGCGGCGGCCCGGCGCCGACGCCGGACCCGGACATGGACCCGTACCTGAGCGAACTTCAATGGACAAGCGCGACGAACGGATGGGGCCCGCCGGAACGGGACATGAGCAATGGGGAGACAATGGCCGCCGATGGGAAACCGATGGCGATTAACGGACGGAAGTTCACCTATGGCCTGGGCGTCCATGCGAACTCGGAAATCGTGTACAACCTGGGGAAACAGTTCCAGCGGTTTGTGGCCGATGTGGGGGTGGATGACGAGGTGCAGACACGGGGCTCCGTGGTTTTCCAGGTTTTCGGCGACGGCCGGAAGCTGTTTGAAACGACGCGGATGACGGGCGGGATGACGGCCCGGCGGGCGGACCTGAGCCTCGCTGGGGTGACGCAATTGAAACTGGTAGTGCTGGATGCGGGGGACGGAATAGGAAGCGACCACGCGGACTGGGGCGGGGCGCGGGTATACCGGGTGGGCGGGACTCCGCCGCCAACAGTAACGCCGCCGGTGGCACCAACCGACTTCGCGGCGACGGGCGGGAATGCGAAAGTGACATTGAAATGGACGGCGCCGGCGGGAGCAACATCCTACAACCTATACCGGGGCACAGCGGCGGGCCAACAGGCGGCGACGCCGGTGGCGATGGGAATTGCTTCTACGACGTATGCCGACACGACGGTGACGAACGGGACGATGTACTACTACAAAGTTGCCGGGGTAAACGCGGGAGGAATCGGGGCGAGGTCCGCCGAGGCTTCGGCGCGGCCGGAAGCGCCGATTGTGGCGCCGCCCGCACCGACGTTACTGACGGCGACGGCCGGGAACGCGCAGGTGGTGTTGACGTGGGCGGCCACGGCGGGGGCGGTGAGCTACAACGTTTACCGTGGCACGACGGCCGGAGGGCAGAGCGGGACGCCGGTGGTGACGGGGTTAACCGCGTTGACCTACACGAATACGGGGCTGACGAACGACACGACGTACTACTACAAGATCGCGGCGGTGAATACAGGGGGAACGAGCCCGCGTTCCAATGAACTGAGCGCGAAGCCGCAGGCGCCGATATCGCCGCCAAACCCGGTACCGACAAGCGACCAGGCGCTGTGGCGGCTGCTGCGGCAGACGACGTGGGGACCGACGCAGGCCGATTTCGACCGGCTGAAGCAGATGGGCGTGAACGCGTGGCTGGACGAGCAGTTCGCGCAAGCGCCATCGGTGTATCCGGACACACTGCTCGACAAGAGCATGGAGTGGACCGAGGAACACTTCTTCAAGCTGGCGCTGACGGGCAACGACCAGTTGCGGCAGCGGGTGGCATGGGCGCTGAGCCAGATCTGGGTGGTGAGCGGCGTGGAGATTGTACGAGCCGACGGAATGATTCCCTATATACGGCTGCTGCAGGATCGCGCGTTCGGGAACTTTTATGACCTGATGCGGGACGTGACATTGAACCCGGCGATGGGCGAGTACCTGGACATGGTGAACAACAAGAAGGCGAGCGGGTCTTACACACCGAACGAAAACTTCGCGCGGGAGGTACTGCAACTATTCACGATCGGGCTGACGGAACTGAACGCGGACGGGTCAGCGAAATTGAACGGGCTGGGGCAGCCGATACCGACCTATACCCAGGACGACATTCTGGAACTGTCGCGAGTGTTCACGGGATGGACCTATCCGGACACGACGGCGGGCCAGCCGACGCGGCTGAACCAACCACGGTACGACCGGGCGATGGAGGCGGTGGAGGCGTTCCACGATACGGGGGCGAAGCGGTTCCTGGGCACCGATGTGGCGCCAGGAATGACGGCGGCGCAGGACCTGGACAACGCGCTGCAGATCATCTTCCGGCATCCGAACGTGGGGCCGTTTATCAGCCGGCAGTTGATACAGCGGATGGTGACATCGAACCCGAGCCCGGCCTACATAGGGGCGGTGGCGGCGGTGTTCGCCAACAACGGCGCTGGCGTGCGCGGCGACCTGCGGGCGGTGGTGCGGGCGATTCTGACGCATCCGGAGGCGCAACTGGGCGGCGCGACGGCGGGCAAACTGGCCGAGCCGGCGCTGTTCATGACGCGGCAACTGCGGGCGATTGGCGGGAACGTGGCCGATTACCCGTTCCTCTCCGACCTGAGCGTAGAGATGGGGCAGCGGATTTTCCATTCGCCTTCGGTGTTCAACTACTACTCGCCGAACTACCGGATTCCGGGGACGCAATTGACGGGCCCTGAGTTCCAGTTGTACACGACGGCGACCGGAATGATTCGGGCGAATTTCGTGGCGCGGCTGATATCGGGAGGGTTCGGCAGTGAAGTGACGTTGAACCTGACGCCGTGGACGAACCTGGCGGCGGATGCGGGAGCCCTGGTGAACGAGATCGACAAGCTGGCGTTTGGGGGCACGATGTCGGCGCCGGTGCGGACGGCGATGTTGACGGCGATAGGACAATCGCCGACGGCGCGGGAGAAGGTGTTGACGGCGTTTTATATCGCGTTCGCGAGTTCGCAATTCCAGGTGGAGCACTAAGGAGATGAGTATGAAAATGAGACGGAAATTTCTTCGGTCGTGCTGCACGCTGGCGGCTGCCGGGGCGGGCGCGCATGTACTGCGGCTGGGCCAGATGCCGGCGATGGCGCAGAGTTCGCCGAACTACAAGGCACTGGTATGCGTGTTCCTGTTCGGGGGCAACGACGCGAACAACATGATAATTCCCTTGGACGGGGCGCGGTACACGGCGTACCAGACGATGCGGCCGAACATCGCGCTGGCGTCCAACACGTTGCTGCCGGTGGCGGCGCAGGGAGCGTCATATGGGCTGCACCCGCGCCTGACGAACATCCAGCGGCTGTACAACCAGCGGAAAGCGGCGATGATGTTCAACGTGGGAACGCTGGTGCAGCCGACGACGAAGGCGAACCTGAACAGCGCAACTTTACCGCGTAATCTTTACTCGCATTCCGATCAGACACAGCAATGGCAGACGGCGAATCCGACGATTGCCGGAGGCTCCGGCTGGGGCGGGCGGATGGCGGATTTGCTGGCGGGACAGAATGCATCGACATTTCCGATTGGCGTGTCGGTGAATGGGTCGGCGGCGCTGCTACAGGGCGTGACGTCGCGGCCGTTGAACCTGACGCCGGGAACAGCGCTGGGATTGCAGCGGTTTGGCAATTCGACGGCGATGAACGCGCGGGAGGCGGGCTTGCAGCAGGTGTTGACGTTCGACACGGGGATGCAAATGATCGGGGCGGCAAGCGGCGTGATGGCGAGCGCGGTGCGAGGGGCGCAGGAGATCAACGCGGCACTGGCGGCGGGAACGCCGTTGACGACGGTGTTTCCCCAGACCGGTTTGGGCCGTCAATTGCAACAAGTAGCGACAGTGATGCGAGTTCGCCAAGCCCTTGGGATGAACCGGCAGATATTCTTCTGCGGGATGGGCGGGTTCGATAATCACAGCGATCAACTGCCGGCGCATGACAACCTTATGGGCCAGTTGGACGCGGCAATCGGGGCGTTTTATGCGTCGTTGGAGCAGGATCTCCAACTGGCGAATGAGACGACCCTGTTCACGGAGAGTGAGTTTGGGCGGACGGGGAACCCATCGAGTTCCAACGGATCCGACCACGCCTGGGGCAGCCACCATTTCATGTTCGGCGGATCGGTAAACGGGGGCGAGGCGTATGGGACATTCCCGACGCACGCGTTGCGCGGGCCGGACGACGCGGGCAGCCGCGGGCTGTGGATTCCTTCAACAGGACTGGACCAGTACGCGGCCTCGCTGGGCACGTGGTTCGGGCTGGGGAACGGGGACCTGAACACGGTGTTTCCGAACTTGCGCAACTTCCCGAATCCGACAATCGGATTCCTGCGCTAGGGAGGAACGCTCGCCTAACGGCGGGCGTAGAGGCAAAGCGGAGCAGGGACGCTCCGGTTGCTTCGAATCAGAAGGCCGCGCGGCTTGTTCGACCGCGCGGCTATTTTTTGTTCCAGACGGGCGGCGGCGCTGTTACAACAGGTATGAGAAATGCGTGGCTGATTCTGTTAGTGACTTGTAGCGGCGCCTGGGGGCAGACCCAGATATTCCGCGAATCGTTCGGATTTGGGCCGAACCATGAGCGCCCCAAGGGCGGGAAAGGACGGATGGAGCCTTCGACGGGTGGGTTCTCCGGGTATTGGGCAGAGTACCCGAGCAACAAGAATACGGCGTGGATGACGGCGGACGGCAAAGGTTCGGGGGGCTGGCGATGGGCGTCATCGACACCGAATCCATACGAAGCTCCCTCGTCGCTGGATGTGGAAGGGGAGAATGGATTGGCGTGGTGCTCGTGTGCGGCGGGAACGCAGGCGGCGCTGTTGGCGCCGATGGCGTCGCCGAAGGTGAAGTATGTGGTGAGCGCGGACCTGCTGCCGTCACCGGAGGCCGGCCACTATACGGCGGTGGGGGTGACGAATTCAAATGTCGTGCAGGATAACTTTGAATCCGGGGCGGCGGTTTGGGTGCGAGTGCGGGCGCACACGGAGGGGGGAGTGACGACGGGGATGGCTGAGTTGTTGACACAGGGGCTGAGCGGGCCAAGCGCGGCGGTGCAGGTGTCGCTGGATTATGGCGGATTCAATCATGTGGAACTGGTGATTGACCCGGTGGGCCTGACGGCGACAGCGAGGGTGAGCGGGGTGGTGGTGGGGACGTTGCCGATAGCGGCGGGGACTACGCGGTATGTGGGATTTGAAGGAACGGCGGGAGCGGACAATCTGATGGTGAAGCTGGTGCCGTAAACTCATAAGGGCCGCGGCGAGGGAGGCTCGGCGCGGCCCTTAGTTGGTTAGTTGGTGATGTCGTGGGTGGTGGACTGTTCACGCAATGGGAGGTAGATTTTGTACCATTCCTTCTGCGCCGGGCTGTCGGTGTAATCCTTCAACGCCTTTTCGTCTTTGAACTCCATGACAATGGCGTGAGTGTAGCCGGCGCCCTGTACCTTCAGGGCCTTGGTCCAGACGCGCTCGATGCCTTTGTAGGAGTTGGAGACCGTCTCGGCGCCCTTCAAGGCGGCGGCGATCTGCTCCGGGGTGGTGCCGGCTTTCCACTTGATGGTCACCACGTGGATGACGGTGGCGGGCTTCTTGGCGGCGGCCTCCACGGGGCTCATGGTGAGCGCGAGGGCGGCGACGGCGGTCAATAGGAGTGTCTTCATGTTAGTTGTGCCTTTCTTGTTTTGGTAATTCAGGGAATCCGTGCCAGTGCTCACTGATGACGATGGAGTTGGCGGGGTTTTGTGGATCGTATTTGGCGGCGGCGATGCCCACCAATTGCTCCGCGGGGCGCGGCAGATGGAGGGTTAGTGACGAAATATCCTGCGTGGTGTCGTAGCCGACGCCGGCGATTTCATAACCGTACTGCAATGTAGATGCATCGGCCTGGTAAACGGTCACTTCTGTTATGCGCCCGTTCACGTGGAGATGAATACGGCGGCGGCGTTCGCGCTCTTCGGGGTCGCGCGAACGCCGGACGTAACGAACGGCAAGCCAAACCAGCGCGCCGGTGGCGGCGACGCCAACGGCGGCGGGAAGGGCTAGGGGAATCGCGGGCAATTACTTGGCGCCGAAGACCTTGGCGTAATCCTTCAGGAAGGCGTCGAGGCCCTTGTCGGTCAAGGGGTGGTTGAAGAGCGAATCGAGCGTCTTGAAGGGCAGGGTGCCGATGTGTGCGCCGGCCTTGGCGGCCTGAATCACATGATTTGGCGTGCGGAGGCTGGCGGCGAGGATCTGCGTTTTGAAGCCATAGTTCTTGTAGATCTGGACAAGATCCTGGATGAGAATCATGCCATCGGCTCCCATGTCGTCGATGCGGCCGACGAAGGGGCTGATGATGTAGGCGCCGGCTTTGGCGACTAGCAGGCCCTGGCCGGCCTGGAAGCAGAGGGTAACGTTGGTGCGAATGCCTTCGCTTTCGAGAGCCTTGCAGGCCTGGACGCCGTCACGGATCAACGGCAGCTTGACGATGATGTTTTTGTGGATCTTGGAGAGCTTGCGGCCTTCGTCCACCATGGCCTTGAATTCGGTGGCGACGACTTCGGCGCTGATATCGCCATCGACGATGTCGCAAATAGCGCGGACCTGCTCTTCAATGGGCTTGCCTTCTTTCGCGATGAGGGAAGGGTTAGTGGTAACGCCGTCAACGATACCCCACGAGGCGCCTTTTTTGATCTCTTCGAGGTTTGCTGTATCCAGAAAAATCTTCATGGTTGTCTCCTAAAAAATCCGTTATTGCTCTGCGACGATCGAGTTCTCGACCTGGCCCACGCCGGGAACGGCGACGCGGACGGTACTGCCGATTTGCATGGGGCCGACGCCCTCCGGGGTGCCGGTGGCGATGAGGTCGCCGGGCTCGAGGGTCAGAAACTGGGTGACGTAGGCCAGAATAGCACCCGGGGGGAATATCATGTCCGTGACGGGAGCGTCCTGAACGCAGTTGCCGTCGAGCCAGGTCTGGACGCGGAGGGAGTCAAAATTGACTTCGTGGAGCGGGACAGACCACAGGCCAGTGGGACAGAAGGTATCGAAGCCTTTGCCGCGGGTCCACTGGCCGTCTTTGCGCTGCAGGTCACGGGCGGTGACATCGTTGACGCAGGTGTAGCCCCAGACGTATTCGCGCCAGTCTTCGGCGCGGATGTTGCGGGCGCGTTTGCCAATGATGAGGCCGAGTTCGCCTTCGTAGTGGAGATTGGCGGAGAGCTTGGGGTAGACGACGTTGTCGCCATCGGCGACCAGAGAGCTCGGCGGCTTCAGAAAGATGAGCGGTTCGGCGGGAATGTCGTTGCCGAGTTCCTTGGCGTGGGCGGCGTAGTTGCGGCCGACGCAGACGATTTTAGAGGGGCTGGCGGCGGGAAGGATCTTCACCTGATTCCTGTTTATAAGGGCGCCGTCTGGTTCCGGGGCGAAGAGGGAACGGACTGGGCGGATCTGGTCCCCTTCCAGGATGCCGTAACGGGCGCCGGCGGCATCGGTGAGGGTGGGGGGCGAGTCGAGATCGAGGGTGAAACGGACGTAATGGGTCAAGGTAGGGTAATCTCCACTTCTGGCGATGTTACGCTTTGATTTTTTCGGAGGTCGAGGGCGGTGACCATGTAGCGGTATCGGCCGCCGCGCTGGACGTTTTTGTCGGTAAAGGCCGGGATGTCGACAAGAGCGGCGACGATGGTGAACTTGTTCGGCCCGGCGGCGCGCATTACGGTATAGCCGAGAATGTCGGGCTCCGGGTTGGGATTCCAGGAGAGTTCGACGGTGCCGGCGCCGGCGATGGCGTTGAGGCCGGAGGGAGCGGCGGGGGCAAAACGGTCCTCCACGGTGAGGGGTTTCGGGCCGACCTTTTTGCCCTGGGCCTTGTCGCCGCGGGCCTGGATTTCGTAGTTGTAGGTTTTGCCGAGAAGGGCGCGGGGATCGGCGAATTTGCCGTCTTTGCCTTCGCCGATGGCGGCGCCATCGCGATAGACAATCACTGGTCCGGTGTAGCCGGACCAGGTGAGAACGGCGCCAGTGGGGGCGGAATCCGGCTGGAAATCTTCCGGGGTGACGACGGGAGGTTCAACGCGGAGAGTGACCAGATTGGACCAGGCGGAGGAGCGGCCCTTTTTGTTGGCCATGCGGATGGCGAGGACAATTTCACTGCCGGCGAATTCGCGAACATCCACGGAGGCTTCAACGGGGCCAGGCTTGGCGGCGTCGACCGCGACGGCTTTGGCGCCAGCGGCCCAGGCATCCTGATTCCAGCCGCCGGCGGGCATACGGCCGAGGCGGAGTTCGACCAGGGCAAGATCGGTAATGGGCAGATTCTCGGTGGTTTGGGCAGGGATGGTAAACGCGGCGTCGATCTTCGATTCCACCTGAACGGCGCGGAGATCGGTGACGGGTTTCGGGATGTTCAGGGCGGGAGGAAGGGGATCCCCCACGTAGCCGCACGAGACGGCAAATAGTGTCACGCCCGCAACCGTCGCCGCTCGCCTCACAGGATGTATTTGCTCAGGTCCTGGTCTTTGACAATGCCGCTTAACTGCTGCTGCACATATTTGGCGTCGATTTTGATGTTCTTCTTCTTGAGGTCGGGCCCTTCGAAGCTGATCTCTTCGAGCACTTTTTCGAGGATGGTGTGGAGGCGGCGGGCACCGATGTTCTCCATGACTTCGTTGACCTGGGCGGCGAAGAGGGCGATTTCTTTGATGGCGTCGTCGGTGAAGTTGAGCTTGATGCCTTCGGTTTCCAGCAGCGCCTGGCACTGTTTAATGAGGGCGTTTTTCGGTTCGCGAAGGATGCGAATGAAGTCTTCCTGGGTGAGCGATTTGAGTTCGACGCGGATGGGGAAGCGGCCCTGGAGTTCGGGGATGAGATCGGCGGGTTTGGAGACGTGGAAGGCGCCGGCGGCGATGAAGAGAATATGATCCGTGCGGACAAAGCCGTAGCGAGTGTTGACCGTGGTGCCTTCGACGATGGGGAGGATGTCGCGTTGGACGCCTTCGCGGGATACGTCGGGCCCTTGTCCGCCCTCGCGGCCGGCAATTTTGTCGATTTCGTCGAGGAAAATGATGCCGCTGCGCTCTACGCGATCGATGGCGGTGCGGGTGACCTGATCCATGTCGACGAGCTTTTGCTCCTCCTCTTGAATGAGGTAGTCGAGCGCTTCAGCGACAGGCATTTTCCGCTTGCGGGTGCGGGCGCCGAAGAGGGCGGGAAGCATGTCCTTGAAGTTGGACATGTCCATATCGTCGGGGCCGTTGCCGGGGCCTGGGGCGGCCATGAACTCGAAGGCCGGCATGCGGTCTTTTACATCGATTTCCACGGTTTGGTCGTCGAGTTTACCGGCCTGGAGTTTTTCGCGGACTTTATCGCGGAGGCGGGGATCGGCGTCTTTGGAATCGGCGGCGGGCGCGTCGGGAAAAGGCGTGAGGAGAAGATCGATCAGGCGCTCTTCGGCGTTGCGTTCGGCGCGTTCCTCCACCTCTTCCAGCTTTTCGTCGCGAATCATGTCGATGGCGATTTCGACGAGATCGCGGATCATGGATTCGACGTCACGGCCGACGTAGCCGACTTCGGTGAACTTGCTGGCTTCCACTTTGAGGAACGGGGAGTTGGCGAGTTTGGCGAGACGGCGGGCGATTTCGGTTTTGCCGACGCCAGTGGAGCCGATCATGAGAATGTTTTTCGGCATGACGTCTTCGGCCATTTCGGGGTCGAGCCGTTGGCGGCGCATGCGGTTGCGCAGGGCGACGGCGACGGCCTTCTTGGCGTCGGCCTGGCCGATGACGTATTTGTCGAGTTCGCGAACGATTTCGCGGGGGGTGAGTTCGTCGAGAAGCGGGGCTTCTTCGGCGCCGTTACCGTGTTGGGAGGGCAGGTAGATGACCATTAGCCGAGTTCCTCATAGATCACGTTGAGGTTGGTGTAGATGCAGATATTGCCGGCGATGGTCATGGACTTTTCGGCGATTTCGCGGGCCGAGAGTTCGGTGTTTTCGTAGAGGGCGAGGGCGGCGGCTTTGGCGAAGGGGCCTCCGGAGCCGATGGAGGCAAAGGATTCGTCGGGTTCGATGACGTCGCCATTGCCGGAGAGGATGTAGGTTTTGTCGAGGTCGGCGACGAGGAGAAGGGCTTCCAGATGGCGGAGGATTTTGTCGGTGCGCCAGTCCTTGGCGAGTTCAACGACGGCGCGGTCGAGCTTGCCGTTGTGCTGTTCGAGTTTGGTTTCGAAACGGTTGAAGAGAGAGAAGGCGTCGGCGGTGGAACCAGCGAAGCCAGAGAGGATTTTGCCGTTATATAGGCGGCGGAGTTTGCGGGCGTTGGCCTTGAGAACTTCGCTGCCGAGGGTGACCTGGCCGTCAGCGGCCATGACGACTTTGCCGTTCCGGCGGACGGCAAGCACCGTGGTGGAACGGATACGTGAAGACATTCTGCTCAATCTACTAGTTTAGCTTGGTTTGGTTTTGTGGAGGTTGCCGACCATAGCGATGCGAAGCATCTGGTTCAGGCGGGTTTGGTAGCCAAGGTCTTACTGTTTCAGCCAAGCGACGACGTCGGCATCAAGGCGAACGGTCACTTGTTGCTTGAGAGGGCGGTAGTAGGGGTTGCGAACGGCGTTCTTCCAGAAGTCGTCGGATAGCTCTGGGATGTCCGAGAGATCAATCTCGCTGTCCGGCATGGCGGCAAGTTTGGCCAGTCTACGCTTTCGCGCGGGTGTCAGCGGGCTGTCCGCCAGGGTCTTGGTAACAGTTTTCTTCTTAGCGTCTTCTTTATTTTCGAGTTGCGCGACGGGCGGAAATGATGCGAATTTCTCCCTGGTGATTTCAGGAGTGACGGTGTGGACGACGAGTAGGATGGTCAGACCGCCGGCAGAACCAACGACGTGCCAGCGAAATTCTCCCATGGCGTCGACGCGGTCCTGCGTGAACAGCGCATCCGGATCGGAATAGACATGAATCGCGTCGTCGAAGGAGACCTTGTGTTTGCGCTCGTTTGCGGACGCCATCGTGAGATCCAACTCAAAACGAGTTGTCACAACAACGTTATATTGCCAAAAGTGCAGTTACACGATTTGCTGGGCGAGCTATAGATTCCAGAACAGTTCGCCGGCTGGGATGTGGGCGATGGGGAGTTCGGGGACGAAGGTTTTGAGCCAGCGGGCGCACTCCTTCATGCCGCCTTCTTCGCTGATGGCGTGGCCGAGAACGATGAGTGCCTTCCTGGTGCCGTTGGCATTCAGGTCCTGGACGTATTCGTAAATTTCCCATTCGCGGGCTTCGCCGATGATCAGCACGTCAGCGGTGGCGAGGGCGCGCATGGCGCCGGCGAGGTTAGCGTAGCCGGGGTTGAGCGCCACTTTGGTGATGCGCTGGCCCGAGTCGCCGATTACGCGGACCGTGCTGATTTTGAGCTTGGTCTTCACGTCGGCGGCGAGTTGTTTGAGGGTCGTGTTGTGGGTCTGGTCTTGCTGCCAGCCGAGCTCGTTCAACATGCCGGTGCGGATGCCGTCGGGGCGGCGCATGTGCCAGTGGTCGTGGAAGCGGAAGATGACGATGTTGTGCCTTTCGATGTAGGCCTTCTTGGCGACGACGATGGGGTCGGCGGCGGTGCTGGCGGTGCCGTCATCGCCCGCGTAGAACGTGGGCTCGTGGGTGACGATCATGTTCTTGCCGTCGGCGACGGCCTTTTGCAGCACTTCGAGGGTAGACATGAAGGTGGTGGCGATGCCGGTGACTTTGGATTCGGGCGTGCCGGATTTGAGGGTGTCGACGGTCTGGTCGCGCCAGGGGACGGCGACCTCCTTCTTAATGCGGGCGATAATTTCTCCGGCGGTGAGCTGTTTAGGCTGGGCGGCGACAGCGGCGGTCATTAGCAGGGCGGCGCGGCGGGTCATTTATTTGAGTTCCTGGATGCGGATGTTGCGGAAGGAGATCTTCTGGTTGGGCTGGCACTGCAGGCCGATGACGCCTTGCTTGTGGTGGGGTTCGTGGGCGTCGAGGATGGTTTGGCCGTTGAGTTTGACGAGGAAGTGGTCGCCTTTGGCGGTGATGTCAAAGTGGTTCCATTGGTCGGCCTTGATCTTGGTGGGTTGCGCTTTGACGGAGCCGACGAGGGAGCCGGTAAGGTAGCCGGCGGGTTGCATGTCCCAGATTTGGAGTTCGTAGCCGGTGACGTGGGGTTGGCCTTCCTTTTGTGAGCGGAGGAAGACGCCGCTATTGATGTTGGCGGGGCCGCGGAATTCGAGTTGGAGGCGGAAGTCCGTGTATTCGGCGTGGGTGTGGAGCCAGCCGGAGGAGGCGCCGCCGCAGTAGATGGCGTTGTTGTCGATTTTCCAGTCGCCGGTGGAGGGGGCGGAGAAGGTGGCGCGGGGTTGCCAGCCGGTGAGGGATTTGCCGTCGAAGAGATTGGTCCAAGGTTGGGCGGGGAGGGTGAGGGTGAGGAGGAGGAAGAGGAGGAGTCTCATGGGTGGGTAGTTTATCAACAACGACAGGGGTGGGGCCGGATCAAGAGCGCGGCAGTTCGCGGACCTGGGGCTGAGTTTGCCTCGCGCCGTTGTCAACTCGTGACAGAGACGGGTACTTCCTATATGCTGAAGGAAACGGTACCAACCATGGAAGTGCACCTCAGTCCCGAGCTTGAACAGAAACTCAACGATCTTGCGCTACTCTCCGGACGCTCGGCAGATGTTTGGGTGCATGATGCGGTTGCGGGCCTTGTTGACGACTTGGCTGAGACTAGGGCAACGCTCGATGGCCGGTTCGACGACATCAAGAGTGGCAAGGTCAAGCTCATTTCCGGCGACGAGGCGTTTGCCCGCCTTCGCGAACGGATCGCCAGCCGCCGTTCCAACGCCGAATGAGTGGGTTTGCGCTTCATCCCGAAGCATTTACGGACATCGACGAAATTGCGATCTACATTGGGCAGGAGAGCCAAGCTGCCGCGCATCGCGTAGTCGATGAACTCTACGACGCGATTTCTGGTTTGGTCCCTTTTCCATTCCAGGGGCACCGCCGGCCGGACCTTACTAACCGGGCCATACGCTTCAAGCGGGTGAGAGACTACTTGATTGCCTACGCACCCGACGAAAATCCACTATGGGTAATCGCCGTGTTGCATGGACATCGCAGCCCTCGCACTATGGCGGCGATTCTCAGAGAGCGATGAAGTTTGTGCGTGGATCCCTTGTTCGTAACCGACAATGTTGAGTTGGTCTGATCAATGCGGTTCTATCGTGTAGCCTCACTTAAGAAGACCCCCAGCCAAAAACAACATGAACGAAGGGGGAACGACGCCTTGCTTCTGCTGGGGATCGTGCTGAATATGCACCGTTTGGTAGAGAAGTTCAAAGAACGGAGAAAGGACGGCCTATCGCTGATCAACTGGAACTTATATGTCAATGGTCTGATGACATATCGGAGGTAGTTCTGGAGACAGGACCGGTGCCGGGGAAGGTATCTGCGCAGCCCCCGTTTGATCGCAACCAAATCTCTTCGTATCCGCTTACTTTGAAACGCGAAACCGAACCTTACCCGCTCCCGTAACTATGGCCGTCATCTGGTATTTCCCATACACAGAAGTGAGGGTTGTAAAACAGTATCCTTCGCGCTTGCCGGTTTCTCCAGAAATCGAAACTCCAGACCGCTGCGGTTCAGCCTCAAACGACTGGATACCAGGATGATGCGCCTCAACACGAAGCTCAGGAACAACCGATTTATAGATAACAGTGAGCAATGCTGAATGCACAAATGTATCCTTTTTGCCTGACACCGGCTTAACTGAGTGTTCCCCAAAAAGAAACTGGGGCGGAGGAATCTCTGCGTTGATGATAGGACTGTTGTCACCCGTGGTAATCTGTGACCCTATAACAGTGGCCTTTTCTCCAATATTGACTGATCGATTCTGTGTCGGTTGTTGCGCTGCTTGCCTTTGCCCCGCCTGTTTCTTCTCAGCTTGAGGTTCGCCCGTGGCGGTTGGCGGCACTCGCAGCCCCTGAACTTTCTTGTCGTTCGGCGAGATCTCTGTATCGTGGGCCACCGATTCGGTCGGACGTTGATCTACCACAGCGGGCAACGGCATTGCCTTTGAACCTGCAGCAATTACCGACGGATCCGAAGGTTTCCTTGCGTCTTTTGCCTTCTGTTCGTTATGAAGCCAAAGTGTATGCGCCGCGAAATACGCGACGGCGAAAATCGCGATTACCGCAGAGACTTGCTGCCGTCTATCAAGATTCATAGGATTCGCCCAAATGACCGCAATCGCACTCGCGGATAGAAACGCAAGCAAGAACCGCTCAATAAAAATTGGCAATGTCCCTATATTGTACAAAGAGTGATTACCGGCGTGGACCACCTCCAACCATTCACCGCGCCGAGTTGTTCCGCCCGGGTCAACGCCGATCGTTGCCCAGAACACCAGCGTGAAGTTCTACCGATCAAAGAAACATCCGCGGAAGTGAATAAGCGGTATGGTTCTAACTAGAGACGGTTGCGCGTTTGGCACATCCGCCGGTTCCATTTCTGCGCCTTGTGTATGATCGACGGCAAGATCGTCGCGGTCGCACCACTCCGGCGCCAAGACGGACGGCGTTCAATGAAATGCCTCACCACGTCAGGCGTGGACGGTGAGGTGAGCTCCAGCACTACCGCAGTGGGAATCCAAATTTCGGTGAATTGGGTTCGGAGGATTTGATGCTCGTCAATTGCGATTAAATACCGGAGCGGGCCCGTATCGGCGATGACGAGCATTACGTTATCGAAATCCCAATTTGGTGAGCGTTGCTAGATCATCGGCCAAGTCAGATTCGGTGTAACGCTGCGGGATTTGAGGTTCCGCCAGCCATTGGTGCACGGCAAAACGCGAGGGAAGTTCGAGCAGACGCATCAATTGCGACTCTGAAAGCGTCCCATTTCGATAGCCTTCACATGCAAGACCTTCCAGTGCCGCTTGCTGCAGAGTGACTGTCCCGGACGAAACGGCCAGGCAGATGTCTTCCGGTAGGTCGAGCGTAATCTGCATTTGGTTCTCCTAATCCTATTCTGCACCAAGAAGCAGGAACACACCCAGCCAAAACGCCTTGCCCGAGGGCAGGGGGTGGCGGGTTTCGTATTCGAGTTGGCAGCCGCGGCTGGCGAGGGTTTGGGTTAGCCAGGCGGGGTCGATAAGTTGGAACGTCTCCTTCAACGCCTGCAATGACAGATAGCCCGTTGGCGCTACGCCGGCTTGGGTTTCGCTGGGAAGCTGGAGCACAACCGACAATCGTCCGCCGGGTTTGACCAGCGCCAACGCACTATCCAGGCACTGGCCGGTGCCGGCATGCTCAAAGACCAAAGCGGCGTGGACCAGATCGACGGGCGGTTGGCCGACGGGACCTTGCGCAAGATCGTGGTGCAACAGTTCGAGACCCGGCAGGCTGGCATGGCGCTGGGCCACCGCGTCGAGATACTCGCGGTTGATGTCGATGCCGAGAATCCGCTTCGTGACCTGGGTGTCAATGGCTTCCAAACCGTTGCCGCCAGCGATGCCAAGGATAGCTAGTGACCCGGGCCGGGCGCTCGCCAGCACCTGGCGGAACAACTCCACCAACGGCGCGAGTTGCTCGACGCCCGCGGCCGTCATATGGCCTTCGTAGTCGGCCAGGGGCACGCGCAGCCAGCGGCTCATGCGCCGCCGAGGAGCGTCTGGATTACATCGGCGGCCGTATAGCTGGTCTGGCCGGGCTTGAGAAAACGCTTCACCGTGGCCACGTCATCACCTGCGGTGATGAGGCCGGGTTCGTGGTGGCGGCCGGCGGCGCGGACCTGGCCGTGACCGATATTGGCCATGAGTCCGTTGCACAGACAGAGGCGGCCGGTGGTGTCTTCGGGGTTGCCGCCCTTGGCCTCGAAAACAGTGACGGGTTCGCCGGCGCAACGGAAGCCGATTTCGCCTTCCGGGGTTTTGTATGCCTCGCGCAGGTAGCCGAGATCGCAGATGCGCGGGCGCTCGGAGTAGGTCGGGGCGTGGGAAACCGTATTTTCGAGCTGAACGACTTTGAAGGGGAAACCGGTGGGCGAGGCGACGGGATCAGTTCGAAGCTTGGGGTCCGATTGCAGCACAGCCTGCTTGTAGCCGTCCATGAGGCCGGACTCCTCGCAGAAGGCGAAGGGCGTGCCGACCTGGATACCGGCGGCGCCGGTGGCCAGCGCTTCGTTCAGCTTTTCAGCAGAGCCGAAGCCGCCGGCGAGCCAGAAGGGGACGCCAAGTTCTCGCATTTTGGCCAGGTCGACGACGTCACGTTCGCCGTAAATGGGTTCGCCGTTGGCATCGAGCTGCATTTTGCCGCGGGGCGGAGCGTTGTGGCCGCCGGCGGTGGGGCCTTCGATGACAAAGCCATCGACGCGGCCGTTGGATTTCTTCAGCAGCGTGACGGCGAGCGTGTTTGACGCGATGATGGGCAGGCAGAGGGGCCGCGTGAGCGCGGGCGCTTCGCCTTCGATGTAATCGCGCGGATCGAAGTGCATCAGCGTGTCGTCATCAGGACCGGCGCCAACGACGTAGAGCGGGTAGGTGGCCGCTTCGTTGCGGGCGAGCGCATCGAGCACGCCGGGAAGGCGAACGGGAATGCCGGCGCCCATGATGACAACATCCACACCGGCAAGCATGGCGCCATAGGCGGACGGCAGATGGGGGATCTGGATCTTTTCGAGGTAATTGATGCCGACGGGGTTGGAATGGCCTTCCTTGGCGAGGAAGACTTCAACGAAGTTGCCGACGATGCAGTATTCCTGGAGTTCGCGAGGGTTGTCCTTCCGATGCTGCGGGGTGCGGATGTAGGACTGGTCCGGGGCCTTGCCGCCAGGGATGTAGAACTTGTCCCAGACGCGCTTGGCCATAGCGGGGAAGGGGAAATGATCGAAGGCACGGCGGTTGTGGCCACCGGGGTCACCATCCTGCAGGCGGCGGGCCATGACTTGATCGAGCGCGGTGCCGGAGACGACGCCGAGCTGACCAACACTAGAGACGGCGCGGGCAAGGCGCCAACTGGAGACACCAACTCCCATGCCACCCTGAATGATTTTCGGGAGGACCATATTTCAGATTATCCCACGATGCTGTAAGCGCTGCCATCGCTATACTTGTGGGCCTATGCGCGTGCTGCTATTGCTGCTTGTCCTGCTGGGCGGATGCACCTGGAAACCGGAGGCAAGCCGGTTCCGGGCGCCGGATGGGTTTGTGGTGGAGGAGGCGGCGGGGGTGGAGCGGACGGGCGCGTTGACGGCGCTGACGTTCGACTCGGTAGGGCGTCCGACGGTGGCCACGGAGCGGCTGGGTCCAGTGATCATGGAGGACCGCAACAGCGACGGGAAGTTTGAAACGGAGACGGTCTTCACTCGGGCGGTCCGGAACGTGCGGGGGATTTGGTGGGACGGGCGGACGCTATACGCCGCCGGGCAGCATTCGGGGGGCGAGGACTCCGGACTGTTTCGGTGCCCGGATATGAATGGGGACGACATTGCTGATTCCTGTGAATTGTTGACCCGGTTCGAGGGGTCCATGGGCGAGCAGGGCCCTCATGCGATTCGGCGCGGGATTGACGGGGAGGCGATGGTGATGCTGGCGAGCCAAACGGGTTTGCCGGCGGAACGGACGGACAAGAATTCGCCACTCGTGATTAGCAGCGGCGGTCGGTTGCTGACTCCTTCGGTGGACGAGCGCGAGGCCGCGGCAGGCGGTATATTGACGCGGCTGAACCGGAAGACGGGGCAGTATTTGGTTCTGGGCGGGGGTTTTCGGAAAGCGTACGATTTCGCGGTGAATCCGGAAGGAGACGCGTTTACGTCCGATTCCGAAACAGAGCGGGACATGAATCTGGCGTTGTACCGAGGCGCGCGATCAATACAGGTGGCGCCGGGCGGTGACTATGGATGGAGGCCGGGACCGGGCGCGCTGGCCGGGTACAACATGGACACGCTGCCGGGGATGCGGGACCTGGGCCGGGGATCACCGGCGGGCGTGGAATTCTACACGAGCACGACCTACCCGGCGGCGTACCGAGGGGCGTATTTTGAAGCCGACGGGGGGCGCGTGCTGGTTTCAAAGCCGGAGAAGTGCGGCGGGGCGTGGTGTGTGGGCCCAAAGGCGACCGTGTTCGTTCATGGCGAGGCAATGAAAGCGAATGACATTGAAGTGGGGCCGGACGGGGCGCTGTGGATTGCGGGTGACGGGTTGTACCGCGTGGTTTACAGACCGGGGCTGGCGCAACAAGTGTATGCGGGCAGCACGAATATGGAAGGGATGCTGGCGGTGGTGCGGCAGGCGCAGCCGCTATCGAGTTGGGGCCACGCGGCACTGCTGGCAGCGAAGGCGCGGATGGGAGACGCGGAGTGGAAAAAACAGCTTTGGGCGATGGCGCTGAACCGCGGCCAGGAGGCGGAGGACCGCGTGAGCGCGCTGCTGATACTGGACCGGACGGGGCCGCGGGCGACAGCGGAGCTTTTGCGTCCGTTGGCGCAGGACCCGCGAAGCGCGGTGCGCGCGGCCGCGGTGCTGGTGGCGAGTTTCCATGGCAGTCCGCGGGCGAAGGCGATTGTGACCGGAGGCCTGAGCGACGTGGACCCATTCGTGCGGCGGCGGGCGCTGGAAGGGATGGTGCGGATGGGGCTGAACGCGGAAACACACGAGAGCTTCGCGCCGGTGAACATTGTTTATGAGGGTTTGAACGACCGGGACCGGGCGGTGCGGTATGCGGCGCGGATCGCGCTGGAGCGGTATCCGCAAGAGCTGTGGGCGGGGCTGGCGTTGGAGGAGAAGAGCGCCACGGCGGGGCCGGAGGCGTTTTATGCGCTGACGCGGACGGCGAAATCGGCGGCGGATTTGGACGCGCTGTTTCCGTTGGAACTGGCGCTATTGAAGCGGGAATCGTTGACGGCGGAGCAGCGGCTGAACGCGTTGCGGGCGTGGCAATTGACGGCGATGCGGCGGGAGGGCGGAGCGCCAGACGCTGTTCGGGCGACGGCGCATGCGGTGTTGGCGCCACAGTTTCCGGCGAGCGACGAACGGCTGACGCGGGAGTTGGCGCGGGCGTTGGCCTATTGCGGGCGGACGGAGGCGATTGAGAAACTGCTGGCGGCGATGCCGGCGGGCGATGAGAACAAACCGCTGCAGGCACACTTGGCCTACTGCTTGCGGGACATCAAAACCGGTTGGACGGGCGAACAGCAGCGGCGGATGAAGAACCGGAATGCGGAGGCGGCGGAGCGATGAGCGCGGAACGCGGCGCGGCTGCCGTTTCAAGGTAGCGAGACGCGGGGGAAGATGGTAAAGCGGGAGAGTTCGCGGCGGCGCGGCTTGCCGGCCATGGCGGCGAGTTCGGATTGGAGCTCGAGAAGGTCGCCACGGGTGAGTTCGAGGACAGTTTCGTCGGGCTGGTAGACGGTGCGGATTTTGTAATCGGTGAAGGGTGTGCGGCTCTGTTCAATGTGGGTGCCGAGGATGTGGGCGACCGGCCAGGATTTGGTGAACTTGACCAGACGGTCGATGCTTTCGACATAGGCGGGGAAGTCGCGAATGTAGAGACGGCCGGGGTAGAGGGTATCGCCGGTGAGGAGGAGGCCGGTGAGACGGTCATAAAGGGCGAGGTCGGCGGTGTCGTGGCCGGGTATGGGAATTGCGTCGAGAATGCGGCCGCCGAGGTCGATTTCTCCGAGCTTTTGGGGCCAGCCGGGCATTTGGAAGGCTGCTTCGATGGCTTCGGGCTTGGCTGGGATGACGGTTGTGTTATGGAGGGCGGCAAGTTTTTTGTCGCCGGAGGTGTGGTCGGAGTGGGAGTGGGAATGGACGACGAGAAGGGGTGGGACGGGGCGGTTGGCGCGTTTTGCCCATTGGGCGAGAAGTTCGGGGATGAGGCGGTCAACATCTGTCATGCCGGCGCCGGTGTCCTGGAGAAGGGCCCGCTTTTCGCCGAAAAAGAGGAAGAGAAAGGGTTTTTCGTAGTTGGTGCAGCCACTTTCGCGGATGATGTAGAGATTGGCGTTGTACTCGTGGACCTGCCAGGCGGGTACTTCGGCGCAATTGGGACCGCTGGGGCGCCACTGGCGTGGGAGGGTGCCGGTTTGCAGTCCTTCGATAGCGAGCAGCAGGCCGATCAAAGTGTTCATTTTTTCTCCGAGTGGCTGCGCACCGGGGAGCCTTGTTCCACTATAAGCTGTCGGTATGGAATATCGGCTGTTTGTTGGCGGGACGTTTCGAAATGGCGTAGCGGTGCGCGAGGTGCGGGTGCCGTACGACGGGAACCTGTTCGCCACCGTGCACACGGGCGATGCGGCGCTGATGGGGGACGCGGTGGCGGCGGCGCGGAAGGGGTTTGCCGCGATGCGCTTGTTGACCAGGGCGCGGCGCGCGGAGATTCTGTACGAAGTACGGCGGCGGCTGTTGGAAGAGTCCGACTGGTTTGCGCGGATCATTGCGTCCGAATGCGGGAAGCCGCTGCGGGAGGCCCGGCTGGAGGTGACGCGGGGGGCGGCGACGCTCCTGTTTTCTGGAAATGAGGCGTTGGCGCTGGCTGGGGAAGAGGTGCCAATCGACGCTTCGGCGCACGGGGCGGGGCGGATGGCGATGGTGGTGCGGGAGCCCCTGGGGGTGATTGGGGCGATTACGCCGTTCAACTTTCCGCTGAATTTGTCGCTGCACAAAATTGGCCCTGCGCTGGCGGCAGGGAATGCGGTCGTCCATAAGCCGGCTTCGGCGACGCCGGTATCGGCATTGGAACTGGCGCGCCTGTTCGCCGAAGCGGGGCTGCCGGAAGGGGCGCTGAACGTGGTGCCGGGGCCGGGGGCGGAGTTGGGAGAAGCGTTGACCCGGCACCCGGACGTGGCGATGATCACGTTTACGGGGAGCCCGGAAGTGGGAGAGCGGCTGCGAGGGATTGCAGGGTTGAAGCGGGTGACGCTGGAGCTGGGAAGTAACTCGGCGGTGATTATTGAAGCCGACGGGGATTTGGACCTGGCCGTGCCGGCGTGCGTGAGCGGGGCGTTCGCGCATTCGGGGCAGGTTTGCATTTCGGTGCAGCGTATTTTCGTACATTCGGGGTTGTTTGAAGCTTTCCTGGAGCGGTTTTCCGAAGGGGCGGCGAAGCTGCGGCGGGGAAGCCCACTGGATGACGTGACGGAAGTGAGTTCCCTGATCACGGCGACGGAGGCGGCGCGGGTTGGAGATTGGGTGGGAGAAGCGGTGGCGGGGGGCGGGCGGTTAGTTACGGGCGGAGGGGTGGACGGGACGCGGATGGCGCCGACGGTGGTGGCGGAGGCGCCGTTGGCGGGGAGATTGATGACAAAGGAGGCGTTTGGACCGGTGGCGGGTGTGAACCGGTTTGGCAGTTTGGAGGAGGCGATTGGTTTGGTGAATGCCAGCGAGTACGGGCTGCAGGCGAGTATCTTTACGCGGGACATTCAGAAGGCGTTTCGAGCGGCACGGGACGTGGAAGTGGGTGGTTTTCTGATAAACGATGTGCCGCAGTTCCGCGCCGACCAGATGCCGTACGGAGGCGTGAAGCGGAGCGGGACGGGCCGGGAGGGGCCGCGCTACGCGGTGGAGGAGATGACGGAGCGGAAGTTGATTATTTGGCGAGTTTAGCGGAGGAAGTCAAAAACGGTACGGCGGTCTTCCTGCCCCTTGGCCTGCAAGGCGGCCTGGCGATGGGTTTGGGAATCCTGTAGTTCGAGGATGGATTCGGCAAGGTCCGCGCCTTCGGTATCCGCGATTTGCGTTTTTAGACCGAGGATTTTCTTTTCGGCCGCAGCGGTGGATTCGGCAATTGAGTTCTGGGTGGAACCGTAGTAGGCGAGCTGTTCATTGAGGTGTTCGAGAGAGGTGCCGATATCGACAACGGCGGTGCGGATAGCGTCCTCGTCATTGGCGATGAGGGCGTTTCGGAGGCTATTGACTGCGGCAAAGGCGTTGCGAGATGGAGTGGCGGAATCGAAGATTTCCTGGCCCGTGTGGGCGACAGAGAGGCGGACGCCGGACGCATCGCTGATTTGGCGGGTCGCGTTCCCGCCGGCGTAGGCCGAGGCTCCGGTGGCCTGACTGAGATCGACGCTATAAGGCGGGGCCTGATCAGCGGAGCCGGCAAAGATGTAGCGGCCATCGATGGCGGTGTTGGCGATATTGACGAACTGGCGGAAAATAGCCTCGACTTCCCCCGCGATTACGGTTCGGCTGCTCGCTGAGGCAGTTCCGGTAAGCCCCTGGGCGGCGAGGACTCGGACACGTTCCACAGCCTTAATGCCGTTCTGGACAGCGATTTCGGCGGCGTCGACTTCCGTTTTGACACGGCCGAGATTGGCTTTGGTCTGTTCGGTGGAGGCGAGTTCGGCGCGGGACTGAAGGAGGACACCAATCTGATCTGGGTGATCGGAGATGCTGTTCATTCGCAGACCGGTGGAGAGTTGACGCTGGGCACGCTCGCCACGGCTTTGAATTCGGCCGAGATCCTGGAGGAAGGCGGACTGTTTCGCATCGAGAAAGGTGAGCATGGTATTCCTAGCGGAGCATGCTGATGAGCGTTTCGGTAATGCTGTTCAAGACCGACATTACCTGCCCGGAGGCTTCAAAGCCCTTCTGCAGTTGGAGTAGTTTGGTGGCTTCGACGTTAATATCGACGCCGCTGAGTTCCGCGCGAACGTTCTGGGCCTGAAGCAGAAGCTGGCGCTGCAGGTCACCGTTGTTCTGTTCGGTGTTCAGCCGATCACCGATATTGGAGGTTAGTTCGGCGTAGAACTGCGCGGGAGTCAGGCCAGAGAACAGACCGGTGGTCTGAAGGTCGGCCAGGTTAAGCGCATTCGTGTTGCCCCCAGGGTCCCCCGCTGCGGCGGCGGCAAGTTCGGAGCCCGTGATGTCAGTAATGGCGAGCGTGGCGGCGGCGCCGATGGTGGCGTTGTAGGAGAAGAGGTTTTTGGTAGGGGCGACGCCGTTCTGATCGATACCGGCGTTCAGGGTGTTGTTGACGTTATCAGCAAAGCCCTGCGCCAAGGTACTGAGGCGGGTCTGGTAATCGGGCAGAAGCGTATTGCGAAACTGCAGAAGGGCTCCGATTTTGCCTTCCTGCAGACGCTTGGTGATATCGACACCTTCGGAATCGAGTAACTGGTATTCGCCGCCGGCATTGGAAAGGGAGATGGGCCATCCATGATCACCAATGACGGCGGCGGTTTGCCCGCCCAGGAATACCGATACGGAGCCATCTTCCTGCGGGAGGGCCGTGAAATCAACGTATTGGGAGAGCTCTTCGAGTTTGGCGTGCAAGCTGGCGTCGAGCCCAGCGTCACCGGAAGTTGTGGCGTTTTCGCGGCGAAGACGATTGAGCCCGACAATATCGGTGGTGAGCCGGTTGATCTTTTCGACGGTGGTGGAGAGTTCGGCGCCTGCGCGGCCGGCGGCGTCACCAAGGTCGAGCGCCGCCTGGTTGAAAGACTGAGCCAGGGTGCCGGCGCGGTCAAGCACCTGACGGCGGGCCACTGAATTGTTCGGGCTAACGGACCATTGGGATACGGTGGCAAAGAACTTGTCCATCTCACCGGAGATGCCCGAACCGGCGGTCAGAGGGAAGGTCCGTTCAATTTCGGTGAGCTTGGTGCTGAGATTATCGGCAAATCCGCTCCGATGCTGCATCTTCCAGACCGACGCTTCCACAAACGCATCTCGAGAAGTGAGCGTTGGACCGGACCTGACTCCGCCGGAGGTGGAACCGGAGTTTGGATTGAATGGGCTGGCAATCAGGCTGCCTTCCTGGCGCGCATAGCCGACCGTGGAGGCATTGACGATGTTGTTCTGCACGACGCTGAGAGAGCGTTGCAGAGCACGCATCGCTCCCGCGGTGGACACCATCGATGTAAAGAGACTTCCCATAACGGTCCTTGCGGTTAGCCCTCCACCGAGAGTTCCGGACGCGAAACGGCGGTCGCGGCAGAAACGCCGCTTGCGCCATAAACGGCCGGAGGCTCCAATTGCTGCGCCCAATCCTGGCAATAGGCAAGGCCACTCTCAGCTAAGGCGCCGGCATCCCGCAACTCAGCCCGGAAACGCAGCAATCGCCGCTCCAGGCTCCGCTGCGCGGCGGGCTCCATGCGGTCCCCGCCTTGGAGCGAAACGGACAGAGCGCGCAATGACTGGACGGCTGACTCCAGATAACCAAGGGCTTCTTCCGTAGCCAGGTTGGCGAGCGCGTTCTTGGCTTCGGCGAGACTGGGAACGGCGTATTGAAGGTCTTGCATAAGGTTTACGGTTTCTTGGAATCCGGCGGTTCCAACAAGGTGTCGGAGATGATGCCGTTCGCGGTGGCGCTGGCATCGGGTTGATAGGAACCGGCGGCATAGTCAGTAGCGAGCCGCTCCAGATAGGCGCTCCGCTCCGGGGAGTCCGACAGGGCGCCCTGCAGAGCCGCGGCGAGGGGAGAGAGGTTCACCTGGTCACCCGCGCCCACACGGCCTGCGCCGGCGCCCGCTTTGGCGGCGTGCGCTTTCGCTGTGGCGGCTGTTTCCTGCGTTTTTGCGGTGTCCTGCGCCGAAGCGGCGCGGGAATCCTGGTATCCGTGATTGATCTTCATATCGTTGCGGTAACTCCTGGTTGGAGGTTGGCCGATGAAAGCGTTGACGCTCTTCTGTTTTTCTTATCGGCCGGGCTTTCCTGTTTGTGAGCCCACCCCAGGATAATCTGAGGCGGAGGTTCGATTGGCGACTGACCACAGCTTCCGGGAACCAGCAGCGGGATCCCTTGCGTATAGTTAGAGATGAGGCGGACATTGTTGCATCCTCTGGGTATACGTGTTTTAACGATCGGAAATTGGGAGGCGGGCACAGCGTTGTCTCTGCGGATTCGTAAGCACGTGACGTTCCAGAGGGCGGGGGCCGCTGGTCCCGGTCCGGCGGTGGAATTACCAGTACACCCGGCGTGCAAGAAAAAATCGCGAAATTATTGGGAAATTGCGGCCCGTTCGCGACCCGGACCCTCCATCCACACCCTCCGCGCTCCCGGTAAGTTTTCATTGCCAGGCGGGCGAGCCCTAGGCGCATTTGACACACTACCCCCTGGGGAGGAGGAATCCGGGATCGGGCGTCCCAAAGCGGCACGGCCCGTTTCGAGATGGAACAGACCGGCTGGGGTGACAATAAATTGACGGCGCGGGTGGTGGCGTGTCTGCTTCTTGCCGGGGTGGTGTCTGCGCACGATACGCCCACCACCAAACTGACGTGGACGCGGGAGATTTCGCGCATCGTCGCGCAACGCTGCGCCGGGTGCCATCAGCCCGGCGGAATGGCACCGTTTTCGCTACTCTCCTTCGCCCAAGCGCGGCCCTGGGCGGTGGCAATCAAGGAGGAGGTGTTGCAGCGGCGGATGCCCCCATGGCCCGCGGCAAAAGGCTTCGGCGACTTTGTGAACGACGTTTCCCTGCCCCAGGAAGAGATCAACCGATTGGCCGAATGGGCTGAAGGCGGCGCCCCGGAGGGGGAGCCACAGTACCTTCGACGCGACTTTTCCGTACCGCTGTGGCGCCCGGCGGCGCGTCCGGCCGGGCGTGGGGTGCGGCTGACGGGGCGCGTGGCGGCGGCGGTAACAGTATTGGCAGTGCGGCCGCTGGAGACGCGAGGCGGGAAAGCGTGGGCGGAAATGCCCGGTGGCGGCGCGTCGCCGCTGGCATGGTTGACAGGCGCGGGAAAGAAGCAGTGGCTGGTATACCGCGAACCGGTACGGCTGCCGGCGGGCGCGGTGATCCGCGGACCCGCGCTGGAAGCGGTCATCCGTTAGGCAAGCGCTTTGACGGCCACCGTAAACCGGGCGGTGTTCACAACGCCATCGCGCTGGAACTGCGCCCAAAGCGTGTAATCCCCGGGGCGGGGGAATAGCACGTTGAACTGGACGCGGTTCTGGTAGGGCTCCCAGGCGGGATGGACATGGACGAGATCGAGCAGGTCCGCGCTGGCGCTGAGCAGGTGGCCCCAGGCGCCCAGCCAGGGCGTGACGCCCGCCATGGGAGCGAGATCAAAAAAGAGCATGGTCTTCAAACCGGCAATGGGGGCAGGTGGATCGGTACGGAGTTTGACCTGCAGATTGGGAGCTTCCAGCGGCGGGACAGGCCCCGGCGGACCTTGCACATACAGGGGCGCGGTCAACAACTGCGGCGTGGCGCCGGCGGGGTAGAAATCCGTCAGCACGCGGTAGAAGCCGGGCAGGGGAAGTTGCGTGTGAAATCGAAAGTAGCCGCCAGGCTCGAGTTCGGGGTGTTCGTGGGCGAAGTAGCGGCGGTCCTCACTGATGAGGAACAGATGGAGGAGCCGCTCATGGATCTCTTCGAACTTTTCGACGCGTTTGTTTGTCTTGGGATGGACGAAGTGGAAGCGCAGGGAGGTGGTACGGGTGGTGCTGGGGACGCGGGGGAGCACGTCGATGCGCATACGGAATTCGAGCGGATCGGGCAGGCCGGGAATCAGGTTCATACCGCAACGAGGGCAGCGGCCGGGGAGTTTGGCATGGACGTCGGGGTCCATGGGGCAGGTGAAGTCAGGGATGGTTTGCGCGGCCAGCAGGGGCAGGAACGCACGGCGTTGCATTAGACATCCCGGACGCAGCGGAAGGTAATGTTGGTGGTGGCCGAATCGGGCGTGTTCTTGGTGCGGGCGGCGACACGGTATCGATTGCAATAGCTCTTGTGACACAGATACGAGCCGCCGCGCATGGCCTTCTGCGTGCCTTGCGGGGGACCGACGGGGTTGGTGCGCGTGGCGTTCAGGTGCCAGAAGGGTTCAAACCAGTCGGCGCACCATTCCCAGGCGTTGCCGACAACACTGAAGAGCCCATAGCCATTGGCGGGAAAGGCGCGGACGGGGGAGGGCGCGGTGTAGCCGTCCTCGCCCGCGTCGGTGAGTGGAAATTCGCCCTGCCAGATGTTGCACAGGTGCTTGCCGCCGGGTGTCAGTTCCATGCCCCAGGGGTAGGTCTGCTGCTCCAGCCCGCCGCGCGCGGCAAACTCCCATTCGGCTTCGGTGGGCAGGCGCTTGCCGGCCCATTCGGCGTACGCGGCCGCGTCGTTCCAGGAAACATGGGTGACGGGAGTATCCATGCGGGAGTCGATGAACGTGTCGGGCCCTTCAGGGCGATCCCAACGGGCCCCGGGCACCTTGCACCACCACGGCACGGCGAGCACGGTATCTTCCACCAGCTTCTTGTAACGCTCAGGATCCAGGTGGCCCTGGAAGACGAACGACCAGCCGAAGCGTTCGGACTCCGTTTGGAAGCCGGTGGCTTTGACGAACTCGGCGAACTGGGCGTTGGTGACGGGCGTGGCATCGATGTAGTAAGGGTCCAGGTGGGTGGCACGGACCGGCCCTTCGCCATCGGCCGGAAAACCTTCATTGTCCTCCGTGCCCATCAGGAACGGGCCGCCATCGAGCTTCACCATGCCGTCCACCGAGCCGCTGCGCACGATGCGCCGTTCGACGCTCAACTGCTGCGACACGGCCAGCACGCCGGCGCGCGATTTGCTGGGAACGCAGCACGGGTTGATGCCAACGACGTTGAACGGATTGCTCATGGCTTCTTGACCGTTTTCACTTCGGCCTTGGCGCGCAGTCCGTCGACGTAGTCTTCCAGCGCCTTTTCCTGTTTTTCGCGGGACAGCGCGGCTTCTATCTGCTCCTTCACGTCGTCGAGCGGCCGCCAGCCTTCGGGCTTCTTCTCGTGAACAATGGCAATGTGCCAGCCAAAGACGGAGCGGAAAGGCTCGCTTACCTGGCCCGGCTTCATCTGGAAGACGATCTCTTCAAACTCTTCCACCATTTCGCCCATCGGGAACCAGCCGAGACTGCCGCCCTGCCCGGCGCAATCGGAGTACTTGTCAGCCACTTCCGCAAAAGGCGCGCCGTTTTTCAGTTCGGCTTCGGCGGCGCGAATGGCTTCCAGCGCGGGCGCGTCTTCGGCGCCTTCCTCCACGTTTTTCACGATGTGGGAGGCGTGGATCATGGGCGGCGTTTTGAACTCGTCGCGGTTCTTTTTGTAGAAGTCGGCGATGTCTTTATTTTTCGGCTTGGAGGCGTTGTCACCCACTTTGCGGATAAGCCGTTCCACGCGGATCTGCGCTTCGATATCGGCGCGGGCGGCGGCTTTATCGACAGCGTCGCGAGATACACCGGCCTCACAGCCCTCGGCTTCCTCCACCGGCGGAAACATGGCCGATAGCCGCTCTTCAATCTCTTCTGCCGGAACCGGTTCGGGTTCGGCCGCGGCCACCTGGCGCAGCAGCACGCGTTCAATCACATTCTCCTTGGCCCAATCGCGCAACTGCATTTCGCGCGCAATGGGATCCATGTCCTGCATCATCTCCTCATAGCGCGGACGCATGTTGGCCGCTTCCTGCCGGATGATCGAGTCATCCACGTATTCGCCGTTAATCTGTAAGCCCATCTGAAGCCCCTATTGTATAAACTGCCGGCCGGCGAGCGCTGTCAACTCCTTCACCACGCCGCTAAGACCCGTGTCGTCGATGCGGTTGTGGAACTCGCCCGGGTCGTTCACAACGTCAAAGAGTTCGCTGCGGCTCCAACTCAGGTGGTTCAGCTTCCAACGATCAGTGCGCACCATGCGCAGCGGCGGCTTGCCCACGTATCGATCATCCTTGGTGAACACGTTGCGGCAGAACCAGTATTCGGAGTAGGCGAACTCGCGCGGGGTGTAGCGCTGGCCGCGCACAAGGGGGGCGAAATCGCGGCCGGCGATGTCTTTCACGGCGTCGAGTCCGCACAGCGTGGCCAGCGTCGGGAACAGATCGATCTGCTCGACGATCTGCGTGCGAACGCCATTGGCGCCGCCGGGGACGGCGATCAACAGCGGCACGCCCACGGACTCTTCGAACATGTTGTGCTTGGTCCACATGCGGTGCGCGCCGGCCATTTCGCCATGGTCGGAGGTGTAAACGACGACGGTGTTTTTCTCCAGGCCGAGTTCGCGCAGGGCGTCATAGACGCGGCCAACGTTTGCATCCATCTGGCTGACGTTGCCGTAGTAGCCGGCCAGCGATTGGCGGGCGGCTGGCTCTGTTTGTTGATACCAGCCGCGTTCGCGCGCGCGGATCAGGTGGCCCTCGAAGCCGCCGGCCAGGTCATCGGCCGGGCGCCGCGGGAGTTTCATTTTCGCCGGATCGTACAGGTCGAAGTACTTCTTCATGGGGCGAAAGGGCGTGTGCGGTTGAACGAAGGACGCCCACAGGCAGAAGGGTTTGGATTTATGGGCGTGCAGGAACTCGACGGCGCGGTCAGCAAACCAGTTGTCTTCGAAAAAGCGCGGCGGGAGGTCCAGGCCTTCGCCTTCAATGCCGCCGGCGTCGCCGTGGAGTTGCTTGCGTTCTTCGGCGGTGAGGGTGGCGCGGTGGGAGGCTTCGTTCAAACGGTGGTCAAAGCCGTGTTTGCGCGATTCGTCCACGAAGTGCATCTTGCCGATGGCGCCGGTGGCGTAGCCGCGTTCGCGGAAGTAGTGGGCAATGGTGGGGATGCCGGCCGGCAGCGCGTCCTGCAGAATTTTCGCGCCGTGGCGGTGCGCGTACTGGCCGGTGATCAGCGAGCCGCGGCTGGGGACGCAGACCGGTGAGGGGCAATAGGCGCTGGTGAAGCGGACGGCACGGCGGGCCAGCGCGTCGATGTTGGGTGTCTTCACGGTGTCATGTCCGTAGCAGCCGCTTGCCAGCCGCTGGTGCTGGTCCGACATAAGAAACAGCAGGTTGAACTGTTGGCCCCTGGATAAGGCCGGAATAGCCCCAGCTTGCAAAATCTGGCGTCTGGATGGTTGCGTCATGACCTTCGCATGTTACAACGGCTCTATGCGTTTCTTTTCCAAGCTGCGCGCCCTAACCCTTGGCGCCCTACTCGCCGCGTCCGCCTACACCCAGCCGGCCGCCAAAATTGAGATCAACATTCCGTTCGAAAAGTTCGTTCTGCCGAACGGTTTGACGCTCATCGTCCATGAGGACCGCAAAGCCCCGATCGTGGCCGTGAACGTGTGGTATCACGTCGGATCGAAGAACGAGAAGCCGGGCAAGACGGGCTTCGCCCACCTGTTTGAACACCTGATGTTCAACGGGTCAAAGAACTTTAACGATGACTACTTCCAGGCGCTGGACCGGCTGGGCGCGACGGACCTGAACGGCACCACCAATAACGACCGCACTAACTACTTCCAGAACGTGCCAACCTCGGGCCTGGATCAGGTGCTGTTCCTGGAAAGCGACCGGATGGGGCATTTGCTGCCGGCGATTGACCAAAAGAAGCTGGACGAGCAGCGGGGCGTGGTACAAAACGAGAAACGCCAGATGGAGAACGCGCCCTACGGCCTGGCTTACGAACTGGTGATGAAGGCGAGTTACCCGGCGGGGCATCCGTACTCCTGGACCGTGATTGGTTCCATGGAGGACCTGAACGCGGCGTCGCTGAAGGATGTGCAGGATTGGTTCAAACAGTACTACGGGGCATCGAACGCGGTGATCGTGATCGCAGGCGATATTGACGCGAAAACGGCGAAGGAAAAAGTGGAGAAATACTTCGGCTGGATTCCGCCAGGGCCGCCGCCGGTGCGGCATCGCGAGTGGATCGCCAAGCGGACGGGCACGCAGCGGCAGGTGGCCGAAGACCAGGTGCCGCAGCCGCGCATTTACAAGATCTGGAACGTGCCGCAGGTGAACACCCGCGAAGGCGAGATGCTGGACCTGGCGGCGGCGGTGCTCGGCGGCGGGCGCACCTCGCGGCTCTACAAGCGGCTGGTGCTGCAGGATCAGTTGGCCTCATCGGTTGAAACGGATAACGAGCGGAATGAAATTGGCGGGCAGTTCAACATCACGGCCACCGCGCGGCCGGGCGTGCCGCTGTCGAAACTGGAAGCGGCGATTGACGAAGAGTTGGCGCGGTTCCTGCATACGGGGCCAACAGAACAGGAATTGAAGCTGGCGAAGACGCAGGCGATGGCGAGTTTCTTGCGGGGCATCGAGCGGATTGGCGGTTTTGGCGGCAAGTCCGACGTGCTGGCGAGTTGCGAAGTGTACGCCGGCGATCCGGGCTGCTACAAAAAATCGATTGAGATTTTTGAAAAAGCGACGTGGCCGGAGGTGAAGAACACGGCGAACAAGTGGCTGAGCGATGGCGTCTACATTCTGGAGGTTCATCCGAAGGCGAAGTACAAAGAGGCGGGCAAGGACACGGACCGCACGAAGCTGCCGCCGGCCGGGGCGCCGTCCACGCTGCGCATTCCGCCGTCGCAACGGACAACGCTATCGAACGGAATGAAGGTGGTGCTGGCCGAAAGGCACGAAACTCCCACGGTGAGCATGGCGCTGCAGTTTGACGCCGGCTATGCCGCCGATTCACTTGCCGCGCCGGGCACGGCGGCCATCACCAACCGGATGCTGCTGGAAGGCACCACGAAACGGACCGGGCCGCAGATTTCTGAGCGCAATGCCGAACTGGGCGCGCAAATCAACGCGGGCGCCAGCCTGGACACGTCGGCCATTAACCTATCGGCGCTGAAGATGTACCTGGACGATTCACTGGAACTCTACGCCGACGTGGTTCGCAATCCGGCGTTTCCGGCGGCGGAATTCGACCGGATCAAGAAATTGCAGATCGCTGGCATTCAGCGCGAGAAAGCCGAACCGAACGCGTTGGCGCAGCGCATACTGCCGGCGTTGATCTACGGCAAGGGCCATGCCTACGGACAGCCTTTCAGCGGCAGCGGGACGGAGGCCAGCCTGGCGGGTATAACGCGCGATTCGGTGGCGGCCTTCTACAACGCCTGGTACAAGCCGAACAACGCGACGTTGTTCATTGTTGGCGATACGACACTCGACGAGATCAAACCGAAACTCGAAAAGCTTTTCGGCGATTGGAAGACGGGCGAGACGCCGAAGAAGAGCATCGCCACGGTGCAGCATCGGGAGAAGACGGCGGTGTACATCATCGACCGTCCTGGCGCGATTCAATCCGTCATTATGGCCGGGCAGATCGCGCCGCCGCGCGCCAATCCGGACGAAGCGGCGATTGACGTGTTTAACTCGCTGCTCGGCGGGTCGTTCGTCTCGCGCTTGAATATGAACCTGCGCGAGGACAAGCATTGGAGCTATGGTGCGTTCACAACGCTCGTCGGCGCGCGCGGCCAGCGGCCGTTCCTGGCCATTGCGCCGGTGCAGAGCGATAAGACCAAGGAATCGCTGGCCGAAATGGTGAAGGAGTTCCGCGATGTTCTACGCGCCAAGCCGGTAACGGACGAAGAAGTGGCGAAAATGCAGGAGTCGCTGACGCGCAGCATGGTGGGCGAACGGGAGACCAAGAGCGGCGTGCTGGGCGACATGCTGGCTATTTCGCGCTACGGTTTGCCGGACGATTATTTTGCCACGTATGCGCAAAAAGTGAACGCATTGAAGAAATCCGACATCAATGCCATTGCGGAACGAATCCTACGGCCGGAGAAAATGATCTATGTAGTGGTGGGGGACCGCGCCCAGATTGAAAAGGGAATCCGCGAATTGAACCTCGGCGACGTGGAACTGCTGGACGCCGATGGAAACGTGGTGAAGTAGTGTTCGGAACGGAAAACAAGAAGACACAAGACAAAAAAGTGCCGGTGCCCGGGGAGGCGCCGGCAGACGTGATTATCTCGCCGGACACCTACCGCAAGAACCGCATACCGCCGGGCCAGTCGCGGACGCTGGTATGGCCCGTGCTCGATGCTTTCGGCCCGCCCCGGCTCAAGGCGTCCGAATGGCAACTATCGCTGCTGGGGCTGGTCAATAAACCCATCGCCTTCAATTGGGAGGAGTTCAACGCACTGCCCAGGGTGAAGGTGTTTGCCGATTTCCACTGCGTCACGCGGTGGTCCCGGCTGGGCAACATTTGGGAAGGCGTGTCGGTGCGCGAACTGATAGACCGCGCCGGCGGAGCCAAACCGGAGGCGCGCTATGTGGTTGCCCATGGCTACGACGGCGGATGGACAACCAACATGCCGCTGGACGAGTTCCTGGTGGACGACGCGCTGGTGGCCACGCACCACGATGGCGAGCCCTTGACGCTGGAACATGGCGCGCCGGCCCGGCTGATTGTGCCACGCCTCTACGCCTGGAAATCGGCCAAGTGGCTGGGCGGGCTGGAGTTGGTTTCAGAAGACAAGGCCGGTTTCTGGGAGCGCAACGGATATCATATGCACGGTGATCCGTGGACCGAAGAGCGCTTTGGACATGGCTGGTAAGTTTGGCCGGCGAGCGTTCCTGGGCGGCGCGGCGGCGTTCGGCGGCGCGCTGGCATGGAACTGGAACCGGATTCCATTCGGTTTCGTCCAGCAGTACTGGAGAGAGTTGGACCGCCAAATCATGACGCCCGCGAAGACGCCCGATCCGAAGTCGTGGCCCGATAAGGGAGTGCACGCCGCCTGGCTGGGCCACAGCACGGTGCTGCTGAAGATCGATGGCGTCACCGTGTTGACCGATCCTGTCTTCAGCGCGCGCGCCGGCATTGATCTCTTCCTGTTCACCGTCGGCGTGAAGCGGCTGATTGACCCGGCGCTTACCGTTGCCAAGCTGCCGCACATTGACCTGATTCTGATCTCCCATGCGCATATGGATCACCTGGACGTTCCGTCGTTGCGCGCGCTGGAAAACAAGGGAACGCGGGTGATCACGGCGCGGGAGACATCGGACCTATTCCGGCCGAAGCGCTATCAGAGCTTGCAGGAACTGGGCTGGAACGAATCCACGCAGGCCGGCCCGGCGCGCGTGACGGGACTGGAAGTGAACCACTGGGGCGCGCGGCTCCGCACCGATACGCACCGCGGCTACAACGGATATCTGATACAGGTGGGCGCGCGGCAGGTGCTGTTCGCGGGCGATACGGCGTTAACCGATTCATTCCGCCAACTGCCCGGCAGCGCCAGGCCGGAGTTGGCGATCTTTCCCATTGGCGCCTACAACCCGTGGATCCGCTACCATTGCAACCCGGAACAGGCGTGGCGCATGGTGAACGAGGCGCGGGCGGAAGTGGTGCTTCCGGTGCATCACCAGACGTTCTCGCTAAGCCGGGAACCGATTATGGAGCCGTTGGAACGGTTCTATGCGGCCGCGGGCACCGCGGACCGGCGCATCGGCTGGCAGGAAATCGGAGCGACGTTCCATTGGAGTTAAACATCAAGGTCATTCCACGTGCGGCAAAGACGGAAATGGCCGGCGCGATGGCGGACGGCACGTTGAAGGTGCGAGTGAAAGCGGTGCCGGAGGATGGAAAGGCCAATGACGAGTTGTGCCATTTTCTGGCGCGTCACTATGGCGTTTCGCGGCAGGATGTGGAGATTGTCACGGGTGCTACCTCGCAGCGGAAGCGGGTGCGCGTGCGGACGCCGGGGTAACGATCAGAAAATCGGCCGGCCCTCGTTGCCCAGCCGCTTGTTGACGGCCACCAAGGCCACAACGGCCCCAGCAGCCACCGCGGCGATTACGATCCACTTCTTCTTCCCGCCCTTCTTCTTCTGCGTCTGCTGTTGCTGCGGCGGTGGGGCGTCCGGCAGCGCGGGCGGCGCTTCTTTCGCGAGCATTGTGACGGCCAGAACCAGGGCAAGTATGGGTTTCATATACCTACCAACGCGTCGCCCAGGCCGCAAACGGGTCAACGAAGCGACGTGCGCTGGTTGTTTCCACTCATGCGCCGCGCGCGCGCAAAGTCCTCCACCAATTGGCGTGTCACCTTGCCGGCCACATCGGCGCTTGCGCCACGGAATTTCGCGCCCAGCGATTCCTGCGTGGTGGACCAGATCACGTCCCCCTCTTTATTCACCAGACGCACCGCCGCCGTGGCCTCATGCTTCCGTTCGGCAATGCGCGTCGACTCCTGTTCGCCCACGCTGAAACTGGCCCCGCCGCGCGTTGTTCCGCTCGATCGAGTACTGCCAATCTGGGTGCGTGCCTGAATGCCTTCGCTCGATTGAAACGTGTCGGTGAAGACAAGGTCCTCCGCCGAGCCTTTCAGAACCGTATCCGCCTTCTCCAGGTTCTCCGTAACCACAAACAGCCGTGTGCCCTGCAACGCGCCAATCAGCATGTCACGAATCTGCACGGCCGTATCGCCGCCGCTCAGCCGCTCCACGTACAGCCGGCGAATCTTCAGCAGTTCAAGCAGTTGCGGATGATCGTCCGTGGTGACGCCGGGCGACAGATTCACCACTTCCTTCTGCCCGAGCAACGGCAGCGCCAAGGCCAGCCACAATAGGACTCTCATCCCTTGCCCGCCTTTCGCGCTTCATCGTCCTGGTAAACAACCTTCCGGCCCGTTCGCGCCTCCAGCCCCACCAGCACACTGCGCACATCCCCCTTTTCGATGCGGAAAATCAACGCCTGCGCCCGGCCTTCGCCGTCGTTGTAGCCAACTGTAAGGAAGTGCTTGCGCGATTTCGCCAGCAAAAACAGCGGCGATACCAGCACAGCGCTCACATAGCGGCGGTCCACCTTCTGGCCATATTCCAGTGTGTGAATGCGTTCGTAGGGGATCTCCACCGTTTTCGCCTTCGTTTCAAACCGCAGCGAGTCCGTGCCCGTGGTGATAAGCCGCCCGCCAGACTTTTCCGCGAATACCGCCGAAGTGCCGCCGATGTACTCCGCGCGGCCGCCGATACTGGCGGCCCACATCACGGCCCCAGCCAGAAACAGAAAACTCTTCATGCATAGAGGTAGTGGCTGCGTCCCGAAGAAAATCTCAGTCACTTTTTTTACCGGGAAAAAGAAAACAAATGGCTGTTGGCTTCGTCTTGGTTATTTGAGGCGCCTGTATATGACGAAGAACAAAAGTTGGAGGGTATTCGCGGCCTCGGCGGTTTTTGTGCTGTTGGCGGGCGGCATCGGCCAGGGAATTTCCGGCGAAGGCGCCGTTGAAATGGCCGCTGAACGCATAGCCGGTTTCCACCCCGCGCATTCCGTGGCCGTGGAGCAGGCCGTGGACCTCATCCGGCGCGGTGACTATAGCCTGGCGTTGTTGCGCCTGACTTCCGAAAAGCAGGATACATCCATGCCCGCGCAGGCCCGGATTTTCAGCGCCTACGCGCTGCTGCTGGCGGGCAATACGCTCGGGGCGTTTCCGCAGCGCGGGTAGCCAGGGGCTGATAATATCGGAAATACTCCCCGATGCTCCCTTTCGCCGCCCATTGCGCCACCGTGCAACGTTACCTGGAGGAGCGTTACGGAATCAAAGTCGTCACCCGCGACATACCGGATCCGCTCACCGGCGATCTGGACGGGGCGGAGATCCACATCGATCACGCGGTATCCGATGAAGAGCGCCTATTCCTGCTGGCGCACCTGTTCGGCCACACGGCGCAATGGAACGCTATTCCCGGCGCTTTCGAGATCGGCCGATTGCATCCGCCGCCCGTGGAAGAGGAACTGCTTGCCCGCATTGTGGCCTACGAACGGGACGCCGCCGGTTACTCGCTCGCCATGCTCCACGCCGCCGGCGTCACCGATGCCGACCAGTGGCTTTCCGACTACACGGCCACCGACATGGCTTACCTGCAGCACTACTACCGGACGGGCGAAAAGCGGGAGTTCCGCAGTTTCTGGATTGCCAACGCGGGGCTGGTTACACCAATCCCTGTTCCCGCCTTCACGCCTTCCAAATTGAAGATGCGCATTGACGGGATTGTGATCTAAAGCCGCCGCCTGCTCAATTTCCCGTCGGCGAAACCTTCAGTTCGTTCACCACTTTCGTCACGCCCTTCACTTTGCCCGCCACTTTGTCGGCCTTGGCCTTCGCTTTGTCCGTGCGCACAATGCCCTTGATGGTCACCACGCCATCCTTCACTTCTACCTCCAAAGCGCCGCCCTTCACTTCCGGGTCGCCGGCCAGGCGCAGTTTCACTTTGTCGTAGATCTCATCGTCCTTCTTCTGGTCCGCGAACGCGGGAACCAGCAGGAGCAGGAATAGGGCTGTTTTCTTAAGCATCGCGGTCATTGACCATCCTTCGCCAGTCTAACTCATTCAGGAACTCCGGCTGGTTGCGCCAGTCGGGTTTTACCTTTACGAACAGTTCCAGGAAGATCTTCTTATCGAAGAACTTCTCCATTTCCACACGCGCCGCGGTGCCGATCTGTTTAATCATAGCGCCGCCCGCGCCAACGATAATGCTCTTCTGCCCGGCCCGCTCCACATAGATCGTCGCCGCGATCCGAATCACCGCCGGCTTGTCTTCCCATTCGTCCACGAGCACAGCCACCGAGTGTGGCACTTCCTGCCGGGATAGAATCAAAATCCGTTCGCGAATCATCTCCGCGGCCAGAAATCGCGACGGCACATCCGTCAGATGATCGTCCGGGTACAGCGCCTCCGCCACCGGCAAGTGCGCGGCGATCGCCTTCCGCAACTCCTCTATGCCGTCCCCCTTTTTCGCCGATACGGGAACATAGGCGTCGAACGGATGCAGGGCCTGGAACTGCTCGATAATGCCAAACAGCTTCGCCTTCTCGTGAATCTGGTCGATCTTGTTCAGCACAAGAATCACCGGCGTCCCCGGTTTCTTCACCAGATCGATCGCCTGGTTGATCTCCTCGCTGATCGGTTTGGTCGCGTCCACCACGAAGACAATCACATCGATCGCGTCCAGGGCGGCACGCACCGCCTGCATCATACGGCGGTTAATCACCGTGTCGGATTTATGCAAGCCGGGCGTATCGACGAAAACGATCTGCGTGTTTTCACCGGTCCAGACGCCGTTCAGCGCCGTCCGCGTCGTCTGCGCCTTAGCGGTGACAATGGCCAGTTTCTCGCCAACGATGGCGTTCAATAGCGTCGATTTGCCGGCGTTCGGCAGACCGATGATGGTGGCCGTTCCGGCGTGATACTTTGGCTTTTTCGCTTTAGGCATCCTTGTTTTCTTCCACTGCGGGATGCTCCTTTTCGGGTTCAGGTTCGGGGGCGCGCAGAATGCGCGCGCGGTCGACGCGCCGGTCGTTGGCGGCGACAATCTCAATGCGGATTCCTTCGCGTTCCACCGCTTCCCCGATGCGCGGAACGCGGCCCAGCCATTCGGCGGCCAGCCCGCCAACGGTGGTGGATTCAAAATGTTCTTCGGGGCGAAAACCCACCAGTTCCTGCAGGTGATCCAGGTCGAACGAACCGGAAACAAGCCATGCGCCATCGCCGTCGGGCGTCACGTCGGTCACCGGTTCATGCTCGTCGCGAATCTCGCCGAATATCTCTTCCACCAGATCTTCCATGGTGGCGAGCCCTGCCGTGTTGCCGTACTCGTCCACAACGACGGCCATATGCGCCCCATCCCGCTGCATCTCTTTTAGCAGCGCGGTCACCTTCTTCTGTTCCGGCACCACGCGAATCGGGCGCATGATCTCCCAAGCCTTCTTGCCGGTTTCATTCGGGTTGCGCTCAAACATGTCGCGCACGTGGATGAATCCCACCACGCTATCGATGGATTCGTCGAACACGGGAATGCGCGAGTACTGTTCGTTGATAACCAGTTCGCGCAGTTCTTCCAGCGGCCGGCTCTTCTCGATCCCCACGATTCGCGGCCGCGGCGTCATCACTTCTCCCACGGTTTTATCGCCGAACTCCACCACCGATTGAATCAGCTTCCGGTCTTCTTCTTCAATCAGCCCTTCTTCCTTGCCGGCCGTAATCAGCGCTTCCACCGATTCCGCGTTGCTCCCGTTGCCGCTCTCTTCATCGGAGGATTCACGCAGTTCAGTAAGTGACTGGAAGAACTTCAGCACCGCCACTACCGGCGCCATGAAGAGGATCATGGCGTGGAGCACCGGCAGGAACGCAAATAGCCACTTTCCGTTGGTCTTCCGGTACAGCAGTTGCGGCAGAAGCTGCGCGAAAAAGGTACACAACGCCCAGGCCAGCACCGCGGCTTCGGCGATGGCCGTCCAAAACTGTTCGCGACCCTGGCCCAGCAGCGCCAACGCGAAAATGCCCATCATGGCGATCAGCGCGTGCTTGATCAGCGAAAACGTCAGCGCGCCCCGCTCGATTTTTAGCCCCAGGCGATCTTCCAAATTCTCTTTGAAGTATTCGAGCGAATCCAACTCCCGGGAACGGAGCCGCAGCGATTCCACGTACAGCAGTTGCGCCACCGCGCTGAGCGTCAACAGCGCGGAGAATACGGCAAGCGTCAGGAAAAAGGCGATGTTCATCGGCGTGCGCGTTCGATAAGGCCCGCGGGCAGACCCAGCTTTTGACGCCAGCGGGACTCGATCCGGCGCATGGCGCCTTTATCGGTCTCGTGATCGTGCCCCAGCAGGTGCAACACGCCGTGGAGCATCAGGATTTCAATCTCCGTTTCCAGCGGATGGCCAAACGCGGCCGCCTGCGCTTTGGCCCGCGGCGCGGAAATGGCCAGTTCCCCTATCGATTCCTCCCCTTCCACGGATGGGAAGCTCAGCACATCGGTCGGGTAGTCGTTCCCAAGAAACGTGGCGTTCAACCGGCGAAGTTCCGCGTCCGTGGTCAGCAGGCAGGTAAACGTCCGCCCCTTGGTAAGCAGTGTGGTCAGCGTGTCCTGGAACAGGCGCAGGCGCTTGCGGTCAAGGCCGCGTGGCGCGGTGCGAAATAGAAAGGTACTGCCATCCGGCGACATATTTGTGAGTAATTAAGCGATTGGAGCGGTCGGGTTGGTGGAGGGGTCTGCCTCGGCCATCACTTCGGTCAGGCGGAGACTGAGTTGGCGCGCGTTCGCTGCGTTTTCTCCATGCTTTTCATAAGCGCGGATTATCCGTTGCACCAGACTGTGGCGAACAACATCGCTGTCGTCGAAATGAACGAAGCTGATGCCGTCAATGCCTTTCAATATCTCAACGGCTTCTATCAGCCCGGAACGCCGGCCGTTGGGAAGATCTATCTGCGTGGCGTCCCCGGTGACGACGGTCTTCGAACTGAAGCCCTGCCGCGTCAGCACCATCTTCATCTGTTCCGGCGTCGAATTCTGCGCTTCGTCCAGAATAATGAAACTGTCGTTCAGCGTCCGGCCTCGCATAAAGGCCAGCGGTGCTACTTCAATTACGTTCTTCTCGATGAACTTCTCCACCTTCTCAGCGTCGAGCATATCGAAAAGCGCGTCGTACAGGGGGCGCAGGTAGGGGTCGATTTTTTCCTGTAGCGTGCCGGGCAGAAAACCGAGCTTTTCGCCCGCCTCCACCGCCGGGCGCGTCAGAATGATGCGCGAAACCCGCTTGGATAGCAGCGCGGAAACCGCCATGGCGACGGCCAGATACGTCTTTCCTGTGCCGGCCGGGCCCACACCGAAAACAAGGTCGTTCCGTTCAATGGCTTCCAAATAACGGCGCTGGTTAATTGTCTTGGGAGTAAGGACTTTCTTACCGAAACTCCGCTGCCGCCCGCTGGCCACCAGCGCGCGCAGGGTCACCTGATCGTCGCCGGTAACGATACGCAGGAAATTCGCCATGTCGCCGCTGGAAAAGTGCTGCCCTTCCCGAACCATCTCCGTGTAGTCGCTAACAATGCGGCAGGCGCGCTCCACGCCCTCTTCATCGCCTTCGATTTCCAAGGATCCGCTCGCCAGCCGCGTGCGCACACCAAGCCCCGCTTCCAGCAGGCGAATGTTCTCGTCGCGGGTTCCGTAAAGGGCTTCCACGCCCTGGGGAATGGGCACACTTAGTCGCATGCGAAAAAGCGGAACAGGCCGGTGCGGCGAAGAAACATCTTTCCTTAATTATAGCAATGCATAAAATACTTACGTGGAAACGCAAACGTCTCCGGTAAGCATGACGCTGTTGCTTCCTCTGTTCGTTGGCTCCTTCACCGTGCTCTTGTTGCTGGTTGGCGCTTTCAATAGCCTAGCCTCCGGCTGGCGCCTGCTGGCCGCGCGGTTCGCCTATTCCCCAGAGTTCCGTGGACGCTCCTGGAGCTGGCAAAGCGGCCAGCTACGATGGGTACACTATCGAAACTGCCTCACGCTGGGCGCCAACCGTGACGGTCTCTACCTGGCCATCCTTGCGCTGTTCCGCTTTCGCCACCCGCCCCTTCACATACCCTGGAAGGAGATTACTATCACCCCGAAACGAAGCTTCTTCCGGCAAGGCATGGAGTTCCGTTTGGGGGGTGAAGAGGGTGTGCCGCTTTGGGTTTCCGCGGCCCTGGCGGAGCGCATTCGCCAGGCGTCCCTTTAGGCGAGCAGCGTGGCTGGGCCACGGCTCCCCTGGTGGCGGGCCAACCGTGTCTTCAGTTCCCGGCGCGCCCGCAGCAGACGGCTCTTGGCCGCGGCTTCGGTAATGTTCAAACGCTTGGCGACATCGGTCAGCGATAACCGCATTGTCTCCCGCAGCAGGAGCGGTTCGCGCAACAGCGGCGGAATGCAGTTCACCTCCCGGCGAAGAAGCGCTTCCACTTCCCCGCGTCCCAGCGACTGTTCCGGCGTCTCCGCCCCGTCGGCCAGTTCCATGCGGACGTTCCCGTCCTCCGAGCCCGGATCATCCAAGTAAGCAAACCGGGCTCGGCGAGCCTTGCGAAGGCGCATCAGGCATTGGTTAACCACGATGCGGCTCAGCCACGTGGAAAAGCGGCTGTTCCCTTCAAACCGGCTCAGATGCAGGTACACCTTGGTGAAGGCGTTTTGAACCTCATCTTCGGCATCCTCAAAGTCCCGGAGGATGGAACGGGCGAGTTTCAAGCTGGATTGATAGTGCCGGTTCACCAGTTCGGTGAAGGCCTCGGTATCGCCGCGACGCGCGGACTCGATCAGTGCCGCGTCGGCGTCGACGATCGCCATCGGGGTGAAGTTGGCGATTACGGTTGCGGTGGTTGCCATATGAAGCAAGGCTAACAGGAATATCGGACCATTCCTACCCGTTACTTAAACTCAATTTATCCACACAAAAACCATTGCAATCGTTTTAAGCTGCACTAAACTGAATTTATGATCGAGTACGAATCCGGCCCCGATACCATCTCCCGAGTGCTTTCGGCCTATGATTTGGGGGCCAAAATCCGCCAACTGCGGATGAGGAAGAAGATCGCGCTCACCGAACTGGGCAAACACACCGGGCTTTCGGCCAGCATGTTGTCCCAATTGGAGAACGGAAAGTTGATTCCCACGCTGCCGACGCTGGCACGCGTGGCGATGGTTTTCGACGTCGGGCTGGACTACTTCTTCGGATCGCGCCGGCGCGCGGGGCTGTTTGAGGTGGTGCGGCAGGACGAGCGCATGCGCTTTCCAAGCGACGCCGAGGCCGAAAAGCCCGGGTTCTATTTTGAAGTGCTGGCGTTTAAGGCCAATAACAAGCCGATCGAAGCGTATTTGGCGGAGTTTCCCCAGCGCGAGCCGTCCGAAACCGTTCCCCATATTCATGCCGGCGCCGAACTGCTTCACCTGCTGGATGGGCAGTTGGAGGTCGTCTACCAGGATGAGACGTTCATATTGGATGCCGGGGACTCCGCCTATTTCGATGCGTCCGAGATGCACTCCTACCGGGGCCTGTCGGAAACGCCGGCTCGCGCGCTGGTCATCTCGGCGCAGGTGCCCGGTTAGGCGCCGAACTGTTTCAGGTGGTGTTCCAGGTGCTTGTGCATCAGCGCTCCCCAATCCTCGATCGACAGGGGGCCGAAGGCGGCGTGCGGCTTCATGGTTTGGTTCTGGCCGCGGCTCACGAACTTATCGACGGCGGCACGAAGGGCGGCGCGGCGCTCGTCGATGTCACCGTCGTCGGTGATGACAAATTCCGGCGCGGTCGGGGCACTTTGGGGCCACGGCAGTACGTAGATAATGAGCTTCTGCATAGGCCAGAACCGGAAAAACGTCTTTTTCATCGTCACTGGCGTTTCCCCCATGGCGGCATAGATGGGCACGGTGCAGTGTTTCAACATCTGGGTGACCGACATTTTGCCCCAAAGCGGGCGCTGGCCGGTTTGCAGTTTGTCAAAACGCGCCAGCAGCGCCTGCCGGTCGCCGGCATTCCAAATGGTCTTGGCCATGGGGGGATTGTAGCGGGATATGCTAGTGCTGTGAAGCGGTTTCTTTCGGTTCTGCTGCTTGTTCCCGGTTTGCTGACCGCCGAAAAATGGACGGCCTATCGGGCCGCGCCTTTCACCGTTTATACGAACGGCGGAGAAAAGGAAGCACAGGCGGTGGTGGTGACGCTGGAACAGTTGCGGCATACGCTTTCCGGAAAATTCGGGAAGGAGTTGATGCCGGTGTGGCCGCTGGCTGTGGTGCAGCGGAAAAACGACGCGGAAGTTGGCGAAATCCGGCTGGGGCGCGACTCCTATCTTTTGACGCTGCCCGTAGGGGCCGTGCCGCCCGGCGTGTTGGAACAGGTGGCACTCCTGTTACTGAAAGAGAACACGGCCACCATGGACCCGTCCGTGGAGCGCGGCGTAGCCCGTGCCTTCAGCACGCTGGATGTGGATGGCCCCCGGGTTACGCTCGGCGCGGCGCCGGCGGCGAAGGACCTGGAATGGGCTCGCATGCACCTGCTGCTCACCGATCCGCGTTTCAGCGGCACCGCCCGGGTGCTGCTTTCCAACTTTGCGAAAGGCGTGGATGGCGACGCGGCCTGGCGCAACACCGTCGGCATGCTACAGCGGGATTTCGACAAGGAAGTGGCGGCGTACTTGGCCAAAGGTGCCTTCGGAACAATCGCCCTGACCAGCAAGCCGATGGACCCGCGGCGGATTCGCGGCGAAGAGTTGGAACCCGAAGAAGCCCGCCTGTTGATGGACGACGTGGCCGGCAAGGCCGCCCCGTCCGGCGCCCGCGCGCTGGCCCTCCAAAACACACGGGATTCCCTGGAAAAGGCTTGGCGAATGAACCCGCGCTGGAGCCTGCCGCACGAGCTGCTGGCCAAGCTCGAAGAGAAGCAATCCGACAAGGCCCAGCGGTACAGGAAGGCGGCGGAGCTATCGCCGCGCGAAGTACGGCTCTGGCGGGCGGCGGCGGAGGCCTTCGAAGCGGCAGAATTGCCGGCCGAAGCGACAAAAATGTGGTTTGGCGCCGAACGGGCGGCGGCGACGCCGAAAGAACGGGCGGAACTGAAAGCCATCCGGCTGGCGGCGGACCAGAAGCGGATTGAGGCCGAAGAGGAAGAGCGGCGGAAGGCGCAAGAGGCCGAGGCGCGGGAGTTGCAGCGCCTGAAAGACGAGGCGAAAACCAGGATTCGCGAGGCTGAAGCGCGCGCCAACGCCGGCGCCGCGCCCACTACTGGCAAAGTCGTGGATTGGTGGGACGGACCAAGGCCCGACGGCACGGCGCGCGGGAAACTGTTGCGCGTCGATTGCCTGGCAGGCAACCAGTTGCGGTTGGCGATTGGCGACAACCTGAAGACGGCAACAGTCCTTAAGGTTAAGGACGCGGGCAAGATCGTGGTGACGGGCAATGGAACCGTGGACCTTGGCTGCGGCCTGCAAAAGGCGCCGCGCACGGTAACGGTGGAGTACCAGAAAGCCACCGGTGAGATTTCGACGGTGACGTTCACGGGAGAGCGATGAAGCTTCCGGGACGCTGGGTGGCGGTTGGAATTTTTGTACTTTCCTCGTCGTTGAATTACCTGGACCGCCAGTTGTTTTCGGCGCTGGCGCCGGTGATTCGCGGCGAGTTCGGCTGGACCTACGAGGATTACGGACGCGTGGTGTCGTATTTTTCGCTTGTCTACGCTATCGCCGCGCCGCTGATGGGCCTGGTGATTGACCGCATCGGGCTGAACGCCGGCGTGTCGTTGGCGGTGGGCGTGTGGTCGTTGGCGACGGTGTGGACGGGATGGGCGCGGGAGTTGGGCGGGTTGATTGCATCGCGCTTCCTGCTGGGAGCGGCGCAAGGCGGGGGTGTGCCGGCGGCGGGAAAGGCAATGTCCACATATCTGGAACCGAGGGAACGGGCGCTGGGCCAGGGGTTGAGCCAGGTGGGGCTATCGATCGGAATGATCGCCGCGCCGCTGCTGGCTGGGTTCATGGAGCCGAGGTTCGGATGGCGGTCGGCATTCCTGGCGGGCGGCGTGCTGGGTTTGTTCTGGGTGCCGTTGTGGCTGTTCGTCGCGCGCGGCGCGCCCCGCCAGAAGGTGGACCCGCAACAGCGTAAATTCGCGGTGACGGAGATGTTGCGTTCCCGCGGCTACTGGGGCCTGGTGGTGGCCACCATGCTGGTGATGACCGTCTACAGCCTTTGGTCCAACTGGACCACGCCCTATCTTGTGAAGGCATGGGGCATGGAGGCCAATGTGGTAAACCGGACCCTGGCCTGGATTCCGCCGCTGATCGGGGCCGTGGGCGGTCTGCTCGGGGGCGCGGTCTCCATGCGCATGACCGGGGCGGTGGCGGACGCCCGCCGCCGCGCGGTGCTCTACGGCGGGCTGGCCGTAGCCGCCGCCACGGCGCTGGTGCCGTTCGTGGGCAGCCCGCTGCTGGCCGCGCTCTGCATTGGCATCAGCTACTCCTGCGCCACTATGATGAGCGTGAATCTCTACGCATTGCCCCTGGACCTGTTCGGGGTGGAGCGGGCGGCGTTCGGCGCCGCATCGTTGACTGGCGCCTACGGACTGATGCAGACGGTGATTTCCCCGGCCATCGGATATGTAGTGGATGTACACGGCTTCGCGCCCGTCTGCCTGGCCGTGGCCATGTTGCCGCTGGCCGGCGTTGGGTTGCTATACCTCACGCGGGAGCGCGGATGAAGGCCTGGCTTTGGCGTTTACTCGGAAAGGACGCCGAGGCGATGGTGCTGCATTTCGCCTCCGGCGAGGAGTCCCTGGTTCGCGCCATGTACCAGGAGATCCACGCGTTGGAGCCCGCACGCGAGCATCTGGTGGTCTGTACCGGCGCGCCCATCGCCGGCCTGCCTTGCATCGTCGTCGCCGGGCGCGGCGACCTGCGCCGCCAGCTTGGCCGCCGGCGCATCGGCCTGGCGCCGTTCCTGTTGGGTGACCATCCCCTGGCGCGCCTGGCGCTCATCGTGGCGCCGCACCGTCTTCTGGCCTTCAACACCCGGGGTGAACGGCACCACCTGCGCCTGGCCGATCCCATTGCCTCCTGGCTCTTCTGGCGCGGCGTGCCGCTGGACCGCATCTGGCTGCGGCCGTGGTGGTGGCCCGGGGCTCGGGAGCGGTCACGGGAATCCGTGCATTCCACCACACTGCGTGGACGCCCCCTGGCCGGGCGAAAACGGGTGGCCATCGTTTCCCCCTATTACCCATGGCCGCTCAGCCATGGCGGCGCGGTGCGCATTTTCTCCATGCTGCGGGAGGGGGGAAAGGACTTCGACCTGTTCCTCTATTGCTTCGCCGAGCCCGGCGCGGACATGGACCCCGGGCCCGTCCTGGACTTTGTGCATCAGGCGGTGCTGTTTGAAATGCCGCGCTACCGGGAGCCGCGCTGGGCCTCCCTGCACCCGCCCGAAGTGCGTGAATTCCGCTCCAAAGCCCTGGCCGAACGCCTGCGCGCCGACGGTGCCGCGCACGGTTTTGCGCTGGTGCAAGCGGAGTATACGCAGTTGGCGCCTTACACCGCCGGCGTGCTGGTGGAACACGACGTGACTTTCGACCTCTACGCGCAAGTGGCCGAAAAGCGGTTCACCTTCGGCGCCTGGTGGGACTGGTGGCGCTGGTGGCGCTTTGAAATGGCGGCGGCGCGGCGCGTGAGGCGCGTGGTGGTGATGGCCGAAAAGGACGCCGCGCGGCTCGGAACTCCCAACACCCGCATTTTGCCCAACGGCGTGGATCTGGCTCGCTTCGTTCCCTGCCCGGAACCGGTAGGCCCGCGGCTGCTCTTCGTCGGCTCTTTCCGCCACTTTCCGAACGTCACCGCCTTCCGCTTCTTCTTTGAAGAGGTGTGGCCGCTGGTGCGGCGGGCCGTGCCGGAGGTGACTTTGGAAGTGGTGGCCGGGCCGGACCATCTTCGCTACTGGCCCGGCGCCCCGGCATCGGGCGGCGGTGTAACGGTCCACGGCTTTGTGGCCGACGTGGCGCCTCTCTATCGCGCCGCCACTCTGGTGCTGGCGCCAACGCTGGTAAGCGCCGGGACCAATCTGAAGGTGCTGGAGGCGATGGCCATGGAACGGGCGGTGGTGGCGACACCCAGCGGCTGCGCCGGGCTGGGGCTGACACACGGGGAAAGCGTTTGGATCGCCGAAGGCGGCGCGGCGTTTGCCGATGGCGTTGTCACCCTGCTGCGGGAACATGCGCTGCGGCGGCGCATCGCCCGCGCGGCGCGCGCCCGCGCAATCGCCGAGTTCGATTGGACCGCCATCGGCCAAGCCCAGGCCGCGCTGTGGAGCGAGTTTTGATTCGCCCCGCCACAGCCGCGGACCTGCCACGCGTCGCCGCCATCCAGGCCGCCTCCCCGGAAGCCGCGCAATGGCCCGTGGCGGACTATTTGGAGTATTCGTTCTACATCGCCGAACTCGCTGGCGAAGCGGCCGGTTTCGCCGTCTGGCGCGCCGCCGGCGAAGGCGAATGGGAGCTGTTGAACCTGGCCGTGGACCCGGCCCACAGGCGGCGCGGCGTGGCCCGCCGCTTGATCGCAGCGCTTCCCTCGGGCCGCGTTTTCATTGAGGTTCGCGCGTCGAACACGGCCGCGCAAGCGCTCTACACCGCTAGCGGTTTTACCGTAATCGGACGGCGCCGCGGGTACTACCATTCCCCCCCGGAAGACGGGATTGTCATGCGGGTTGAAAAGTGATAGGTTCGGGGTAGTCCAGTGATGGACGGAAGACACAGACTACACACCGGGCCATTTTAGGCCCTGGCGATGGAAGCCTGCCAAAGGAGACAAAACCCGATGGAGCTCACCCCGCACGAAGAAGAGATGAAGGCGCACCTGATGGCGTCTAGCGACGAGTTTCGTGAACTGGTTACGCGGCATGCCGAATATGACCGCCGTCTGGAAGAACTCGAAGCGATGAGCCACCTGAGCGAAGACGAGCAGATGGAAGAAGTGCGGCTCAAGAAGTTGAAACTGCATTTGAAAGACCAGATTAATGGTCTCTTGCATCAGCAGCCGAACGCGATGGTCAGCTAGCGCGCAGGTGCGCCGTAGGCGTTAACAAAACCCGGTCAGCCATTCACGGCTGACCGGGTTTTTTCTTGTACCTACTGCACCGCCACCGTCACCCCCGCCGGGCTGGGCGCCGGGCCCACCCGCAACTCCAGCGGTATGGCCACGCCGCGCGGCACGTCCGGGTTCAACCGTACATTCACCTGCATCATGCCCGACACCAGGTTCGGTGCCGACCCGGCATAGAGCACCTCCACCGGCACCCCGCCGATATTCACCTCCACCGGCAGCACCGGCACACGCAGGTCCGTTACAATGATGCGCCCGTCCTGCCCGGCGGGCCTCGTTTGCCCCTCGCCGGTGGCATAGAACACCAGCACCCCTGTCTGCGGCACCGGGTTCGCCGCGCTGTTCGCCGTGCCGTTTTCGTTTAACGCCGCCGCCTGGCCGCGGCCCGAACCATCGGCCGTAAATATGCCGGGCGCCGCGTCGGGCGATAGAGTCAGCTCCACCGCGCCCGAACGCGCCGTTCCGTTCTCCACTGTCACGCGGGAACTCACCCGCCCCGCAATGCCGTACGGCGCCACCACATCCATCCGGTTCTGGCTGCTGTACAGGATTGGCGCGGCAAGCCCGTCAAACAAAACGCGGTAGCCATTCAGCGACGTCTCAAACGCGCCCGCCGCGCTGACGTTCCCATTCACCCCCGCCACCGGGCCCAATCCCGTCCCTTGCAGGCTTAGAATCATCCCCGGAGTAATGGCGCTCAGTTCGCGGCTGGCCGCATGAAGCGCCGTGCGCAGCGTGGGCCCGGTGGGCGCCGTCACCACCAGCGTCACCTCCGCCGTCCGGATGTCGGTGCCGGCAAAAGTCGAAACCGTAACGGTGCCCCGATAGGTTCCCGCCGCCAGGCCCGCCGGCCGCACGTTCACCACTATCACCGAAGGCGTCGTTGGCCCCGCCGCTTGCGCCGTCAGCCAGTCCCCGCCGAAGTTGGTCCGCGTAGACACCGTGAACGCAGCCGTGTTGCCCGTGCTGTTGACGGCAATTTCCTGCGCGGGCGGCAGATCCGTCCCCGGCGTATATTGAAACGTCAGGTTGGATGGCGTCAGAATCGGCGCCGCCGAATTGGTGACATTGATCGTCACGCCGATGTTCACACTCGCCCCGCCGCTGTTTACCGTCACCACTCCCGTATACGTCCCGGCCGACAGGCCCGCCGCGCTCGCCGTTATGTTCAACGTGCCCGGAACGGTTCCATTGTTCGGCGACGGCGTTAACCACGAACTATTCGATACCGCCGTAAATGGCGTGTTCGCCGTTCCGTTGAGCAGCACCGATTGCGTGGCCGCCGTGCTGGACCCGGCCGAAAGACTGAACGTCAGATTCTGCGGACTTGCCGATAGCACCGCCCCGGAAAGCGTCATCGTCACTGGAACGCCAAACTGCGTGTTATCGCTCAGATTGGATATCTGTATCAGGCCCGTGTAGGTGCCCGCCTGGCCCACCGCCAGCGGATTGATGGCCACCGTCAACGCCGCGGGCGTCGTGCCGCTACTGGGTGTCACTTGCAGCCAGTTCCCGCCGGATGCGCTCGCCGAAGCCAGAAAGTTCTTCGTCGTGAGAGAGTTCAACTGTAACGTTTGCGAGGCCGACGTGCTGCCCAACTGCGACTGGAAATTGATGGACAGCGGCGTCGCCGTGATGTTGTTGAAATTCGACGTTCCCACCGTCATCGTAACGGGGATGTTAATGGCCGCCGACCCGCTGGCGACGTTGATGGCGCCCGTGTATGTGCCGGCTGGCAGGCCCAGCGGACTCACCGAAACGGTCAGCGTGTTGGCGCCCCCCGTGTTGCCGTTCTGCGGCCCCACCAGCAGCCAGCCCGTGGAATTGGCGCTCGCCGTGAATGCCAGCGGGCTTCCCGTGGACGAAATAGCGGTTTGCTGCGATGCCGGAATCCCGGCGTCCGGATTGTAGTTGAACACGAACGAATTTGGGCTCGCCAACAGCAGCGACGTCCCGCTCACCGTCAACGAAACGGCCAGCGTCTGCGTGGCGCCGTTGGACGCCGTCACAGTGATGGTCGCGCTGTATAGCCCCGGTGAAAGACCGGTTGGATCCACAAAGACAGTCAGGTTGCTATTGCTGCCCCCCGTCACCGATAGCGCCGGAACAAAATTGTTCGAAGAAGTCATGCGCGCCCAGGTGGCGTCCGACGTAGCCACATAGCTCACAATGCCATTGAAATTGCTCACGTACGTGGACTGCGCCGCCGGGTTGGCCGTGCCCGTCTGGTAGACGAAGTTCAACGACCTGGGCGACAAACTGAATCCGCCCACACTTCCCCCGCTGCCCACCGTGAACGAAACCGGAATGGCCACGCCCGGCGCGCCATTCGATGGCGCCACCGAAACCGTGCCCGTATAAACCCCGGGCCCAAGCCCCGCCGGGTTCGCGCTGATCGTGATGGTTGTCGGCGATGTCGTGGTGGACGCAATATAGGTGAGCCAGTTACCGCCGCTCGCCGTATTGATAAACACCTGGAAGGGCACAAACCCCACGCTATTCAGCGCCACGGAGGACTGCACAATCTGGCCGCTGGCCGAGGTAAGTGACACCGACGCCGGATTGGCCGTAATCAGACTATTCGTCGGGTTTGTGCTGGTAACGGTGAGCGTCACCGTGATCAGACCGGACTGCGACCCGCTCGACACCACCAGCACCTGCCCGTTATACACCCCCGCCTCCAGCCCGAAGGAGTTCACCGTCACCGTCAGGTTCGACGGCGTGGCCGTACGGTCCGCGCTGGCGCTCAGCCAGCCCTCGGTCGTTGTGAAATAGCGGACCGACGTGGAAATGGGCAGCGAAACGCCGGTGGATGTAACTCCAACAACCTGCGATTGCGGCAGGCTGTTCCCCGTCACCGCGGAGAAGTTCAAGGTATTGGCGCTTAACTGCAGATTGCCGACCTGCGCCAGCGCGGGCAGCGACGCCGCGAACGCGGCCAACCATAGAATGCGCATGTTATTAGGAACCCCTAATATCTTATGACTGTTCCGGAAGCTCGCAAGTTTCACCCGCCAGTAATTCATGACGGTGGCGCGCGATCCAGCCGTAAATGGCGTTGCCGGCCGGATTCGATAGGGGAAGCAGAAACAGCAACGCCCCGGTGACAATGGCGCGCCTCGTTTGCGGCCCCGGAGCAAATGCCAGCGCCGTCAAAAGCGTCATCCCGAACACCGGAAGGTGCAGTAGTATCCGCCGGAACGCCGCGTACCCGCCCAGCACCCAGCCCGGCCCGGCTGCGTGCAGCGCCAGTTGCAGTTGCTCTTTCGTCAGTCCATACCGTTCGCCGACACCCGTTTGCAGCGCGCGCCAATCCAACACCGGGTCAAAATCAAACCGCTGCATCAGCTCTTTCGTCCGCCGGCAAAAACCGCAACTGCCATCCCAGATCACGGTAATCTGCGGCTCCGGCCAACGGGCAAAGGCAAACAGCGACGACTGCATGCCGTAGAAAAACAAATTGAACGGATCGCCAGTAAACAGCAGCAGGCCGGACTGAAACAGGCCGCTGCCCCAGATGCCCGCCGCATGGAACCGCGGCACAAGCAGCAGCGCCGCCAGCACCAGTTCCGCCACAATCGTGTACCAGCAGAAAATCTTGCCCGCCGCCAGCGGCGGCAGTTGCGCACTCAGCCACATGTACGCCGGGTTCTGCAAACGGTCTGTCGCCCAGTGCTCGAAGAACTGGCCACTCTGCCAGTCCGGATCAATGGCTTTGTTCAACCCCGCGCCAAAATAGACCAGCGCTACCTGCCATTGCAGCAGCCGCGCCGGCCCCGTGGCGTTGGACAAAGCCGCCAGCACCAGCAGCAGGCCAACAAACGTTTTGTTGTTCCCATAGTAGGCCCGCGAACTGAGCACCGCAAGCAGCAGCGCCATCCCCGCCGCCGCGGCAGCAGCGCGTGTGTGCCGCGTGAACAGCACCGCCAGCGCCGCCAGCACTAGTGTTGCCTGCAATACCCGCTGAAACAGCACCGGCGGCAGCGCATCGAATAGGTCCACGAACGGCAGGAACACCGTCTGGATCTGCGCCTGATGGTTGGTCAACAGCAACGCCAGCGCCAGCAGCCGGCACATCATCACCACCTGCGGCGGCAGCCCAAGCCCGCCCAGCCGCAGTGGATTGGCGATTATTCCGGATAACGCCATTCCCGCTCCTCATGCCCGTTAACGCTATAGCGGACCAACACCCGGCTGCGGCCCCACTTCTCAAACTTCTGCTCGGCGCGCCTGATGATATCGAACAAGTGGTGCGCGCTCCGGTTGTCCACACCCTCCGCCGGCCGCCGGTAGCGCCTTTCCACCTGCATCGGCGCCAACCCTTCTCCGCCTATGCTTACGCCGATTTCGTACCTCGTCTGCTGGTCAAACGGCGCCCAGCAGAAATACCGGTCGTCCACGAACCGCGCACGGACAATGGCCCCGGCCTGCAGGGCCAGTAGCAGTACGCCAATGCCGATACGCCAGTTCATGCCGTCAATTATTGCCCATTGGAAGCTGAAACGCCGGACCCGGCAACTTCTCCTTCGTCAGAAAAAACAGTGACTTGATCTGTGTCGCCCCGCAACTGACATCCGACGGCGACTTCGGCAGATACACGCACAACGGGTTTATCGATCGCAGATCCTTCGCCTCCGTCCCCGGCGGCAGCTCAATGGTCGAACGCACCCACCCCGCGCGCTCAATCGCGTCCTTCGTCCGGCCCTTGTGCGAAAAGTAGTATTGACCGTTCTTATGCAGCACCACGAACGCAATGGCGGCCTTGCCAGGATTCACATTCGCTTCAATGTAGAGATAGTTGCGCGGGTCGGAAATTGATTCCCCCCTCTCCTCGCCATAGGCGCGCAGTTTATTCTCCCGCACCAGTTCGGAGGTCATCACCAGCCACGTAATGGGGTTGGCGTCCATCACCGCTTCCCGCGACGCTTTTGACAAATCGGCCAGCACCGCGGCCGGCTGATAGCGCACCGCGCTCGGCCCCTCCCCGGCCACCATGTTGTTATCCGTCACCGGCATCAGCATCGGATGCGTGCCGAAAAACGGGCCCGTGAACTCGATGTCCTTGTGCCCGCGCGACTGGATAATGGCCTTGTCCAGCGTGCCATCGGCCTTCAAATAGGCGCGGAACACATACTCGATATCGGTCGTCCGGCCCCAACGCGCCATCAGCGATCGCGTCGACGTCCCGCCGTCCTCATTGGAAAAAATCACCGTGTATTGCAGGATCTTTTGCCCGTTTTCATTGAGCGCTTCCACATACGTCAACAGCGGAATATCGGTAAACCTGCCAATGGCGTTCTTCCGCTCAAACAGCACGGGCGCATAGGCCGCCCACGGCCGCGCCGCTTCCAGCGTGATGCCGTGCTCCACCACGCCCTTCCCCTGCACGGTCACTTTGTGGTTCCCCGGCGCCAGGTCCCCCAGAAAAACGCTATACCGGTGCCGCCGCGCCCCCGCATAGAGCATCACCTGCTGCTGCACCTTCCCGTCAATGGCCACATCGGCCAGCACCGCTTCCCGCCCCTTGCTCTCCCAGTCCATTCCCGGCGCGGAAAGCTCCATGTGGGCCACCGTCTCCGCCGCGTTCACACAGAACGCCAGCATCACCGCCAGCCGGGCAATATGTTGCAGCAGGTTGCGCGTTTTCACCGGTTTCTCCAGTATTTGATCTACTTTTACAGTCAACTCCCGTGTCCACCCGCTCAGCACAATCAGCTTCATCGCCGGCGCCGCGGCCTGCAACTCCGTAATCAGCCGCAAGCCTTCGGCCAGCGTTGGAATGCGCAAATCCAGCACGGCCACCGCCGCCGCCCTTCTGTGCCCCAACGCCTCGTCCGCCGTCCGCGCCGGCAGCACTTCGTGCCCGGCCATTTCCAATATCTGCTGCCGCAGTTCCAGTTGGTCCGGGTCGTCTTCCACTAGCAGCACGGTAGCCATTATTCGAACTGTATCTGCGCAATCACCAGTTGCGGCATCGCCTGGTTCCAACTGCCAGCCAGGTTATCGAACGGCATGCGGAACGGTTTGGTTTCCCCCGGCCCCAGGCCCCCTGTCTTCGGCCGCACAATCGGCACCCGCTCCCGCAGAACCACTTGATTGTACGGATCGTAGAAAATGCAGTTCAGTTCCACCAGCTTCAGCTTCCGGTCGCCGTTGTTGGTGATCTTTCCGACAATTTCAACCAGCGATTTCGCCATCGCGCTATCGGTCGCCTTCAGCTCCGTTTCGCTTAACTTCAGGTTCTTCACATACGCCTTGGCCTCCGGCGTCACCACCGGCGCCTGATTGGCATTCTCCCTCGGCTGCGAGACATACCACGCCGCCGCGCCGCCCGCCAGCAATACCACCGCCGCCGCAATCGCCAGGCCGGCGGGAAATTCTCTGTTCTTCTTCGGGGATCCGTTGATCATTTGCCGCTGATTGTAATATCGCTGATCGCGACGGTCGGCGCACAGGTGGATCCGCGGAACTCCAGGTCGCTGCCGATGTGCGTAATGTTCTTGAGCATATCCAACAGGTGTCCGGCCACGGTGATCTCCGCCACCGGATAGCTCAACTTGCCGTCTTCTATCCACAGCCCGGCCGCGCCGCGCGAATAGTCGCCCGTCACGGTGTTCACGCCGAACCCGATCAGCTCTGTAATGTAAAGCCCCGTGCCAACGGCCGCGAAGATCTCCTCCGGCGTCTGCGTGCCAGCTTCCAAATACAGCGTGCCGTGGCCAATCCCGGCCGCCCCGGTCAGCCCCCGCGCGCCATTGCCGGTCGTCTTCGCGCCCAGCTTCCGCGCCGCGTAGGTGTTGAACAGGTAGTTCTTCAGCACGCCTTTTTCAATGATCACCGTCCGCCGCGACGGCACCCCCTCATCATCAAAAGGCGAAGTGCCGAAATACCCCGGAATGGTGGCGTCGTCAATCAACGTCACCGTCTCCACCGCAATCTGTTCGTTCAGTTTGTCCAGCAGAAACGACGACTTGCGATAGATCGATTCCCCGCTCACCGCCTCAAAAACGTGGCCCAGCAGCGATTTGGCCACCCGAGGCTCAAACACCACCGTCGCCTTGCACGTCTCTATCTTCCGGGATCCGAGCCTCCGCAGCGCCCGGTGCGCCGCCTTCCGCCCCACCTCTTCCGGCGATTCCAGCCCCGCCCACGAACGGGAGATCGAATGCCAGTAGTCGCGCTCCATCTGTTCGCCCGCGGTCGCCACCGGCGTCGCGCTCAGCGAAGCCGTTGTGCTCGAATAGCTGCCCAAAAAGCCCCGGCTATTGGCGAATACTCGCGATCCGGAATAGGTTTCACACCCCGCGCCTTCGGAGTTCGTAATCCGCGCATCGGCCGCCATCGCCGTGGCCTCGGCCCGCTTGGCCGCGTCAATCCGCGCCGCCGCCGCCACCTGCGGCACATCCTCGGCGAACAGTTGCAGGTCTCCCGTCAACTGGCCCAACTCCTCCCGCTCCGGCAGCCCGGCGTACGGGTCCTCCTCCGTGATCCGCGCAATCGCAATGGCCGCGTCCACCATTTGCGAAATCCCTTCCTCGGTCAGGTCCGAGGTATACGAAGACCCCTGCCGCTGGCCCAGCAGCACCCGCAGCCCCGCGGCCCTCGATCCGGCTTCTTTCAACGTCTCCACTTCGCCCAGCCGCACCGTGGCCGAAAATTCATCCCCTTCGGCAATCGTGCATTCGGCATCGGTGGCGCCTCGCTCCGTCGCCAACCGGATCGCCAGCGACGCCACGTCCCGCAGCAGTGCCTCGCTCATCGCGTGCCTCCCACCGTCATCTGGTCAATTTTGATGGTTGGCATCCCCACCCCCACCGGGACGGATTGCCCCTCTTTCCCGCACACCCCGATTCCCATATCGAGCTTCAAATCATTCCCCACCATCGATACGTGTTTCAATGATTCCGGTCCATTGCCAATCAGCGTCGCCCCGCGCACCGGCCTGGTAATCTTGCCGTCTTCAATCAGGAACGATTCCGACGCCGAGAACACAAAATTCCCCGACGTAATATCCACCTGCCCACCGCCAAAATTGGTGCAGTACAGCCCATGCTTCACACTCCGGATAATCTCCTCCGGCACGCTCTCCCCGTTCAACATAAACGTGTTCGTCATCCTTGGCATCGGGTAGTGCTGGTAGTTCTCCCGCCTCCCGCTGCCGGTGGATTCCCCTCCCGTCAGCCGCGCCGACAGTTTATCGGTCAGGTACGCGCGCAACACGCCATTTTCTATCAGCACGTTCTGCTGTGTCGGCTCTCCCTCATCGTCCACGTTCAACGACCCGCGCCGGCTGGCGATAGTCCCATCGTCAACAACCGTGCACAGCTTGCTCGCCACCTGTTGCCCAATCCTGCCGGAAAACGCCGAAACTCCCTTCCGGTTGAAATCCGCCTCCAGCCCGTGGCCCACCGCCTCATGCAGCAAAATCCCCGGCCAGCCCGGGCCAAGCACCACCGTCATCTCCCCCGCCGGGGCGTCCACGGCGTGCAGTTGCACAATCGCTTGCCGCGCCGCGTCGGTCGCGAACGCCTCCGGCGAATGGCTGCCGCTAAAAAAGTCGAGCCCAATCCTGCCGCCGCCTCCGGAATACCCGCGCTGCGGCACACCGTTGTCTTCTCGCGCCAGCGCCGATACGTTCAGCCGCGCCATCGGCTGCACATCGGTGGACAGCCTCCCATCGGATGTCGCCACCAGTACGTGCCGCACGGAATCGGCATACACCGCCTGCACCTGGAACACGCGCGCGTCATAGGCCCGCGCCGCCGCGTCGGCGCGTTTCACCAGTTTCACGCGTTCCTCCAGCGGCGTGTCCCCCGCCAGCACCGGCACCGGGTACAGGTTGCGCTTCTCCGCCGTCTTCAGGCCCTGGACAATTTCCGTCGCCGGGCCGCTGGCAATGCACGCCGCCGTCCGCGCGGCTTTTGTGATTCTCTCCGGCGACAAGTCATCGGAATACGCATACCCGGTCCGTTCGCCAGACAACACCCGGATCCCGACGCCCAGGGTGACCCCCTGCGTCGCCGACTTCACCAGCGATTCGTCCAGACTTATGGAACTCGTCGCCAGATACTCAAAATAGAGATCGGCGTAATCGCCGCCCTTCGATAGCGCTTCGGATAGGTAGCGCTCAAGGTCTCGTTCGGTCAATCCGAACTTCTGGCCGAACAGATTGGAGAGTGGACTCACCATTCCATTCTAATGAGTTCCGTTTACGCTTCCAGCGCATTTACGCGCGAGGCGATCAGGATTTGCAGTTCGCGCGGGTTTATGTTCATCCGCTCTCGTTGCGCGGCCGGAATCAGTCCCAGGAACTCCTCCAGCGGATCGTCTTCAATTTGCAACCCCTCAATCGCCGAAAAGCCCAGCACATCTGAAATCCGACATCCGTAGTTTATTAGCCCGCCAATCTCGTCGTATCTTGCCGTTTGGGGCCGGTGATGCGCGCGTATGGCGCTGCATATGAACTCCGGCAGCCCCCAGGAACGCGCCAGCCACTCCCCGGCAAAGGCGTGGTCCAAGCCGTAAGCGGCTCTTTCGTGGTCGCACAGGCAGCCGCTCACACCCACCGCCGCGTCCAACATGGTGAGGTATTTCGCCGGATCCACCGCGATCAGCCCCAATCGGCCAATGTCGTGCAAGATCCCCGCCGTATACGCTTCCCCGCTATCCTGGCGTGCCCATTCCGCGAGCTCCGACGTTACTACAGCAGTAGCTAGATTATGTCGCCAGCACCGCTTGAGCGCCGGAATCTGGAGCGCGTTGCCCAAATAACTGCGCAAGGCTACCGTACAGGCCAGCCCTTTTACTTTCTCGGTACCCAGCACCGCCAGCGCCTGCAGAATACTTCTCACCTCGCTTCGCACGCCGAACATGGCTGAATTCGCCATATGTAGTATTTCGCCGGTAAGGGCTGCGTCGGAAATGATCAGGTTGCTAACTTCTTTCAAGTTCACATCGGCCCGGCCCATCATGCCCAATAGACGGGCGGAGACGGTCGGTAGCGACGGTAACCGGCGCAGAAGCTGTTCGGCAGCCTTCTGTTGGTCTTCCGGGGAGGGAAGCGTTTCGGGTCCGGGGGGGGAAATCGTGGACGCCATGACATTAACCTCATCGGTACGGAGAGGGTATAGCGTTAGTTCTAGTGGAATTTTCCGGGTTGGGAGGGAAATGGCAGAATGGACGGATGACTCCGTTCCGGCAGAATCGGGCGTTGCATTTTTACGTAGGCGGAACGCTGATGATGATGGCGGCTTCGGCCTACCGCCCGGCCATGGTGTTCGATTGGTGGCTGGAGAACGTATTGGTGTTTGCTTTGATCGCGCTGTTGGCGGGTACGTACCGCAAGATACCGCTTTCGGCGTTTGCCTATGGCATGGTTTTCGCGTTTTTGGCGGTTCATGAGTGGGGCGCGCACCATAAATACGCCGACGTGCCGCTTGGCGAGTGGATGAAGGTATGGCTGCACACCACACGCAACCACTATGACCGTGTCAGCCATTTTGCCTTCGGTTTCTTCCTCAGCGTGCCTGTGCGGGAGGTGTTTGTGGCCACCACGGCGAATCGCGGTCTCTGGAGCTATTTCATTCCGGTGGAGTTCGCCTTGGCGGCCGGGGCCATCTATGAGGTCATCGAATCCATCGTGGCCGAAGTGGTGACGCCGGAACAGGGCGAGGCATTCGTCGGCATGCAGGGCGACATGTGGGACGCGCAGAAGGATATCGCACTCGGCGGCCTCGGCGCGTTTATCACCATGGCCGCCATGCGATTTGCGGCCAAAGCACGATAGCGGCGCCATGCCCCGTCACCCCGCCAGCCCCATCCATCACCACCGGTACCGATCCCAGATGGTCCGCCATCACATACCGCGTCGATGTCACCGGCGCCGCGCACCCATACTCCGCCCCCCGCCGCCCCAGTCCCACGCATCCGCCCTGCCACATCCCACGTCATCCCTCCCAATGCGCGGATGACTCGCCAACTCCCCGCCCGTCGCCGTATTCACCTGAATCTTCGCCGCATCTATCCAGCTCTGCTGCCCCGGCGTCAAAAAGCTCTGCGACACATTCGATACCGCCCACCGGTTCTCCCACCGGCTCCCCCCGCGGCTCCCGCCTCCCAGCACACTCTCCCCAAAAACCGTCAACCGAGAACGGTTCGCCGGCATTGGACAAAAACACGGTCCTATCGTCGGGCTCGGAAACCAGCCGCGGCCGCGACTCAACCAGATACCGCGCGATCCACGCCGCGCACCGGTCGCCCAACGGAATGAACCGGTCTTTCTTCCCCTTGCCCAGCCGGATCGTCACCGTCGCCCGCTCCAGATCCAGGTCCCACAGCTTCAACGAAACCAGCTCCAGCCGCCGTATTCCCGTCGAATAGAACGTCTCCAGAATGGCCCGGTCCCGCAAACCCAAAACATCATGAATATCCGTGGCAAGCATAACCTGTTCCGCTTCCGAAGCCGTCAAAACCGCTTTCGGCAACCGTTGCGGCGTGCGCGGCAACTCAATCTCCGAAGCCGGATCATGCAGGATGTGATGATGCCGCGCCATCCACCGGAACCACACCCGCAACGGCACAATCCGGTCATGTTGGCCCAATCGATCGTCGATCCGCCGATATTGAACGCGCCCAAACAATGCCACAGATTCGTCTTGGGCGACACGACCAGCGACGGCGTCCGATCCTCATGAAACGGGCACGTCCCAATCAGCTCCGCCTCATGCCGCTTCAGCTCTACGCCGAACCCCATCACCAGCCGCTCAACCGGCACTTCTTTCTTTAGCCGCTCAATCTCCACGTCCGGAATTCTCGCCATGCAAACGGCTTCCTTCGCCAAAACCTGTCAAGCGACACTGCACTCCTTTCGTATGCTCGTTGACCACTCTATACCGTACATGAGAGTATACGCAATGAGTGTATGAGGCTCCGAACCCGGCCCCGGTCCCGCGATTCCACCCTTACAATCGCCCATGAGATGCCACGCAAGAAAAAAGACGATGCCAGCTTCGGCCCCCGCCTCGCCGCCCTCCGTAAGGCACGCGGCCTGACCCAGGTCCAACTGGCCCAATCCACCAACACCACGCAGCGTTCGATTTCTTACTACGAAAACGACGATGGCGTTCCGCCCGCCTCCATCGTCATCGTCCTCGCGCAAGCACTCCATGTCTCGGCCGATGAACTGCTCGGTCTGAAACCCCCGCCGCAGGCCGCGCCAGCGGTCCAGGAAGACGATCCGGAAACACGCCGCCTATGGAAGCGCTTCCAGGTCGTCACGCAGTTACCGGAGAAGGATCAGCGCGCCGTTATCCGGCTGATTAACTCTTTAGCCGCCATCTCCACGCCCCGCAAAAATGGAAACCAAGGAGAACGCCATGGCCGTTAATACGCTCGAAACCAAAGCTCACGAGCTGCTCGGCCAACTCGAGCCCAGCAAACTCGCCGCCGTCGTCCACCTGCTGGAGGTCATGATCCACGACGGTGGCGAACCGGTCACTTCGGAACCAGTAACGGAAGACGAACGCCGTCGCTTTCACGAGGGCCAGACCTGGTTCGCGCAACGCGGCGGGAAAGGCATTCCCATGGACGACGTCCTGTCTGAGTTTGGGCTAAAGCCGGAAGACTTTCCCCTCAACAAGTAAAGCCACCCTACCGAATCGAATGGCTCGATGAAGCCAAGGCGGATGTGCGTCGTCTGGACCGCCCCACCGCCATGCGCATTTTCGATGGCGTTCTTCATTACGCGCGCACCGGTGGCGGAGACATCGAACCTCTGCACGGTGATATGGCCGGCTCATTCCGGCTGCGAATCGGCGGCTACCGCGTCTTGTTCAATCTTCACGAGGGCGCCATGCGCATCTATGGCGTCCGCCTCCGCTCCGAAGCCTACCGCTGATCCTCCTGTCGGCATTCCGGTCCGGCGGGCCCCCATTCAAACAATGGGGCTGGTGGGCCGCAAAAGCAGCGGCCCGGCACGCCGCCCGCCGGTAGGGGCAGTACGGGTGACCGGAGGAAAATCTCTTAAGGTATTTGGTTTGCCTCCGGCAGGGTGGAACGCGGCCCGGACAGGCTGCGCGGGGAGTGGGCTCTTACAATTCGTGTTGGTCGTCCCCGCCGGGCCAAAAACAGGCCCGGTCCCCGCGAGGACGCGGCGGGGTTCGCTGACGCCCGATAACTTTGAGTTGAGTGTCATCGCCCGTCAGTGGCTGTCCAGAGGCCGCGACATCCGTTTGGTCTACCCCCTGTGATCCCCCTCAAGGGGGATTGCTGGATGCCGCGCTTCGCGGGGTAAGGTGT
>JAEUQC010000005.1 GCA_016789905.1 Bryobacterales bacterium | reverse complement strand
TCGCGTGCGCCGGCCTGTGCCTGCCCGGCGATTGCCTATAGCCTGGGCAGGCGGGGTTTCTTCGTTCGATTGTCAAAGACCTGGTCCGGGTGGCTGGCGATGGTTTAGTAAGACCAGCGGCCGGAAGGGTTCGGTTGTTGGTTGCGAATGCGCGGCGCCTACGCCTGGGGGGCGGGGACGCCGGGGAGCAGGCTCGGCGTGTCCCGCACCGCGCGGTAGACCGCCAATGCCAGCGCCATGACCAGATCATCATGCATCGCCCCGCCGGCCGGGTGCGTCGTCTCCGCACTCAGTTCCACCAGCTCCTCCACTAACTGGTCCCAGTTTGGCAGTCCCTCTTCCACCATCAGTGAACCTACCGTCATGGTCATGAGCAGCGTCGATATCAGGCTTCTGCGCGGTATGCCGGTGTACCCTCCAGTGAGTGTGTTTTGCCCCTTGCCGCCCGTGATGATCACCGGCTTTAACTGGATGTTATTCGCTAACGACTTCTTGAGACGATCGACCACGGGCGGGCCGGGGCCGCCGGCGTCCACGATCAGTTCCAGTTGGCGGTGCTCGGTGGCGAGACTGGCGGCGACGATTTTGTGCAGTTCGTCATAATCGAGACCGACCGGGAAACGCTCCAGGCGGGTGATCTTCAGTTGCGGCTGCCAGCGTTCAGCGTAGGTGGCCGGGTCCTTGCCCCGATGGCGCCAGGTGAGCTCGACGGCGGCAATGGCGCTGTGGTCGAAACGCTGGCCGAGGTCGAGACCGTTGTAGAGTTTGGGTTCGGGGAGCAGGGTGGCGCCGCGAACGAAATCGATGACGCCGGCGCCGCTGGGGGTGTTGTCATCGGGCTTGCGCACGATGGCGTTGGCGGCCTGGCGGGAGCAGAGGCGGTTGGCGGGCTGGACAAATTGACAGAGGAAATCCTGACTGTAGCGGATGGGGTTCATGCGCTGCTGCATGGCGAGATAGTGTTTGTCCATGGAGGGACAATCGAGGACGTTCGAGAAGACGCGGTGCCAGCCGGATTCGGTATCGTGCCAGGCGTTGTAGTAGAAGCCGGACTGGCGGAGGGGTGTGGACATGAGCCAGAGGCTGCCCTGGGTTTGCGCGATGAAGGGGGAAATGGCGTGGAAAACGTGGTCTTTGACGGAGGCGGCTTCGTCGACGATGAGCAGGTGGGCGGTGCGGCCGAGGCTGGAATCGGCGGTGTGGGGGATGGCGACGACGGAGCTTTCGTTGGGCAGAATGAGGGAGAACTCCTCACCGCGGATGCGACGGATGTGGAGATCGAGACGGCGGGCGAATTCCTCCATTTTGGCGATGAGGAGGCCGCCCTGGTTCTTGCTGCGGGCGAGGATGGCGATTTTGAAACCTGGGGTTTGCAGGGCGGCAAAGAGCGCTTTGGCGGCGATGGTTGTGGTTTTGCCCCATTGGCGGTTGCAGCAGAGAATCAGGTATTTTGCTGAGGAATTGAGGACTTCGGCCTGTTTTGGGGTGGGGGTGAAGCCGAGTTGGGCGGTGCTCCAATCGATGATATTTTTGGGCGCGGAGGGGCTGGGGACGGGATCGGATTGGGCATGGAGGGGCAGCGGGAAGCTGGGTTTCCATGGGTTTGCGGCCGATTTTGGACACACTTCGGCTGTGGCCCTTTTGAGGTCTTGGAGGTGCGAGGGCCGAAACATCCCAATTAGACCTCGATGCGGGGCACCGGGGTGTGATCGGGGAGGATTTCGTCGCCGTCAAGGCCGTCATCGGACGGGAGAAAGACGATGGGACGGCCGGGATAGAGCTTCCGGTAGCCCTCGATGACCGTTTGAGTGCATTCGGTGGTGTAGACGGGGGCAGGTCCGTCATTGGGCGTTTCCGGAACTTCGCTGTTAAGTGCTGTGTTTTCAACAGGCGGTTCGGGTTTCGGCTGGGTTTGTATTGCCGCGTCGGGAAAAGTAGAGTGGATGAACTTAATGCGGCGCTCGGCGCGGGCGACATCCTGCTGGAGGCGGGAGATATCGCGATTGAGTTTGGAGATGACGCTGTTGCCGGCCATGAGAGCGGTGGTCGAGTCGACCATGACCTTGATTTCCTCGAGTTCGGGCGCGAGGGTGTTGGGGCGTTGGGCGGCGGCGATGAGGGCCAGATTCCAAGTCATGGTGATGCAGGCCTTGTAACGGCGGATCTGCCAGCGGGCGACGGCGATATCACCGACGGCGTCGAGGGCGAGCTGGTTGACGGGCTTGTAGATGGCAAGGAGGGTGTCGATGAACTTGTTGTAGTCGTCGGGATCCTCGTTGGCGAGACAGGCTTCGTGCGGAGGGAGGAAGTGCTTGAACTTTTCGGCGTGTTCGCCGGTTTTGAGCGCATTGCGGCTGACGCGGTCTTTTCCTTCCTGTGTCTTAGGCCCACGAGACTTCGCTCCATTCTCACGGCTAATGCGGGCTTTCTCATCCGGTGTCATATCGAGCTCCTTTCATGGAAAAGGCCCTCCGTTTGTGGCGGAGGGCCTTCGTTGCGGGACAGTATTCTGTCCCCCTAATTTCAGTGTAGCAGGGGGAGTCAATGGTTTTTGGCGGTTTGGGGAAGGGCGGTGTTGGAAATAAAGGAAATATTGTTCGTAAAAATCTGTGACTCACTTTCGCGTCCCTTCGGAAACGCGCAGTGTCCTCCCTTTTCGTGTTTCCGCCGCGGGGAACGCAGCGCGACTGGCGGATGGCGGCGGCGTAGCCGTCGACACCTTGCTCGCGGCACATCTTCTTCTCCCCAGCGGCGAGTTCACCGAGTGGCGGGAGACCTTCCTTCTGATACACCTCGCCGAGAGCCGGAATACCGCGGGTCGGCTTGCCGGTCCCGTAGGCGGCTGGGCGCGGCTGGGCCTTGGGATTACCGCCCTTATGCTTCTGGCCGGTGGCGCGGACGCGGAGACGGCGCATTTTGGCTTCGGTCGTCTTTGGGTCAGCGCAGCGGTAGGCCTCGTTGTTCTTGAGCATATGCCAGGCTATGGAGACGAGCTTGCGGGCGGTGGCGACGATGGCGACATTCCGATTCTTGCGTTTGGCGATGCGGCGGAAGAAGACACTGATGGGGCCGGGATGTGTGTCGATGTGCTGGGCGGCCTGGACGAGCATCCAACGGGCGTGTCCGTTGCCGTGTTTGGTGATCGATCCGTGGTAGCACCTTTCGGCCGATTGATGAGTGACGGGACGAGGCGGAAGTAGGCGGCGGCTTTGTCGGCGCCGGGGAAGCGGCTCCAGTCGTCGATCATGGCGAGGATGGATTGGGCGGTGGGGAAATCGACGCCAGGGATGGTCATCAGGAGCTGGACTTGGTGTCCCGCCCAGATTTTGGGCCATCACGGCCACGTTCGCGCTGACGATGAATAACAGCAAGATGGTGATGAGCAATGCTACCCGCTGTTTGATCTGCAGTCGAAACTGCTGTTGCATGAGAAGAACCTCCCAAGTCTGAATTCGGCTTCGGTACCGGACCGAAGCTTGAAAGCAGATTAGGACAACTAGCAAGAATCCCCTAGCGAGTTGGGAGTAAGTACTCGGCCGGGAACGCCTCTGTCGCACATTAATGTGCGGCAGCTGGCCGAAGGCCGCATCGAGCGCCACCTGAGCAGATCCGGCGGCGGTATTACGCGGAAGAAGTGTTCGATGAACGGAAGCAAATGCTCATTGGGTCGTGCGTCCGGAATTTGAAGAAACCGCGGAAGCAACGACGTGCTGGGCGCCAGCAAGTCGCTTGATACTTGTTCTTGGACGAAATCTGTTGGCGAGGTACATCTAGACCGGCGTCGCTATGCAGAAACCCATCTTCCGGTCTACCAAAGATGAAGACATGGAAAGATGCACCCGATTGGGCACTGCTTCCCAATTCGAATCCATGATGAGGATTCATTTTATTCGGGGGTTTGCAGAACCAGATTCCCGCACCTCCATACAAGAAGGGTGGCTGTACTAAGCTTTGGCGTGCACCCCCAAAGCGCGTACCATCACTCCTACATGCATGTAGGTTCTCGCTCGTAAAATCCGATGATGATGCTCCCTGTATCGCCGTCATAGGTCGTTCGCTTCGCTCTCGATTGTGGCGAAGTTGAGATTGTTGCCAGACGCCAATTGTTTAGCCGTCGGCTAAACATTCTCTTCCCTCGCTGATCGCCATGATGCATCCTTTGAGCGAAAGCGATTTGACGACAGTGGTTTCAGCCAATCCTCAGATCCGTTAATAGAATCGAGGTTGGGGTTATAGCCGTTGCGAGGATAGCACCCGGACTTGTATTACCTTTTCGGGTTGTGGATTTGGCAGCCATGCCAAGTTCTCCGATCGAAACGAAGGCCTCAGTCCTGATCGAGCCAGGACGCCTAACGGTGGAGGAAGCCCGGTAGGTTAAGCTTACAGTGAAAACTGCAGCCCCACCATCACGGTTCGGCCATATCCCTCTAGCCGCCGCACGGCAGAACCGCTGACAAAGTTCTCATCGAAAACACGCCGCCGATTGCTCAAATTGTTGCCCTCGAAAAACAAACGATAGCGCCCCCTTAACCGCTGATAGACAGCCGCATCAAAACTCGCGCTAGCCCCAATGCGGTTCGTGTCAAGGTTCAACTTCAGCTCGTCGCGCGCCGAAACAAAATTCGCCATCAAGCTCAATGAAGTTCCCGTGCGCTCCTCGACATAGTCGACGCCATTGTTTGATAGCCAGTACGGCTGCTCCTTGAAGCGGCGCTCGTTGCCAAGAAAATCCTTGAGATTCGAATCAAGCCACGTCTGGTTGGCCCAGAAGGAGAAGGACTTCAACCACGGAGGGGCTGACGATGGCATGCGCATGCGTTGCTCCAACTCGAGCCCCGAAATCCATCCGTTCCCCACATTCAATACCTGCAGCACGCTTTTCCCAAAGCGCCGTTCCCCTGTATCCGCCTGTTCAATCACGCCGCGGATCGTCTTCCGGAATCCGTTCACTGAAATAGTCACTCTGCTGGTTGCGAAATCCGTTCCCACGTCGTAGCTCCAGAGCGTCGAGGGGTTCAATCCCGGGTTGCCGATCAAAATCGTTGCCGTGCCCTCATTCTCAAATGGCGACAACTCATCGAACTTCGGCCGGTTCAACCCTCGAGACACCGCCGCCCGAACCGTCCAGTTGTCTCGCACACGATACAGCAGCGACGCTGAAGGATTCCAATCCTTGAATAGCCGATTCGGTGCCGTCGAAAGAGGATTCCGGGCGAACAAATCTACCTGCTCATACCGCAGTCCGGGCAGGATGCTCAACCGCTGTCCAATCCGGAAGCGATTCTGGATAAAATACCCCTGATAATTCTCGTCGATCCAATACTGGTCTTTAGGATCGAACAAGTTTTTCCGCACCCCAACCGAATCCAATTCGTAGCGATACTTATCCCGGAATCGATCTCTCAACCTCACGCTTCCACCCATCTTCAACTCGCTTACCCAACCCAGCTTCCAGGGAATTGCCACCGCGGATTGGACGGTCCAAGTCCTGTCTTCCTTGAACTCTGGCTCAAAGCCCAACTTGTCCGGGGTGAAGATCCCGCCTACCAGGCGGTAGCTCTGCCTGCGCTTGTCCAGCTTGTCCTCGTCCGTGATAAATAAAGCCGCCTGCGAACTCCATAGCCACCCCCGCGTTGTCGCCACACGATGGGTCAACGACAGCCCTTGTGTCATGGCGATTTTGTTTTCCGCCTCTGTGTTCAATGCTGTCGCCGCGCCCGAGGCGGCCAGATTCTCGCGGGTCTTGGACACATTGGTTGAAAAGCGCATCAACACCGGCTTTAGATGAAATTCGCCGAATCGATCGGTGAACAGTCCAATGTCGCCCATAAAATTCGGCGTGCTTTGCAACTGCCTTTCATCTTCGATTTCCGCCGAACCGTTCGAATTCCTCCGGTCCTTGATAATGTACAGCGGATCGTTCAGATGATCGAACGCCCCAAAGAACCCGATCTTGTTTTTGCGATAGCCCACCGCGACCTGCCCATTGTAGAGACGCCTTGAAAACTGGTCCCTGTAGCCCGCTCCGATCCTCCCGTCCATTCGCAATCCTGCCGGAATCGGCCGCGTTTCCACGTCTACGCGCCCCGCCGCGCCGTCGCTTTCATACTCCGCGCTCGGATTGCGCACGATCGTTACCTTTTCCACGACGAATGAGGGTAAGCGGTTCAATTGCAACTCGCGCTTCTCGCCCGCGTCGGGAATCATGACGCCGTCAACTTGTGTCCGCGTGAACTCCTTGTCCAAGCCCCGCAGCCGGACGTCTTTATCGCCCCCGGGAGGCCCACTCATATACACACCGGGCATCCGGGCCACTACGTCGCTCAGGCGCCGATTGTTACGCGAGGCTATATCTTCGCGGCCAATCGACGTTTGCGGCACCGGTTCGTCCAGCCTCAGTTGATCCAGCGTGCCCGCGTTTACGGTAACGCTCGCCGCTTGCTTTGCTGGCTCCAGGATTATCCGTATTTCGCTTCCGTTTTTGACTTCTCTCGCAACCGGCTCGAATCCCGGCGCTTCCACGCTTACAGTGGATGCCACGGCGTCGCCTTTGGCGAACTGGAATCGACCCTGCCGGTCTGTATAGACACTCCGCCTAGAATCGCTGCCGAGTTGAACACGCGCGCCCGCAATCGCGCCACCGGACAAGTCCACCACCACACCGGCCATGTCCTGCCCCTGCAATGTGCAGGAGATGCACAACAGGGTAACCAACCGCCCGAGTGCGGGCGCCAACTTTATCCCCGTCCGGGCCTTCCACTTCGCCCAGACCTTTGAAAGGGACCGGTTCCAATACATCAACACTCCCGACACAAACAAGAATCCTGGCGCCAAACCAACGCCCAGATATAGCAAACGCACAGCCAAAGACATCCAGCCCGCTCCCAGAAACCTGCCGAAATGAACTGGCCCGCGCGCCATATCGATTTTCGCCGCAAGCGGCAATTCGCTCCACCTCTCATGCCGCAACACACTCCCGTCTTCGGGCGAGAGATAAATTCGATTGTTGCCTTCTTCCTTCCAGTCGCCGCTTGTCTTGTATCGCACCTCAATGCTGTCTTTCGCCTGATGCGGCAGTTTAATATGCGTCACTCGCCCATGCGGCGCCTCCGCTTCCGCCTTTGCCCGAATTGCCATCAAGCTTAGTTTTGCTTTTGCCGCACGCTCCAACTTGGGCTTCGATTCCTCTTTGACCTTCACCAACTGCGGCCAGGCGAAGAATACGCCAGTGATCGCCTGCAGCGCCAGAGCGCCGGCAAACCAAAATCCCACGGCGTTGTGCGCATCCCAATTTGTGCGTTTCCAGCTTTTGCCTCCACTCACCCAAAGCCGCTGCGTCCAGTTCTTGATCCCAGGCCACCAAACGATCATTCCCGTCACACAAAGCGACAAGAGTACGCCGGCCAGCGCACCGTTTACCTTCCGGCCAGTCTTTCCCGCTAAGAGATCGAAATGCAGATCGCGCAGAAAGCCCAACCACCCTGCGTGCCTTTCCGTGCGGTTGAGTTCCGCGCCTGTGCTGGCGTGCACCAAAATGTGAAAATCCGGACCTCGTGCGCCGTGTTTCTCTTCGTCCTCCACCTTCTCATGCAACTTGAAATGATAATCAAGTGCGCCGGAAACGGTTTCCAGGCGAACGCTTTCGAGCGGTACGGCGGGGAATCGTTGTTGCAGGTGCTTAGCAACAAGGTCGAGATCCAGTCGTGTTCTCACAGCTTCATTGCTAAAACGGGCGCCACCCTGCTCTAGTTCCGGTCGATAAACAAGGGAAAAACCGGTCAATCCAATGACCAGCGACCATAGACCCACCACAAGTCCGGACCACAGGTGAATATGAAAGCTGATTGCGCGTAAGCGGCTCTTCCGCAAATTCCATGATGCGACCATACTGGTCCAGTATAATCTATTGCAACTGGCTTGCAAGTGAAAAGCGCGTAAATCGATGCGATTTCGTCCGCTCGGTCCCGATCCTGAACATCCGTATCGGAGGCAGTGCTTTTGAACATCTTCCGTCGTGTTTGCATTCGACTTAAAAGGGACTAAACATGCTCCCTCACGGTCGGCCCGAGGTTGGCAAGTTGAACGGCACGCGTATTTTGGACAAGCGACAGTCTGGTCGGACCAGCCATTCGGCGATAGAGCCAAAAATCTTGCGGAGATCGGCTGATTCCGGCCCAAACTCGACTTGGCCAGCAGCAAGGGTAGTCGCTCGCCCAACCGCCCGGCACATCGCAAACTACTTGGCACTTACACGGCCAGCAGACTTTTGTCAGGTTACTGGATTTCGACCCAGGTCCCCGCCGACGTGTTCAATAGGGTCGCAATTGATTTCGCTACTCTGATTTGGCCCCTTTCGATGGCTTGAAATGGCCCCACCTGTGAGGCCGCCAGCTAGTACTTTGTGACGCTGGCGAGATGAACAGGAGGCAGAAAGTGGAACAGTTCGAACAGATCCGGCGCGACTACGAGGCCGGGAAGACCATTCGCCAATTGGCGAAACAATACGGCGTGCACCGGCGCATGGTGCGCCAAGCGTTGGGCGACGCCATGCCGCCGGAACGGCGCAAGCCGGTACGCGAGCAACCGCGGCTTGGTCCGGTGAAAGCCATCATCGACCAGATCCTGGTCGACGACCAGCAGGTGTGGCGGAAACAACGCCATACCGCTCATCGCATCTGGGAACGCCTGCGCGATGAGCATCCCGAGCACCCGATCGGCGAAGCGACCGTGCGTGAATATGTTCGCGCACGCAAGATCGAAATGAACATCCAGCGGCGCGAGATATTCGTGCCGCAGACTTATGCTCCGGCGCAGGAAGCCCAGATTGATTGGTTTGAAGGCGATGTCCGTTTGGATGGGCGGGTGCGTCGCGTGCAGATCTTCGGCATGCGCAGCATGTTCAGTGGAGGCGCGTTCCACCGCGCCTATACAAACGCCACGCAACAGGCATTTCTGGAAGGCCACGAGCATGGCTTTGCTTACTTTGGCGGCGTGTTTCACCTGCTGCGGTACGACAATCTGGCCAGTGCGGTAAAGAAAATCCTGCGGGGACATCAACGCGAAGAGACACGGCGGGTGATCGCGTTCCGTTCGCACTGGGGCTTCCAGAGCGATTATTGCAACCCGGCGTCGGGCCACGAAAAGGGCGGCGTGGAGGGAGAAGTGGGGCGGTTCCGGCGCAACTGCCTGGTACCCGTGCCGGAGGCTGGCGACATCGAGCGGCTCAATCAATTGCTGTTGGAGCGATGCCGGTTGAGTGAGCGGCGCACCATCGACGGCCGTCCGACAACAGTGCGGGAGGCCATGACGATGGAACACCCCTGTTTGTTGCCGTTGGCCGATCAAGGATTCGAGCTCGAGGAGACGCTCTTTCCCATCGTCAACGGCAACGGCTGTGTACGCGTGAAAACGAATAGCTACTCGTCCCCGCTACCAGCGGGTGCGCGCCCGCTGGTAAAGGTCTGGCCCTTACACGTGGACATCTATGAGGGTCTGACTGCTGTCGCCACTCATCCGCGCTGTTACGGGCGCGGCCACGAGATTCTGAATCTGGAACACTATCTGGACGTGTTGGAGCAGAAGCCGGGTGCGATGTACCACTCCACGCCGCTGGCGCAATGGCGCGCCGCCGGCCGGTGGCCGGGCTATCTCGACGAGTTTTGGAAAGACGTCGAACAGCGGTTGGGCAAGACGCGCGCGACCCGGGAGATGATTGTGCTGGTGCGCGTCGGGTTGGCCGAGGGGTGGGACCGATTGCTGATTGCCGTCCAGGAGGCGCGGCGGTTGGGCGTGACCGACCCGGCCGCGGTACAGCACATTCTCCGTGTCCCGGACCCGGAAGCGCGGCGCCTATACGCGCTGCGGTTGGCCGAGGAACTGGCCGAGTTTGAACGGCCCATGCCGCTCATGGACGAATACGACATGCTGCTGGGCGGCGAAAAGGCGGTGATGTCATGAAGACGCAGACACAATCGGCGGATGCGGTCCTAGACCAAGCCAGCGTGAAGCAACACTGCAAAGCGCTGCGGCTGCCGGCGGCCGGCGCGAACTTCGTATCGCTCGCCGAACAGGCGGTGAAGGAGAACCAGAGTCATATCCGGTATCTGGAGGTGCTGTTGGCGATGGAGTGCGAAGAGCGCGACCGGCATGCCATTGAGAATCGGATCCGGGAAGCGGAGTTCCCTCGGATCCGAACGATTGAGGGGTTCGATTTCGCGCAAGCGCCGCAGATACCGGCGGCGAAGATCCGCAATCTTGCCGAAGGCGGATACATCGGCCGCAGCGAACCCGTCATTTTTGTAGGGGATTGCGGAACCGGTAAGAGCCACTTGGCGACCGGGCTGTGTATAGCGGCCTGCCGGCAGAAACGGCGCGTTCGATTTATCACGGCGGCGGCGTTGGTCAATGAACTGGTCGACGCCAAGCAGAATGGGCAGGTCAAGCGGATGATGGCGCGATGGATGAAATACGACCTGATCGCCCTGGATGAGGTCGGCTATGTTCCGCTGGCCGACATCGGGGCGGAGTTCTTGTTTCAAGTGATCTCGGACCGGGCCGAGCGCGCAGCTTTGATTTTGACGACGAACTTGCCGTTCTCGGAGTGGACGACAGTGTTCCCGAATCCGCGCTTGTGTAAAGCGCTGCTGGACCGGATTACCGACCGGGCTCATATTTTTGAAACCGGAATCGAGTCATTCCGGTTTCGACGCACGATGGAAGGCAGGAAGGCCCGATGAGGGTCGCGCCGTTGGATGGCCCCGGCGTCCGTTCCGCCATTCCGGCCTCGCCCTCCGGGCGAGACCTCCAGGCTCCACTCCCGCCGGGGCCATCCAACATTTCCCCAGCAAGATGGGGCAAACTACTAGTACAGGTGGGGCCAAATTAGACCATCAAAAGGGGCCACGCCGGGCTGGCGAAGTCAGTCAGGCGGCGGTGAAAGGTAAAGTTCGAGTCGTAAGAAGACCGCCCGGAAAGGGAAAGCATCTTCCAATGCCGCATACAGGCGTTATTGCGAGAACGCCGGGGTCCGTTGCGTCCGCGTTCGAGTTGACTCCGGCCAGCAGCGGAGAAGCGCTCGTCTGTGTACAGCCGGACGATTTCGAGCATCTCGATCCGTGTAAATGGGGAGGGGCGCGAGTTGTGTCGTTGGCGCCGAACGGCAGACATGTGTTCGCTACTCTGAATTCAGAGTTGCGAACACATCGTAATGTTAAGGAGTAGTCGCTTGTTTTGGAGATAGGCCTCGGGAGCTTGTTTTGGAGATAGGAGGGCAACGAAGCGAAACGAAGTTCGCACACAAATGGGTCGTTCTCGCGATCCCGCTTGGCCAGACTTGGCCGAAACGCTCCGCTTCTGGGCGGACATCGCGAAACAATTTGCCGATTCCAAGCGGACTTGCCTGCGTCAGGAATGTTCCTGAAGGTGACGCTTCTGGGATCATAGTGGGTGCTGAGATGCTTCGAAAAGGTATTTTGTTCCTGTGCACTTGGTCTATGGCCCAAGGCCAAGAATGTATGCTCCGGGACGGAGTCGCTACTTTCGTGTTCAAAGCAGGGGCCGGGTGGGAGGTCGAATGCGAGGGCAACCGTGCCCGTGTTTTTAATTATCCGCGTGCCCAGGCGCGCGGGAAAGGCGCATTGCCACTGAAAGGAGCTGAGATATCGCTGGCATTGTACGGTGTTGATAATGGTGAACGCCCACTCACAGCTCTCAGAGATGCACTTCGTGCTTTCCGATTCAACGGCGAGAATCCGGCTGCCCTTCGTAGCCGCTTTGACCGTACGGGGGATCGTCATCTGATGGAAGCGATCTCGACTGGAAAGCCAGAGGCCGGTACGGCGACTGAAACATCGGTTCACATTCTGGAATCCAGAGCAAGCATTGTCATTGCGAGTGTTACCTCCGACGCATCCGCCGATGCGAGGGAATTGGCGAGGGAAGCTGGTGCATTGCTGCTTCAATCGCGATTCTCGCGAGTCCGTTAACAGCGATACCGCGGATCGTTCCGATGACGGGCCGAAGAATGAACTCGATCCGATTTGTGCTGGGCCGTGCTGGAGGCGCAGGACTGGCCTAGAATTCAGGTGGCGCCCGGAAGAACGTGGCGTATTTGCCGGGGCTGGCGGTTTAAGCCTTTGGCTTGCGGAGGAAGACTGTGACAACGATGCCCGCGACGGCTAACGCGGCGAGGGTATAAAACATCTGATCGTAGCCGGCGGCGACGGCGCCCGC
>JAEUQC010000037.1 GCA_016789905.1 Bryobacterales bacterium | reverse complement strand
CTGTCGTTTTATCTGAGCCACTGGCTCAGTTTTGAAGTGGATAGGCGCAAAGCCGGGCCCGCAACTGGGAGCCCAGGGCAGTGGCCGAGGTCAGGTCGCGGTCGCCATCCGCTCGTCATTTTGCCAGGCTACCCTCCCTGCTCTCGTGGGCTTCATCTTTGGCGGGAATGGCGTGTTTTGATGAGGAGGACGCGGCAACAGTTCTGGGCAAGGTACACTGCATCGGAAAGGCGATCCGGTCAGCAACTTCGTGTGGTGAAGGTATTTTGCTGTTCATCGTCGGATCGTGGAATGCGACGCGCTGATCCGCAGACAGGCGGCACCAACCCCATCGCGGCACATCGCCCGTGCCACATAGCTCGGAGGGGCGACGAAGTGATTAGCGGCATTGATCATTGGAAACGTGGACGATTCCTGGGGATTCGCCCCCTTCCCTATCTTCCGCCCGGTTGTTCTAGAATTCAAGCAAATCGCTCTTCCATCTGGACTATAGCGACTGCTACGGGGCCCCTACTGCCTCCCGGCAACAGCCGGGCTCAATTCTCCACCGGAATGTCGGAAATATTGGCTCACTTCTAAACCGCCACTGACAGTCGGCGACCGAGAAAAAGAGATCGGCGATCGAGTTACCCAGCCCAACGGGAGCGGAATCGCTTATTTGTGGGGAATGCTTGGACCGGCGTAGCGGACCACGTGCCTGTGCATTTCGGAGAAACTGGCGGAAATGTTCACCCAAGGAGAATACCCCCTGCTGTCCGGCTAGAAGTCCCATAAATTCAGCTGCTTAGCCGAGTCATCTAAATCCGTTCGGGAGTTGGCTTGCTGGAGGGCCTGTAAAATGGGCACTTTTTCGAACGGAGTGACGCTGAGGACCTGTAGGATTTGGTAGAGAGTGGCGTTCAGACCCACGCGCTTGCGGACGATGGCGACCAGGACGTAGGCCGAGACGGCGATCCAGATCTGGGTCTTCACGGCGTTCTCGCTGGTGCCGAGAAACGCTTTGATGCGGAGGTGCTGCTTGATCCACTTGAAGAAGAGTTCTATCTGCCAGCGGCACTTGTAGATCTGGGCTCACTACGGTCCGGTAAAACTTTTCGGAGGTGCCAGTAAGTCTCTTGCAGGCAATGCGATAGCCGGAATTTGAGGCGGGATCGATTTGAACGGCCCGGAGCTGATTCCGGGTCAATCTGGCGACTATGGACAATGGGCCATGAACGCCGGCCGCACCGTATTCGCCCAGTTGATGGCGCACGCCCCGCATGAGGAGTTTCAGCGATGTGTCGCTCACTACGGCGGGGAGCGGTACTTGAAGAGTTTCTCGTGCTGGGACCAGTTTCTGGCGATGGCATTCGCTCAACTGACTTACAGAGAAAGCCTCCGCGACATTGAAACATGTCTCCATTCGATGCGAGGAAAGCTCTACCATATGGGCCTCCGGGCTACCGTTGCGCGCTTGACCTTGGCTGACGCGAACGAGGATCGCGATTGGCGGATCTTCGCGGATTTCGGCCAGTCGCTGGTCAATATAGTGCGACCACTCCATGCCGGCGATCCGCTTGGCGTCGAGCTCGATCACGCCCTCTATGCCCTCGACGCAACGACAATCGATCTATGCCTCTCGCTGTTTCCATGGGCTCGCTTTCGTGAGAACAAGGCGGCCGTCAAGCTCCACACACTCTTGGACCTCCGTGGAAATATACCAATGTTTCTCCATATCTCTGATGGAAAACGGCATGAGGTGAGCGTGCTCGGCGAGATCGCTCCAGAAGCCGGAGCCTTCTACGTAATGGATCGGGCTACCTCGATTTCGACCGGCTCTACAGGTTGACCGTTGAATCCGCCTTCTTCGTAGTCCGGGCAAAGAGCCACGCTAAACTCCGACGTCGATACTCCAGACCGGTGGATCGAACGACTGGGGTCATCTGCGACCAGACCGTCGTCCTGGGCACGGTCCACTCGGCCCAGCACTATCCGGACGCCCTTCGACGGATTCGATATCACGATACCCAGACCGGAAAGAATCTATCATTCCTGACCAATAACTTCGCACTGCCGCCGCTGACAATTGCCAATATCAATCGATGCCGCTGGCAGATAGAACTCTTCTTCAAGTGGATCAAGCAGCACCTCCGCATCAAAGCGTTTCTCGGCACCAGCGAGAACGCCGTGAAGACCCAGATCTGGATCGCCGTCTCGGCCTACGTCTTGGTCGCCGTCCTCCGGAAGCGGCTCGGTGTCCAGGCGTCGCTCTACACATTTCTAAAGGTGCTTAGCCTGACCAGTTTCGAAAAAATGCCCATTTTACAGGCTTTTGAAGATACTATCACCGAAAGCGCGCTGGATGCCCCAGCTAACCAGCTGATTCTATTCGACTTTTAACCAGACACTAGTGATCTGGGCTATTGTTGGTTCCCGGATCGACGTAGACTGCGGCGAAGTGCCTCCGGGAATGCGCACGTTGAGCCGTATGTGTCCAGGATCACTGTCTGGTCGACGTGGACTCCGGTACTCTTGTCCACTGGGTGCGAATATCGACGTTGCAGCACGACATTTTCTTTGGTGCGCGTCACGAAGAACGCGGCGGCGAGAGTGAAACGATACAGACGGGCGAAATCCAAGTAGCCCCCGATCAAACACGTAGAAGGCGCCGGGTTCGATAGCAATGTTGTCGAGAACATTGACATCGTGCAATATTCCATCGGAATTCCTAATGAAAACGGGGATATTTCCGTGCAAGTCGAGGAGAGTGTGCATCTTCATGGCGGCTTTATGCTTGCGGAACGCGGCCCACGGAAACAGCGTCAGACACAAATCGATAGTCGTCGAATCCAAAGCGTGCAAGCTGTGGTCGAGATCAACGTCAAGAGCGTCGGCCGCGTACAGCGGTCGCGCCGTTGCAGTCAGGGTCTGGGCGAACGCAGCGAAAATGCGCAGATCGCGAGTCTCGTTGGCAGCGGCCAATGTATTCCGTGACACATTGCCGCGAAAGCCCAGATGATAGAGTTTTCCGGTTACCGAACCCAGGCACGCTTCGATGTCTCGCAAACTCTCCCGGTAAGTCAACTGAGCAAAGGACATTGCCAGATACGGGTCCCAGTAAGAGAACTTTCTCGGCTGCGCGCCTCGATGGTACTGGGCCACACACTTGTGAAATTCTTTCTGAGGAAGATTCGCAACCAGTTCGGAAAAAACGAAGCGCCCTGCGTGCATCCTCCATTTTCAAAGAACACCCGGAACGGCTGGGCGATCCTTTTTGGCAGTTGGCCGTTCAAATCGTTCGCGGTCAAAATTCCACCTCCCCTAGTGATGAACAATCACTTATGGGTTTTGGCAAAGTATTTCACCGGACACTAGTGGAGAACACCGGTCAATAGTCTCCGATCGGGAGGGGAATCCAACTTAGCCGGCCTCGAGCTTAGATACGAGCAGTTCTTAATCCTAAATCCGGCAGTTTGGCGGCATCAACGAATGCAAACTACTGATTTTTCTCATCTAACCCAACTGCTCCGCACAAACCTTTTGGTGCTAGACGCACCAGCGACAAAAAAGTGTGTTTTCATGCGTTTAGGCCAGTTCCGACCGTTCTACTGCCGGATTTAGGTTAATGCATTCACGCGATGGTGAGGAGTTGACGTATCTTGCGGTCATGGCGACCTCGATCAATGCCTATGGACCGCAGCCACTGGCAAATAGAGAAATGATCAATCGGAAAGTACTCGCCACTTGCTTTTCAAAGAAGAGACGGCCACCATTCAACATTTGAAAAACTACCGTACGCGTTGGAAGAGTGAGCTATGTCACAAGATCCTCAAGTCTAGATGCCGGGCTGACCAATCGCATTTGAGAACTGCCTATTCGACTGCCGCATCTGTTCGCCTTCCTCTGTATCATTGCATGGCTAATACTCCGGTTGACTATGATTCAGCGGGAAGACAACGATGTTCTTGCCTAATTCAGCCTTATGGAAATCGAACAGCAATGACTCGACCACTTTGTGACGGGCTGTCCGTCGAAGAAGAGAACGCCGACACTGCAATTGTACCTACGCAAGGCTGTAAGGCTGAGAAGTGATCTCGCCCGAAAAGTCAGCCGTCCGTCGGGTAACATCGTCATCGGGCTCAGCTCCCCAAAACCGAAGGAAATCCATGCGAGGGCTCTCGCGGTACGGCAAGTTGTGGATTATCAAAAGGATGGCCGAACGCGTGAAATGCATCGGCCGGGCAGAATTCAGTGAATCGCATGATTTGTAGTAGTGTCTCCGTCGCGTGTCCCATGAATGTATACCTCACTCGGACTAATCCTCCATCCAGAAACAGAGCGCGCCGTCCGATGGATAGATCTGATGGAGATAGCCGGTTAGGACGTGATGCACGTCAGCCGCGAACACATTTTGGAGGTGACCGATGGATGAGATCATCGTTATCATAATACTGGAATCTTAAGACCAATCTGGGTAAGCGTCCGGTGATGCTTTCCATTACCCACAATTCTGAAGCCCTGGAAGACCGTCGCCGGGCACGCCTGTCCAAATTAGCGTTCACCGAAAAAGAGGCAAGGTCCTGATAGGGTAGGATACGTTCCGCCAAGAACAAAATCCACCCGACCAAGGACCAAGCCCTGACACGAGTATCCAGCATTTTCAGTCAAATTCTCCAGCAGGGTCCGCGCCCGCTGTTTGAACGAGTGGTCGCCGAGCACCGGGGCGAGCGACATGCGCGAGGCCTGCGTTGTTGGGATCAGTTCGTATCGATGCAGTTCTGCCAACTCGGCCAGGCGCAAAGCCTCCGCGAAATCCACGAAGGTCTGAAGGTGAGCAAAGGCAAGCTCGTGCACCTCGGCATGACGAAGGCCCCCGGCCACTCCACGCTGGCCTACGCCAATCAGCATCGCCCCTGGCAGATATACCGGGATCTGTTCACCGCTTTGGTGCCGCATCTGCGGGCCAAACTGCCGGTCTCGGCCAGAATCCCACTCTCGCTTCCCACCAAGCTTCTCAGTTTGGACAGCACGATGATCGATTTGCGCGCCGAGGTCTTCGACTGGGCGAAGTACAAAACCACCAAGGGCGCCGTCAAAATCCATCTCCTCCTTGACCATGACGGACTGCTGCCGCACTACGCCGTGATCACCGAAGGCAAGAAGAGCCATATTTCCGTCGCTCGCACCCTCGACCTGCCCACGGGCGCCATGGTTGTCTTTGATCGTGGGTACTGTGACTACAATTGGTTCGCCAAGCTGACCGCCAGCGGCGTCCACTTCGTGACCCGCCTGAAATCCAACGCCGCTTTCGTTGCCGTCGAATCCAGGCCCGTACTTGCTGATTCCGGCGTCCGGGGAGATGAAATCGTTGTCTTCACCCAGCACGCCACCGACGACAATGATCGATTCTTTCGGCGCATCGTGTACTGGGATGAGCAACAGCAGCGCGAATTCGAATTTCTCACCATCCGCCTCACGCTCGATTCCGCCTTGGTCGCCGCCGTCTACCGGCAGCGCTGGCAGATCGAACTCCTCTTTCGGGCTCTCAAACAGAATCTGAAGATCAAAACGTTCGTCGGGACTTCGGCCAACGCATTGAAGATCCAAATTTGGACAGCATTGATCGCCCTCCTGATCGTCCGCTACTTGCAATTGCGGAGCCGACTGCAATGGCACTTCAGCCGCTTCGTGGCGCTGCTGGGTCATCAACTCTTTGTCTACCGCGACTTATGGAGATTCCTCGACACACCATTCGAAGGACCGCCGCCCCAACGTTCCGATTACCTGCCACCACAACCGGTCCTCTTCACACACGATGATTTTGGACAGCAGCCGACCGGCATCGGGACCGTCGGCACCCCAACCTCTACTCCTGCCCAGCTACTTTCAATGCCCAAGTGCTTTGTTTTCAAACGCCCACTTGCCGGCTTTCAGCTAATTTGGACAGCCGTGGTGTAGAACCAACGTGCCATGAATGGCGTCGCCTGTGGCACTGCCCCGCGGTCCGGCACGGGAGATACCCACAGGAACCGTCTGGGAAGTAGGGGTTTTCTGCGTCTTTCGAGCAATTAAATGCTGAGACGGAGTTGTCGACCGCCTGGTTCCTATGATTTAGGTTGTGTAAGCCGAAAAGCGAGTTATGACAACCGGATCACTCCTCTCGCTTCTGCTGCTTTCCACGGCTGCGTCATCGGCTCAAACCGTGCTTTGGCCTCAGTCTATAAACCTAACTATGCGAAGAGGTACCTCGCTTCCTTGGAGTATTACGAGACACCCGCCGGACCAAGTCCTCAAAGTCAGTACCGTCGGTGCTTGGAGTGTGAACTTGTCAGGCACACTAGCGACTGCATGCGGTGGACCGTGTGTTCAGGTGACGCCCAGGTCGGGTGTAGGTTCCCGAACAGTAACACTGAGTTTCATCAATCTAGGGGTTACAGCGTTAGGAGCAGGAAGATATAGCGGTCTAGTCAGTGTCGGCAACCAGAGCGCGACGATTACGCTATCCATAGTAAACCCATTGGCGTACGACGAGGCTGTGTACACTCCCGGATATCCAGTGTCATGCACAAATACGAGTCCGGCGTACCCAGTGGCGGATACGTGTGTTATTCCAAATACATTGCCAGGAGTAACATATCCTATGCCCGTTCCACCAGGCCAGAGCATTCGTGACGCAACGTTCGGAGAGACCCTCACTCGGCTCACTTCAGCTGGCGAATACACCCAATACTCGGCAGTAACTGCCTTCAGTGCAACGTCAAAATATGTTCTGACCGCAAGTTTGAGTGGGTTCGTTACCATTTACGAGCGATCCACTGGCGCTGCCGCATACCGGAATGTGCCTGGCATCAAGAGTGACCTAGCGGTTTGGGATAACTCGAATGACGAGAAACTCTGGTACCTGGAAGGCGGAATGATAAAGTACAGACTCCTGAATTCTGGCGAGGTCGTCGTCGCCGCCGACTACCGAAATCCGGCCGGGAGCCGCCCGGCGATGAACAGCATCACCTCGGGAGGAACGGCAGACCTCACAGGCGATGGCTGGTGGGCGTTCAGTAATCAGAGAGTCGTATGTGCAGTAGACCTCAACGGACTGACACGCATGTCTCAGGAATCCCACACATATTGCAGTGATACCTCTTACGTGGGAGTAAAGGAGATAGATTACGTCCAGGTTACACAAGTCGACAAAGGTAGCAGAAAACGCTATCTTGTAGTCCTATCAGCGCCAAGGGGGCACGTTTTTGGAATCGCCAATAATATCCTAAGCTACGACTATGCACTGCCTTCCGGTCCTGGTGAAATTGCAATAGAACCTCATTCAGATGTCACCGAGGACTCCAACGGAAATCAAATTCTGTTCTGGAACTACTACGATCCGTACAGCAATAGGTATGCTCTCGCCTCCGGAATGCTCAACAAGCGCGAACTCATTTCGCGACCCGTCGAAGAGAACGGTGGGCTTCGGCTGCTATACCCTACGGATTCGGGGAATTGGATGGTTGACGCACATTTTGGATGCAATTGGGCGGGACTTTGCACCTACACTCCGTACGGTTCAGTTGGGACATTGAAGGCACCTTCGATTAGCTCTATTCAGCAGGGACCCAGTTGTGTCGCGAAAACAATCGGTGCACATGAGCTTGCTACCGGAGATCCAATACTGATTGCAGGCGCAAAGGGTGTTACGAGTATCAATGGCCCGTCGACAGTGACAGTATTGAGCTCGACCTCGTTTTCCATCAATGGAAGGTCCTGCGGAGGCAACTACGAATCAAATTCGGCGAGCGTAGTTCGGAACATTCAAAAAGCCGCGCCACTACCTTTCCGCGATGAAATCATCATATCTCGCCCAGGACACGAATTCCGCAGAATCGCTGTGCACCGGGCCCGCCTCTACGAAAACAACGTGAATTTGACACCATACTATCAGTCGCCCAAAGCGACGTTGAGCCCGGATGGTCGTTTTGTAGCATTTATATCCAACATGGGTCTGCCGGAAAATGCCAGCGTGTGGATCGGGACGACCGGAATTTCGTCATCGTCCAGAGTAGTGGTTCAGTCCATTCCAACGCCTTCGAACCGATGGACCATCGGGTACAAGGTCCCGGCGGGGGAGTTTACGGCACAGGTGGTAATTAGCACGGAACCAGACCTGAGTAATCCCATCTACCGCAACGGTGATGGGCAGGTTTCCGAGATCAGGGCTCTGCAACTCCCGTCGCTTTTGAGTGGAAAGCGCTACTACTATCGCATCTCGACTGGAAAGTACTCAACTACCGGAGACTTCGGCACCTCGGAGGTCACTATCAATAGGCTACGTCCGTGACGTCGCTTATCGGCGCAAACGGCCTCTGGCCTAAAGTGAGAGTTGCGGCAAATGCGGCCGTATCGGATGCATTGACCGATTTCGATAACGATCACGCCGCCAGCACCGCTCGCAGATCTTCTGCGGCATCGCTCAACGCCCCCTCATCTCCCAATCTGAACGGCTCCTTTTGGGATCTGCGTTTCCGGTTCAATACCGCTGATCACCATGGCCTCCGTCTCGAAACGCCTCAGTCCTAACGTCGGCCGCAACCGCTGCGTGATCCTTCGTCGAGCCTGCTCGGTCATGTTGCTAAAG